>JAPKZK010000194.1 GCA_026393835.1 Candidatus Aminicenantota bacterium | reverse complement strand
GATGAGGTAAGAAAGCTGATTTGAATGATGAATGATGAATGATGAATGATGAGAATTAAAAAGGCATTCTGTGGAAAGAGAAGCTATTTCATTAGCAGTTAATAAAATTTTAGCGCTACTGTCTTTTAATATATAATCGATGCGTTCTTGTGGGTAATCCGGATCGATTGGCAAGTACGCGCCGCCCGACTTTAGTATCCCTAAAATGCTTATCATCATTTCAATGGACGATTCCACCATGAGGGCCACAATAGTATCCGGTTCCACTCCCTTTTCCCGAAGCGCCTGGGCCAACCTGTCGGCGCGAGTATTCAACTCCCCGTACGTCAGCGGCATAAAAACATTTAATTCCAGGCTTTCCCCTATCACGGCAATACTACCCGGTGTTCGCTCCGCCTGCGCCTCGAATAACCGGTGAAGAAGTTTTCCCAGCGGGTACTTAGATTCGTTATCATTAAACTCATCAAGCAATTGTCTTTTTTCCTGTTCAGACAATATCTCTATTTGAGATACGGGCGATTCGACATCCCCAACACCCTGTTCCAATACACGCAGGTAATGACCTATAATTTGAGCGACAGTATTTTCACGATACAAGCCGGCATCATACTCCACCACTCCTTCAATACTATCGCTAAGCCTGGAAAAGGAAAACAGCATATTATAATTAATATCCCGGATATACCGCTTATCATGGAAATTCTCAAATAAAAGCATTGTATCGAATAATGGACATTTATCCCCGGTAGCCGGCAGACCCAGTTCTTCCAATAATACCTCCAGCGGGTAGTTTTGATTTTCATTGGCTTCGATAATTGTCCTTCTAACTTCCAGCAGCAATTCTTTAAAACTCATTTGGACTGAAATTTCATTCCTGAATACCAGGACAGTATTGATAAACTCGCCTTCGATCTCCTGTTTCAATATTGGCGATCCGATCATAATATCTGTATTGCCGGTATACTTATGCAAAAGTATGAACATTCCTGTTACCAGGATCATATGGAGTTTCACATCGGTTCCACCGCATAATTTCATAATTTTTGCATAGAGGGGACCAGGAAACATGAATCTTAAATTTTTTCCCGGTTCCATCCCGCTTTTCATCTTCTCCTGCCGAATATCACTATAATCATAAGGAAAATGACTTTTTTCCAACTCCCCGGTCAATTTATTCAACCAGTACTCCCTTTCTTTCACGTTCTGATCGGCAGCCAGTGCTAATTTATCCTGTGAGCTTTTAATTCCCATTTCGATTCTCCTATTTTAAAAATTGAACCCGCTTTCCTCTCTGAGATTCAAATCGGGCGCCACCACCGCCAGGCCATGAGTAATCCCGATATCTTTCAATGCCATAGCTTCATTTTCTATTACAACCGAAACGATCTCCTTAAAATAGTTTATAAATCTTTCGATCGTCTCTTTTTTGAAGAGTTCCGTGCTGTATTTGACGGTAAAAAATAGATTTCCGCTTTCCCCGCTGTCCTTGCCGGTAAAAAGCAAATCGAACTTGGCCTGGAAAGCACCCTCTTCATAGGGTTTTATTTTTAAGCCGGGTATTTCTATTTTGTTTTGTTCATTTGTACTTAATGAATCGAATAAGAACAACACATCGAACAGGGGGTTCCGGGCCGCGTCTCTTTTTACTCCTAATTTCGCCACCAGGTCGTCAAACGGGTAATCCTGGTAGTCGAACGCTTCCAACGTTCTTATTTTCACTTCCTTTAGAAATTCATTAAAGTTTTTATCGTCTCCGGGGTAGTTTCTTAGTACCAACGTATTTACAAACATACCGATAATATATTCCAGGTCTGGGTGAGTTCGGCCGGCCACCAATGTTCCCACGATAATATCCTCCTGGCGGCCCAGTTTAAAAAGTAGGATATTAAATATGGTGAGAACAACCATAAACATAGTAACTTCTTCTCTTTGCGCCAGCGCCCTTAGTTTTTCCGCCGTGTCCCGGGGAATCTCGAAAGTGACCAAAGCGCCGTCAAAATTTTTTATCTCCGGCCTGGGATAATCGGTAGGCAGTTTCAGTACCGGGAGGTCTGCAAGCCGGTTTAACCAATACATTTCATGTTTCCTCAACTCGTCTGAAATAACCGGGTTTTCTAACCATTCAGAAAAATCTTTATATTGCAGTCGCAGTTCCGGCAGCTTTTTTCCCCAATATAACGCCAGGAGTTCCGCAAGGAATATACGGAGCGACTTACCATCCGATATGGTGTGGTGCATATCCACCAACAGCACATGGTTTTCCTCTCCTGTTTTTATTAATCCCACCCGTAAAATCGGCGCACGTGATAAATCGAAGGGCCTTATGAAATTCTTTATTATTTCCGCCGCTGCGGGTCCCTCATCATATTTGATCTCTAAATTCACTTTATTCCATACCCTTTGCACCGGCCTACTTTTCACCAGGTGAAACGAGGTTCTCAGGCTTTCATGCCGGTGGATTAATTCCCTGAAGGCGTTCTCCAGCCTTGCTTTTTTCAGGGGCCCTTCCAACGTCGTGAACAGCGGCATATTATAGTTGGTACTGTCGGGGTTTATCACCTGGAGAATATACATTCGTTTTTGGGCTGGGGACATCGGATAATAATCTTTCTTTTCCACGGGATCGATGGCGGTGTACTTATCCGGGGCCGCAGTCTTTATGTATTGGGCCTGGCCCCTGATAGAAGAAATTTCAAAAAACTTCGACATGGGGGCCTTGACTTCGAATTCCTTGTGAATCATGGCGGTCAACATAAATAATTTTAACGATTGCCCCCCCAGGTGGAAGAAATTATGATCGATGCCTATTTTCCCCTGCTCGACGCCCAACACCAGCGACCACAACTCTACCAATTTTTCTTCCATTTGATCCCGGGGAGCGTTGTAATTGCTGCCGGCTTCGAGGGGACCGGGACGCGGCAGCGCTTTTCGGTCTACTTTACCATTGGCATTCAGCGGTATTTTCTCTATGGCTAAAAAATGCAAAGGAACCATATAACCGGGTAAAAACCGGGATAAATATGCGGTTAATTCCTCCCCGTTCAAGCTATTCGGGTGACTGGGTACGTAATAAGCGCATAAATACTTATCGCCGGTTCCATCCTCCAGTGGAATGACCATTGCCTCTTTTAAGCCCTTGTGATTTATGAGTTCATTCTCTATTTCACCCAATTCTACCCTGAATCCCCTGATCTTTACCTGCTGATCGATACGGCCCAGGAACTCTATATTTCCATCAACCAACCACCGCGCCAGGTCGCCGGTGCGATATAACTTTGAATGATGAATGCGTGGAAGATCGAATGATGAATGATGAAAATCGATAAATTTTTCTCTCGTCAATTCCGGGTTGTTCAAATAACCCCGCGATACACCGTCGCCTCCTACACACAACTCTCCTGCCACTCCTACCGGCGTCACCCTATTTGTCCTGTTCAATATATACGCCGTCGAATTTGCAATGGGCTTCCCAATAGGTATTCGATTCGTATTTTGCTTATCTATCCGGTATGTGGTTGAAAACGTAGTATTCTCGGTGGGACCATACCCGTTGATTATTTTTAACCCGGGGAATCGATTGCGTACCCTGCCGATGTGAGAGGGGGACAACATATCTCCACCTACCAATAGGTTCCGAAGCCCCGCAAATATGTCCACATCCCACTGCACCATCCTATTAAACAGGGGAGAGGTCAGCCACATGGTGCAAATATCGTGTCTCCATATTATCGATTTCAATCGTTCCGGGTCTAATATATCATCTTTAGCCAGGATAACCAGGGTCATACCGTTCAGTAATGAACCCCAGATTTCAAAGGTCGAAGCGTCAAACTCCAAAGCCCCGGTCTGCAAAAGCCGGTCATTTTCCTTGAATTCTACATAATTTGTATTTTTTACCAACCTGATCACATTACGGTGTTCCACCATAACGCCCTTGGGCCTTCCCGTGGAACCTGAAGTGTAGATGATATAAGCGAGGTGGCTTGAATGATGAATGCGTGGAAGATCGAATGATGAATGATGAAAATTAAAAGCGCAATCCGCTGCGGTTAATAGGATTTTGGCTGCACTTTCTTTCAACATATAATCGATTCTTTCCCGTGGGTACGCCGGATCGAGTGATAAATAAGCGCCCCCAGTTTTTAATATCCCTAAAATTCCCATAATTTTTTCGATGGAACGCTCCATCTTTATGCCTATAATTTCGCCCAACAGGACGCCCTTTGCTATCAACATCCAGGCTAATCGCCCGGATTGTTCGTTCAATTGGCGGTAAGTCACAGAGACAGGGCAACCACAGAGGGAGAGGGCTGCCCCTATGATGGCGATATGGTCCGGCGCTCGTTCCACCTGTTCCTGGAATATCCGGTGGATGGTTTTGTCCCGCGGATAACCGGCCTGTGTATCATTAAAATCATACAATATTGCTCTCTTCTCTTCCCCTGTTATGATCTCTATCTCTCCTATTTTCCCCAGCGGGTTCTCGATAGCAGCGTAAACGATTTTCTTAAAATAAGTGAAAAATCGTTTTAATGTCTCTTCTTTAAATAGTTTTGCGCAGTAATTGAGGGCAAAGGTCAATGCGCCCCCACCTTCGATGACCTCCCAGAAAAGGTCGAAATATGAGGTCCCACTGTCATGTTTATAGGGTTTCACGCTTAAACCTTCAAGTTCAAAGCCCGGGAATATTTCACTGTCCTGAACGGCAAACATGACATCAAACAAAGGGTTACGGCCGCGATCCCTGTTTTCCAGGACTTTTTCCACAAGTTCTTCAAATGGATGGTCCTGGTTCTCAAAGGCGGCCAACGAGAGTTCCTTTACTTCCCGGATAAACTGCGCAATGGTTTTTTCAGGGACGGGGAAGAATCTCATGGCCAATGTCCCCACAAACATCCCGATAATCGAGTGCAAATCCATGTGTTTCCTGCCGTGAACAGGAGTGCCGACGGCAATGTCTTCATTCCCGCTCAATTTTGCCAGCAGTATATTGAATAAGGCCAGCAGCGCCATGTAAAGGGTGGGAGCGTTTTTTTCGCCGGACACGAAACGTTTCAGCGCCCCTGTTTCCTCCACGTCCAGGTGGAAAAATATCGTGCGGCCCTCGAAACCCTGTAAAGAGGGCCTGGGATAGTCATAGGGAAGCTCCAATACCGGTATTTCGGTCTCGAATAACTTCAACCAGTATTCTTCTTGTTTTTCCAGTATGCGTTGCTGCTGTTGCTGTTTCCACCATTGGCAGTAATCTTTGTACTGCAACCGTAATGGGGGTAGGCCCCGGCCCTGGTACAGCGCCATAAATTCTTTTATAAAAATTCCCAGCGAAAGTCCGTCCGAAACGATATGATGAATATCCACCATGAAAATATGCTCATTTTCTCCAGTCCTGATCAATCCAGCCCGCAGCAGCGGCGCACAAGATAAATCGAAAGGTCGAAAGAAAGCGCTAATCTTTACGCCCTGATCCCCGCCCCCTAAATCATAAACCTCGATTTTAAAGTCAACATCGCTGTATATCTTTTGGGCCGGTTCATTTTCCACGGTAAGGAACGATGTTCTCAGGCTTTCATGCCTGTGGATCAACTGTTGGAACGTCGCTGCCAGTCGGTTCTTATCTAATCGGCCCTTTATTTCCCAGGCGTTGCCCATGTTGTATGGGGCTTCCATCTGGTGCATGATGAACAACCGTTTTTGGGCAGGGGAGAGGTCATAATATTCTTTTTTTTCCACCGCTTCGATGGGGGCGTACCGGGTCAACTCAGCTTCTTTTATATACCGGGCCTGGGCCCTGATGGTGGGGCTTTCGAAAAATTCAACCAGGGGGAGGCTCACATTAAATGTACTGTGGATTTTGGAAATCAGCATGGCGGCTTTTAACGATTGCCCCCCCACCTGGAAAAAATGGTCATCGATGCCTATTTTCTCTTGCCGCACGCCCAACACCTGCGACCACAGTTCCGCCAGTTTCTCTTGAGTTTTGTTCCCGGGAGCGACGTAAATGCTTCCGGCTTCCAGTTGACCGGGGCGCGGCAGCGCTTTTCGGTCTACTTTACCGCTGGCAGTCAGCGGTATTTTCTCCAGGGCTAAAAAATGCAAAGGAATCATATAGCCTGGTAAGAACCTCGATAAGTAAGCGGTTAATTCCTCTACCTTCACGATATTGGGATGATGGGGCACGTAATAGACACATAAATATTTATCACCGGTTTCATCCTCCCCTGGAATTACGACGGCATCTTTTATATCCTTGTGCTTAACGAGTTCATTCTCTATTTCGCCCAATTCCACCCTGAATCCCCTGATTTTGACCTGCTGGTCTACCCTGCCCAAAAATTCGATATTCCCATCGGACAGCCACCGCGCTAGGTCGCCGGTACGGTAGCACGGCGAGTGATGAATGAACAAAAGTTTTGGGAAGTCCAGGAACCCTTTTTCAAAAGGGTTCCTGGTCGCCGAAGGCATAATAAATTTCTCCGAAGTTAATTGGACATTATTCATATATCCCCTACCGACCTGCAATCCGCCGGCAACCAATTCTCCCGTTACCTCCACCGGCTGCAAATGTCCCCCGATATCCAGGATATATATTATGGTATTCATGATGGGTTTGCCTATCGGTGGAAATTCCAGGGTATCTTGCCACGGGTACATGGTAAAAGTTGTTATCACATGCGTTTCCGACGGCCCATAATGGTTATAAAAATAAATATTATTCTCTTTTAAATATTTCCCGAAGCGCTCATTCACCACCGCCTGTTCTCCCGCGGTTACAATGTGGCCCACGCTAGCGGGAAAACGGGCGATATAACCTTCCTGGCTAAAGATCATTTTTAAGAAAGACATGGGTAAAAATAATGTTTTGATCTTATTCTTCCCGATAATATCGAATAATACCGGGATATTAACGCGGGTTTCCTCAACGATCAAATATAGCTCCCCACCGGCCAGGAGTGCGGCGAATATTTCTTGATAAGATACATCGAAGCTCATGGTGACAAATTGCAGCACTTTACCACAATTGATGTCGGTGTGCTTATAATGAAACGTTATCAAGTTGACAAGATTGGTGTGCGCCAGCATAACGCCCTTGGGTCTGCCGGTGGAACCCGATGTAAAGATTACGTACAATAGGTCCGAGCCTTTATTAATATTGGCAAGGTTTTCTGCATTCCCGCGGTAAATAGTGTCGTCTGTTATATCGACTTGTTCGATATTCGAGGAGTTATATAAGGTTTCTCCCGTTGTTTCAGCGCAAGTCAATAATATTTTTACATTGCCGTCCTGGAGCATATAGCGCTTTCTTTGTCCCGGGAATTTCGGGTCTATGGGCAAAAACGCCCCGCCGGCTTTCAATATGCCCAGGACGCCGATGACCAAATGGAAAGAACGTTCCGCCATCAAGCCCACAACCCAATCCGGTCCGACGCCTTTGTTTCGCAGGATTCGCGCCAACTGGTTCGACGCACGGTTTAACTTTCCGTAAGACATGTGGCTGCCCCTAAAAACAAGGGCAATTTTAGCTTCATTTTCCGACGCCGCCTTTTCAAACATCCCGTGAACAGTCTCATGGAGATCGCAGGGTTCTATAATTCCAGTAGCTATCTCCAGCATTCTCTGCTTCTCTTCTTTTCCCATCATTTCGACAGCGGATATACGAATCCGGGGATTCCCTGTTATGGAATTTATGATATTTTTAAAATACCCGGCAAAACGCCGGGCGGTTTCCTCTTTAAACAATTTCGTACTGTATTGCAGGCTGAAAACCAATCGATCATTGTTTTCAAAGAACTCTAAATTCAAATCGAATAGGGGGTTCCGGGAAACATCCTTATGCAGGGCGAATTTTTCCAACGTGTCCGCGAACGCGTAATCTTGTTCCTGGAAAGCCGCTAAAGTCCTCTCGTTTACCTCCTTTAAAAAATCTGTAACCGTTTTCTCTGCCGCCGGGAAATTTCGTAATGCCAGGGTATTTTCAAACATGCCGATGAGGTCGTGCGGTACATCATGCCCCCTACCGGCGATTGGGATTCCGATGACGATATCTTCCTGGCCGCTTAGCTTTGTTAACCAGATGCTGCATACGGCCAGCAAAATAATGTACTGGGTTATTCCTTGCTCCGTTGCCAGCGTGCTTAATAATAATGTTTCTTCCCGGCCCAGTTCAAATTTCACCCGGTTCGCTTCGTAACTTTGCATCAAGGACCTGGGATAATCCGTGTGAAGGTTCAAAATAGGCATCTCTTCTTCAAATTGTTTCACACCGATATCATTTAACCCGGCTAATATTTTTTCCACTTTGTCTCCTGTATTCATATAATTGTCTCTTCGCTTTCGTGTTCTCCATTAATATCGCTGCCCGGTTCTTGATCATTTACCCATAGGAGGGCTTCAATTAGTGAAGCGATACCTCTTATAGTAGGGTTCTGAAAAATTTGCATTAATTCCAATTTCAAATTAAGTACTTTGTGTATCCTGGCAACCATTATCATCATTTTTAATGAGTGTCCACCCGCATCGAAGAAGTTGGCGTTCACGCTTAGCTTACTTTTCTCTATTCCTAAAACCTCGGACCAAATGGCCGCAATTTGTTCTTCTATTTCATTTCCCGGCGCGATATATTCCTCTCCCGGCGTAATTTCGGGTTCCGGAAACGCTTTCCTCTCTACTTTCCCATTAATGGTCAGGGGAATTCGGTCAAGTAATACAAAAGATGTGGGAATCATATATCCCGGTAAACGACCTGATAAATATTCCTTAAATTCAACCCCGGTGATCAAGCGCTCGGGGACAATATAAGCACATAAATATTTATCGCCTTTGTTATCAGTCTTATCCAGCACTTTTACTTCTTTTACCCCCGGGTGTCTCAACATATTATTTTCTATTTCCTCTACCTCGATCCTGAACCCCCGGATTTTTACCTGTTGATCGATGCGGCCCAGGAACTCGATGTTCCCATCTTCTAACCACCGCGCCAGATCGCCGGTGCGATAAAAACAGTCATTGGTCATTAGACATTGGTCATTGGGAAGATTAGAAGGACTACTAATGACAAATGACAATTGACTAATGACATTTCTGTTAAATCTCTCTGCCGTTAATTCCGGGTTGTTTAAATAACCCCGGGCAACACTATTTCCCCCGATACACAATTCACCGGGGACGCCTAAGGGCTGCAAACTACCGGCCTTGCCCACGATATATACCTGCTGATTCGGCATCGGAACTCCAATGGGCAAATTCGTATATAACCCGATATTTTCTATTGAAATCTCATAGGATGTAGTGTCCACACAACATTCCGTAGGCCCATAAACATTTGTAATCTTCAATAAGTGAGTTTCTAAATGTGCAAATAATTTTTCTACTATATTCCAGGTTAACGGTTCACCGCCAATTAGAAAACGCTTTATATTCAATCGCAGGTTATTCCCGCTCCTGCATTCCAGGAGCAAACGGAGATGCGTCGGAGTGCCATCGGAAATATCGATGGCGTATTTCATGTAATATTCAAACAGTTTCTCGCCGTCAAAACGGATATCCCCAGGTACGATGTATAAACTATAACCAAGCAGCAGTGCTCCGAATACCTGTTTTACAGAGGCATCGAATATAAAGGGAGCAACCAGGGCCACATCGAGATTCCGGCTGTATTTTGAATAAATTCTCTCTCTTAATCCATATACAAGATTGATTACATTCCGGTGTTCCACCATGACGCCTTTTGGCCTGCCGGTGGAACCGGAAGTGTAAATGATATAAGCGAGATTTGAAGAATTAAGAAGGTAAGAGGGTGAGAAGGTAAGAGGGTAAGAAGAACTTCCTGGGGAATTGAAGATTTCTTCTAAAAGAACTTTCTCACCTTCCCACCTTCTCACCTTCTCACCTTCTAAATTGTTGGCGGTAACCAACAATTTGGCCCCACTATCTTTCAACATATAATCGATTCTTTCCTGGGGGTAACTCGGATCGATAGGTAAATAGGCGCCCCCGGACTTTAATATGCCCATGATACCGATTATCGTTTCTATGGAACGGTCTACCATTAGACCTATAATATTATCTGCCAGGACGTCTTTTCCTGTTAATAACCCGGCCAATCGACCGGATTGCTCATTCAATTGGCGGTAGGTTATTTGTAGAGACGTTGCGCGCAACGTCTCTACGGTTGAACCAAAAACCGCAATACGATCCGGCGCACATTCTACCTGCTCCTGGAATAATTGGGGGATGGTTTTATCGCCGGGATACTGTTCATTGGCGCCGTTAAAATCCACCAGGAGCTGACGTTTCTCCACTTCACTCAATATCTCTACATCGTTTATCCGCTGGGAAGGATTTTCAATAATAGAACAGATTATATTCTTAAAATAACCGATAAATCGCGCGATCGTTTCCTCTTTAAACAGCAGGGTACAATACTCCAGCGAAAAAGAAAATTTTTCACCGATCTCTACAGCAGATAAAGTCATATCGAATTTTGCAACACTGCTCTCATACCCATAAGTGGCGTATTCCGTCACATTCCACTGTTCCGGCAGGTTTTGTAATGAATAAACGACGTCGAAAATAGGGTTCCTACCGATATCCCTGTTGACCGCTACTTTCTCCACCAATTCTTCAAAAGGGTAATCCTGGTTTTCATAAACTGCAAGGGTTCTTTGTTTGACTTCTTCCAGGAATTCTCGGAAAGACTTTTCAGCGTTGGGAAAATTCCTCATAACCAGTGTATTGACAAACATCCCGATGATATTTTGTAGGTCGGCATGTCGACGGGCCGCCATAACGGTCCCCACGATGATATCTTCCTGGCCGCTGAGTTTGAAAAGCAACAGGTTGAAAACAGCAAGGAGCGTGATATAAAGGGTGGAGCCGGATTGAATCACCAGCTTTTTTAAACGCTGCGCCTTTTCTTCTTCAATTGGGAAGTCCCTGGTATTACCTGCAAAACTCTGCGCCAACGGCCTGGGGAAATCAAGGGGTAATCGCAGGACCGGAAGTTCCCCGGCAATATTCTCCAACCAGAACTTTTCCTGGGCCTTGAACGCCCCCCTTTCCAGTTCACTCTGCTGCCATTGGGAATAGTCCTTGTACTGCAGGTTCAACATAGGTAATAGCCCCCGCTCCCCTGCATATAATTTCTCGAACTCTCCCTTTAACACATCCATGGATACTGCATCCATGATGATGTGGTGGATATCCACCAGTAAGAGATAGTTCCTTTCTCCTCTTTTTATCAACCCCACCCGCAGCAGCGGTGCACGGGAAAGGTCGAATGGTCGAATGAAAGCACTGGCCCCTAACCCCTGGTCCCTAACCCCTAATATTTCGATTTTAAATTCTACCTCCTCATGGACCCTCTGTACCGGTTCCTGGTCGATCAATTGAAACGAGGTGCGAAAACTTTCATGCCGCCTGATCAGATGATTGAAGGTTTGTTCCAACCGTTCCTTATCCACCTCTTCTTCCAGTGGAATAATATCGGGTATATTGTAAACCGTAGTATCTTCCTCCAATTGGAATATAAAATACATCCGCCTCTGGACAGATGATAATACGTAATATTCTTTTTTTTCAGCAGGCTCTATGCCGACAAACCTGTTCTCTGCCAGTGTGGTTAGGCTGATATGTTGGGACAACTTTCTTATGGTCTGGTTCCTGAATATTTCCAGCACCGGTAACTTTATACCCAGTTCTTTATGAATTCTCGATGCCAGTACAGTGGCTTTTAACGAATGCCCGCCCAACTCGAAGAAATCGCTCTCTACACTAATCGCTTCCCTGTTCAAATTCAATATTTCGGCCCATATTTCCACCAGCTTTTCTTCGATTTTATTGCCAGGTGCGATATAGGTTTTGCTTGCCGTTACCTTTACCGCGGGTAACGCTTTTCGATCCACTTTACCGTTGGGGGTGACGGGAATTTGGTCCACCGGTGTAAAAAATGCGGGGATCATATATTCCGGCAACCTCTGCAAAAGATAATTCCTGAGCGTCGAAAGATCGAAAGGTTCCCTGGAAACAATATAAGCACACAAATACTTGTCGCCGTCCTCTTCCTGTCGGTCGATGACCACTGCGGTATCTACCAGTTCATGTTTCGCTAATTGCGCTTCGATTTCTCTCAATTCGATCCGGTACCCCCTGATCTTTACCTGCAAATCGATCCTGCCCAGGTACTCGATATTCCCATCCGGAAGCCAACGCGCCAGGTCGCCGGTGCAATATAACTTTAAATGATGAATGCGTGGAAGATCGAATGATGAATGATGAAGATCGATGAATTTTTCTGAAGTTAATTCGGGCCGGTTTAGATAACCCCGCACAACACCGGGGCCTGATACACATAACTCACCGGCCACGCCGATGGGCGCAGGCTTGCGATGTTCATCCAGGATATAAATTTTGTAATTTGATATGGGTTTTCCGATGGGTATAGCCGATAAATCGTCGTCGACGCCGGTATAATGATAATAAGCGGCGCATACAGTACTCTCGGTGGGGCCGTAGGTATTATAAACCCTACCGGTTTTTATCAGGTGCTCTACATACCTCGGTTTTAAAACATCGCCACCACTAATAAAAGTACGAACGGATTCCAATGCCGCGCCGCCGGCGTCGGCATGAAATTTATCGAATTCATTCAACAACAAAGGCGTGCAATCAATCATGGTAACACGGTATTCAGCAATCAACAGCGATAAATTTTCGATCTCCACGATTTCAGTCCGACCAGGAATAACAAGCCTTCCTCCTTTCGACAAAACAGGGAAAACCTCTTCCACAAAGACATCGAAGATGAGGTAAGAAAGCTGATTTGAATGATGAATGATGAATGATGAATGATGAGAATTAAAAAGGCATTCTGTGGAAAGAGAAGCTATTTCATTAGCAGTTAATAAAATTTTAGCGCTACTGTCTTTTAATATATAATCGATCCGTTCTTGCGGGTACTCCGGATCGATTGGCAAATAAGCGCCGCCGGATTTTAGTATCCCTAAAATGCTTATCATCATTTCAATCGATGGTTCCACCATGAGGGCCACAATAGTATCCGGTTCCACTCCCTTTTCCCGAAGCGCCTGGGCCAACTGGTCGGCACGAGTGTTCAACTCCCCGTACGTCAGCGGCATAAAAACGTCTAACTCCAGGCTCTCCCCTACCACGACAATTTTATCGGGGGTTCGTTCTACCTGCGCCTCGAATAACCGGTGAAGAAGTTTATCCCTGGGGTAATCGGCTTCCGTATTATTAAAATCGCACACCAATTGCTGTCTCTCCCGGTCCGACAATAAGTCCAGGTCATATAGGGGTAAATCGATGCCTGTAAGCGCCTGGTCCAATATATGTAGATAATGATCGACAATTCGCCCGACCGTATCCTCCCGGTACAACAGTGAATTATATTCGACAACCCCTTCAATATGGTCAACCGTCCTGGAAAAAGAAAACAACATATTATAGCAGATTCCCTGGAGATAATTTTTGTTATGCAAGTTTTCCAATAAAAGTACCATATCGAATAAAGGAAATTCATCCCCTATAACCGGCATATTCAGCTCTTCCGACAATACTTCCAGGGGATAATTTTGATTCTCATCGGCCTCGATAATTGTGTTTCTCACTTCCTGCAGCAATTCTTTGAAACTCATATAGGCTGCCGTTTCGTTCCTGAACACAAGCACAATATTAATAAACTCGCCTTCGATCTCCTGTTTGAATATCGGCGACCCGATCATAATATCGTTATTGCCGGTATATTTATGCAAAAGTACGAACATTCCTGTTACCAGGATCATATGCAGTTTCACATCGGCGCCGCCGCTTAATTTCATCATTTTTGCGTAGAGGGGACCGGGAAACCTGAATGTTACGTTTTTTACCGATTCCATTACGGTGTTTTTCTTATTCATTCTTTTTTTTCTATAATCATAGGGGAAATGAGTCTTTACTAATTCCCCCGCTAATTTATTCAACCAGTACTTCCTTTCTTTCACACTTTGACCTGCAGCCAATAATTTTCCTCTATGCGATACAAATCCGACGCTGCAGACGCCAGGTCATGAGCTATCCCGATATCTTTCAATGCACCGAATTCATTTTTCTCTACCGCTGAAATAATATCCTTAAAATAGCTTATTAATCTTTCGATCTTCTCTTTTTTAAAAAGTTCGGTGCTGTATTCGATGCTAAAAAACAGGTTTTCTTTTTCTCCTCTCTCCTTGCCGGTAAAAAGTAAATCAAACTTTGCCTGGAAATTTTTATCTTCTAAGGGTTTTATTTTTAATCCGGGTATTTCTAAGCTATTTTCATCATTTGCACTTTTTGAATTAAATAGGAACAATACATCAAAAACGGGATTCCGGGCTGCTTCTCTTTTTACTCCCAATTTTTCTACAAGATCGTCAAAGGGGTAATCCTGGTTATCGAAGGCTTCCAATGTCGTTTTTTTCGCTTCCCTTAGAAATTCTTTAAATGTTTTATCATTACCAGGATGAATTCTAAGGACTAACGTATTTACAAACATACCGATAACATATGCCAGCCCCACGTGCCTACGGCCTGCCACCAATGTTCCCAGGGCAATATCCTCCTGGCGGCACAATTTAAAAAGGAGGATACTAAATACGGTAAGAATGACCATAAACATGGTCGCTTCTTCTGCTTTCGCCAATGTCCTTAATTTTACCCCGGTTTCCCATGGTATTTCGAAATTAATAAAAGCGCCGGCAAAGGTTTTTTCGTTTGGTCTGGGATAATCCGAAGGCAGTTTCAGTACCGGGAGGTCTCCTGCGAGCCGGTTTAACCAGTACGCTTCTTGTTTCCTCAATTCATCCAAAATTGCCGGTTTGTCCAACCATTCAGAAAAATCTTTGTATTGGAGTCTCAGTTCCTGCATTTTTTCTCCGCGATACAAGGCAAAGAGCTCAGCCAGGAATATGTCGAGCGATCTACCATCCGATATAGAATGGTGCATATCCACCAACAGTAAATGATTTTCCTTCTCTTTTTTTAATAAGCGCACTCGTAAAAAAGGCGCTTGCGATAAATCGAAA
Organism: Candidatus Aminicenantota bacterium; assembly: GCA_026393835.1. Lineage (GTDB taxonomy): Bacteria > Acidobacteriota > Aminicenantia > UBA2199 > UBA2199 > JAKAGC01. Next base: position 11,777 of record JAPKZK010000194.1, on the reverse strand, counting down.
GGCCTGATGAAATTTTTTATAATTTCCTCAGCCCCTGTTTCATAATATTCGACCTCAAAATTTACTTCATCATGTATCCTTTGCACCGCTTTACTCTCCATCATGTGAAATGAAGTTCTCAAGCTTTCATGCCGGTAGATTAATTCCTTGAAGGCGTTTTCAAGTTTTATTTTTTCCAACGGTCCTTCCAGTGTTGTGAAAAGGGGCATATTATAGTTGATGGTTCCCGGATTTATTTCCTGGAGAATATACATTCGTTTTTGGGCTGGCGCCATTGGGTAATAATCTTTCTTTTCTACGGGATCAATGTCGCTATACTTAACCGAGACCGCAGTTCTTATATATTGCGCTAAAGTTCGGACGGTCGATATTTCAAAAAATTTGGATATCGCTATCATAACATTAAATTCCTTATGAATACGTGCGGCCAATAAAACTATTTTTAACGAATGCCCACCCAACCGGATAAAATGATCATCGATGCCTATTTTGTCCTTTTCAATACCCAATACCAATGCCCATAATTCCACTAATTTCTCTTCCATTTCATCATTGGGGGCTGTATAATTTTCACGGGTTTCCAGGGAGCCGGGACGGGGCAGCGCTTTGCGGTCTACTTTACCATTGGCATTCAACGGTATTTTCTCTACGGCTAGAAAATGCAAAGGGATCATATAGCCGGGTAAGGTCCGGGATAAATACGCCGATAAGTCCTCTCCCTTCGGGATATTCGTTTGATGGGGTACCAAATAAGCGCATAAATATTTATCGCCGGTTTTATCCTCCCGGGCAATTACCACTGCCTCTTTTATATCCTTGTGCTTTACCAGTATATTTTCTATCTCTCCCAATTCCACCCTGAATCCCCTGATCTTTAACTGCTGATCCATCCTGCCTAAAAACTCGATATTGCCGTCAGGCAGCCAACGCGCCAGGTCGCCGGTTTTGTAGCAATTATAGGTCTTATAGGACCTATTAAACCTCTCCGCCGTCAGTTCCGGGTTATTCAAGTAGCCGCGGGCAACGCCGTCTCCACTGATATAAATTTCTCCAAACACTCCCGGGGGTACGGGGTTCAAGTACCTGTCCAGAATATATATAGTAGTGTTGGCAATGGGTTTTCCAATGGGAATCGTTACCGCCTCTTCCTCGATATGATCGATAAAATAATAAGCAGCATAAACAGTGGTTTCGGTGGGGCCGTAAACATGTATAATCTTACCTTTTCCCAGGACCGCCAGGGCCTTGCGGGAATGCTCCAACGATACCCTTTCACCCCCGAAAAGCACTTTCCGAATATTTTTCAGGCAGGAAAGTTCCAGGTCCACCAGCATATTAAACAACGCCGTCGTAACAAAAAACACAGTTACTTGCTCCCGCAGGATCTCCGCTGCCAGGCGAATCGCGGCTGCTGTCGTCTCCCAGTCGACCAACACCAGCGCCGCCCCATTTAACAACGCGCCGTAAATATCGAATACCGACCCGTCAAAAGCATAATTAGACAATTGCAGTACCCGGTCATGCTCAGTCAGTTCGATATAATTGGTGTTTTTCACCACCCGGATTACATTCGCATGCGTTGTAAGAGTTCCTTTAGGTTTCCCGGTGGAACCGGAAGTGTAAATAATATATGCGAGACTGGAAGAACCGGAAGCGAGGAAGCGAGGAAGCGAGGAAGCTCTTCCGCTCTTCCACTCTTCCGCGCTTCCTATCATTATCTTTGCTGCACTGTCTTTCAGCATATATTCGATTCTTTCTTTCGGGTATTCCGGGTCGATGGGCAAATAAGCCCCACCGGCTTTTAATATTCCCAACAACCCAATTATCATCTCAACAGAACGCTCCATCATAATAGCTACAGCAGTATCGGGTACAACACCTTTTTCAATTAACCATCCGGCCAAGCCGCCGGATTGTTCATTCAATTGGCGGTAAGTAACTGCTATTTTGTCTGTGTTTGTCCGTGTTCGTCCGTGGCAAAAAACAGCAATGCGATCCGGTACCCGTTCCACCTGCCCCTCGAACAATTGAGCAATGGTCTTATCGCGGGGGAAATCCGCTGCAGTGTCGTTAAATCCCTCCAAAATCTCCTGCTTTTCTTCTTCAGACAATATCTCTATCCCGGAAAGACATTGGCCGGTGTCTTTCAATATTTCTTCTAACAATTTTTCATAATAACATTTCCATCGTTCTATTGTTTCTGACTTAAAAAGCCGGGTGCGGTAATTGATCAGGGCATTAAAATACCCTTCTTCTTCAATAATGGACAAGAACAAATCAAAAGGCGTTGCCCCCGGCCCTAGATGAATAGTGGAAAAAGTTAACCCCGGTAATTTAAACATACGTTCGTTGCCATTTTCATAACCGAATATGACATCGAAAAGAGGATTATGACCGGCCCCCGCCGGATTCCCCAATTTTTCCACCAACGCTTCATACGGATATTCACGGTTCATATAAGCTTGTAAACAACTGATTTTTACTTCTTCTAGGAACTGGGTAAATGTTTTTTCACCTCCCGGCTGATTCCGTAATACAAGCGTATTGGTAAACATACCGATGGAGTCGCGGAAATCATCGGTCTTGACCATAGCCGGAATAGCTGCCACGATGTCTTCCTGGCCGGTGAGTTTAAAAAGCCACACATTTAAAATGGCCAGCAACAGCATATTCAAACTAGTATGGGCCGCCCGCGCCAATTCTTTTATTTTGGTCGCTTTTTCTTTTTCGATTTTAAACTTTAACGTTTCGCCCTCAAAATCCAACGCCTCGGGTCTTGTGAAATCGATAGGTAACTCTAAAACCGGCAATTCCCCAGTCAACTGATTGAGCCAATATTGCCCATGGCTTTGAAAATCCGGCGATTGCAGGTACTGTTCTTCCCACCGGGCATATTCCCGATATTGCACCTTAAGCGGCGGTAATTCTTCACCACGGTACAACTGCATAATCTCTTGCACCAGGATTGTCAATGACGCCCCGTCCATAACACTGTGATGAAAATTCATAATAAATATGAATAGAACGGGACTAATCTCTGTAATAGAAACTCTTAACAACGGTGGTTTTGCTAACTCGAAAGGCCGCAGCATCTCATTTAGCAGTGCCTCGATATCCGCTCCACTGTTTTTTTCATAAACGATGGAGAATTTTATTTCCTCAAGCGGGTACACATGCTGCAGCAATTCGCCGTCTATTATCTCCAGCCCAGTCCTAAAAACATCGTGTCTCCGGATTAATTTTTTGAAAATATTTTCGATTTTTTCAACATCCAACTTTCCTGCCGCTTTCATGGCATAAGATGTATGATAGGCCCTGTCGCCCTCTTGTGTTTGGCTCAACGCATACATTCGTTTTTGCGCCGACGTCATGGGGAAATAATTCCTGGCTTTTACATTCGACAAGGACTGAGCCATCGTACTTTGGCTGAAAGAAGAAACCGGCTCTTCTTGAAGTTTACCTTTAATCTTTATCTGCCCGGCTATTTTAGTTACTGAATTTAATTCCATGAAGAATTCATTTAAGGAGATATCTACGCTGTACTGTTTGTTTATTTTCCGGCGCAATTCTACCAACAACAATGAATCAAGGCCCAAGGAAATCAAATCGGCATCATTTTCTATGCCTTCCGGTTCCAAACCGGAAATTGTTTGTATCATTTCTTTTAATGTTGGTAAAATCGCACCTTTCGTTTGTTTTGATTCCATTTCTGCTTTTTTAACTTGCACAAGTTCTACCGCTTGGGGCATTTGGTGCGACTGTGGCCCCTGGTATAAGGCAGCATTGGCAGTGGGGATAAGATTGTGCCAGTATCTCGCACGCTGAAACGGGTAATTGGGAAGCGTTACTTTCTGCAAATCCATTCCCATTTGTTTATAAAATTCATTCCAATCGATGTCCACACCTCTTAAATATAGCCGGGATAATGATGTTAATATTTGCTCGCACGCATTCTTGCCTTTTCGCAGCGACGGTAGGAAAACGCCCGGTTCTTTTTCATCGCTGTTTTTTTCCCCTGGGAAACACTGACCGGCCAACCCGGCCAATGTGGCAGTGCCGCCAATTTCAAGATACGTTCGATACCCCTGCTCCCAGGCCAATTTAATACTGTCATAAAAACGCACGGTCCGGCAGATATGACGGGTCCAATAACCGGGGTCGCACATTTCGTTTTCCACTCGCCTGCCGGTAATGGTTGAAATGACCGGCAGCGCGGGCGGTGAAAATACCACACCCACGATTTCATCCTGGAATTTTTCTGCGTACGGTTCCATCATCGCCGAATGAAACGCATGGGATATCACCAGCGGTTCGATAAAAATCTTCTTCCCTTTAACTTTTGTCACCACTTTTTCCACGGCGGCTTTGTTGCCCGATATGGTCACATTGTCCGGGGCATTCACGGCGGCAATCGATACACCGTTATTCTCATCCGGCCCCAAAAGCGACCGTATTTTTTCTTCAGATGCCAGGATTCCTACCATCTGTCCCGGTTCTTTTACCGCTTGCATTAATTGCCCCCGGGCAGCTACTAACTTTACCGCATCTGCGAGCTTCAATACCCCCGCCGTACAGGCCGCTGCATATTCACCGATGCTGTGACCTATTACCAACGATGGCTTTATTCCCCAGGATTGCCACAGCTTACTTAACGCATGCTCAACAGCAAAAATAACCGGCTGTGCATGAACTGCTTCACTCACCAGTTCATCCTTTGCCCCCTCGCTGTATAATAATTCGATAATCGATGTCCCGCCCAGCTCCCCAAAAAGCCGGTCACACACCTCCAATTCGGCCTTAAACACCGGGTTTGTCTCATATAACTCCCTGGCCATCCCCGCATACTGCGAACCCTGACCGGTAAACAGGAAAACAATCCGCGCCCCCGGCTTTTCCTGGTCCGGATTGGCGTTGGCATGCCTGCTCCCTTTTCCTTGCGCATCAACCAGGAACGATTCTAATTTGCGCGCCATTTCCTCTAGATCTTTTCCAACGGTAGAAAACCGGTAGCGATAATGACTGCGCCCCACGGAAGCGGTATAGCAAATATTAATAAGGGGCTCTTTTTGAACAAACCGCCCCTTAACCCCGCAAAAACTTTTATATGAAACAGCCAGAGCTTTTAAGGCCAATTCCGTCTTGGCGGAAAAATTCAAGATGTGAACAGGGTATGGATATGAAACTATGGATTTCGAGTTTAACACCGGCGCCTCTTCGATGATAATATGCGCATTGGTCCCACTAAACCCAAAACCACTTACCCCTACCCGCCTGGATTTCTCATTTCTCATCCAGGGAGTTAATTCCATATTAACTTTTACCGGTATATTTGCCCATTCGATTAACGGATTGAGTTTTGAAACATGAAGATGCGGCGGCAGCGCTTCATTTTGCAGCGCCAACACTGCCTTTATTATACCGGCCGCACCGGCCGCACCCTCCAGGTGCCCGATATTCGTCTTCACCGTTCCCACCAACAGGGGGTTGGCCTTCGTATGCGCTTTACCATATACTTCATGAATGGCGTGGATCTCAATCGGGTCCCCCAACGGCGTTCCCGCGCCGTGGGCTTCAACATAATCCACACTTCCAGGCCCCACATTACCGTTTTCCAGCGCTTTATAAATCACCTCTTGCTGGGCAACTCCATTAGGGGCCGTAAAACCCGCACTGGCCCCATCATGATTGACTGCCGTACCCTTAACAAGCGCCAACACGTTGTCATTATCATTGAATGCATCGGATAATCTTTTTAACACCAAGACCCCACACCCCTCGCCGCGCCCGAAGCCATCTGCTGTTTGATCAAACGTTTTACATGTCCCATCGCTGGATAACGTCTTGAGCTGGGATAGGTAAACAAACATATTGGGCGCCAACAGCAAATTAACTCCCCCTACCAATGCCATTTCACATTCCCCGCTACGCAGGGCCTGAACCGCCAGGTGCAAGGCCGTAAGTGTCGATGAACAAGCCGTATCCACAACCATCGCCGGTCCCCGAACACCCAGGAAATACGATATCCGCCCCGCCGCCGTACAAAACATCGTACCGGTACCAGCATAGGCGTCCATATTCCTTAAATCCCCCGCATGCAAATGCACTATTTTATAATCATCCATGCAAATTCCGGTAAAAACTCCCACGGCCTTATCCCTTATCCCGGCCAAAGCCACCCCGGCATTTTCAAGGGCTTCCACCGTGACCTCTAAAAGCAGCCGGTGCTGGGGGTCCAAAGATTCCGCTTCTTTAGGGGATATCTTGAAAAAACCGGCGTCGAAACCGGTAATATCCACCCCCGCAATAAAATTACCCCGCTTCGTAATGGATTTACCGGGGGTTAATTCTTCCACATAATAAGCATTACCGTCCCAACGGTCCCCTGGGATTTCACTCACCGTATCGCGGCCGTTTTTCAATAAATCCCAGAATGCTTCAAGGTTATTAGCGCCTCCTGGAAACCGGCACGCCATACCGACAATGGCCACCGGTTCGCTTATGTTGACATTAGCGGCGATTTTACCTGTTTTATTGATATCACCCTCATCCTCTTTTTCATCGAAAAAGGACGCCAGGTATTTTGTTAACGAAGCCATATCCGGGTAATCGAAAATCAACGTCACCGGGAGAGATAAACCCAACCGGCGGGCCAATGAATCTCTTAACTTAACAGCGGTTAAGGAATCAAAACCCATATCGAAAAAACCCAGGTGGATATCCTGCACATCTTGCATATCTCCCGCCGGCATAATGTCCCGGTTCAACACTTCCTGAATAGCGCCGTTAATCTCCTGCGTTATAACTTCCCCCTGTTTTTTGCCTGTCCCCTTTTCATTTATTTTCGCCTGTCCCCTATTCCGTCCCCTATTCCCTTTTTCTCTTAAATCGGTCAGACAATTATGTAATTCTTTCAGCTCATTCTCATCCTTTTTCAACGTGCCCGTCACCAGGCAATCCTTTTTCCCCAATGCATTCATTATTTCCTGGATATTCCTGCCCAGGATGGCGTGGGGACTGACCTCTAGGAAGGCAATAAACCCATCGTCCAGCATGGCCGTAATCCCAGCAATGAACTGTACCGGTTTTATCATCAGGTTCGTCCAAAAATGCGCATCGAAACCATTCTCTTTACACAATCCCCCCAGCAGGGATGAATAAATAGGCAGTGCAGCTTTTTTTGATCGGATATTTTTTAAACGGATATAAATTTCCTTTCTATGCGGTTCCATGAGCGGGGAGTGAAAAGGAGCCAGCGTATTCAGCTCCCGGCAAAAAATATTCCGTTTAGAAAGGGATTCCACCAATTGTCGGATCACTTCGCTTTCACCGGAAACAATGGTTGATCTGGGGCTGTTGTAGGCCGCGATAAACACCTTTTGTCCAGCGTTTTCCTTTTCCTCCCGGCATGAGATCGCTTCTTCCACTTTTGCCGCCGGCAGGCTGATGTGGGCCATCATATAGGCGCCGTCCCTTGCCCCTTTTTCCATTTCCAGGTAGATATTCCTTATTACTTTAATCGTATCGGCCAGGTTCAATATCCCGGCGGTATAAGCCGCCGTCGCCTCGCCCCCACTGTGACCTATCACCCCATCCGGCGCGATACCCATACTTTTTAATAATTCCACTAACGCGATTTCCATGGCCAGGCCGCAGGGGAAACCCACCAGGGTATCTTCCATTCGCGATATCGCGGCGGGTCTACGTATCTCTTCTTCAATGCTCCAATCCACATATCGCCCCCACTGCTTATCGTACTCCCGGATCGTCGCCAGGAAAACCTCATCTTCCAGTAACCCGGCCCCCATTCCCTTCCATTGAGAGCCAAAGCCGGGAAAAACAAACGCTGTTTTGATTTTATTGTCATTCATTATATTTTCTTTCTTTTTTCCATTGGGCTTCATTCATAAAATTATCTCTTCAGTTTCTTGCTTTCTTTAAATATCGCTGCCCGGTTTTTAATCATTTACCCAGTGGCTGGCTTCTATTAATGAAGCGATACCTCTTTCGAGTCTCCTATTTTTTCCTCTATGCGATACAAATCCGACGCTGCAGACGCCAGGTCATGAGCTATCCCGATATCTTTCAATGCACCGAATTCATTTTTCTCTACCGCTGAAATAATATCCTTAAAATAGCTTATTAATCTTTCGATCTTCTCTCTTTTAAACAGTTCCGTGCTGTATTCAACGGCAAAAAACAGGTTGTCGGTTGGACCACTGTCCCTACCGGTAAAAAGTATATCGAACTTGGACTGGAAGTATTCGTCGTCAAAGGGTTTTATTTTTAACCCGGGTATTTCCATTTTGTTTTCGTTATTTGTTCCCAATGAATTGAATAAGAACAACACGTCGAACAGGGGGTTCCGGGCCATGTCTCTTTTTACCTCCAATTTATCTACCAGGTCCTCAAAAGGATAATCCTGGCGGTCGAATGCTTCCAATGTTATTTTTTTCACTTCCCTTAGAAATTCGATAAACGTATTACTTTTTTTTGGATAGTTTCTCAGGACCAGGGTATTTACAAACATACCGATTATATTTTCCAGATCCGGGCGCCTCCTACCAGCCGTCAAAGTTCCCACGATAATATCCTCCCGGTGGTCCAGTTTAAAAAGAAGGATATTAAATATGGTGAGAATCACCATAAACATGGTGGCTTCTTCTCTCTGCGCCAATGCTCTTAGTTTTTCCGCCGCGTCCCGGTGAATTTCAAAAGTGACCAGGTCGCCGGAAAAATTTTTTACTCCTGGCCTGGGATAATCCGTAGGCAGCCTCAATACCGGGAGGTCCCCTTTGAACCGGTTTAACCAATACATTTCTTGTTTTTTTAATTCGCCTGAAATAATCGGCTTCTCTTGCCATTCAGAAAAATCTTTATATTGTATTCGCAGTTCCGACAGCGGTTTCCCCTGGTACAGCGCCAGGAGTTCCGCCAGGAATATCTCGTGCGAATTACCGTCCGATATGATGTGGTGCATATCCACCATGAAAATGTGCTCACTTTCTCTTTTTTTTGTCAATCCAGCCCGCAGCAGCGGCGCATGAGAAAGACCGAAAGGACGAATGAACGCACTGACCCATGCCTCCTGCTCCCTGATCTCTAAGCATTCGATTTCAAATTCCACATCATCATGTATCTTCTGCACCGGTTTATTGTTCACCAGGTGGAACGAGGTTCTCAGGCTTTCATGCCGGCGAATCAATTCCCTGAAAGCGTTCTCCAATCTTACTATTTCCAGGGATCCTTCCAGTATAGTAATTAGCGGCATATTATAGTTGACACTCCCTGGGGTTATCCCCTGGATGATGTACAATCGTTTTTGGGCTGAAGACATTGGATAGTAATCTTTCTTTTCCACCGGCTCGATGTCGGTATACTTATCCTGGGCAGCGGTCTTCATGTATTGGGCCAGGGTCCTGACTGTAGAAATTTCAAAGAATTTCGAAATGGGCGCTAGCACATCGAAGACCTTGTGAATCCTGGCGGCCAGCATGATTAATTTTAACGATTGGCCCCCCAGGTGGAAGAAATTATCATCGATACTTATTTTTTCTTTAGGAATGCCCAATACCTCCGACCATATTTCCGTCAACCGTTCTTCCGCTTCATCCCGGGGGGCGATATATGCGACGCCGGTTCCAGGTTCCGTTCCCGGTAATGCTTTCCTATCCACTTTACCGCTGGGCGTCAGCGGGATATTCTCTAACGGGACAAAATACGCAGGAATCATGTAATCGGGCAATTTCCCGGCCAGGTAATCCCGCAGCCCGGCAATGGCAGACGCCCTTTCAGGCTCCGGTTCATCTATATAATCTTTAAAAACAATGTATGCGCAAAGATAGTTATCGCCTGTTTTATCTTTTCGTTCTATCACCACTGCATCTTTTATCGTTTCATGGGCTCGCAGTCGATTTTCAATTTCGCCCAATTCGATGCGAAACCCCCGGATTTTGACTTGCTGATCGATCCTACCCAGGAATTCGATGTTTCCGTTGGCCAACCAACGCACCAGGTCGCCGGTACAGTATAACTTTGAATGATGAATGCGTGGAAGATCGAATGATGAATGATGAAAATGGATGAATTTTTTTGCCGTTAATTCCGGGCTGTTTAAATAGCCCCTGGCCAATCCTATCCCGGAGATACATAATTCACCCGGTACTCCCATGGGTTGCAAACGGTCATTCTTGTCGACAATATAAAGCTGTATATTGGACAGCGGTTTACCGATGGGGATACTTCCCTGGCCGTTCCACTCCGACAACGAATATTTACTGGTATAAACCGTATTCTCCGTGGGTCCATATAGATTCTCCAATTGGATTTTACCGTTCAATTCCCTGAACGCCGTCACCTGGTGTGGTGGCAGCGCTTCACCCGCTAAAAAAATGTATTTCAAACCGGATAATCTTTTAATGTTTTCACGGTTTAACTGGCTGATGAAAACCCCAAACATCGAAGGCACAAAATTGATATGAGTGATTTTTTCCCGTTCGATGATAGCCAATAATGTTTGGGGGTCTTTATGGTCATTTTTCCCCGATACGATCAACCGGCTCCCCCCTAAAAACCATCCGAACAGTTCCGCCACCGACACATCGAATAAAAACGATGTTTTCAGCAGGAAACTATCTGTCGGCAATACCGGGTAAGCTTGAAAAAGAGAAAATAACACATTTACCACGGAGCGATGTTCCACCAGTACACCCTTTGGCCTACCCGTGGAACCGGAGGTATAGATGATATAAGAAAGCTGATTTGAATGATGAATGATGAATGATGAATGATGATAATTAAAAACGCAATCCGCAGCGGTTAATAGGATTTTGGCTGCACTGTCCTTTAACATATAATCGATCCGTTCCCGCGGATAATCCGGGTCGATGGGCAAATAGGCGCCGCCTGATTTTAATATGCCCAATATGCCGATGATCAAATCGATGGACCGTTCCATCATAATACCTACAATATTGTCCGCCAGGACACCTTTTTCGATTAATAAATGCGCCATCCGGTCAGATTGCTCATTCAATTCGCGGTAGGTTATTTGGATTTGTAGAGACGTTGCGCGCAACGTCTCTACAGCGGCTGCCCCAACGACGGCCATATGGTCCGGCATTCGCTCCGCCTGTTCCTCGAATAACCGGTGGATGGTTTTGTCTTTGGGGTAATCGGCCTGTGTGTTGTTAAAATCGATCAACAACCGGTTCTTCTCCGCCTCCGAAAGTATCTCGAAGGTTGACATTGCTGCTTCCGGACCGGCCAGGGCATTTTCAACAAGCCGGGTGAAATGGGCAACCACCTGTTCTACTGTGGATTTTTGGTAGAGCAGGGAATCGTAGATCGCGACCCCATCGATATCCTGGGGATTTCTTGTGAACCGGAAAACTATCCCCAGGTCCATATACGCAATGTATTCCCTGGGGTGGATATTTTCCAGCGCCAGGGCCGTGTCGAACAGAGGAAATACTCCCCCCGATACCGGTATTTCTAAAAGTTCCGGCAGCAGTTCCACCGGGTAGGCCTGGTGTGCGACGGCTTCCCCAAGGGTCTGTTTCACCCGGCCCAACAGTTCTTTAAAGGTGATACCGGGATGCAACCGGGTTCGCAGCGCCAGCACGGTATTGATATATTGACCTTCACCGGCTTGCCGGTAAACGGGTGTGGCCACCGTGATATCTTCCATACCGGTATATCGACCGAGCAGCGCCATCAATGCGGCCGCCAGCACCACATGCAGGGCGTGATCGCTGCCCCTACTTATGGCCATTAGCCGG
>JAPKZK010000036.1 GCA_026393835.1 Candidatus Aminicenantota bacterium | reverse complement strand
TATTGACAGGAATAAGGAGGTCAATATGCCCCAGGCCAGCACATTATCTGTTCGAACTGACAAAGACTTAAAGGAAAAAGTTGGGAAAATACTTCATAAATTAGGTCTTAATCATTCCGCGGCTATCAACATGTACTATCGCCTTATCCTGGCCCGCAATAAAATACCTTTCGCCGTGAAGCCTCCTAATAAGGTCACCCTCAAAGCGCTTCAAGACATCGAGAAAAGTAAAAATGTCAAGCGCTTTGAAACACCGGAAGAACTGTTTAAAGACCTGGGAATTCTGAAAGGGATGCATGGAATGCCATATTAGCCCGGATTGGCTTTTGATCTACCGAATAAATAAAGAAACAAAGGAACTCGAATTCGTAAGGACGGGTTCTCATTCCGAATTATTTTAATGGGAAAATTTTTCCCCTTTTCCATTCCCCTGGTTCCAATTGTATGATATATTTAAACTTCCAAATCCCAACTTTTTTTAAAAAAAGCCCAACACCCCCTTGACATAACTTGCAGGTTATGTTTAAATTTGTTCTTGAAACTTGCAAGTTATGTTTTAGAGGAAAAATGATTGATTTTGGAATTCAAACGAGCTGTCTTTATAAAAAGAACAGGAAATTACCCGAAAATATAACGTACAGGTTATGCGCCGGCAAAAAAACACAACTTGCAGGTTACGAAAAGGGGGAAGCATGAATACTTCGCCGTCTACCCAATGGTCCTTCAGGCCCGCGCAAATGCCTGAAGAGATGTTTATGAAAACCTTCGTGGGCAGGGAAAAAGAAATCGATATGATTTTCTCTCACATTAATTTTAACCTTATCCCTCCCACGTCGCCGGGAAACAAAAAAAACCTGTTAATTAAGGCCGAACGGGGCATCGGCAAGACATCTTTGTTCCTGGCGGTAAAATACAAACTTAAAGCGGAACAATCCGGCATGCTCAAAAAAATTATCCCGGTCTTTTTCAATGAACAAGAAGATTTCAATACCGCTGAAAAATTGATCATACGAATATTTGAAATCATATCCCTCTCTCATTTGCCCCCCTGGGAAAAAGAATACCGTGAAATAAGAAATAATATCGATAGTTGTTTCCGGATTTTAAAAGACAACCTCCAAACGGAAGAAAAGAAACTGGTTCTTTTCATCGAGAACTTCGATTCCGTTGTTTACCGGGTTTTAAGAAAGAAAGGAAGCAAAAAAACCGGGAGACTGGGGTCCCAGGATACACTTACAAAACTGGTGCGAGATCCGGATATCATTTTGCTGTGTTCGGCCCTGGACGACCCGGAAACGCCCCACGACTATGGCAAGGAAACATTTGAAACGATCGAGTTAAAACCGGTTCCTGATTTTTATGAATTGGTTCTCCGCCGGGCGCGGTACGACAACAACCTGTTTTTATTGGCCAACAAAGAAAAGCTGCGCAATAAAATCAGGGCCTTCGAGTACCTGACCGGGGGGAATACCCGGTTGATGGTTCATCTTTACGAATGCATGGCGGAAAAAGACATTCATAAACTGGAAACGATGCTGAACGATATGATCAACAAATCCACGCCGTTGTTCGAGTGGGTAATCGAGAAATTCGTGGATTTCGAATCGCGGGAAATATTGAATGACCTGGCCAGACGGGGAGGAAACGCCACTGTAAGAGAGATTGCCGAGGATACCTTCAATACGGAAAGCAGCGTCCGGACCCTGCTGAACAATCTCAGGAAAAAACGGTTCGTGCAGAAAACCGATGAGAAACGGGACAAATCCGATATTTACATCATGATTCCCATGATCTTTTTTATCTGGTATCAAAAAAGTGTGCTGCAAAGAAAAGACATCATACTGGATTTTTTCCTCCATTTCGTGGACCTTTTCTTCGATCCCACGGAGTTGTCGGATAAATCAAAGATCGAACAAGCATATCGATTGAAAGACGATCAAGCCGAAGCATTTGCCCCTTATTTCAGTTACAGTAAAAAATACATTGAAGCCGGGAAGTTTCCTTTAAAGAGCAGCGACGAAATAAGGGAAGAGGAACCCCGGGAAACGGCTTTCGATAATGAAAAAATGGTTTATGAGGTAGTAAGGGCCAGGAATGACGATCACATTCTAAAGACCCAGGTTCACAATGCCCTCCTTTTAAAAGCGGAAAATAAACAGGTTGAAGCGGCCAATTTATTTAGAATCGCCGCCATGGGTTATCTCATTCTTTCAAAAAAATCAGGGGAGGAGTTTTACGTCCAGGCAGAGGAAAACATTCGCCGGGCCATCGAAATATACCAGGCAATAAAAACAGAACCCCTGGATACTGTGCGGTGTATTTTGATACTTGTCCAAATCCTTTCCGACACCGGGCGTGAAGAGGAAGCAAAGCTTTTTGCCCGGACCATTATTCGTATTGGGAAAAAATCTCAAGACCATGAATTTAATACTTACCTGGGGCGTGCCTATAAACATCTTGGCTTTGCGGAACAAGACCCGGAGGAAAAGCTGACATTGTTTAACCAGGCACTGGAATATTTTCAGAAAGATGAAACGGAAAAAGAGCAAGTTATTATCCTCCTGGTGAATATCGGGCTGGTTTACAAATTAAGAAACAAATATGAGACAGCCCTTAACTACTTTGAAAAAGCCCTGGAATTAAACCGGTACAATAATTCTCCAATCCATTTGAACTGTATTATCCATTCAGTCATGACGATCTATAGAGATACCGAAGATTTTCACGGTGGTTTGATAAAAATCGCACAAATATTGGAATGGTTGGAGCAAGAGCATTTTGAAGGAATTGATTATAAATGGCTGTATGAAACTAAAGCAGACTTCCTATATAAAAATGAAGAATATTTCGAAACGGAAAAATTTTTTATAAAAGGGATCGAATTAGCCAGGGAAGAGAACGATCGTAACTCATATATTTATTTCTTATCAAGATTGATTGAAATGTACGCCAAATTGAATCTAAAAGAAAAAGCCGAAGAGCGATTGAAGGAAGTTGAGAATATTATTAAAGACAGGATAGGTTTACCCATTTGGTCAGTACTCTCAGTAACTAATGCATTTTTTGAGAATGGCCATATCGATAAAGCGATATCCATATATGAGAAGTCTTATAAAGAATTCCAGGATAATAAGGATTTTGTAGGCCAGGCATTTACTCTCTTTAATCTCGGTTCTTATCTTATGAGAAAAGGAAATTTTCCTGAAGCAATTGAGAATTATCGGAAAGCAATAGAAATAGCCAAATCGATTAATTTCAAGGATATCCTCTATTCCGCGACCAATAACCTTGTGATTTTTTTAAACCAGTCTGGGTGCTATGATGAATCGATATCCCTTTTAGAAGATTTGGAAAAGGAATGCTTATCAAATGATACTGGATTGAAGAAAATCATTTTAGAAAAATTATTTTCCAGTTACCTGACCAAATCAAAGGAAGAGTATAATAAAAAGAATTTCGACTGCGCCCTGGTTTATGCCGAAAAAGCCTTTAAATACCTGGAGCATATTTCAATAGAGGATTTTATAAAAGGATTTTATTTTAATTTTGTTCTTCCCCTGATCGAAAGCGCCGAAAAAAAAGTCTATCCCTTTTTTAAAGATCTGGATTTACATTTATCGGAGTATTATGAAAATAAAGAGAAAGGGGAGTATATAAAAATTTTTAAATATGTAGTCGCGTTAGTAAAAGGAGAGGACTTCGCCAGGGTAGTGAAAGACCTGACGCCGCCGCAGCGGGATTTACTCAATCTAATTAACGGCAAGTTAAAAAAAGAAATCCCTCCCGAGAAGATCATTACCTATCCGGCGGATGAAAAATCAAACCCGGGATCCAGGATCGCCCTGGCGCAAACGTATATGATGGAAGGCTCTACGCAATCGCTTCTCAATGCCCAAAAAGAACTGGAAACAATTAAAGTGGATATGCTTAATGAGCCGGAAATCATCCATAACTTTTACTATTCAAACATCGTCCTGCCGGTATTGACCCAGAACCGTGGAGCAATAAAGCATACCTTGACCACATTACTTTTTTTAGTCAAAGACTCCCCCGCGGGTTTTATCGCTCATCTCAAAGTCCCCGGTTTAAGCGCCGCCCTGGCAAAAAAAATACCCCTCAGGGAATATGAACTCATCGATCACCTTGAACGCCTTTTAAGAAATCAAACCCCCGTCTCAACCTTTGTTAAAAAATTCAAAGATTCCATTGAGCCGGGTATGATTGACAACATCGAGACCGATATCCCCAACGCCTCCGCCGGAATTTTTAAACGGGTATTGGCTGAAGGTATGACCGAAATCGCTAAAATCATCATTATCTGCGGCTCCAGGATGAAATTTGAAAGCCTCCTTTACCTGCTGAAAAAAGAATTCCCCACTTTACCCGGCGAAAAACAAAGCCAGGTAATATCCCTCCTGACTCAAGTACTGGAAAAAACCATGGAATCCTACAAATGGCTGGTCCTGGATTTCTGTTCCCAAAACCTGGTCCATCTCAACCCGGTATATCAATCCGCACTCATCGATTCTCTCCTTGTAATACTAGTAAAAAAAGAAGACGGGGATAACCTTTTAAACGAGGTCTGGGGCTTCATACAAACAGCTAAAAACATCCTGGATGAATCATTAAAAATAAAAATAGAAAAAAAATTAATCGACCTGAAGGAAGAGGTGGAAAAATGAAAATATACTCCGTTCACTCCCATAAAGGCGGCGTCGGCAAAACCACGTTCAGCCTTTTTTTAAGCAAGTACCTAGCCCAGGTAAAAAAAGAAAAAACCTGCCTGCTGGATATGGATTTCCAGGCCCAGGGCTTACGCAGCACTTACCTGAGAGAAAACCTGAAATATGATTTTTCAGACTTCCTCCTGGCGGATGAAAAGAGAAAAAAGGAAATCGCCGGGCGTATTGCGGTAAAACATGAAGAAATCGACAACCTCTATTTCATTGCCAACCTATTTAAACCCTTTGAAGATATCAAGACTCAACAGGACATTTTAAGAAAAGTGTACCTTAAAGTAGTCAATGAAATCTATACCGGCGAAATCGCGGACAGCCTGGATGAATTAAAGAAGTACCTTGAAAAAGACGGGTTTAAACACATCATCATCGATGCCCATCCCGGCCTGGTTCTCCTTTCCGAAGAAATCATAAAACATATAGATACTACCCCGGTATTTATTACCACCCTGAACATCACTTCCCTCCTGGGACTTTTCAACACCATACTGGGAAGATCTCAAGCCTGGAGGATTGCATTACCGGAAATCAAGATAATCATAAACCGGGCGCCGACTGAATTCCAATTACCTCACTTAGCCGGTATCCTTGATGCCTTTATTAATTCAAGCGAAACCGCCCGGGACGAAAGACTAATCTGTTCTAAAATCAAAGAACAGTTTTTAAATGGGAAAAACCGCATAATGATTATTAATGAAAATGAAGGTATCAGGCAAATGGACACCCTGGTAAATCCACGCACGCTTCTTGACATTGATATCCCCGGCGACTTGAAAAACGTGATGGAACAAATCCTTCGCTAACCGGACGATGGAATGAGAAGACCCATTATGACGACATTCGATTCCTTTGAAGAGTTAAAAAAATTCATGAACTCAATATCCGAGTTCATGAGCAATCCATGCGCTCCATGTTTTCGTTCGCCGATTCCTCCTTCCGATCTCGAGCCCCTGCATGATACCGAAGAAAATATCATTATCACCATATATGATTCTTATGAAAAAGCAGGCGCCACCATTAAACAAATAACGGGAAATTTCTGGCATCTTCTTCACCTCCTCGTTCCTGCGCAAAATTTTGCCGATATATTCAAACATCTCATTTATCTCGAATGGATGGAGCACCGGATAAAACCCGATCCAACCAGGCAAAGCAAATTATTTTACCGGGACCACATCCTCCACTGCGCCAATGTCTGTTGGGTGGGCGAGCAATTGCTGTTTAACCTGGAAGAGCCCTTTTACAATCATATTAAAGCCAGCCTGGAAGAGATTCTCCCCCATGAATGTAAAAAACTTCTTACCGACGATGACCAGTGGAAAGCCTTCACCAGGATTACCTGGTATATTACCGCAATGGTTCATGATTTCGGATATCCAATCGAATTGGTGGAGAAAAAATATACGGGCGATAAGTTGTACCTCTGCAGTCCGCATTTTTTGCAGTCCATCAAAAAGTTTTCAAAATATTTTAAGAAAAATTTTCCCGGGTGTATCCCATTATTTAAGGAACAAATAAAGAAAATCGATAAAAAGAAACTAAAAGATCCGCTTCCTGGCTGCGGCAAAGTTCACTCAGTGGTAGGAAGTCTCGAGCTTCTCCATTTCTTAAAAAAGAACTCTTCAAAAATAGGAGAGCCTTATTGCAGTATCTATCAGCTTGCGGCGCTGGCAATTATGGAGCATCATAAGGAAGGAGCGATTGATTTTGACCTGGACCCCTTCGGATACATACTGGCCCTGGCCGACACAATCCACGAATGGCACAGGTATGTGTGCGTCGGAGCAACTGGGCATGGCAGCAAAAAACTTGAATTCCTCTCGCCCATCACGCAGGTTACCATTGAGAATCAAGGAAGTAATCTTTACAAAATTCGATTTAAGATAAATCCGGACACGGCAAAATGCCCGGATTGGCAGCCTGGGAAATTCGAGGAATCCAAAAATGACGAATTAAAGCGTTTGAAAACAAAAGCCGGACTTCCCCGGTTTGAAGCCGAAATTGAACGCTAAAAATAAAAGTGGGGATGTATCATCGGGCATTCTTTCCCCACAATAGGATAACCTCAAAATTAAAACACGCGGGGTAAGGGCGAATACCCGTGTTCACCCCTTTACCATTCGCCAATTACCACTCACTTCCTACCATTATCCACGGCAGAGGTCACAAAATCCTTAATTGGCACTCCCCCTGCGCCGGCATTCACACCTTATGCAACCAATTTTAGACCCCTTTATATCCCCAAAATACCCCGTTCCAATTAAAATGATGATTAATATTCCCAAAATGCTGAATAGTATTTTGCAAACCGTGAATAGTATTTTGCGATCGCTGAATAGTATAATGCAAACGCTGAATAGTATAGCGCAATTGCTAAATAGTATTCTGCGAACGCTGCGCAGTATAATACGATCGCTGAATAGTATTTTGCAACCGCTGAGTAGTATGACGCAATTGCTGAATATTATTCCGATAACGCTGCACAGTGTGATGTGAGCGCTGAATGATATTTTGAGAACGCTTCATAGTATAGTGCGATCGCTGAATAATATAATGAAACTGCTGAATAATATAGCACGATCGCTGAGCAGTATAATGCAATCGCTGAATAATATATCGCAACCGTTGAAGAATATTTTGCAAACGCTGAATATTATAGTGGAAACGCTGGATAATATCATTAAAACGCTGATTAATATGTCATAAGCGCTGGTTAGTATTTTCCAATTGATGATTGAACGGTGAAACGCCATGCCCCCGGACAGTAATCCCCAGCCCAGGAAAAGATTATCCCTCTTCCTTTTTCACAACGTCAGGAGTCTGTTGCCCCTGCTGCTCCCTGAGAAACTTCTGGAACTGGAGCAAAAGCTCATACCGCAGCACCGGATATTTTTCCATATACTCCAACAATTCCCGGTATTCCACCTTCAACGCTTTCATACAGTCATGTTTTTCCGCTGCTTCCAGTTTCGCGGCCGCCGCCTTGGCCTCCAACTCTTTCTGGTTGTAAAACATCGGCCCCTTATTGAACAGCAGCCAATCCATCGATACATTAAACATGTCGGATATCCTCTGCAAAATCGGGTACTCCGGTAACCACAGCCCCGCTTCATGCCTCAGTAAGGAAACTCGGTCAATATGAAGCATCTCCGCCATTTTCTTCACGGACAGCTCATTCAACTCACGCAATTGCCTCACGCGGAGACCAAAGTCCCTGCGCAATTTTTTCTTTTGTTCGCTTTTGACTCTCATACCCGTATTATAAACGAAAAACCCAACGATTTCAAATTTCCAGGAAAAACAGGTAAAGAGACCAAATTTTTTTATTTTGACCTATCCGGGTGTTGACATAAAAATTTGATTTAATATAATAGTCTATGAGGGAATAAATATGAATACATCCATCGTACTTATTGTTTTTGTTGCGGCGTTGATTTTTTCGGTTGGGTTCCTTGTGCTGGTTCTGACTTTGGTCCCGGCCATTAACCAGCTAAAGTCCCTGCTAACGGACCTGGAAAGAACCTCCAGTCAATTCAGGGACCTGGCCATCCGCTTGAAAATACTCAGCGAAAAATTGGACCAGGACCTCGATAAAGTCGACGCCGTACTGGATTCTTCAAAAGAGACAGTCGAAGTCGTATCCGACTCATTAAAATACATCAATATAAACATACTGAAAAGATCCGCCGGACTGCTTGCCTTTATCCCGGCAATTAAGTTCGGTTGGAATTTAGTAAAAAAAATCAAGGGAGGTAAGAAACATGAGTGAAAACAGAAATGGTGTTTCCAATTTATTATGGTTTGTCGCCGGTGCAGCCATCGGCGCAGGAGTGGCTTTGTTATACGCACCCCAATCGGGCGTTGAAACAAGAAAGAAGATAAAGGATGCTTCCGGCAAAGTCGCTGAAGATGTCAAAGAACAATACGAAAAAATCAGCAACGAAGCCAAAAAATCAATCGATCAAGTTAAAGCCACCGCTGAAAAAGCCATAGGCAATGTCAAAAATTTTTTTGAGGGCGCCAAAGACAGTTTGAAAAAAGAAATCATCGACGAACTGGAAGAGGCGCCCGTACAAAAGAAAAAATAAGCGACAGGAATTGTGGCTTATGAACCTTTACAATGCGGTTATAAATCGAGTACGTTTATAACCGCATCGTAAACTCTTCCTCCCACTGTCCATTTCCTCCTCCCAGGCATGAAACTCTTCGTGTATCTTTGTACCTTCGTGACCTGGCGGCTCTTTTCATGAAAACACTTACCCGCGGATTCGGCGTATTAGAACGTTACCTGGCAAAAAAAAGAAGCAAAACGGCCAATGCATTAACCCCCCCCACCCTCCGCAGCGGTCGAATCCTCGATATCGGCTGCGGCGCTTACCCGTATTTCCTGGCAAATACGGAATTCAAGGAAAAATACGGCGTCGACAAATCCGAAACGATTACCCAATACTCCGACCCGCCGGGAACCCCCAACCGCCGCCACCTCCACCTCCAACAATGGGATTTTACAAAACAACCCCAACTGCCTTTCGAAAACAACTATTTCAACGTCGTAACCATCCTGGCCGTTCTCGAACATATCGAGCCCCCCAATACCCGGCCATTGATCTCCGAAATCTTCCGCATCCTGCAAAAAAACGGCCTGCTTATCTTAACCACCCCCACCGCCTGGACAAACCCCCTCCTCCACCGGATGGCCCTCCTTAAACTGGTAAGCCCCGTGGAAATTTACGACCACAAAGATACCTTCTCCCATAAAAAGATATCCGCCCTCCTCGAAAACAGCGGCTTTAAAAAAGAAAATATCCGGCTGGGCTACTTTGAGATGTTTATGAATATGTGGGCTTGCGCTGAGAAATAATTGAATTCTTTTAAAAAACGTGGTATATTAGCCACTAATAAAATTTATAGGAGAAATCATGAAAAAAGAAAAGTATTCGAAAAAGTTAAGTTTAAACAAAGCAACCATTTCAAATCTCGATCAACACGAATTGACGCAAATTAAAGGCGGGAGACCCACAACCAGTCCCCCCATTTGTGATAGTATCGAGATCCGCTGTAATTCGCATACCGGATGCACCGGGTGTCCAATCGATTGCTAAAAGTCTTTCTGCTAATCTCTTCGCGTCCCTTCGCTCTTTAAAACTGGACCGGGGGACCTTGCGACTTAAAGGACAGGCGGTGGATCCAGGTTTGAAGTCATATAAACCTGGGTCCATCTTGAGATTTAAATGATATCATTTAAATTAAACGGCAAAGAAAAAATTTTCGAGGGCAATGATTCCCTCTCCTTGCTGCATTACCTTAGAGAAATCGCGGGGATCATGTCCCCCAAAGACGGCTGCTCAGCCCAGGCCGCCTGCGGCGCCTGCATGGTGGAAATAAACGGCCACCCCACCCTCTCCTGCATTACCCCCATGAAAAAAGTGCAGGGAAAAGAAATCATTACTATCGAAGGGTTCCCGGAACCCCTAAAACAAACCCTGGGCCGCGCTTTCGTAGAAAAAGGCGCCGTTCAATGCGGATTCTGTACCCCGGGCTTCCTCACTGGTACGAAAATCCTCCTGCAAAATAACCCCAACCCCTCCCATGACGAAATCATAAAAGCCCTGAAAATGAACCTCTGCCGCTGCACCGGCTATATCAAAATCGTGGAAGCTATCCAACTGGCCGCTGAAACACTAAGGGAAAATAAAAACATCACCCTGCAAAACTCCGGCATTGTCGGTTCCAACCACCCCAAATACAAAGCCTATGAAAAAGCCATCGGCCAGGACCCGTTCGTCGATGATTTGAAGTTCGACGGCATGCTCTACTCCGCCCTTAAATTCAGCCACCACCCCCGGGCAAAAGTACTGAAAATCGATGCCGCTGCCGCTGAAAAATTAAAAGGCGTGATACGAATTTTTACCGCCGAAGATATCCCCGGACAACGTTTCAACGGCTTGATCATCAACGACTGGCCGGTGATGATAAAACAAGGCGAAACCACCCGCTATATCGGCGATGTGCTGGCGGGCGCAGCCGCGGAAACGGAAGCCATTGCCCGCGAAGCAGTACAACTTATTAATGTGGAATATGACGTGCTGGAACCACTGACCGACCTACTGGCAGCGGAACAAAGTCCAATAAAAATCCACCATCAGGGAAACCTCCTGGAAACCTGCGAAGTGAAACGGGGAAACCCGGTGGACGAAGTTTTAAATGAGTCGGCCCACGTGTTTAGCGGCCGCTTCGAAACCCAACGCGTGGAACATGCTTTCATGGAAACGGAAACCGCCATTGCCATGCCCTGGAATACAGAGAAAGGAGACGGCCTGGAATTGTTCTCCCAGACCCAGGGGGCTTACGAGGACCGGAAACAAATTGCCCGCATCCTGGGCCTGCCGGATGAAAAAATAAAAGTAAACCAGGTCCCCAACGGCGGCGGGTTCGGCGGCAAAGAAGATATGACGGTCCAGGGACATGTTTCCCTTTTTGCCTTTCTCTTAAAAAGACCGGTGAAACTTCACTTAACCCGCGAAGAATCCATCCGCATGCACCCCAAACGTCACCCGATGATCATGGATTATACCCTGGGCTGCGATGAAAAGGGAAAATTAACGGCGCTCAAAGCCCGAATCCTGGGCGATACGGGCGCCTATGCTTCGGTGGGTATGAAAGTGCTGGAACGGGCGGCCGGTCACGCCGCGGGCGCTTATCATATCCCCAACGTGGATATCGTATCTAAAACCCTTTATACCAACAATATCCCTTCCGGCGCCATGCGGGGTTTCGGCGTCAACCAGGTAACCTTTGCCATGGAAAGCTGCATCGATGAGTTATGCGAAAAAGGCGGCTTCGACCGCTGGCAATTCCGTTTCGATAACGCCCTGGTGAATGGCTCCATGACCGCCACCGGGCAAATACTCCACGAGGGGGTGGGGGTACGGGAAACCTTGCTGGCGATTAAAGAGGAATTTTATAAAGCCAGATACGCGGGACTGGCCTGCGGCGTTAAGAATTGCGGCATCGGCAACGGCATGGCTGATTTCAGCGAAGTAAAGATCGAAATCATTTCCGCTGATCACGTGGTTCTGCATCACGGTTGGACGGAAATGGGCCAGGGGGTTCATACGGTAGCGACGCAAGCATTGTGCGGGGAGACGGGGATCGATCCGGCCATCGTTGAAGTAAAAGTTTCCACCATCCATGAAGCCCGGTCGGGCATGACCACTTCCAGCCGCGGAACTTCGCTGGTATGTAACGCCATCATCGAAGCGGCAAAGCAATTGAAAGAGGATTTGAAAACAAAATCTCTCGATCGATTGAAAGGGAAAATTTATTTCGGTCGTTGGAGTTTCGATAAGTCCACGCAGCCCGGCGCCCCGGGGCCGGTGATTACGCATTATTCGCATAGTTATGCGACGCAACTGGTGGTGTTGGATGAAAAGGGAAACATCGACACGGTGGTTGCGGCGCATGATGCGGGGAAGATCATAAACCCGGTGTTATTTGAAAGTCAAATCCAGGGGTCGGTGCATATGGGGTTGGGGTATGCGCTCAGCGAAGAATTACCGCTGGAGGGGGGGCATTTAAAGAGTGCTAAGTTAAGGGACCTGGGAATGTTAAGAATTCATGAGACGCCGCGTATTGTGGTGAAGGGGATCGAAGTTAGGGACCCGTTGGGTCCGTATGGGGCCAAGGGGGTGGGGGAAATAGGTTTGGTTCCAACGGCGGCGGCGGTGGTTAATGCATTGTATCAGTTTGACAAAGTACGTAGGTATAAGTTACCGGTTACCAGGGGGAAAAATGATGAATGATGAATGATGAATGATGAGTGATGATGAAAAACTTTTATAAAATTAATTTTAATCCCTTAAAAGATATTTTTCATCATTCATCATTCATCATTCATCATTCTAATTAGCCCCCAGGGCAATAAAAGAGACACAACATGAAACAACTCCTCAAAAAACGAATCCTTATTCTGGACGGCGCTATGGGCACCATGATCCAGGAACATAAACTAACCGAAACCGATTTCCGCGGCGCACGATTCAAAAATCACCCCGTAGACCTGAAAGGAAACAACGACATCCTCTCCCTCACCCAACCCCAGATCATCCGCGAAATCCATAAAGCCTTCCTCGAAGCAGGCTCAGACATCATCGAAACCAACACATTTTCAGCCACGGGGCTTTCCCAGCAAGATTACCGACTGGAACACCTGGTCTACGAAATCAACCTCGCCGCCGCCCAAAACGCACGCGCCGCCGTAAAGGAGTTCCAGGAAAAATACCCCCATCGGCGATGCTTTGTCGCCGGGTCCTTAGGTCCCACCGGCAAGACATTGTCCATTTCCCCGGACGTCAATAACCCCGGGGCCAGGGACGTTACTTTCGATCAAATGGCGGAAGCTTACGCCGAAGCCGTGCGCGGGTTAATCGACGGAGGCGTCGATCTCCTGCTCATCGAAACCATATTCGACACCCTCAATTGCAAAGCCGCCATCTACGCCGTAAAAAATTACTTCGAGAAACACAATATCGAACTCCCGCTCATCATCTCCGCCACCATCGCCGGGGCCGGCGGCCGCACCCTATCCGGCCAGACCCCGGAGGCATTCTGGTATTCCGTGGCGCATGCCCGGCCCCTGGCCGTGGGCCTCAACTGCGCGCTGGGCGCCGATCAAATGCGGCCCCATCTCCAGGCATTGGCCGCCGTGGCCGACTGCGCCGTGAGCGTCTATCCCAACGCCGGCCTGCCCAACGAGTTCGGCCAATACGACGACGCACCCCACCATATGGCCGCTGTAATCGAGGAATTCGCGCGAAACGGTTTCGTCAATATCGTGGGCGGCTGCTGCGGGACCACGCCGGGACATATCAAAGCCATCGCCCAACAAGTCCGGCCTTACGCCCCCCGCACCATCCCGGATGCGCCTGCTTATACATTTCTCAGCGGCCTGGAACCGTTGATTATCAAAGAGGACAGCCTATTCGTCAACATCGGCGAACGCACCAATGTCACCGGCTCGGCCCGGTTTGCCAAACTCATACAGGGTAAAGAATATGAGAAAGCCCTGGAAGTCGCCCGGGACCAGATCGAAAACGGCGCGCAAATCATCGATGTCAACATGGATGAAGCCATGCTGGATTCCGACCGGGAGATGGTTGCTTTTCTCCAACTGGCGGCGGCGGAGCCCGACATCAGCCGCGTGCCCGTGATGCTGGATTCCTCCAAATGGAGCGTCATCGAAGCCGGTTTAAAATGCTTGCAGGGCAAAGGCATCGTTAATTCCATCAGCCTGAAAGAAGGCGAAGAAAAATTTATTCAGCGCGCCGAAACGATTTTGAAATACGGGGCCGCGGCCATTGTCATGGCTTTCGATGAAAAAGGCCAGGCCGATACCCTGGAACGGCGCATGGAAATATGCACCCGTTCTTACAGGATATTAACGGAAAAAGTCGGGTTCCCGGGGCGGGATATCATTTTCGATCCCAACATATTTGCCATTGGCACCGGCATCGAGGAGCACCGCAATTACGCCGTGGATTATCTCGAAGCCGTGCGCCGCATCAAGCAGCAATTTCCCTGCGCCCTGGTGAGCGGCGGGGTTAGTAATCTTTCCTTTGCGTTCCGCGGCAATAATGCCATCCGCGAGGCCATGCACAGCGCTTTCCTTTATCACGCCATCGAAGCCGGCATGGATATGGGGATAGTGAATGCCGGACAATTAACCGTCTACGAAGAAATCCCGCCGGATTTGCTGGAGCGGGTGGAGGATGTAGTGCTAAACCGCAGGGAAGACGCCGCCGAACGGTTGGTGGAGGCGGCGCATTCGGTTTCCGACAAAACGCGGCTGGACAAGAAAATCCTGGAATGGCGTGAAAGGCCCGTGCAGGAGCGCTTGCTGCATGCGTTGGTAACGGGCACGACGCAATATATCGAGGAAGACGCCGCCGAGGCGCACCGATTGTTGGGGGATGCCGTCAAAGTAATCGAGGGGCCGCTGATGGACGGCTTGAACCATGTGGGCGACCTATTCGGTTCCGGGAAAATGTTTTTGCCGCAAGTGGTAAAGAGTGCGCGGGTAATGAAAAAAGCAGTGGCTTTCCTGATGCCGTTTATCGAGAAAGAGAAGGCCGCCGCAGGTAAAGGTCTTGAGCCCAAAGCCAGGGCGAGAATTTTGCTGGCCACGGTGAAGGGGGATGTGCACGATATCGGCAAAAATATCGCTGCCGTCGTGCTGGGGTGTAATAATTACGAAGTCCTGGACCTGGGCGTGATGGTCCCGTCCAATGTGATCCTGGAAGCGGCGAAAAAAGAGAATGTCGATATTATTGGGTTGAGCGGTTTAATCACGCCGTCGCTGGATGAGATGGCTAAGATAGCCGCGGAAATGGAGCGGGAAGGATTTAAGATTCCGCTGTTGGTGGGTGGCGCCACCACTTCGAAGATTCATACCGCGATTAAAATAGCGCCGGGGTACAGCGGCCCCGTGGTCCAGGTGCCGGATGCGTCGCGCGCGGTGGGGGTGGTGAACGGCTTATTGGATGAAAAAAATAGAGAACGTTACGCGGCGGAAATAAAAAAGGAATATGAAGAACTTCGTTTGAAACGGCAATCGCAAATGGATGCCGTGCAATTTGTCTCGCTGGGGGAGGCGCGGAAGCATAAATTGCAATTGGATTGGCAAACGTACCAGCCACCTGTACCCAGGATATTGGGCCTGCAGGAGTTTCACTCTTACCCCATTTCCGAATTAAGCAGGTATATCGATTGGACGTTTTTCTTTAAAGTATGGCAGTTAACGGGGCGGTACCCGGAGGTATTGGATGACCCTATTAAAGGCAAAGAAGCGACGCGGTTGTATGACGATGCCCGGGCCATGCTGGGGCGGATTGAAAAAGAGCAACTGCTCCGCGCCAATGCGGTTTTGGGTATATTTCCCGCCAACTCGGTGAATGATGATGATATTGAAATATATACCGATGAGTCCCGTGTGGAGGTAATGTCCGTGGTTCATACGCTGCGTCGGCAGGTTAAGGGGCGCGGCGACGGGGATGTATTTACAGCGTTAGCCGATTTCATAGCTCCGAAGGAGAGTGGGGTAAAGGATTATTTGGGAGGTTTTGCCGTGACGGCGGGTTTAGGGATGGAGGAAGCCCTTAAAAAGTTTGAAAAGGAGAATGACGATTACAGTATTATAATGATAAAAGCGTTAGCGGATCGTTTAGCCGAGGCGTTGGCGGAGCGGATACATGAGCGGGTCAGGAAGGAGTTCTGGGGATATGAACCGGGGGAGAATTTAGAAGTAGGGGATATGTTTAAAGGAAAGTACCGGGGAATTCGTCCGGCGCCGGGGTATCCGTCGTGTCCGGATCATACGGAGAAGCGGGGATTATTTGATTGGTTGTCGGTAGAGGAGCGGGCGTCTATTGGGTTAAGTGAGAATTACATGATGGTTCCTGGGGCGTCGGTGAGTGGGTATTATTTTTCGCATCCGCGGGCGCATTATTTCCCGGTGGAGAAGATCGCAAAGGACCAGGTAGAGGATTATGCGTTACGGAAGGGAATGGCGATTCACGAAGTAGAGAAGTGGTTGTCCTGAATTTAGGACAAGAAAACAAAAAATATCCGGCACGCAATTTGCTGGAATAATATCTAAGTAATTGTTGGCAATCAAAATGAAAAGCGAGGTAATAACATGAATTCAATGAAAACGCATTGGGGTATTTTTTGTATATTGGTTTGTATGTTTTTAGTGACGGGCGGGGGGTGTAAGAAGAGTACGGAGGCGCAGGTGATTCCAGTCGGTATGTTGATGGAGCACAGCGACTGCAAAGAAACCCTAACCGGCGGCGCCGCATCAGGGGAAGATTTTGCACCGGGTCCGTTTTCCGACTGTATCGATTACCGGTACAATGGCGTCGACGTCCTTGATTTTACCCACGTAAATGCCGGTTTAAATTGTTGCCCTGGGGATATAACCGGCGAGATCGGGTACAACGGCAATCGGATTACCATTACAGAACGAGAAGGTGCTGCCGGATGCCACTGCATGTGCCTATATAACCTGGACTATCGAATCGTGAACCTGGTCCCGGGGCAATATATTATTCGTATTGTGGAGCCGAATATTGGGGCTGACGACCAGGCGCTGGAATTGACGCTTAATCTTACCGGTGCAACCTCCGGCAGTTTCTGTCTACCCAGAAACCACTATCCCTGGTTATAAGAAAAAGAGTTTGCCTCCGGCGGCCAGAACCCTTTTTATAAAAAGGGTTCTGGACTCCCAAAAATTTTTGTTTAGTAATAAATTTGTCTGTCCCCTAACCTTCCCCTTTTTTATTTTTATGATGGAGACACCTTTATATGATGAAGCCGGTAAAATTTCAAATAGGCGATCATTTTTTGAGTTGCCCGCGAAACAAGCGGAAAACGCTAAAAAAAAATAAAGTCCCTGGCCAACCGGGTGACTTTTAGCCTGTTCCTAACCTTTCAATTTTTGCGCCCTATTCATCGAAATCGCATCCGAGATATCCAACATTAAATGATATAGCTCGATTGTTTTCGATGACGTGGTTTTATGCATGGATATATAGCTGTATTTGAAATCCCCGGTTATATGAATACCCGTTAACCCTTTTATAATATTGGTTTCTTTGAACTCGGATATCGCCAGGCGATTAATTTTATCCATATTAGCGGGCGTATCGATTTTTTTTACTTCAAATCCCAGCATCCCATTTAAGCTGTAATAAGCAGAGTATTTTCCCAGGGTAAAGCGTAAGATACCTTCTTGAATATATTTCTTGTTTAAATCGTTGGAACCGTCCAGGCGTTTGCATTCGAAAATATAATAGGCATCGGGATTATTGAGCGCTATTGCCGTCTGGACTTTAATATCGACGAAACCGCTGTTTTCGGAGACTTCCCGGTTAAAAATCACATTTTCGATGCCCAATTGCTCCCGTTTGACGT
This sequence comes from Candidatus Aminicenantota bacterium, assembly GCA_026393835.1. Taxonomy (GTDB): domain Bacteria; phylum Acidobacteriota; class Aminicenantia; order UBA2199; family UBA2199; genus JAKAGC01. Next base: position 13,100 of record JAPKZK010000036.1, on the reverse strand, counting down.
GGTTATTTAAATACTTTTCCACCAGGATATCCCTGATAGAATTTTCGTTGTTTTCCAACGGTTCTTTATTTTTGATCAATAATGCATAGGCATTAATGATGTAGCTCAGAATCCTGTAAAAGCTTGTCACATAGATTTTTCTCGAGTATGTGAACTTGTCGGCGATCAGCATCGTCATTCCGTTAATCGTTTCCTCCCCGATTCCAAAATGGCATCTGAAAATTCATTTATATCCAGGTAAGCGATGGCCTTATGCCACAACCTGTATTGCTTGGGTTTGATAACGTAAAAAGAATTCTCTTCAAAACCCTTAACATCCTTCCGGATGAAAATATCGTTGGAAATTTCCGAAAAACTCATGTTGACAAGTAATTCAACCACCCTTAGATCATCCTGATCCTTTTTCCACCGGATATCATTTGCCGGTTTTTCTTCGCTAATCACAAAGTTTATCCCTAAAACATATTTTGCCTGGTAGATTTCCGCGGAAAAATAGTTGCCGAGTTCCCGGAAATAGTTAGCGAAATGATCGATGAATATTCGAGCATACTCTTCAATAACTTCCGTGGACGGCTTATCATATATTTGTTTCGTAATTTTCCCTTCGAATAAAGGGATACTTACATCTTTCACGAATTGAACAAGAGCGTTTTCCTGGTTGGATAGATGGAAAGTACTATATATCGCTTCGTCGAGGGATTTTCTTAGGCTAAAGAATTCTTTTTCATTCTTTATTTTTCTTTTTTCAAGATCGATGTTTAATATTTCCTGGTTTAAACCGGGATCGCCGGACAAAACCCGGTAAAATTCCGTCCTATTTTGTTCGATTTTCTCTACGATATCATGGATTTCCTGGTGGTAATTAAAGAAGAAGTCGAATTTTTCTTTATCATGTGTTTGTTCCCTTTCGATTGCAGCGGAGGAGCCTGTCATCATTATGTAATAAGAGAATAACGATGAATTCAATAGCCCCACCGTCATTTTTAAAAATTTCTTTCCATCATCTTTTTGGGCGCGGATGGCTGTAATCGAACTTTTGAAAACAGCTTTTTGGGTTAGATAAGCTGCTTTTGAGCTTAGATCGCTTAACAGACCTTCAGCCATAACCAGGCAATTCCCGTTAAACAATTCTTTATCCCTGTTCCGATGCACATACCTTTCCTGCCAGGTATTCCCCGGTCTAATACCGGCATAAAACGGTTTTAGGTCGTCTTTTGTTTTTATATAGGGTTTATTCAAGAGATAACTCACATCATTTTTATCTCCCCCACCTACCATAATGCCCTGGCCTACTAGAAAATCATCAACTTTGCCGGTTATTGCTTCCCGAATTGTCGGATAACTTTCCTTCATCCTTTTTAAGAAATAGAAATCCAGTACATTGCCGTAAACCAACGTTTTGAAAAGCCAATCATAATTTTTGAAATGATCCTGTAATACTTCTTTGTAATCATACTTCTCGATAACAAAGATTTTAAACCAATCGAATAATGGATTGGGTTTTAATGATATGTGCCGGACAATATTATTGCCTGTGTCTTCCCCGTGGGAGAACCGGTAAAAAATGACAGCCGCCGGGGCAATGGCATCGGCTCCGGACTTCTTCACTTTACTGAAAAGCTGCCTCCTCACCGAGGAAAGCTCGAAGATTCGATCGATTTTAAAGCTAGCCAAGAAGGACTTCCTAAAATTTATGGATTCGATATTATACAAATTCTTACTGGTAACAATCAGCGCACAACCGGTATTTTCACTGGAGAAGTCGCTTGCTCGCAATAGAAAGGCTTGAGAAATTTCCTTTCGACCGATTTTCACCTTCCGTTTCTCACAGTAATCGAGGTATCTATTTTCTTCCCCTTTCATTGAAGGATTTCCCCAGGGCGGGTTCCCGATAATAAAATCGAAACCGCTGCCTTTTAACCGGGTATTGAAGGCGTGTTCCAGGTCGAAAAAATCGGCATTAAAGAAATTGCTTCCGATTAATTCCGGGAATTTAAAATTTTCTATATCCTTCGGCTCCTGGTAATCGAGCAGTGCTATATACAATGAAAAAATAGCTATTTTGACGGCATTTTCATCTTTATCGATGCCGAAAATATTGTCGCACAATAATTTTGTCAATTCTTCTTTGTAACTTTCCCTATTTTCCATACAGCGTGGATTTAGCTCCCGGTAACGGTGTATTAGTCTCCGCAGTGTTTCTACCAGGAATATACCGGAGCCGCAAGCGGGGTCAAGCACTTTACAGTGAAAATCCCGGTCATCTTTTTTAAAATAGGAATCCACTGTATATTTTAAAATATAATCGACAAGGAAAGGGGGGGTGTAATAGGCGCCTTCCCTTCTCTGGTTTTCTTCACCAAGAAAGAATTCGTAAATATTACTGATAAATTCGATGGGAATAACCGAGAAATCATAAAACTCGAACAGGTTCATCTGGCCGGTTTTTAACTCATGGCCTTTTAAGAGTTTACTCAGCCACTCCAGATGAACTTCCTTTACGTCCGCTTCATTTTCTTCATCGATGGGAAACAAATTCCCATTAAATTTAATCTTTAAATAGTTGAACAGTTCATAGGTTTTTTCCCTATCGGTCAGGTTAGCCAGGAGGTCCTGACCGGTTAGTTCCCCGTATCTCCCTATTTTTACCTTTCTATCGATCAAGTACCTTACAAAAAGGAGTCTGCCGATCAGGCTGTTAACCACGGCGGGTTTCAATCGATAATCGTTAATGAGTTTATCCCGCGCAGTTTTGATATTTTCCAATAGTTTGTAATCCACCCGGTTTTTTTCTTCGAATTTTTTTCCATATTTTTCGAAAAATTTCCCCGATACCAGGTTGATATAATTGAAGTCGCCCACCTGTTTTTCATTCTCTAGAAGTAGTCGCAAAAATTTTTTTTTGTTATCGAAAGAAAATCCGTTATAAATTTTGATCTGGTTATCTTCATGGATAATAATAAGCGGGGAGCTGTTAAGATTCCAGCACCATTGGTGAACCTCGGCATTTTGCCGGTTTTCAAAAAACAGGATAAAGGGTTCGCTGTTGAATTCGTAGATCGCGTAAGGTTTGAGTTTCAGTTCGATTACTTCCTCGACCCGTTTTGAAAACCTATTTTTCCAATTATTTTCGCTAAAAAAATGGAGACCGTTCAGGCTAACGAATCCCAGGTCTTCTATTTTTTCTTTGTAGCTCATAATGGTATTATACTACCATAACAAAATCTTTTTTTCTATACCTATTTTTTTATGCCCCTTACCTCTGATTGATAGCTTCGGTTATCTGTATTTTGAACATTATCAAAGGCAAAGGGCAGGAATTTTTATTATTATCGGAAAACGCATCAGCCGTGCGATAGGGTGCAGCAGCATGCTGCTTTTTTCAAAACATAGATCACCCAGGGAGCGATCCTGGTTTCATTGACCCAGGCAAAAGGCTCACTCTCTTTTGCCAATGGTTTATAGGTTTCGATGCATTGGAAACCGGTACTTGAAAAAATTTCACGGTAAGCGTCGTCATTACAGATTACATCCTCAACCGGCCGTTTGTCCTCTATGTCCGTCTGGATAATTCTTACGATGTCGCCGTTTTTGGCGTTTTTATTCCCCGGGAAGTCTTTGGTAGAAAAAGAAGCCCATTCATGGGTATATATCTCAGGGGCCGAAACCAACATAACCAACCTGCCCTCAGGCGTTAATACCCGTCTTAGTTCCCTTAATATTTTCACCTTCCCGGCCCCGGTAGGTATATTATCGAATGTAAATACAGCCAACACAAGATCGCGGCTATTATCGCCAAATGGCCCCAGGTCGCCATCTACCATAAGTCGGTAATCCCCCTGGGGGTCCACGGCCCGGGCTATCTTGATCATGTCCCCGGAGATATCCACCCCAACCGTATCGAAACCTATTTTTTGCAGGAACCGCGTCGAGCGCCCCGCCCCACAACCGAAATCGATGGCTTGCCTTCCCCTTCCCTGCGCATGGGCCAAAATGATTTCTGGTAAATCCCTGTAAGCCAGGTAATAGGTGCCGGGAAACTCCATCTTCGCATACGCCTGCGCCCGCGTGCCATCTTCATAGACATTAACAAATTCCATTATTTAGCTCCACTTATTCCAGGCCGGGAAGCTTGACGCGAAAGCTGGAACCTTTACCGGGCTCGCTGGCGGCTTCGATTGTCCCTTTATTTTCTAAGACAAACTCCTTGCATAATATTAACCCCAACCCTGAACCCTTCTCATTGGCAGTGCCCGGCTTGCCCTGGCGCCGTTCGATCTTGAAAAGCCCGGCCACTTCTTCGGCATTCATCCCTATCCCGGTATCGGAAACGATTATTTCGACCCAGGCGCCGGTTTGTGAAGCGCTTACCTTCACCTCTCCGCCGGCGTTGGTGAATTTGATTCCATTGGCCAGGAGATTTCGTATGACAGTGCGAATCATATTCCTATCGGCAAAGACAAACATACCGGACGCTATTTCGGAACATAGCGCGACGTTTTTTTTCCGGGCATTTTCCTTTACTAATTCGATATTTTCCGCCGTCAGCGCCCCGATATCTATTTTCTCAGGATAATACTCGATCATTCCCCGCTGCGATTGGGCCCAGGCCAAAAGATTCTCCAACAGCCCGGAAATTTGATAGGAACTATTGTAAAACCTCCGGATATAATCTCTTTTTCGCTCTTCATCGAACGAATCGTATTGATTATGCAATGTGTCGGCAGATAACAATAAATATTGCAGCAAGTTTCTTAAATCATGGGCGATTATCGAAAAAAACATGTCCCTGCCCGCTACTAAATCCTTTAACCGTTCACGGGTGAATTTTAATTCCAGGTGGGTCTTTACCCTGGACGCCAACTCCATCCCGTTAAAAGGTTTGGTCACATAATCCACCGCACCGATTTCAAAACCCTTGACAATATCCACTGTTTCTGTTTTGGCCGTCAGGAAAATAATAGGGATATCCTTTGTTTCCAGGGAATTTTTCAACCGTTGACAAACCTCGAAACCATCCATTTCCGGCATCATGACATCCAATAATACCAGGTCCGGTTGGATCAGCGGGACCATTTCCAGGACCTGCCGGCCGTTTCCGGCCGCCGCAATCCGGTAATCTTCCTTTTTTAAAATATTGCAAACGATCTCCAGGTTCCGCGGTACATCTTCCGCCACCAGTATTAAAGGCCTGGGTTTGTTTTGCTGGGGGAAACTACGACTCTCCATTATTCTTCTCCTCTTTTCTTCTCCTCTTTTCTACTAATCTCCGGCCCCTTGCCGGCAAGGTCCGTAATCTCTTTAACCAACTCCGGGAAATATGCCAGGGTTTCGGCCACTTTTTGCATGTCATAACTTTGCACTACTTTCAACAAGCGGATTCCCCAATCTCCCAGCATCTTTAAACCGTACCGGTCTCCCAATTCCCGGGTTTTCATTGAAAACTCTTCGATTTCATCCAGTAAAAATGTTTTGTTTATCCTTTCCCACTGCCGGGTTAAATCCCCTTCCAGGATGACCGTCAACCCGGGCAGTTTTTCCATGATTCCCGGCGCCGGTAAACCGGGTAAAAAGTTTTGGTCTTCGGGGGCCGCGGTCGCCCCAGCGGACGCCGCCGTGGATAACATGGTATAAGGCAGGAAACGTATCACCTGGCTCATGAGCTCCAGTTTGCTCACCGGTTTTTTTAAGTAACCGTCGCTGCCGGACTTTTTAATTTCTATCTCTTGCTCTTTCATAGCCGATGCGGTGACGGCAATAACCGGGATTGATTTCAATTGCGCATCGGCTTTCAAGAGCAGGGTGGCTTCATAACCGTCCATCACCGGCATTTTTACATCCATCAATACCAGGTCCGGACGGCGGCTTTTCACCATTTCCACGGCCTCCAGGCCATTTTCCGCCTCCAGGATGGTTATCCCGGGGTAATCCAGGAATTTTACCAACAACCGGCGGTTGTAGAGTTTATCGTCCACTACTAAAATAGTGGCTTTTCCCAATTGGAGATTATTGACATCCAGCGGACTGCTGATGTTTTCGGGTTCTTTTAGTTTTCCCGTATGGGTAGATATTTCGATATTTTTCAGGTGCACCTGGAAGATGCTGCCCTCCCCTTCTTCGCTTTGAACCGAAAGCTCCCCGCCCATCATCTCGGTCAAACGGCGGGTGATGGCCAGGCCGAGACCGGCCCCGCCGTATTTCCCGGCCCGGTGTCCCCTGGCCTGGCCAAAGGCTTCGAAAATCGACTGCCGTTGATCCGGGGGAATACCGACCCCGCTGTCCTGCACGGAAAAAATAATGTCCACATCCCCGGTCTTTGCCGTAAGGTCGGATTCTCCTTGACGTGCGGAAAGTTTAATATACCCGGACTCGGTAAACTTAACGGCATTCCCCACCAGGTTAAAAAGAATCTGGCGTATGCGCAAACTGTCCATCAACAGCGATCCGGGTAATGTTGGGTCCACTTCCAATTGAAACTCCAGGCCATTTTCTTTTACTTTATTGGAAAATATGTGCCGGATTTCAGTTAGGAGGGCGGTGGGATTAACCGGTTCCAATTGCAATTCCATTTTCCCTGCTTCTATCCTGGACAGGTCGAGGATATCGTTGATCAGGCCCAGGAGTGTTTTCCCGCTGGAGGAAATGGCTTCCAGGTAATGTTTATGATGTTCATCGGTAATTTCGGTTTCCAGGATCTCGGTGAATCCCAGGATGGCGTTCATTGGGGTGCGGATTTCATGGCTCATGTTAGCCAGGAATTCGCTTTTCGCCCGATTGGCCCTTTCCGCCATTTCTTTGGCCAGCAGGAGTTCGGAGGTCCTTTCCGCGACCCTGGATTCCAATTGTTCGAGGATCATGGCCCTGGCTAAAGCCGATACGGCATGTTCCCTGAAACGGGAGAGTTTTTGTACATCCGACCGGTCGAAAGCCCGCGCATCGGTCATACTCTCCAGTACCAGGAATCCTTCTACTTTTTTGTCGATAACCAACACCATGACCAGCATGGATTTGGGCGTCGGAAACATTTTTACTTTTTCTTCACCGGCAATATTAGTGAATTTTCGTACGATATAAACGCCTTCTTCCAGTTGGTCGGCGCCTTCGGTATACCGGGCCACAGCTTCCTCGTAGCTTAATGAGAAGGTTTTTTCCAGGTCGCAGTCATGTCCTTGAGACGCCCCCACTTTAAAAACCCCGTGGTTGTCGGCGTGAATGAGAAACCCGCATTTTTCGGCCCTCGGGAAAAGGGCCATTGCCTTTTCTGTCAAGGAAGGGAGCAATTTCTCAAGCCCGATTTCACGGTTGATGTCCTTAATCGTCCGTTCGAGAGTTTCCAACTCTTCATTTCGTTCTTTCAGGTCCCTGGTTTGTTCTTCCACCAGGATACGGAGCTTTTCTGCCCGGGCTTTCAACTGGTGGACCAGGAGGCGGTAGCCGGTAAAAACGGCCGCCCCAAAGGCCAGGATGCAAAGAAAATAAAACCATACGGTCTGGTAAAAATAAGGTTCCAGGTAAAAACCGATGGCTGCGCCGGTTTCATTCCATATGCCGTCGTTATTGCACGCTTTTACCCGGAAGGTGTAATTTCCCGGCGGGACCCTTGTATAATATGCGGTTCTTCGAGTACCGGCAGCGATCCAGGTATTATCGATCCCTTCCAGTATATATTTAAATCGCACCCGCGAGGACGCCAGGAGACTTAAACCGGTATAATGGATTTCAATATGTTTTGTACCCGGGGGTAAGACCAGGTTTTCTTTATTTGAAAAAGAGGGTAACAATTTTTTGTTGTCTGTAATGATCTCTTCGATCATCGTCGGGGGCGGTATGGGGTTGATTTCAATATGGGCCGGATCGATCGCCGCCACGCCTTTGATGGTGGGAAACCAGAGTTTCCCGGTGCGGCTTTTCCAACCGGCCGGTTGGCTGCCGCCGTTGCATTCCCTGCTTTTCATACCGTCTTTTTCATCATAGGAAATGGAATTAAATGCATTTGTTTTTTTATCTAAAAAATTTTCAAGTTCTTTCTTATTTACCCGGGAAATTCCTTTATTACAGGTCATCCATAGGTTCTGCCCGGCGTCTTCCAATACCTGGTATATAATGTCGTCAAAAAGTCCATCCTTGGAGGTGACGCTGTCGAATTTACCCTGTTTAAAGCGGTTTAATCCGCCCCGGGTTCCGATCCACAGGGCGCCTTCTTTATCCGCATATATACAACCCATAATATCGTTGCACAGCCCCTGTTCTTTTTTATATACGATAAATTCCCCGTTTTTCAGGCAGTTTAAGCCGCTCTCTGTTCCGACCCACAGGTTTCCTTCTCCGTCTTCGGCAACGGCATTGACATTGTTATCGGATAATCCTTCCCGGGTCGTATAGGCGGAAAATTTTCCATTCTTCAGCAGGTAAAGTCCCCCGCCCTGGGTCCCGATCCACAGGTTTCCCTGGCGGTCTTCATGGATTGCCTTGGGCCTGTAATTGGCTAAGCCCCCGCTCGCGGGTTTAGAGAATTTCCCATTTTTAAAGCGATCCAGGTTTCCGCCTTCGGTCCCGATCCAGAGGTTTCCTTTACGATCCCCACAAATGCAGTAGACAAAGTTATTGGATAACCCGTCGTGGTTCGTGTAAGCGGTGAATATCCCGTCTTTCAGCCGGTCCAGGCCGCTGCCCTGGGTTCCGACCCACAGGTTTCCGTCGCCGGCTTCGTATACGACTCTTACCATATTATTGGACAGGCCTTCTTCCGTCGTATACGGGGTAAATTTTCCATCTTTCAACCGGTTCAGGCCGCCGCCTTCGGTTCCGATCCATACGCTGCCCTCGCGGTCTTCGTAGATAGACATCACAATGTTGCCGGATAAACCTTGTTCTCTCGTAAAAGACGTGAATTTCCCTTTTAGCAGGCGATTTAAACCGCCGCCATCGGTCCCAATCCACAGGTTCCCGTCGCTGTCGTCATAAATACACCTTATCCTGTTATTGGATAATCCTTCTTTTGTCGTATAGACGTCAAATTTCCCATTATCCAGGCAGTTTAAGCCATTGTTTGCGCCGATCCATAGTTTTCCTTCACGACCTGGGAAAATTGCTCGTACGGTGTTATCGGATAATCCTTCTTGCATGGTATAGAGGGCAAATTTACCGTTTTCCAGGCGATTCAGACCTTTATTTGTACCGATCCACAGGTTCCCCACGGAGTCTGTACAGACTACATTTACATTGGCATTAGCTAATCCTTTTTGGGTGGTATAGCGGGTGAATTTTCCATTTTGCAGGCGGTTCAGACCGTCGATTGTACCGATCCACAGCGTCCCGACGCGGTCTTCGCAGATGGATAACACCGTATTATTGGACAGCCCATCATTGGTGGTATAGGTTCTGAATTTTCCTTCTTTATTAAGGCAGGATAAACCGCCGTCATGGGTTCCGAACCAGAGGTTTCCATCCCGGTCCTCATAAATCGCCCTGACCCAATTGCTTAATATTTGCTCGTCGCTGCGCATGTCATAAACATTAAAATGGCTGCCGTCAAAACGGACAAGGCCTTCCTGTGTTCCCAGCCAGAGGTAACCGTCCCTGGTTTGGTAAACGGGGGATACGGAGTTTTGGGGCAGGCCCTGTTCGATTCCCCACACATCATGGATATACTGGGTTATTTGCTTACCCGTATCCAGGGGATACCCGAACATGGGCAGCAGCACGATGGCGACAATATAAATGATTAATAACGCGGAATTTTTTTTTTGTTGTATCATTTTTCGGCCCGGTTAAATGAATGTAAAATCAATAGTATCATAATCAAAAGAAAAATAAAAGGTCTAATTTGAATTCACCCGTCTCCCGTCTATATATAAAGCCGCGAAGAGCGCAAATTGGATAAGGGGCAGGCGGATTCGGTCCTAAAAACGGAAAGTGAAAAAGCGGTTCCCCCGGACAGTGAAAAGGAAAAAAGAACAGGAACTGGATATCAAATTCTTGAATCTCAGGAAAATTTATACCGACTTTCCCGGCAATTATGACTTTAAAGATTTTGTGATGGAAAAAGAGTTCCAAATTTTACAAAGTGAATTATCTTCAAAAAAAGGATGTTTTGGAGTGGTTGTTGAACCTGGAGAAATATTCTAAAATTAGCGATTATACGCTTAGCGGGGAGGATGCGGAAAAGATATGGGACGTTGTGGGCGGCAGCATGTGGGAAATCCAGGACATTTTGTCCGACCTGTTTCGTGCGCCGCTGGATGAGGTTCTCCTGCTGTATAAAAAAAAGATGCGAAATTTAATCGTGGATTATGTGGTCAGGCCGGAGCAGAAAAAAATTGAGAAATCACTTCAGCGATTGAAGGAAAGGGATGAATTTTCCAAGGAAGAAATCGATCCCGAAGAGGAGGGGTTATTACGGGACATGGTGCGTCAGAATATTCTTTATTTTGATCCCACGGAAGCGGCGTACTATCCCCAGGGAAAAAGCTATCACCACGGTATCCGGTTGTACTTTGAAAAAACGCCGGAGAGGGGAAAATAAAATAAGGGTTAGCCATCTAAAAGAACCAGGAGGTTCTCCCGGGTGAAACTTAGCAAATCATCTCGGAACTCAAGGAAAGGTAATACATCGTCTCTTACCGCCTTCCAATCCAGGTCCGCCATCTTTTCCTTCAAAAGCCGCAGCCAATTCTCCCCTGTTATTTCCAAATAACCGGGATGTGTCTGCCGGATGGCATTATTTAACATCGGGAAATTGGGACGCAGATCTCGCTGCTTACTTCGATACCAGAATAGATCGTAAACATCCCGCCCCTTTGTATACTGCCGCATCAATAATGCATGGATTTTCCCGGCAAATAATGACGGTAAATCATAATGCCGGATCACTACCGGCAGATGCAAATCAACAATGGTTTTTGTTCCCACCCAGGCCCCCGGGGGATTTAAATCGATCTCAATGTGAATGTTTAATTTCTGTTCGCCGCGAGGACTGAGTCCCAATTCATAAAGAAGATCGCTAAACCCGATTACGATCCGCTGCACAGTATGGGCATCTTTCGTTTTCAAAGTGCATGAATAACCTGCATTTTTAAGATGGATCTCCAATTGCCTGGATAAAACCTGTAACTTCTCCGGCGTCCAATCATTCCCCGCCGAAAAATCCAGGTCTTCGGAATAGCGACGAATTCGATATAAAAATCGCAGCGCCGTACCCCCCACAAAATATAGGAACCCGCTCATGCCGGTTTTCTGAAGCAAAAACAAAATATAATTTTGCAGGTACTCCCGTACCGTATTCAGTTTCCCTCCGCCGGTTTCATTGGCCAATTGCAGCGCAATATCTTTCATTGCAGTTCTCCTTTTAAATGGCTGATATAGCGGCAGGTCTCGATTACGGCTGCCCTGGCCTTTTTCTTCCGCAATCCCGACGCAAACGCTTCGAACCGATGAATATCGAAAGCATCCAGCTCCTGGAGCCGCAATTCCTCCAACCAGGATAAAGAGAAAGGGTTCCGCTGCAAGAATAAATAAATTTTATCTAAAAGCGCTTTCTCCGGGTAAGCAATATTTACCTTAAAGCCGCCAACCATATCCTGCCGGTATCCCTTAAAAAAAGAGGGCTGCACGTGATAATAGAGAAATAAGGCGCCCTGCGCCTCAAACTGCGTCCCCCGGCCTGTGGTAATAGAAGTGGGATTGGGAACATGTTCCGGGATCATGTCATAATACTGTAAGGCCCAGTCCAGGGACAAATAGGAGGGATGAACAACACTGTTGGCAATAACCGGGAGCGGCGTCTCATGTTTTCGCCACGGCTTCTCGATGATATACCAACTCCTGCATACCTGGGAAAGTTTCCCGGCTTTGGTCCACCGTGAAAGCTGGACCTGCCGATGCGCCGGTGGGTCGGGAAATACGTCCAGCATCGACGAATGAAACAAGGGCTGCCCTGCAAATCGATTTAAAAAATTATTCCAGTCCATGTCGCTAACTTAACATACTTGTTAAGTTATTGCAATGGACGAATGGATTTTTCCCGCGATTTCTGGAAATTATTTGATTGTCCCCTTTCCCTCATTACCAGGGAAGAAGCGGAAAAACAATGGGCCGTTGAATCCCCACTGGCATATGAATTGCGAAATGAACTGGTACAGGAATTTCGTTTTGCTTTTCGTAATGATGTCAAGCTTTCCGCGAAAGTCAGTACCATTGCCGACGGCAGCGGGCATGCCGATATGCTCCAGGATTTAAACGATTTAGCCGTATTGGGAAGGGCCAATCCCGAACCCCTGGCCAAAACCAACTTCGATATGGCCCTCCTGGACCAGGCAGCCCAGAAATCGTACGACCTGGCTGGTTTACTGGCAGACGCCACGGGTGAAAGGGCCGATTACAGCGAAGCAAAGAGGATTCGCGATCAAGCCTATACTTATGTAAAAGAGGTAGTAGACGAGGTGTATGCCTTTGGCCAGTTTGTTTTCCGCGATAATGACAGGCGGTTGAAAGGCTACCATAGTAATTTCTTAAGGCAGGTAAGGAATAGAAAACCCCAGCCCACGCCTACTGATGGAACTTCGACGCCGCCGTCTCAACCGCCGCAGCCGTCCGCGGCTTAAGGGCAGATAACCCCTGACCGCGGATAAAAACCGGTAGTCGTTGCCGGTAATCAACCGGGCCCCCTTCTTATGTATTTATAGAAGGGGGCCTTTCTTTTTTATTGGAGTTTAATCAACGGTTTTATTCTTTCTTTTTTCCTGGAATTTGCGGATCGATTTTCTTTTCAGAATTGACATTAAGGTCCGGGGAGTTGGATTTTCCTGCATTTTTACCGGCTTTTATCCGGTTTCTTTTTTTGCGCAAATGTTGGCTGACATAACCGATGTAACGCTCATCGCCGCGCCGGAACACGAACCGGCCATAAGCGTAAACCACATCCACCACCATCTTTAAATTCGTATAAGCATGGTCGCGGTTTTTTTTGGCTTGATTATACCCGTTTCGAAGGGTGGTAACCCGGGCCAACGTTTCGGTCAATTCCCCGGACATTTGGGCTGCTTTATCCAGCAGGGCCATATCAAAATGAATCGCTTGAAGTAGTACCGGGTTTTCTTTGC
>JAPKZK010000021.1 GCA_026393835.1 Candidatus Aminicenantota bacterium | reverse complement strand
TACTGACGAAACCAAGACACGAATTCAAAGAAATTCAACATAGGAGTCAATATCGAAAAAATGCGTAACCTAATGACATTCAGAACCAAAAAAAAGAATCAGCAAAATTTAGCGTGTAGCCTTAACTTAGTGACATTCTTGCCTGTCCTCTAATTTTTCTCCACGGAAAAGGCGCCATGCCGGGAAAAGATTAATTATAAATTATTAATGATAAATGATAAATTATAAATTATAAATGGGTGCAAGCGGCATCCTTCGGAAGTTTTATCAACTAAATTTCGCTGTGATGTACCATCCGGCTGCCACTGAAGATGAGCACCAGTTTTTTCAATGTGGTTTGCCCGATGGTTTTCCGGAATTTCTCATCCAGGCTGTAGAGACGTTGCGCGCAACGTCTCTTCAATATTGCTTCTTCTTTTATTTTTTTTAGATTTTCAGGGGTTAATTCGCCCTTTTTTCCCTGGGGTTTGATGTATTTGATTTCGATAAGATAGGCATACTTTAACCCGGGGTACTGCGCCAGGAAAGGTTCCAACACCAGGTCGGCATATCCTTTTTTCAACTCTTTTTCCGAATAAACCAGGTAAAGCGCGGATAATCCCAGGTAGACATTCAAAAACGCCTGGAGGGCTTTTTCTCCCGTGATTAAATCTCTAAGACCCATCGACGTCTCCATTTGTTCTACCAGGTAAGCGATTAAGGGCTTCCATTTGCCGCTGAAGGCCATCTCTTTCATGGCCGCTTCATACCGGCTTAAATCGATGGTTAATAGGCCGGTCTCTTCATAGGTTTCTTTGATATAATCGTAGTATAACCGTTTGACGGATTCATTGGGAATTTTAAGAATCGCTTTATGTTCTTCATCGCTGCCGGTGATGGTTAAGAGTCCGAAATAATATAAAAGGGAGATAAAATTCTCCGGGCTGGTCAACTTCGCAATAGGAAAACGCTCGACAATAGTAGAATGAACGGAATCGCTTTCCATGATCTGCCGGAGTTTGGAAAAATTGCCGTTGGTTTGTGGGGAGTGGAGTTGGGGAGCGCTTTTTATATCGCTAATTATTAAATACCGCAGTTTCATATAATCGATCCGGGCGTTATTGTCGATGAGAGGGTCCGGGATACGGGACTTTTTCATATATTCCCGTAAAAAATATAATACCAGAGTCGTATTAAAAACTTCACTCTCCGAATCCAATGAAAACCGGTAGTGGTTGTACCATTGTCCCATAATTTCCAGTAGTTCGGAGGTGGTTTGGGGAATTTTCCCGGTTTGCCGGTAGTATTCGATCATCGTTTGCACTTCGGCTTGAGTCAGCCCCAGGATTTCGTTAATATCGTCATCCAATGAGATGTTTGTCGCGATATTGAACCCGGAGGTGACGTCGTCCAGGGCTATGGGAGAAACCCCGGTCATGAACAGCCGCGAAATGGGGGTATCGCTCCCGGTAGTCCCTGCTTTGATTACATTAAAAAATGAACGTAGAAAACCTTCCCCCTGGGTGATTGACCGGTATTCCTCTTCCCCGGAGTCGGATAGGATCGTATTGGCAAAATTATCGTATTCATCGATGATAACATACAACTTATACTCTTTTCCCCTGAAATAATTTAAGAAAGTACCCATTAAGGCTGAAGCGCCTTTAGAGGATTCGAATTTTTTTTGGGCTTCTTTAATATCGATATCTATGTATTCCCCGTATTTATCGATGAAATAACGGATACTATCGAGGATATGTTGAAGAAAAAATTCCTCCAGGTTCGATTTAGCCGGGGCTACCGCCGAAAAGTTAAAAGTTAATACCAGGTATTTGTTTTTTTCTTTTGTGGGGTTTTGGTGGATATCGGTTCCGTTGAATAGGTAATCGAATTGGTCTTTGCGCCGGATATCGTAGTATTATTCGAGCATGGAGAGGAAGAGTGACTTCCCGAACCGGCGGGGCCGGATGAAAAAGAGGAATTTTCCTTTTTTTTCGATATTCCTGATGAACCGTGTTTTGTCTACATAATATAAATTGATTTCGGAAAAATCTTTGAAATCGGCGATACCATATGGAATACTTTTTAATTCATGTTCTTCTATCATGGGCTTATATTAAAACAAAACCCCCGGGTTGTCAACCGGTTTTTTCCCCGTCTTTCCCGTTTTAACTTTTTCATTTTCCCAGGGAATCTATGAATTTTCCATTGACTTGCGATTCCGGGTTGAGATAATAAATGTACAATATTAAAGGATGGTCAAGTGGGAATTTTGTCATCTTTAAATCAGCGATCAGATTTATTTTTACAATTCCCTGTTCATTGGTTTGGGTTTTGAAAGAATTGCTCTTGCCGCGGATTCTCCATTTGAACTCCAGGGGAAAATCCTGGATCGGCATAGGGGTTGAATCGGGTTTCTTTTTCAAATAGCTCCCGACTGGTACCTTATATTGACCTATGCCATGCTTTTTTTCAATTTTTTTACCTATCTTTGGGCCACTTATGCCACCAGCGAATGCGCCTATAAAAAAACCGTAGAATGCATTCATAAATTGAACTTCCTCATCATTGCCCCCTGAAAGGCCTCCAATAGCAGCGCCAATAAATGCACCCACGACTACCCCTCCCAAAAAAAATCCCCATAGATTAGCCTTTTTAAATTTTTTATATACATTAATCGACTGAATTCTATTGGCGGGGAATTTTACAATTCTATATTCGACCGCGGGGTCCTGGGCGGATGGGGCTTTGATTTTTTCCAATTCGTATATAAATTCCCGGCTTTCATTCTCAATCACCTTCTCTTCGGTTGAGATCAATTCCCTTTTAATAGACATGCATTGGGCGGTAAAAAGAGCGGCCACCAATAAACACAACGGTTTGAAATAGCTACTTTTTCTTAAGTTCATTTTTGTTCCCCAGCCCCTTCCTCAATCTCTACTTTTTTTGTTCCCGGTGAAGATATCAGTTCCGCTAACCTTTTCTCTATCTCATCCGGCGCCGGAAGGTATTGTTTCATTTCTTTGGGCAAACTCCTACTTATTTTATAGGTAGAGCCCCCGACTGGTTTACTCACATCTTTTAAGGTGTATTCTACTATCGTTCTATCCTTACTCTTACATACTATAATACCGATCGATGGGTTTTCTTCCTCTAATTTTACTTTATCGTCCAGGACCGACAGGTAAAACTGCATCTGGCCGGCATAATCCGGTTTGAATTTACCGATTTTCAATTCCACAGCGACAAGGCATTTGAGCTTCCTGTGAAAAAGCAGTAAATCTACAAAAAACTCATCCCCCCCCACCTCTACCCTGTACTGATTGCCAATGAAAGAAAAATACCCTCCCATTTCTATAAGAAATTTACGAATTTTGTTCAGGATTTCGATTTCCAGTTCTCTTTCGGAATGTTCATCCCCTAACTCGAGAAAATCAAAGGTGTATTCATCTTTTACTGCCAATTTGGCCTGATGTCTATATTTATCAGGTACTACTTTATCGAAATTTGTCTGGTTCAGCAGATATTTTTCATAGGATTGATTCTCGACCTGGTGAATCAAAACATCTTTGGTCCAACCGAACTTTTTAGTCATGCGGATGTAAAACTCCCTTTCCAGGTCTTCCTTGCATTTACTTATTATAATGACGTTTTTAACCCAACTGATTTCTGCAACCAATGGCTGCATTTTTTTGTTATCCTTATAAGTTATAAAAAAACTTCTCATATTCCATAAATTTCGCATGGAAAACCCTTGAATTCCAGGGAATTCCTTTTGCAAATCTTTAGATAGGTTTTCAACTATCGATTTACCCCAATTATATATCTGCTGCTTTTCCACGATCTTTTCACCAATATACCAACAAAGAGCAATATGCTCTTTGTTTACTTTTTTTAAGGCATCGTATTGGGCTTTATAAAGTCTTTCCTTTATTGCTTCTAATAGTTTCTTGTATTCAGCTTTTTCAACTATATTATTCATATTTTCCTTACCGGAGTGCGGTACAATATCTTTTTGTCAAATAGGCTTCCGCCATTGGGGTGCTGAGCTCTTCCTTTTAAAAACACCCTCTTCTTTTGTTTCACATGGATTTCAGTGTGCAGCTTCATCAACGAGTTCCAGGTTTTAAAGGATATTGAATACCATATTGAAATCACAAAAGCAAGAGGGGGAAAATTTTTTAGCCCCTTCCGCAATCTCTACCTTTTTTGCCCGGCACGACAGCGCTATGAATCATTCCATGCTTGTCTGCTTACTTTTCCGGTCCCAGGGAATCTATGAATAATATCCCATTTTTTTGCGATTCCGGGTTGAAGTAAAGAATAAACAATGTTAAAGGTTGATCAAAAGGGAATTTTGTCATCTTTAAATCAGCGATCAGATTTATTCTTACAATTCCTTGTTCATCCGTTTGGGTTTTGAAGGTATTGCTCTTGCCGCTGGTTTCCCATTTGAATTCTAAAGGAAAATTTTGGAGTGACAGCGGTGGTGAATTGAGCTTTTTTTCCAAATGGCTCCCGGCATGCGCTTTAACTTCTTTTTTCCCGTCAACTTTTTTTTTTATCATATCAACTACAACTCCGCTGCCTAAAACGCCTATGAGTGTGCCTATACCAAAACCGAAAATTGGTTTTCCGAAATCTTGGCATGCATCTTCGATTAGACATTGACCAATAATACTTCCAATAGCAGCACTAGCGACGACTACGCCTAAAGAAGAAAAAAAACGATTAACTTTTTTAACTTGTTCAAACACAAAGATCGTCTCGATTCTTTTGGCAGGGAATTTAACGATTTTATATTCCACTGTGGGGTCCTCGGTGGATGGCGTTTTGATCTTTTCCAATTCGAAGATATATGCCTGGCTTCCGTTCTCAATTACCTTCTCTTCTGTTGAGACCAATTTCTTTTCAATGGAAATGCATTGGCCGGTAAAAAGAGCGGCCACCAATAAACACAACGGTTTGAAATAGCTACTTTTTCTTAAGTTCATTTTTTCCTCCTAAGGTCAAATAATAAGTTAAAATGGTCATTTTGTCCATGGGACTAAAGTCCCGTTTTTAAAAACGGGACTTTAGTCCCGGTGTGTCGGAGGGGGTTTGACACAACGACGATCCTTATGTAGAATAGGGATATGTCAAAAAAAGTAATCCTATTTTGCGGTTGTTTCGTATTTATCCTTTTATCGCGGGTTTTTCCACAGGCGGATGTTAACGCCCTGGAATCGCGGTTAGCCGGCGCAGCCGGCGAAGAACGCCTAAAGCTCCTGGTGGAATTAACGAACCGGCTCCAAAGCGATAATCTCGATAAAGCTTATTCATACGGCAAGAACGCCCTGGAACTGATGCGGCAACTTCCGAACTATTCGGAAGAGGCAATGTTATTGAATCTCCTGGGCCGCATCGCCTATAAACTGGGCGACTTTCAAGCCTCCATCGACTATTCGAACCACGGCCTGGAAATCGCCCAAAAAACGGGCAATAAAAATGAATTCGCGGCGGCCCTCTTTAACCTGGGCATGGGAAATAAATACCTGGCCAATTATAACCCGGCATTGGAATATTTCTCCAGGGCCCAGGCTGTCTACGAAGAATTGGGGGATAAGAATAATACCGCATCCTGCTTAAACCAGATCGGCCTGGTTTACCGCCGGGTAAACGAATATTCCAGGGCCCTCGAATATATCATGAAGGCCGGGAAAATTTATGATGAACTGGACGCTAAAAGCCGTTTATCTTCCATATACAATAATATCGGCATCATTTACTCCGACATGGGCCAATCGGCCGTCGCCCTGGATTATTATAAAAAAGCGCTGAAAATCGACGAAGAAGAGGGCGACCTTGAGGGAACGGCCATTGCCCGGATGAATATTGCTGAACAATATACCAACCTGGGAAAATTCGCTGAAGCCCTGGAAGTGTATAATAAATCCCTGGCGGTGTTTGAAAAAGTGGGTTCTAAAAAGAATATCTCCAATGTCCTCATGTCCATCGGCGACACTTATAGAAAAAAAAATGACTTTCATCGGGCGCTCCACTATTACACCCGGGCCAAAAAAATCAAGGAAGAAACCCACGAATATTACGGGATCGTGGAGGGCCTGCTGGGATTGGGAAGCATTCACCGCCAACTGGGACAATTTGAACCGGCGCTGGAATATTTATTCGAAGCCCTGCCCCTCTCTGTGAAAATTCATTATACCCAGCGCACAGGGGAAGTCTACCTGGAACTTTCTACCTTGTTCCAGGACATGAAGGATTTCCCGAAAGCCCTGGGATATTTCAAAAAGTACAAGGAAACGAACGACCTGGTTTTTAATGAAAAAAATAGCCGCGATATCGCGGAATTACAAACCCGGTTCGACCTGGAACGGAAAGAAAAAGAGATTTCCCTTTTAAAAAAAGACCAGCAAATCCGGGCATTGGACCTGGACCGCCAGCGGAATTTTACCACCTACTTAATTGTTATCTCTATTTTAATTCTCATTTTGGCGTTCGTGATTTATGCCCGGTACCGGCTGAAATCCCGGGTAAACATCGAACTGATGCGGTATCGCGAACGTCTATCCGAACAGGTGGAAGAGAGAACGCGTGAATTGAAAGACGCGCAGGTGGAATTGGTGCGCAGGGAACGGTTGGCGGTGCTGGGTCAGTTGACGGCCACGGTGGCGCATGAGATACGCAATCCGCTGGGCACTGTGCGCGCTTCGATATTTTCCCTTGAAAAAGCCCTGGAAAACAACAATTTAGACCGGGTTGGACAGGCGATACAATTAGCGGAACGTAATATCGTCCGCTGCGACGATATTATTAACGACTTGTTGGATTTTACCCGCCGGCGGGAACCGCGGCCGGAACCGACAGTCATCGATTCCTGGTTGGAAAATGTCTTGAACGAGCGGCCCCTGCCGGAAAACATCATTTGCATTAAAGAATTAACATCGGGCCTGGAAATCCCGGTGGACCGCGAACGTCTCTTGCGCGCGTTTCTCAATATCCTGGATAACGCGGTGGATGCGTTGGGGGAAAAGGACGCCCCCGGGAACCGGTTAACGGTAAGCGCCGATGTCGCCGCTGAACGATTGGAAATCCGCGTAACCGATACCGGCCCGGGTATCCCCGCCGCCAACCTGGATAAAATCTTCGAACCTCTCTTCAGCACCAAACCGTTCGGTTTCGGCCTGGGTCTACCCGTGGTGAAAAACATTATGGCAGAGCATGGCGGCGGGGTCGATATCAACAGCACAATGGGACAGGGAACCACCGTTACCCTCTGGCTCCCTATAATTAATAATTATAAATGATAAATGATAAATTATAAATTATAAATGAAAAGCTGTGTCCTCCGGACGCTATCTATTCACGCCTACGGCGAAAAAATAAATTTTAATCTTTTCGCCGCAGGCGTTTAAATTATTATGCCCGTAGGGCGCCCCATCGTTTATCATTTATAATTTATCATTTATAATTTATAATTTTTTTTTAAAACCTGGACTGTGAACTGTTACTAATTAATATCAAATAATCCCGGCCTCTTTCGCTTTCACGACCGCTTGTGTCCTGGATTTTACCGCCAATTTCCTGAATATATGATTGATATGAATTTTAACCGTATTCTCGCTAATAAAGAACTTGTCGCTGATTTCAATATTGGACAGCCCGCAAGCCATGGCCTGGAGCATTTCAACTTCCCTCCTGGACAGGTGATACACGTCTTTATTATTTTTAAAGGCCCGGTTTCCCAATCTTTCCAGCAGTTCGATTAGTAAACGGCTGGACACGGCCCTGCTCACCCATAATTGCCCCTTTGTAATCAAATCAAAGGCTTTTTTCATACTTTCTTTGCCGATATCCTCGATAAACCCCCGCACCCCATATTGAAGGAATTCGTATTTTTCTTCATCGCTAAAATCGCTGTCGATCATGGCAAACCCGGCGTTGGGGAAAAGCGAATGCAGCCGGCTAAACAACGTTTCCGGTTCCAGCGACTGTTTCGGGTTATAACAGGACTTACAAAGTAAAAGCAAGGCAACGCCGCCGTCGAAATCGTCCGGCTTGATGTAACTGCACGAAAGAAAAGTTTTAACCAGCCGGTACGATGGGTTTTCCCGGCAAAAATTTTCAATCCCCCCCTGGTTTAAACCATGACCGCATACCAGCACGATATTTTTCTTTTGCAGGAGCGAGGGGCTGCTTTTTTTGGCGATCTGGGCGCCGCGGACTTCCAGGGCATTTTCGATCTTCCTCAAAAGGACCCGGGGGTCTTCGGTTTTGGAGATATAATCGAAGACGCCCATTTTCATGGCATCCACCGCCGTTTCATAGGTAGGATACGCCGTGATGATAATAATTTTGATCAAAGGGTCCACCCTGTACAATTCCCGGCTGACCTGCAAACCGTCTTCATTTTTTAATTTCAAATCCACCAGGCAAACCGCGATGGTATATTCTTCCAATACCTTCAGGGCATCGTTTTTACCGGCGGCCGTAAGAACCGGGCAGCCATTTTCTTCCAGCATGATCTTATATGCTTCCAGGATATCCGGTTCATCATCGATCAACAATAGATATGCATTTCCCGCCATGAATCACACTCCTTTTGAATAAGTGAAAAACAATATATAATACATTTTTATGGAAAATTCAAAGGGTAATACCAAAAATAGTACTTTTGGGTGATTGTATTTGTCCTGGGGAATGTTATAATTTAATCTCACTTGATTATAACAGATATAGAACCTATTTTCAATTTGCCTTTTCATTTAAACTGCGCCAATAACCAAATAAAATAAAAGGAGGCTATTCATGAAGTTAAAACAAGTTTTTGTTGTTATGGCAGTCGTGTTTTTACTGTTCGCCGTCGGTACAGGGGGCCTTGATGCAGCCATCAAGAAAGGTCCTTACCTGATGCTCAATGGAAACAGCAACACCGAGATGACGGTATTGTGGCAGACCACCGTGACGGAATCCTGTACACTGGAGTGGGGACCCACTACCGCCTATGGAAATTCGGTTAACACCACCGAATACGGCACCGATCGCCAACACAAGTATGTGATTTCGGGCCTGGCCAGCGGTACGAAGTATTATTACCGTGTAACCATCGGCGGCGTCTATTACACCGGTAGTTTTCGTACGGCCCCGGCCGCTTCGGCAACCGATGCAAAGCTCTTTGCCTATGCCGACACCCGCTCTTACCCGGCAAACCATGCCCTGGTGGCGGGAAAGATGATCGACACTTACACTGCCGACCCCACCCATCAGACCATTGCCCTTTTCTCCGGTGATTATATCTACAGCGATACCGAGACTTACTGGGCCAATGAGTTTTTCCCACGCACGCAGGCGAATCTTTTAAAATTCCTATCCGAAGTGCCCGTCATGCCCTGTCGAGGAAACCATGAAAGCACGGGTACGGTATTTGCCAAATATTACCCGTATCCCTATGTGGCCAATTTTTACTATTCCTTCGATTACGGCCCGGTGCATGTGGCAGTGGTGGATCAAAACCCCAACGCGAGCCCGATGATTAGTTCGGCCCAATTGACCTGGTTGAGCAATGACCTGGCGTCAACGTCGAAACTGTGGAAGATCGTTTGCCTTCATTCGCCCGGGTGGTCCGCGGACGGCGGTCATGAGAACGATACCGAGGTCCAGGACAATATCCATCCGTTGTGCGTCCAATACGGCGTTAGTTTCGTATTTTGCGGCGACAACCATTATTATGCCCGTGCCGTGGTGGATGGCGTGAACCATATCACCACCGGCGGCGGCGGCGCCCCCCTGTATACCTCGAAACCGAGTTACCCCTATATCGTGGTTACGGAAGATAACTATGAATTCTGCAAAATCGATATCCAGGGCAATAATCTCTACTTCAATGCCGTAGACTATTTGGGCAATATAATCGATACGGTTAGTCTCTACAAAAGCACGGAACCGACGGTAGACGCCAATTTCACCTACGCCGCCAACCTGCTGCAAGTTAACTTCACCGATACCAGCACCGCCCAAAACACCACCATTACCGGTTGGGATTGGAATTTTGGCGACGGCGCCACTTCCACCCTGCAAAACCCCACTCATACCTATGCCGCCGCCGGCACTTACGATGTCTCTTTGACCGTTTCCGACGGCGCCACCGCCACCGATTCCATTATCAAACCCGTGACCGTCGTGGCGTCTATCACTTATTGCGCCTCTTCCAGCTCCAGTTGCAGCAACGAATGGATCTCCCGCGTCCTGGTGGGGACTCTGAATAACCCATCGGGCGCAACCGGCTACTCCGATTTTATCGCCCTGGTGGCCAACATGACCAGGGGCGCTTCGACTTCTTTCACATTAACCCCATCGTTTCTGAGCAGATCACGCACCGTATACTGGAAAATCTGGATCGACTATAACAAGAACGGCAGCTTTGACGACGCCGGGGAAAATGTGTACAGCGGCTCAGGGAAAACGGCCAAAAGCGGGAGTTTTACCGTACCTACTTCCGCACTTACCGGTAACACCCGCATGCGGGTTTCCATGAGCCGAACGGCCCCCGCTTCATGCGGGACTCTGGCCTACGGCGAAGTAGAAGATTATACGGCCAATATCCTGTAATTAATTAAAAAGACGGCCCACGGAATACACGGGATACACGGGATACACCGAGGTGTGTTCCGTGGGCTTTCTTTAGAAAAGGAGTAAAAATGAGATGCAAAACGATCTTAATAACAGCCTTTATTTTATTTATAGTCCAGTTCGCCGTTTATGCGGAGGAGCAAAACCTCCCCAACTGCGACCTGGGCGCGGAAATGATAAATTTTGAAATTGTGAAACAAATCGATGCTAAAACCGTACATGTCAAAATCACCGGCAAACTGAAAAACCTGGGCAGTAAAGATTTTAAATGTGAGAAAGGCCAGGTCACGGCCCTTCTTTCCGAAGGTTCACGTACGCCGGAAAATACTTTCACCGTAGTGGTGGAGAAAGAAATCATGGCCATCCCGGTGGGTGAATTTTTCGACCTGGTCTATGAACGGGATTGGGAAATCGCTGACCTGGACAAATTCGACGGTCAGCCCAATTATCGTTTGGAATTGAAATATTCCCCGACCATCCTCCAGGACGACAACCCGGATAATGACGACAGCGTGGCCAAAAACAACGTGAGGACGCGAACCACTAAACAACTCAGGAGAATATGGGCCGCTTACCCCAAAAACTGAAGCATAGAAAATAGTCCGGATTACGGAGGTTAATCATGAAAGCCAGGATACTTATACTTATTTTTACCGTCGTACTTTTCTTAATGTTTGGCCCTGCGGCGGCGGGTCAAGAAAAGGAAAAGAAAGAACAAGCGAAGAAAAAAGAAGTCATAAAAGAGGACGCCCCCATCATCGTGGAAATCGAAGTGGTGGCCAGGAGAATCCCGGAGGATACGTTTAAAACAGACCGTTCGGTTTCGGTCATGGATAAGGAAACGATCAAAGAGCAAACCCCCCGGACAGTACCGGAGGCGCTTTTCGAAACGCCCGGGGCCTTTGTGCAGCAAACCAGCGCCGGTGGGGGTTCTCCCATTATCCGCGGCATGGGCGGGCCGCAAGTGTTAATCGCCGTGGATGGAATTCGTTTTAACAATTCCCTTTACCGGACCGGCCCGGTTCAATATTTAAATCTCATGGACCCGTTTTCCGTGGGCCAGATCGAAGTGCTGCGGGGGCCTGGTTCGGTGTTGTACGGGTCCGACGCCATGGGCGGGGTGATCCAGTTGAACACGTTATCCGCCCGCGGCCCTACTCCACAGGAAAGCGGCAAATTTAATTTCTCCGGCAATTTACTCTCCCGCTACCAATCCACCAATACCGGCAGTACTTTTCACGGCGATTTCTCCGCCGGTTATAACGGGTGGTCCATCCTGGGCGGTGTCAGTTACAAACGTTTCAACGATTTGGGTGGGGGCAAAGGCGTGGGGGTTCAGCCTTACAGCGGTTATGACAATACATCGGCCATCGGCAAATTAAGCCGCCGTTTTTCCCATGGTTTTTTTAAAGATTGGGACTTTACCGTCGGATACCTGTACTCCTTTATCAATCATGCCGGGCGGACCGATAAACTGTACGACCAGAATTCGCTGCAATTTTACGACAATAAAGATCATTTGGTTTATGCTCGCCTGGATACCTTATTTCCCGCCATTGGCGCCACCGGTAATATAACTCTTTCATACCAGGATTTTTTTGAGCGAAAGGATACGGAAAAGGTAAAGAACGATTATAAAACCGTACTTAAAACCACCATCGACAATGTCGCCGCCGGGACCCTTGGCCTGGACGTGAATATGTCTACCCGGCTTAAAGAGAATACCTTGCGCTTGAATTATGGGGGTATGTTGTACCGGGATTCCGTTTCCGCGGAGCGGTTTACCCAGGTCCCGGGTTCGGACCGGGTAAAGGTGAACGACCAGGATTACCCGGATGGATCGACATATACCAATTACGGGTTATATACCTTACTGGAATGGGAGCCGTTTCGTCACGTATCCGGCAATCATTTTCGCCTGGGCGGCGGTTGGCGTTTTCACGGCGTGTCGGCCAAAGTCCCGGCAAGGTTAAATCTCCCGTCAGTGGATTTTTCTTTCACCGGTCATGTATTTTTATTGAGCGCCCAGTATCTGGCCGGGGATCGTTACAATATGTCGCTTACCTATTCCCAGGGATTTCGCGCGCCCAATTTGAATGAAGCCGCCATGTTGGGCGACACCGGCCAGTTTTTCCATATTCCCAACGATGAATTAAGACCTGAGTACTCCAACACACTGGAACTCCTGACCCGTGGGCGTTTCGGAACTCTTACCTTATCCTGCACCGGGTATATATCTTTCCTGGAAGATTTCATCAAACGCGAGGGCACGCTGTGGGAAGGCAAAAGTAAAATCGACGGCAAGGATGTGGTTTATAATGTCAATGCGGGTAAAGGTATTTTATGGGGAACAGAGGGAAGTTTCCTGTTGGGGCTTGCCGGGAGTTGGTCGCTTTCCGGCAATATTGCTTATACCTGGGGCGAGGAAAAGATAACCAACGGCAAAGATATCCCATTAACGCGCATCCCTCCCCTATTCGGGCAATTTAAAATCCGTTATGATTTCTTGAAGCATGGTAACTGGCAGGGATTTGCCGAGACCTATATTCGCGCGGCCGCGAAACAGGACCGCTTATCGGCAGAGGACCTCAAAGACAGCCGTGTGCCGAAAGGCGGCACGCCGGGTTGGTGGACCTGGAATATCCGGGTCGGGTTATCCATGTGGAGCCATCTCCGCTGGCAGCTTGCCCTGGACAACATCTTAAATACGAAATACAAATACCACGGTTCAGGGATATACAATCCCGGTACTACCGTCGTCTTAACGTTGGAGGTTTATTAATATCAAAAGCTTTTCCGTTTTTACTTTTGGTAAGGAATGAATGTCCGTTGGTAATCTGTCAATATCCGACGGGAAGGAACCAATATCCGTTGGTAATCTGTCAATATCCGACGGGAAGGAATCAATATCCGTTGGTAATCTGTCAATATCCGACGGGAAGGTATCAATGTCCGTTGGTAATCTGTCAATATCCGACGGGAAGGTATCAATGTCCGTTGGTAATCTGTCAATATCCGACGGGAAGGAATCAATATCCGTTGGTAATCTGTCAATATCCAATGGGAAGGAATCAATGTCCGACGGTAATCCGTCAATGTCCGTTGGTAAGGTATCAATGTCCGGCGGTAATCTGTCAATGTCTGTTGGTAAGGAATGAATGTCCGACGGTAAGGAACCAATGTCCGATGGTTAAATAGGATGGAGATTAATGCCCCCGGTATACTTTTTTTATTTTTATAACATATCTATTGTGTCCCGGTTTTTAATAATGGTAACGGCATTGTAAGAACTCAATGCGGTCATTGCTTACAACATAAACAAGACGATGCTCTTGCGTCAACCGGCGTGACCATGCTCCGGCAAGCATGTATTTTAAAGGTTCCGGTTTTCCAATTCCTTCAAAAGGCATTCTCATAATCCCCTCAATCAATTCAAATACCCGAAGGGCAACTTTTCTGTCGGCCCTACCTCTATTCGCAGTTCTTCGATGGTTTGCGGTTTTTCCTTTTTTGTTTTGGACCGTTCAAATGCCGCCAATAAACGTTTTGCATTTTTGGGGGAGCGCATCAGGTGGCTGGTTTCCAGCAGTCCTACTAATTCGGAAGCCGAAATGAGCGCTACATCTTCATTTCCTCTTCTTTTTATAATTACCACCTCTTGATTATTCGTCACCTCATCCCACAGGTTGGCGAACTGCTCCCTTGCATTGGTATAGGTCGTCTGTATCGGCATTTATGCCTCCTTTTAATTTTCAAATTCTGTACATACATATTGTACATGTTTAAGAAGGTTTCGTCAACCACGCGATTAAATTTGCCACGGACGAATAGGGACGATGCGGACTAAAGGCTAAAGATGTACTTTTGGCCTGCACAGAATGTATATCATTGACATAGCCTCGCCGGAGGAAATGGAAAGGTGGTGTTTGGAGGTTGGGGGTTTGAGGTTTGGGATAAGGAGGCGTCTAATTCCCCCCACTTTAATTAGATTCTCTCGAAAACGGGGCGGAGGCCACTTTTTTTTGGTTCCGGCTTATCCGGGCTAGGTAACTGAGCATGCAATGCTTTCATGGCTTATAGCCTGAACAGATACTAATTTCTTTAATTCATCATATATTTTAATACACCCAACCTTATTTTTACCTATTATAACAAAACCGATAACAGGTCGTTTTTCATCAATAAGTGTTAATATAACTCCTGTCTGATGGTTCACCATCGGATAAATAATTTTCTGGATTTTTTCAATTAAAATGTTAGGACTTAAAATACTCTCTCCGTAAACAAATTGATCATTTGAAATAAGATATCGTTCTTTTTCCCAATTATTTCCCAATAACCTCTTGGCTGTGTCGAAAACATGGGTTCCGCCAGTACGTCGTGTATTTGTTTCGATCAGGTATATTTCCCTTTTCTTTTTGGATACTATGGTATCAATATCGAAATAACCACGGTAGCCAATTTCCCAATAAGAGTTACCGACAACCCCACCTAAGTGTTTTAATTCTTGGAATGTTTGTCGATCAATGACATCTCGTCCCAACTCAACTCCAATAAATGATCCCAGATCATCAAAAATTTGTCCACAAAGATAAGTGACAATTGAGCCCTTGTCGTCCACATATACTTCGATCGATGGAGATCCTCCAGCGACTAATTTGTTTGCTTCAATGTATTCCTCAACAACAATTATAGTGTCGTCCCATATGCCATCCAACAATTCGATGTCGCTATATCCTTTACCATTTTTCTTATTAAGGATTTTTAGGCCCCAACCAGATTCGCCAAAATTAGACTTAAGGACACAGGGTTTATTCCTGGTAAGAAACCACTGGCCAGCATGAATAGCTTCGCTTTTATTTTTACAAATAAACCCAAACGGTAAATTGATTCTTTTTTCTTTGCATTTGATCTTATAGATTTGCTCTCGAAAACCGCTCTTCGAATCAAGATATTGAACTGTCCAAATATTTTCTGGACGAGGCAATTCGGAAACTTTGAATTTTAATTTTAAACATCGAAGTTTATTGATAAGCATTAAATACTCTTCCGTCACAGCATAAGAGGTAATCGAAATATTAGGATTCGAGTTTATAAAACTTATTACTTCTGCAAATAGAGATTTGTCATTGATTATTGCCCCGCACAAACTAATTTCTATTTTTTTCGGAAAAACATTTTTAACATTTTTATATTTTAAAATGGTCGAGTTGGTCTCAATAAAGAACGGGTCAATAGGATAAGGAGTTATTAAAATTTTATTATCTTCACCCCAAAATAAAGCTCTTTGAGACAAACTATGTTCGATAGAAAGTCTTCGAGATATTTCTTTTTTATCTCCCGTTTTTTCAATAATATTTCTAAAAGCTTCTGCGCCGTTAGAAATTACTATTTCTTTGTATTCTTTTTTTGTATTGTTCATAAAATTAAGGTGATGCACAACTTTTGCCGTCACCCCCAAAAGCCTTCTTCTGATCATAGCGCTTTCGAGCGGTAACCGTAATCAATTCGACTAAGTCTTCGAACGAGTACCCGTCAAAACTTGCCATCATAGTAAGAGTGTTATTCAGACCATGAGTGTTGGGTCCTATCCCAGGATTGTAATTCACCTCCAAAAGATAGATGTTTCCATTTGACGTAACTCGATAGTCCATACGCGAATAGTCGCGACAGTCGGTAACGATATGGGCAATTTTCGAATATTCCGCAAGCCTACGAATCGTGGTCGAAGGCAGAATGGCTCTCACCATCTCCTCCTTGCCCCCCCCCCACTTATACTCGTAGGATCTTAGCCGTCTCAGAGGTGGAATTGTTTCGTCGAAAACAAACTCCAATGGTGGGAAGATATGCAGGTCTGGCAAATTACCAACAATGCCGACAGAAATTTCTCGTCCATCAATGAACTCTTCGACCAATACAGGTTGCTGATACAACACCAACATCTCCTTAACGCGCCGATTTAGAGCTTCTTTATTGGCCACGACGCTATCGTAAGTAATACCGATACTTGCATCTTCGCGCACCGGCTTAGCAATCACCGGAAACGACAAGGAAAAACTATCAAGGTCGGAGCAGTGTCGGGCAAGGAGATGACGTGCAACCGGAACTCCATAACTCGCCAACACCAAATTCGTTTTTTCCTTATCTAATGCGAAGTGCATGTTGCAGGCCGAAGCACCGGTAAAAGGTATCTCCAGCGCTTCTAAAATCGCTGGCACAGCTGTTTCGTTGGTGTTACCACTACCAAAACCTTCCGCTAGATTGAGGACAAGATCAATTTTACACTTGAGTCGTTTTAGTTTTTCCCAGACATCAATATCCGTCTCTAGCGAGTTCACTTGATGTCCTCGCCTAGACAATAGGTCAGCGACTAAAGGGACGATGATTTCAATCTCTTTCTCACAAACAAGATCATTGACCGTTCCTTTCTTGACCACTTTCGCAAGGTTGTACAGTATGAGAATCTTCATGGGAACTCGCTCCCGCAGTTACAATGTGATGGTTTGTCCATCATAGCCGAACTTATATGAAAATTGCTTCTAACCATATAGATATTTTAGGCCGGTTTAAAAAAAAAGTCAAGCCAAAAGGCCCTTTGGCCTGCCCCATAATCCATTTGGTGTGTCCCAAAGCTTCCGATCAAGCAGGGCATTCAATATGGCTTTGAAGCAGAGTTACTATTCTTTTATTCATCAACTTCACCTGTACCATCACATGTAGGACACACTCCACTCCCATCACAATTATCACACTTAATATGTCCGGTCCCAAACGGATTGAATGAATCAGCAAATTGATCTAAAAGTCCTCCTATACCGTTACCATGGCATTTTGAACAAACACCGTCGCCTGGTGTCTCTTTGAAAAATGCCACTGAACTTGAAATGGAATCACAATCAGGGCATCTCATTTTTGTTAACTCCCACATTGTATAGTTTGTCCTTACCATCTACTTTTCTATATATTGATTTTGTTTTTTTATTGTAGTTGTGTCTCTCTACATACTCAATTGCAAATTTCGTAAGCGACCAACCCATTTCTCACCTCCTATTTGATCAAAATGGTAATTATTATATATTAGCACCGAAGCATGAATTTTTCAACTGAAAATTTTAAAAAAAACCACTTTTGATTAAGCCAATCGGGGACAGCCAAGAATTCTTTTTCGCCGCATGGTTTATAAGAAGGCATAAACTAGGATTTTGGGTATTGTGCGACATGATCGGACCTTCGATCGTGTTGGCCCATTTTTTCAGACGGATGGAAAAAGAGGGGACAGGCCGGAAAAATCACCCGCAGCAATTCATCCAGGTAGGCGTACAGGTTAAAGTTGTCTTTATTGTTCTATACCTCGCCGGGAGAGTTTCCCCAAAGTCCGGGGAAGTTTTTCGTTGCCCCAGGTAAGATTTTTCTCGCTCCCGATAAGATCGCTTGAGACATTTTGTTGTCTGTCCCCTTCCCACTTCTCACCAGGAGGATCGTAAAAAGAATAACGTGGATAAAAATTAAAGGGACCATTTTTCTGTCTGTCCATGGAGAGAGGATATAAAACAGGCCAATTTTCATCACCAAAAAGGTATGGGACAAAGAGAAAATATCAAACTTTATAAAAGTTGACATTTTTAAAACCTCTCTAATCCGGCATTTCAAAAAAAAAGTATCAACTATTATAAAAGTTGAACAAAAATCCGGGGATTATACTATTTTATGGTAAGACAATTTAAACACAAATATAAATATGGAGGATAATATGATTGTAATCAGTTGTAAGTGTAAGTGTTATGGTAAGGGCATATATCGACTGGCAGTGTTGATATTTGCGTGTTTATGTATGGCGGCTGTCGGCGAAGCTGTCCAGACCGCTTACGAGCCATTCAATTATGCGGCGGGTATCGCCATCAACGGATTGAACGGCGGCGCCGGATGGGGTGGCCCATGGACAGGCGTTGGGAATCTTACCGTGGGCCCTGGCCTGACCTACGCCGGACTCATGCCCATCCCCGCGGGCAACGCCCTGGGATGGACCCCGGGCGCCGCCAGTAGACGCACGTTGGCAGCGCCTGTGGTAGGAGCGCCGGGAATTACCCTGGTTATGCGCGCCCTTATAAGGTCTAATGTCAATGGCACCCCTGCTACACAGGCCACTCTCGGAAACTCCAGCGGCGGGACATTCATTATTGGCGATCTCCCACAACCAAATCCGAGTGCAGGAAACTGGGGAATGCAAAATGCCTTCGGGTGTTTTTACTCCACTCATCCGGTGGTTGCCAACGCCACGACTCTCCTGGTGGCGCAGATCGATTTTAATGTCGGCGGTGGGATCAATGAACGGATGCGGTTGTGGGTGAATCCCTCGCCGCCGGACATGTTTTTTATCACCCCACCCGACATCGATGTCACGAATGCGAACATCGCCCAGTTTTCGGGAGTATTCTGGCAGACCCAGCAAGGTCAGAGGCTCGATGAAATTTTGATAAACATGACCGGCGATACCTGTGTCCCTCCTCCCAATACTACCATGGTTGCCTGGTATCCCTTTGACGAGACAGCGGGAGCGACCGCGGCGAATCTTGCCACGGGCAACACCGGAACTCACATAGGTGGTCCCACTCCCGTACCGGGCATGGTGGCCGGAGCGCTGCGTTTCAACGGCACAACCAACTATGTGGAATCTCCATCCACGATCGTGACGAACTTCGGGCCCGCCAATACGTCTACCTTTTGCCTGAGCGGCAGCCAGGGCAGTTACTCGACCTGCCTGGGCGATTTTTCAATCGACGCCTGGGTTCGTATTTCTAACAATGCCCCTCAAGGAGTCATGACAATTCTTGACAAGCGGAGTGCGGTCCCGGTCCTCAAAGGCTATGCCTTCTTTGTATACCAGGGGAAGTTGGGACTCCAATTAGCCGATGGTATTGGTGCGCCGCCATTCACCAATTTTCTTTCCCCTGTGCTGACGCCTTCCATATATGATGGAAATTGGCATCACATTACTGTGACTGTATGTCGCAGTGGATCTATTCGATTCTATTACGATGGAGCATTCAAGTCTCCTGCATGCGTCGCAACACGCCCCGGGTCTCTCGCCAATACCAGTCCATTACGCATCGGCACTCGCACGGCTGCTGCGCCGCTATCGGGCTGGTTCAAAGGCGATATCGATGAACTGGAAATCTTCAATCGCGAGCTGACCCGCAGTGAGGTGCAAAATATTTTTATGGCCGGACCTTTCGGTAAATGTAAGTAGGGGAAAGGGGTTAGGATTAGGGGGCTATTTTGGCGTCAGGTGCAGGCCGCACTTAACACGGCCCTGCACCTGGCTGCCTCCAGCCCCCGCTCCCGCGGCGGCTCCGGCTTTCAGTACCAGGTGACCCTGGGCATCAAAAGGAATACCGTTACTCAAAAGATGTGCTAAATGTGGCTATGTAACTATAACGAAATAAGTTACCCAGGTTAATTGCCCCTGGAGACAAGAAACCTTTTGAGAGAGATTGTTTCCGGCCTTTCCCCTATTTTTTCCGCTTCTGCTCATATGTGCACAAGAGATTTTCATGTGCACGGAAGGGACGGAAGGGCTTCAAATTTTTTATCTCCCTCTATTGACTTATGGGAATATTTTATTTAAAATTTTCCTATGCATAAAATAAGATTTTTCAATTCTCCGTTACAATATAATAGGGAAAAACCCCGGCATTCGCGGCGGAGAGGAGGTAACCATGCCTATTGATATGGTTTCTATACCTTCCATCCGATTTCTTTTTCGCTTTCGTGATCTTGTAAGCGATACGATTGTTGAACATCAGAAAGTGATCGCTGAGAATAAGAGCTGTTGGTGGGGCTGGTGGAAACGGCCAAATGAAGATAACCGTATTTCCGTTTGGAACGAACTATCAATCCAGGCTTCGGAAGAGAACCCGGTTCCGGTTGGGTTATTTCATTCCGGCTCCGGACGTGTTTATATCGCTTACGTAACCGAAGTGATCCAACCGAATATAAACCATGAGGATGGTTTGCATCCTCGCGTACCGAATGGGGAACAGGATTTAATTCCGTCTTACTATAGGGAGAGTCCCTACAGTTGTGCATGGATGAGGATTACAAAGATAGAGAATGATTTCCTGGAGTTTTTTGGAAACTATTCGTACGCCGAGGCTCCCAATCTGCCGAATTACACCGAAGAAATTTTGAAACGGTTTAATGATAAAGTGATAATGGAAGCAGATGAACTTACGGGTATGGATACTACTATCTGGGTTGTAAGACCCCGTGAACAACCAGATGAAGCGAAAAATTTATTTTTTACTTTCCGAACGGTTCCAAAACCGGTTTCTAATGATGTGATCAGGGTGGAAGAAGAAACAATTCTTCATATATCCGATCTACATTACGCGGTTGAAGATAACCAAAAGCAACATGTATGGGCTTTAGAGGGAAAAGGGCAGGGCCGTTCAACAATGGCGGAAGCCATTACGAGAGCCATTGAGCAAAATTCCACCCGCATAGGGGTAGTGTTGATAACCGGCGACCTTACGGTCAGTGGAACCATTAAAGAATATAATGAGGCTATCAGCGGCATCAACCGACTTCTCGGCATATTGAGGCTTGGAACAGATCGCGTGGTCGTCATGCCCGGCAATCACGACATCTTGTGGACACAAGGGGCAAATTACATTAGTAGCGCCGAATTGAAGCTGGCGACTATAGAAGCCACCACCAATTACCGGGAGTTTTATAAAAAACTCTTCAAGCAGGATCCGAATGATTATCTTTCTATGGGACGGCGGTTCCTGTTTCCGTCGGGATTAACCGTCGAGATTGCAGCATTGAATTCAAGCTCTCTCGAAACTGGGAAAAATTTCCTGGCGGGAATGGGGCGTATACAGGAGGAAGCTTTTCAAGATGTGGCAAACGCACTTAAGTGGGGGGATAAGAATCATAGTATAGCCCTCCGTATCCTGGCCCTCCATCATCACCTCACATTGACTGAGAACCTTGAGCTTGCCGGGGATTACTATAAAGGATTTGGAATTGCAGTGGATGCGGTCCGAATTCAGCGTCTCGCCGCGGACTACGGGGTTCAACTCGCTGTCCATGGACATAAACATCGCTCATTTATTTGGCGCTCAAGCGTTTATGAGCTTCCTGAATATACCAATGATCGGTATCGTTTGGGTGAGCTATCGATAATTGGCGGCGGGAGCGCCGGTTCGAGCGAGACTGATGGCTCGAGGAACTATTTTAATCTCCTGGATATTACTGCATCGGGTTTAACGCTCAGTATTTTTAGGTCTGAAAACGGCGGTATTTTCAAAAAAATGAAAGACTGCAAAGGTCTATTTGATTTTTCGGACAAGCAGCCAAAGCTTTCACTTTCTGATTGGATCGTATAATGAGAGAATACACACAGATCGAACTTCTCATAATAGATCTTGACAATACGCTTTACGACTGGATTAGTTTTTTTGTACCGGCATTTTACCGGATGATCGACGTCGCTGTAGAAATACTACAAGTCGATCGCGAGACGCTTCTCACGGACATTCAAAAAGTTCATCAAAAATATGGGAATTCCGAGCATCCGTTTGCTCTCCTTGAAACAGGGGCGGCGATAAATCGGTTCCCAGGAAAGAACCGCGCAGAGCTGGCGAAAATACTGGACCCGGCATTTCATGCGTTTAACAAAAAACGGAAAGAGTTATTAAGATTATTTCCCGGTGTTTTCGAAACTCTTAAATTTATTAATGAAAGTGGTTGTACGGTTGTCGCTCATACAGAAGCTGATGTACTCAATAGTTTGTTCAGGATCAATGCACTTGGGATTCGCCAGTTTTTGTCCTATTTGTATGCGCCCAGGTCAGAGGGATTGGGGCACCCTGAAGGTAAAGTTTTATACGCCGACGAATTAAAAAATGGATTTCTAAGGTTGCTTCCGAGAGAACATCGAAAGCCAAGTCCAAAGGTACTTGAAGATATTTTCGTCGAATACTCATTGTCGCCCATGAATGTGCTTTATGTGGGTGACAGCATCACGAAGGATATTTCGATGGCTAAGCGCGCAGGCGCCCACGCGGCGTGGGCCCGGTATGGAACTTTATATGATAAGACACTTTGGGAGAAGCTTGTTCGCGTTACCCATTGGACGGCAGAGGATGTCGCACGAGAATCCCAATTGAGAAACGAAGCGGAAGGCGTTTTACCCGATGTAAACCTGGAAAGTTTTACCGAGTTGACAGACCATTACGAGTTTGGAATAGCGCCCTATGAAGTAAGCGAGCCCACACGTGATGCTGCTGAACCCGCATTCAATCGTTTTGGGAGTAAAATCTTGTCAGGCTTTCCGGGATTTCAAATTAAGGAAAAGTTTATTCACCAAAAAACCTTTATGAATTCAGGATATAAAGAAGCGCCAGTCAAGTAGCCTGGATGAATTTTCTGCCTGTCCCCTTCCCGATACTCTAAAGGTGAGATTTGTGCTATAATGGCTTTCTTTGATAACACCGAAACAAAAACAAGAAAAGAATGAGACATAGAAAATTTCACTTGAGCGACGGGTTAATGCTGGTGGCAGTACTGATCTGGGCCGCGAATTATTCGGTTTTGAAAATCGCCCTGAAAGAAATCCCTCCCCTACCCTTAAATGGGATTCGCCTGCTGCTGTCGTCCGCTGTCCTGGTAATATGGTTTTTGATCACTGAAAGAAACTTTAAGGTTCAAAAGGAACATATCCTGAAAATTGTATTTCTTTCCATCAGCGGTTACACGATTTACCAGTATATATTTATCCGGGGTATCGACCTGACCAACGCTTCCAATACGGCGGTCATTTTCGGGGTTGGGCCGATAATGATTTCGTTGTTCAGCGTGGTTGCTAAACATGAAACCATTAAACCGATTGCCTGGGTCGGTATCCTGATGGGATTCCTGGGGGTATATATTACGATTATGGGGAAAGCCGGGGGGTTGAGTTTATCCTCGAAGAGTTTGCAAGGGGACTTGCTTATTTTTGGTGCAGTACTTCTCTGGGCCCATTATTCAGTGTCGGCGCGACCGCTTCTTAAAACTTACTCGCCGCTGAAATTTACCATGCTGACCATGACTATCGGTTCGCTGCTCTTTTTCCCGGTTACGATCGGCGCATTGCGAACGCTGCCTTATGCTGCCATTTCGTTTAAAGCCTGGTTTTGCATGGCTTTTTCGGGGGTAATGGCGCTGTCGGTGGGTTTGATTATCTGGTTTTATTCGGTCCAGAAAATCGGCAACAGCCAGACGGCGGTGTATTCGAATTTACCGCCGGCGCTGGCAATGGTGTTTGCCTGGTTACTCCTTTCGGAAAGAATTTCCCCTTCACTGATGATCGGGGCGGCGATTATTTTCCTGGGCATTTATTTCACGAGGAAAGGTAGAGAAATAACCTAAAAAGCGGAAAAAGAATAAATCCGAAGCACGAAATCGCGACACTTGAAATCGCGTGTACAAACAAATTTAAATGACCGAAATACAAATGACCAAAACGGTGAATCAGGGGCAGGAAAAGGGAAGAGCGGAGAAAAAACTTCCGGGTAAGCTGTGTCAATCCGTGTAGTCCGGTTAAGCCGTGAGAGCCGCCGGTTATGATGGAATAACATTTAAGCATATTTTTTTGACTGTTCACATGGATTCCGCCCCAAGCGCAATGCACATGATGCAATGGCCCAGATACAGGCCAATCTTAAAAGTAGTCGAAAAGAGTTATATGATGCCGATCTGAGCAGTTACTTCGATACCATTGATCATGCTGAACTGACGCAGATGGTTAAAGAAAGAATCGCTGACCAGTCGGTATTAAAACTAATCGCAGGTACGCATGTGGTTGAAGTGCCCTGTATACGAGAAACACAAAGACGGTAAGGAAACGCTGACAAAACCTAAATCCGGAAGTCCCCAGGGTGGTGTGGTTTCGCCCATCCTGTCCAACCTCTACCTCCATAAGTTTGACAGGGAATTCTACCGGAAAGCGGATTCACCTTTTCAATTTGCTAATGCCCGCCTGGTAAGATATGCAGATGATTTTGTCGTCCAGGCTAGATATATGGGCAAACGTATTACCAGTTGGATTGAAATTAAACTGGAACAAGAGATGATGTTAAAAATTAACAGGGAAAAGACGCGAATCGTGAAAATGAATGAACCTGGAGCAAGTCTCAATTTTCAAGGATTCACTCTGCGGTACGATGCAGATTCCAAAGGTTCTTACGGAATCGAAGTCAACGGAGGAGCAGACCTCTCAGAGAGGATGAAAGCCTTTATGCTGGATTAAAAAGATGGGGGCTAAACTATCTCTGATGCGAAACCGAATCTTTACTGTGCATGCCTTTGTGGAGGAAGACTAGCCGAGAGCCGTATACTGGAAATCTGTACGTACGGTTCGATGAGGGGGGCGGGAAACCCCCGCTTCTACTCTACTGGGCCTGCTTTTTGTTAAATGAGTGCAGTAAGGAATTTCTCAACCGGCATCACACGTATTCCGCCTTTAATAAATTCGTCCATACACCGGTGAACTATTTGATAACAATACGGTACTCCCAGTTTTTCTTTAAAATAGACCAAACTGCCGGATAATTTGGTTTCTTTGGTCTTAACCTCTATAGCAATCCAGGGCTCCTGGTTAAGGGTAAGCAAGAAATCGACTTCCCTTCCCGTGGAATCTCTTAAATAATACAGGGAAACCTTCCACCCTTCATAATCATACAAATAATCACAGTACTTGAGCAAGTGCAAGGCTACCAGGTTTTCCAATTTCGGCCCTTCCTCTTCCAACCTGGACCAATTCCACAGGTATAACTTCTTCTCTTTTCGTACCGAAGCGATCATTTTACTCTGGTAGGGCGCGATTCGGAAACAATAATAAAAGGTCTCGAATACATCGAGCCAATTAGCAACTGTCCTGAAATTTACCTGCAAATCATTGGCCAGGGAATTTATCGACAGGATTGAAGCTACTTTTCCAGGTAGTAAATTGGCCAGTAAGGTTAATGTACCTATATCTTTGATATTGGTTAATTCCCGGACATCTTCCTTGAATAGCCGTTCGACTTGTTCATTATTCCACCGGCGCAGGAACCGCGCCTCTTGCTTGATAAACGGCTCAGGGAACCCCCCATAAGTCATAAGGGCATCCAGACCATTTCCTTTCTCTTTAAAAGATAACTCTTGCCCGGGTTGGACCTGGGGCTTGAAATCATTTATTTCAGCGTAAGTAAAGGGATGCAACGTGTAATAATGATACCGGCCTTGCAGTGAATCTCCACCTTTTCGATAGATATTCAAACGGGCGCTGCCGGTTAATAAGAACCGGTATTTGTCTTTATATACATCGTACTCGCCTTTTATCCAACTTTTCCATTCCCGGTATTTGTGAAATTCGTCTAATAGGATTAATTCCACATCCGGGCTCCATTCCCCCCTGAGGGCTTTTTTTCTTTGATCTATTTTATCCCAGCTATAATAGCTTGACTTGTATTTTGAGGCGACGCAATCCCTGGCCAGGGTGGTTTTGCCGACCTGCCTGGGACCGCCGACAAAAACCATCTTTTCTGAAAGGTCTTCTTGAACCGGTTCGGATAAATATCGATTTTCTAGTTTCATGCTGTAAATTATACACAACTACAATTTACTGTCAAGTATTTTGTACCCATATACAAAATACAAAGATAAAACCTTCGCGCGACTTCGCGCCTTAGTGTTCTTAGCGGTTGTTTTTTTTCATCTTTTTAATCGGTGTCATTCGTGGGCAGTTTTTGTTTTGAATACAAACCCTAATTTATCCTTACCACTATCTCTTTACGATTCATCTGTCCTGTTTCCTCTTTCAATATAAATACAAAACGGTACTGGCCGACAAACCCCGGCCCCGGCTGCCAATAGAAAATTCCTTTCCGGCTGTCGAAGGTGGAACCCACCGGCAAAGACTCCATCCGGTTATTGACAATCATATAACCTGAAAATCCGGACAGCGAACGATTCGCCATGGGATCATCCAGGTGGATTTGTATGCGTTCCAATTCGTTTACCCGAATTGTACAGCGGCCTGTTTCGCCAGTATAAACGGCCCTTAGAAAATCATTATCGTCATAACCCTGTTTCAACCAAACCGGCCCGGGATTTATAGGGATATTATCGATTTGCATCATATCTTTTATCAACGGGTTTGCTTTAAACCTGGCGTCTTGCTTTAAATCCCCGGCGGAATTATTAATTAAAAAGTATCGACTCCCGATGCCATCGGCATTCCCGGCGCTGTCTGAGGCGCTCCATTGAATTGTATGTAAACCGTTTTCCAACGCGCCGGTATCCAGGGAAAAATAACCGATGGCCCCATTACTATTGGCATAACCGGGAAATAGTGAAGCGATATCGGAACGATAGATATTATAGGTGGGATGACCTTTATTGACGCCATCCACCCATACATTAACGGTAGAACCGTTGGCGGCGATATGATTGGGCTGCGGCGTTAATACCCAGCCCCAATTGATATATGAACTGGATGAAACCAACCCGCCCTGGGCCGGGGCGTCGATGGTTCCAAAGGGTTTTACCGAATGGTTATTATCGACGGTAATGGTTTTAACGCCAAGGGTGGCGCTGTTTCCCGAAGCGTCGGCGGCGATCGCATGCAGTTTATATACTCCATTGCCCCCATCGGGCAGGAAATAGGAAAGCAGCATGTACCCCCATCCTGTTTTGTATTTATAAGGGTAATTGGGATACGCGGTTTCCACGTCCGGGCGGGCCCCATTGATGAACACGGCGTCGCCGATAAATACCAGGGAAGTCCCAGCTTCCCTATAGATTTTGACGCTTTCGATTCCCGTATCATCCAGCGCCCAACCGGTTACGGCAAAACTACTGCTGACGGCGGCGTTATCTAAAGGTGTGGCAAAATCGCCGAATGGCGGCATATCCTGGGAAACGGGTTTTATGGTCAACGTGACGGAAACGGTTTGGGGTGAATTGGAAGCGTTGGTGCCGGTAATGGAAATGATCCCGGTATATGTACCGGCAGCGAGACCGCCGGGATCGATGGATACTGTTATAATGCCGTTGTTTGTACCGGAGGCAGGGGCACAGGTGAGCCAGGCCGCATTGTCGCCGGTTTGCCAATTTAATGTCCCGCCGCCGCTGTTGTGAATCCATACTTCCTGGGCCCCGGTATGAATTCCTGTTTCCAGGCCGCCGAAATATAATAACGTTCGATTTAAACCGATGGCAGGCGATAAACCGGCCTCAATGGTAAAAGCCTCATTGCTTGTATCTGAAGGGTCACTATCGGCCGCCCCGCTAATTTTAATCTTGCATTGGGTTGAAACGGCATTGGGTACGGTCCAGGTATAAGAGCCGTCATTGTCGGTGGAAGAGATTAGCGTCGTCCAACTGGAACCGTTGTTGGTGGAATATTTGATGTTTACATTTCCCACGGCGCCGGATGTAGTCCAGGTAATGGGATAAGAGTTCCCAACGGTCCAGGTTTCTCCGCCATTGGGCGAAGTAACGGTGATAGTAGAAACAAGGGACTCGTCGGGTTCGGCCAATTGCGCGGCGGCGGCAAGGCAGACCCTGGCGGCTTCGGCGGCAAAATCAAGATTTATGGTATCGATGGTATCACCGGTTGTATGATAATAGGGATTGGTATCTTCGTAATCCTCGATGCACAAAACCGCGGGAAACCCCCTATCCCAGAAAGAGTAATGATCACTGTAATCAGCCCAATTGTCAAGGGTGGTGAGAACGTCTATACTGGAATAATTTT
Organism: Candidatus Aminicenantota bacterium; assembly: GCA_026393835.1. Taxonomy (GTDB): domain Bacteria; phylum Acidobacteriota; class Aminicenantia; order UBA2199; family UBA2199; genus JAKAGC01. Next base: position 184,480 of record JAPKZK010000021.1, on the reverse strand, counting down.
GGGCCGCGGTCTTTAAGAGGTTTCCAAGCCACTTCGAATTTAAATTGACGATAACATCCAGGTCCTCGGGGAGATGATCCGTATACGCGATCATATCCAGGTTAATCACACCGACGATATTTTCCCTTCCAGCGGCTTGCCGGGCATAATGGTCGCTCCCGTACAGGCCCCATTCTTCCGCGGAAAAAAGAATAAATTTAATAGAATGAGCGAAGGAATATTGGGACATAATCCTGGCTGCTTCCAACACCGCCGCGGTCCCGCCGGCGTTATCATCGGCCCCGGGCGCGGATTCCCTACTATCGGGATCGGCATAGGAATCATAATGGGCGCCGATGATGACTATCGAAGACGGATCAGTCACGCCGGGCAAGTACCCGACGATATTCCGGGAACTGTATCCTTCAAAATTAAAAGGGTCTTCCTCTACCTGGACCCCAGATTGCAATAATGCAGCGGCTATGAAATCGCCGGCTTCTTCGCATTCATCGGTGGTTGCGTCCCGGGTTACAAAATTTTGCAGGGTTTGTATATTAGTTTTTAAATTATTTTTACTTACGGCGCTTACCATTGCGGAGATCAAAGGGTCTATTTGCTTGATGGCCTTCAGCACGGATATATGATCGGGGGAGAGCGAGAGGGGGATTGCCCCGATTTTTACCGGGGCGCCGAGCTTTTTTATGCCCCGGAATATATTGGGCAACATTTTTCGGGGATGTTGTGAACCGGATGGCAGGAATAAAACATTATTCCCTTCAACCGAGATGGCGGTCCCGTTCTGTTTTAATATGGATAGATAGCTTATGTCCCGCAGGTGTACCAGGAAAGCGCCATCCATGATCCCGGTAGACCCGCTTATTTTATCCAGTACCTTATAGGGAATAGCCAGGGCCTTCAGCCCGGGAACATTTTTTTCTTCCGTGACGCCCAGGTAGCAGGAATTCAGCTCTTGATAAATTTTTATCTCTTTGTGCTTCAGGAGAATATCGGCTGTTTTTCCCGTTTTATCGATTTTTAATATATATTGGATGGGTTGTTGCGGATAAACAGACTGGAAAGCAGTCACACAGATAATCATACTAAAAAAAACAAGTGGCAAACGTTTTCGATTCATGATATCACCTCAAACCAGCGGATAAGATATCATAGAAAAGAGAAAAATACAATCATTCAAAAAACCATCGCCCCTGCTTGAAAAACCAAACGATTCTATGTAAAATAAGATTTCAAAGATTTATCCAACAATTAAACGATATGGAGGTGTCCGATGAGACATTTAACAAAATGTATTTTCATATTAATCCTGGTATTTTCACTAAACCTTTTCCCTGCTGAAAAGAAACCCTTTGCCATCGATGATCTTTATCGCTTAAAGAGCATCGGCGGGATGGAAATTTCCCCGGATGGGAAAAAATTACTGTTCTCCGTGACGGAATCCAACCTTAAAGAAGGCAAAACCAACAGCGATGTGTTTCTCTTGAACCTCGCCGCCGGGGAATCCACACAGCTCACCTTCGATAAAAGCGCCGATAGCGCTCCCTTTTGGTCCGCCGACGGGAAAAAGATTTATTTCATATCGGACCGGGAAGATGGGAATCAATTGTGGGAAATGGACGCCAACGGCGGCGAAGCCCGGAAAGTATCCGATTTCTACAGCGGCATTTCAACTCCCAAACCGGGCAAAGGACCCAATGGGGCCAAAAAGATATTATTTTCCTCTTCGGTATTTCCCGAATGCCTGGAAAAGGAAGAAGGCCAATGGAATGAATGCAATAAAGAAAAGGCCGAGAAATTGGAAAGCGGACCGGTCCAGGCCCATATGGCCGATTCCCTCTTATTCCGGCATTGGACTACTTTCAGGGATTGGCAGTACTCCCACCTCTTTTGTCTCGACCCGGCAGAAAAGAAAGTGAAAGCGATTACCAAAGGCCAGGTGGATTACCCGGCGTTTTCAACCGGCGGCGGCGAGTATGATATTTCGCCCGATGGGAACACGGTCTGCATCGTGTCCAATCATGAGAAAAACCTGGCCCATTCCACCAACCAGGACCTTTTTCTCATCGATTTGAATTCACCCCAGGCGGAACCGGTCAATATCACCGCGGAAAATAAAGCCCATGACGGTTCGCCGGCTTTTTCACCCAACGGCCAATGGATCGGCTTTATCACCCAAAGAATCCCCGGCTGCGAGTCGTCAAAGAAAATGCTGGCCGTCTATAATTTGAAGAATAAGCAAATTAAAGTGTTAACCGAAGCCATCGACAATTGGGTGAGTAATTTCAATTGGTCCCCGGATTCGAGGTCTATCTATTTTACCCTGGACGAAAAAGGGTATACCCCCATGTACCGCTTGAATCTCACCGATAACCGGGTCGAAAAAATCATTGAGCATCAGACCATTGCCGGTTTCCTGGTTACGCCGGATGGGAAGGAAGCGATCTTACTCCGTTCGGCCACGGGTGAACCTTATGAGTTATGGAGTTACCGCTTCGGCCAAACAAATAGTCTTAAGCGCTTGACCTTCTTTAATAAAAAAGTCGAAGAAGAAGTAGACATCAGACCTTCGGAAGAACATTGGACCGTAGGGGCGGAAGGTAAGCAAATCCATATTTTCGTAGTCAAACCCCACGGCTTCGATCCCAATAAAAAGTATCCTCTTATATTAAACATTCACGGCGGGCCGCAGATGCAGTGGACGAACAATTTCAGGGGGGATTGGCAGGTTTATCCCGGGTCCGGGTATATCGTCGCTTATCCCAACCCCCACGGTTCCACCGGTTACGGCCAACAATTTACCGACGCCATTTCCGGGGATTGGAACGGCCGCGTAATGGAGGATATCGACAAGGTCGCCCAATACCTGGCGAAATTGCCCTATGTGGACGCCGAGCGAATGGGCGCCATGGGGTGGTCCTGGGGCGGATATGCCATAAACTGGCTGGAAGGACATAATAAATATTTTAAAGGGTTAGCCACCATGATGGCCATTTATAATGCCCGCAGCATGTACAGCGGCACGGAAGAACTGTGGTTTCCCAAATGGGATATGGGCGGGATCAGACCCTGGGAAAACTCTGAATTCTATGAAAAGGTCTCTCCCTCATCCTATGTGAAAAGCTTCAAAACTCCGTGCCTCATTATTACGGGCGAACGGGATTACCGGGTCCCTTACCACAACAGCGTGGAATTCTTCACCGACCTGCAGGAAATGGGCGTGCCGTCGCGGTTGATCATTTTCAAAAATGACGGCCACTGGCCCAGCGGCGTTAAATCCATGCCGGTCTACTATAATGCCCACCTGGAATGGTTTCATAAGTATTTGCAGGGCGATAAGGCGCCTTACGATACGGAAACCCTTATCCGTAATATGGCCTTTGCTGAAAAAAAATAAAAAATTAGCCGCGAAGGACGCGAAGACACGCGAAGAGGAAGTTAAGTAATGAGTATTATTTATGAAGAAAACTCACTGCCCAATGTGGAAGATTTTTTCACATTGTTTGAGAGCACCGGTTGGAACGAGGAGTATGGACTCGATAAGTATGAATTTCACCGGGCCATGGGCAATAGCCGGTATATGTGCGCTGCTTATGACGGTGAAAAATTAGTGGGATTTGGCCGCGTCATTTCGGACGGCAAATTGCACGCCTTGATTACGGAAATGATCGTTCTGCCCGAGTACCAGGGCCGCGGCATCGGCAAAGAGATTTTGAAAATGTTAACCGATGTTTGTGTGGGGGCGAAAATAAGGGATATCCAGCTCTTTTCCGCCAAAGGCAAGGCCGGGTTTTATGAAAAGTACGGGTTCAAAAGACGCCCCGAAAACGCCCCCGGTATGGAGATAAAGTATAAACCCGGTAAGCCCAAGCATTAAAGGAAAACAAATGAAAAAAACCAAATGGGATAAAAACTACCTCTGGACATTCTCCACCTATTTTACCGAGGGCTTTCCATACATCCTCATCCGTACCGTATCTTCCGTTTTTTTCAGGGATATGAAGGTTTCCCTGGAGTCCATCGGCCTGGTTAATTTTTTCAGTATCCCCTGGATATTGAAATTCCTGTGGGGTCCACAGGTGGATGAATACAGCACCAAACGCAAATGGATGCTGACCATGCAAGCGCTCTTTATGGTCATTATCGTGGCGGCGGCACTGGTGGTTCCCTTGAAAAACAACGTCCAATTAATCGCGGTGCTTTTTTTCATCGGCGCCTTTATCGCCGCCACCAACGATGTGGCCATCGACGGCTATTATATGGAAGCCCTGGACAAAGAGGGACAGGCGAAATTCGTGGGCTTCCGGACAATGGCCTACCGCGTCGCCATGGGCGTGGGAACCCTGGTTATCGTTACCATCGGCGCTAAATGGAGCTGGTTCGCCGCCTTTTTTGCCGCCGCCATTATCTTCGCTGCCTTTTTCCTTTTCAACCTTTTCTTCCTTACAGATGTGGAACCGCAAAAAAAGAAAATAAAAGACCTCTTCCTCAGGGGCCTGCGGGTTAAGACTTTCCTGTTTCTCCTGGGAACAGTCTCTTTGATCATCGCGGTCAGGTATTTCTTCCAATCCCCCTTTTATAAGGAGCTGCAAAACAGCGTTCCCCTGTTGAAAAATATCTATTTCTCTCATTGGGTGGCGCTGCTGCTGCTGCTGGCCCTGGTCCTGGTGGGTATATTCCGTAAAAGACTCAAAGCATTTATCACCCGCGACCCGGATTCTTTCTATGGGAAATCCTTCGTTTATTTCATGGAACGGGAAAAAATAACCACCATCCTTTTGTTTATTATTCTACTCCGGGTAGGTGAATGGACCCTGGCCACCATGGTGGCGCCCTTTATCGTTGACCTGGGCATCAAAGTTCATTACGGGTGGATCAGCTTCGTGGGACTCCCCGCCTCTATTGCCGGCGCCATGCTGGGCGGCTGGATGATTTCACGCTTTAGCCTGAAACGCGTTATCTGGCCCTTTATCATGGCCCAAAATTGCACCAATATTATTTATATGGCGCTGGCCATCCATGTTTCGTATTTCTTAAAAATCAATACCGATGCGGCGACGCCCATCAGTATCGGAACGGCCAACCTGGCGTTGGCGGCCGGTGTCCATGCTTTCGATCAATTTGCCGGAGGCCTGGGAACGGCTGTGCTGACGACATACGTCATGCGGATTTGCCACGCGGAGTTTAAAGCGGCCCACTATGCCATCGGTTCCGGCCTATGGAACCTCAGCGCTATTTTTGCCGGCGTCTTCGGCGGGCTTGTGGCCGGGTGGTTGGGTTACGCCTGGCTGTTCGGGCTGAGTTTCGTTATCTCTATCCCGGCAATGGTTTTCATCCCGTTCCTCCCTTATCTCTCCGATAACAATTTATAATTTATAATTATTCCCTTTGCCCCCGGCGGGTCAGAACCCTTTTGAAAAAGGGTTCCGACACCTCCTAAAACTTCTGTTTTTATTTCGTTTCTATCTTTGCAAAATACGAGTAAATGATGGGAACGATAAACAACGTCAAAAACGTCGCCGCGGTTAGACCTCCCATTAATGCGATCGCCATAGGTGAACGCATCTCAGACCCTTCGGACGAAGAAATGGCCATGGGAAACATCCCGATGATGGTGGTTAATGATGTAATCAAAACCGGACGCAACCTCACCGCCGCTCCATCCACCACGGCTTCAAATTTGTGCACCCCACGCCCAATCAATTGGTTAATGTAATCCACCATAACAATCCCATTATTCACCACGATTCCACCCAACATGATAAAGCCCATTATGGCCGGTAAACTGATGTTCTTCCCGGCGATGGCCAGCGAAAACACCACCCCGATCAAACCCAGGGGAATCGTAAACATAATGATGAAAGGATACTTGAAACTTTCAAATTGAGAAGCCATAACCGCATACACCAGCACCAGGGACAACAGCAAAGCAAAAGCCATGGTCTTGAAGGATTCTTGCATATCCTGGTAAGCGCCGCCCATCAGGGTGAAATACCCTTCAGGGAGACTCTCGGTAATCGCCTTGGTCCGTTCGGTAATTTCTTTGACGATACCCCCCAGGTCCCTATCCACATAATTGGCGTTAACGCTGACTTTTCTTACCTGGTTCTCGCGGTCGATCTTAACGGCGCCAAGCGTACGCTGGAAATCGACGACCTGGGAAAGATAAACTTTGGTTCCCTGGGGCGTTATGATAGGTAATTTCTTCAATGCATCGGCGCTGCTGCGATCCTCACGATTTAATCGGACCCGAATTTCCCGTTCTTCACCTTCCAGCATGATCCGTGATACCACCGTGCCGATGGTAAAGGTCTGCACCTGCCGGGAAATATCGTAAGGGGTCAAACCCAGTTTGGATGCTTCCTCTTTTTTAATCCTCAATTCGATTTCCGGTTTACTCTCATCCAGGGAAATTTCCACATCCCGGATACCCTTCACGTTGAGGATATCTTTTTTTATTCTTAAGGCGATTTCTTTTAATTTCTTAAGGTCTCTGCCGAAAACATTTATTTCAATGGGGCTGGAAGAAGTATTACCCATCATGGACATGGAGGCAATATCGACAAATTGCATCTTGCCGTCCTTAAGTTCCGGGAAATATTGGCGCCACTGTTCCAAAATCTCCTGGTCGGAGATTTTCCGTTGACTCTTGGTAGTGAGGTAAGACCAGACAATGCCTTCATAGGAGCCGGAAGGGTTAAACCCGGAAGCCGAATCATGGGCATTCTGCTCGTTAAGACCCACGCTCACCATGGTGGATAAGACATTTTTCTCTTTAAGGGACTGGGCTTCCACATATTTGATGACCCGGTCGGTTTCCTCCACGCTGGCGCCCACCGGCATTTTTAATTTTAAAAAGATCATGGCATTATCGCTCTTGGGCATAAACTCGGCGCCCAGGAAAAACGCGACGACTATCGATAATAGAAAAACCAGTAAAACGGATAAGAGAACTGTTTTGCGTTTTTTTAGAGATTTAATGAGGAGTTGTTTATAGAAGTTTTGAAATTTCATAAACTGTTGGGAACCGATGGTGACATAGTTTGACTGACCTGCTTGCTTTTTTTTCTTACCCACGGAGAACAGCCAGGAGGCCAGCAAGGGAATGATGGTTAGGGCGATAAGCAGGGAGGCCAGTAGGGGAATAGACACGGACACGGCCAGGCCGCGGGAAAAGGTGCCGGATACTCCCGTGGCAAACATCATGGGAAAAAACACGGCGATGGTGGTGAAGGTGGAACCGCTGATGGCCAGGCCGACTTCCGATGTCCCGATGCCGGCGGCCTCATGTGGGGATTTGCCTTCTTCCAGGTGCCGGTATATGTTTTCAATGACCACCACGGCATTGTCCACCAGCATCCCTACCCCTAATGCCAACCCCCCGATAGTGATAAGGTTGAGAGTATAATTCACCATATAAAGGGCGATAAAGGATGTGAGAATGGAAAGAGGAATAGTGATCCCGATGGCCAATGTGGGTCGAATATTTCGCAGGAACAAGAAGATCAAGAGCATGGCCAGGATGCCGCCGGTAATGATATCATCCGAGCTCCTGGAAGCCACTATTTTGATGATGCGGGAAAAATCCAGGGCGACGTTGAAGGACAGGTCTTTATCCAGGGTGGGTTTGATTTTTTCCAGCGTTTCTTTAACCGCCTGGGCCACCAGCACGGTGTTAGAACCGGAACTTTTGGTAATCACCATCATGATGCCTTTTGTGCCGTTGATCCTGACGAGGTTGCGGACCTCCCTGGCGGTTTCGGTTACATCGGCGATATCTCTTAAAAAGATGGGTTCGCCCCGCTGCCCGGCGCCCACCACGATGTCTTTAATCGGGGCTACTGCCTCGAATTGACCAAGGGTGCGGATGAGATATTCTTTGTGGTTTTCAACCAGGTAGCCTGAGGGCAGGTTGATATTGGAGGCCTGGATAGCGCCTTCCACCTGGCGGATGGAGAGGCCGCGGGCTTCAAGTTTGCCTTTGTCCACGTTGACCAATATTTCGGCTTCCTCGGGTGAAAATACAATAGCCGAAGCAACGCCGTCGATTCTTTCCAACCGCGTGGCCACTTCCGTATCGATATAATTCTTTAAGGCTTTTAAGTCCCGTTTTCCGCCGGTGATACCGTACATCATAATGGGCATATCGGCAAAATTGAATTTCACCACCAGGGGTTTCTTGGCGCCTTCGGGTAAAAATTCCTCGAACATACCGATCTTGTCCCGGATGTCCTGGGCGGCGAAATCGAGGTTGGCCCCGGATTCGAATTCCACCATTAAGGCGGACATTCCTTCTTGCGAAACAGACTTGATATCTTTAACGCCGGTAACGGTGGATACCCACTGTTCCAGCGGCCGCGTGACATTTTGCTCGATATCCTCGGAGGAAACGCCGCTGTAAGTAGTAATTACCGAAATAAATGGGGCTTCCATATCCGGAAGCATGTCCAGTCCCAACCGGTCATAGGTAATGAGACCGAATATAATGAGAACCACTACTACCATGGATACGGTAACGCGATTCTTTAATGAATAGTCAACGATCTTCATCTAAATCTCCTGTAAGGCAAGGAGTGTGCCTTCTTTCAAATCGTAATTGCCTTCAACCACTACCAGTTGGCCTTCTTCGAGGCCTTCCGGGATTTCGAACAACCCGTCATTCCGCTGGCCGACTTTTATATTTTTATATTTGGCTACGCCGTTATTGTAGAGGACGACAGAAGTGGAATCGCCTTGCTCGATTAACGCCGACATGGGCAGCAGCAATACATTTTCCTTGCTGAAAATTTCCACCTTGACTTCGGCAAAGACGCCGGCCTTGATTTTAATATCCGGGTTGTCCACCTTGACTTCTACCTTGAAGGTTTTAGAGATCGTGTCCGCCGCCAGGTTCCTGGAATAGATCTCGCCATCGAACACGTCGCCGGGATAGGTATCGACCTTGACGAAACATTTCTGGCCGATCTTTATTTTTTCGATGTCTTCGGAGGGGACATCCAGGGTTATTTTTATTTTTTTCAAGTCCATGAGCGTTAATACGCCGGAGTTGCCCATGCTCATTCCCATCATGGGATTGATGACATCGCCTTCCTCCATGTTTTTTGAGGTGATAATGCCGGCGAAGGGGGCGCGCATATAAGACATATTAAGCATATGTTTCACGGTATTTAAAGCCGCTTCCGCGCTTTTTTGTTGGGTATCCGCCGCTTCCAGGGCCAGCGCCGCCTTTTCTAACTGCATCTGGGAGACGGCGGTCTTTTCGTACAGTTTTTGTAACCGTTGGTGATTGAGCAAAGCGTCTTTGTACGCCGCCTTTGCTACGGCCAGGCCGGCGTCGGCCTGGTTCACCTGGAGTTTTAAAGTAGTGGTATCCAGTTCGGCCAGCAGTGCATCTTTATTAACGATATCGCCCGGTTTCTTGTAGATTTTCAAGACCCGGCCGGCGGCGTCGGGTCCGATATTGGCCCTTTGCCAGGGCAATACAGTGCCTTTATAACTTAATTCCTGGGTCAATACACCACGGTGGACTTTCTCTACTTTTACCTGGAGGGGTTTTTTCTCATAAACGACTTTCTTATCCCCGTTCTTGTTTGAGCAGCCGGTGAATACGACGCAAACGGCTAAGGCCAGGGATGTTATCATTGCTGCTTTTATTTTCATTATTTCTCTCCTTCGGTGTTTTCGGTTGTTTTAAGGCCGACGATTTTTTCCAGTTCGGCGGCGGCGATATTATAATTGTATACGGCCTGGAAGAAATTGACTTTGGCTTTGGTTAAATCGCCGGTGGAGGCGTTTAATTCGAGGAGGGTGATCAACCCTTCTTTATAGGTTAATTCCGCGGTCCTCAGTCCTTCCGCGGCGGTTTCGATATTTTTTTGTCCGGCCTGGATATTCCGGTATTCTTCTTCTATGGTCATGTACAGGTCCCGGACCTGGAGTTTGGTAGCGTCCTGGAGTTGTTGGTAATTGAGGTCCAGGATTCTTTTCATAACCCTCAGTTCCCCTACCTGGGCAGTGCGTTTGAATTGGGTGAAGATGGGGAATTGGACGCCCAGGTTAATGGTGTAATAGTTTTCCCAGTTTTTTTTCTTCAAATTAAATAGATCGGATCTGTAACTGTAGGAGGCGATCAGGGAGACATTGGGCAGGAATTGGCCGTAGGCCATTTTCAGCAGGTTGCTTGTTTTGTTTATTTGCATTTCCAGTTGGCGGAGTTCGGAGCGGTTGGTCAGGGCTTTTTTAACCAGGTTTGCCAGTTCCAGGGACCGGTTGCTGTAATCGAAAGTTCCCTGGATATCCAGCGAGGTTTCTTCGGGGATGCCGGTCATGAATTTCAGGTTTAAGATGGAAAGGTTGAGGAGCTTTTCCGTTTTCAGAACATTGGGTTTCACGGAAGCGGCGGCCAGTTCGGCGCGCAGGAGGTCGTATTTGGAAGTCATGCCCAGTTCATAATTCTCTTTGATATTCTTATAATAGGTGTCGGCCAGTTCCTGGGCTTCGTTATGGGCTTTCAGCAGCTCTTTCAGCACCAGGATATTGAAAAAAACTTTTTTGATTTGCAGGATGGTATCTTCGCGGGTATTTTGTCGTTTTTCTTTGGCGATGCGCAGGTCCAGTTGGGCGTTTTTATAGGAATAGAGTATTTTACCGCCGGCAAATATGGGTTGTACGATTTCTAAGCTGAATTCGTAGTTTTTGGTAAAATCGAGAGTGACTCGCTGGGGGGTATCGCCGGGGAAAAAAGCAGGCATCTCCAGTTCCATTAGTTTTTCGTCCAGGTTTTTGAAGCCGCTCAATGTGACGGTGGGCAGGAAATTGAGGTTCTGCCAGACCCGTTGTCGGTATTGATTTACTTCTTCCTGGCTGGCCAGGACATTTTTATTGTTTTCCAGGGCCATTTGGGTGGCTTGTTGAATATCGAGGGTCATCACGTTAGGTCCCGGACCCGGTTTTTCCAATGTTTCGCCGGGGAACATATACGCATTTACGGCAAACATAATTATCACGAGGATGATTCTTTTCAATTTTTCCTCCACGAGAGATGTTTATCTAAGTTTCTAATCATATTGGAAATAGAGATAAAAGTCAATAAGGAACGAAAAAAAAACAAGCGAGGTAGCAGGGAGAGCGGAAGAGCAGAAGAGCGGAAAAGCGGAAAAAACAATTAACCTCTTTTTCTTGAGAAGGCGGCGATGTTGGGTTTTACCAACCTGTTGAAGTCGTCGAAAGACATTTGTAGAAGTTCCCTGTGGTTTCCTGCGTTAAAGGCGATTTCCCGGGTTTGGGCCAGGGATTCGGAGACATAAACCGGGAGGTCGAAGAGGTTTCCGAAAGGCGGCATTCCACCGGTTTCGCAGCCGGGGAATAGTTTTTCGAATTCCGCTTCCGTCGCCAGTTCCAGTTTTTCGCCGTGGATTTCGGATATTTTTTCCATATCCACCTGGTAATTGGCGGGGATGACCCCCATTATGAATTTTTCCTGGGGGTTTTTGAGCACCACGGTTTTGACCAGGACGTTGCCCGAAATATGGGCGCGGTGGGCAATAACCTGGGCGGTATACGCGGTTGAATGAATGACGCGAGTGAATCTCACCTGGTTATCTTCCAGGTAATCGATTAATTTTTTTAAAGGCATGTGACCCTCCTTCACTTTTGTTAATATGTTTTAATGTTAACGCATGTAATTATAGTACGATTTTTTATTGTTTTCAACAAGAAAGTACCCGCGCCGGTGAGAGAGGAGAAAAGGAGACACACAAGAAATCATTTCCAAGGATTCTTTCGTTTTTTCTTCGCGGTCCTTCGTGTTCTTCGCGGCTACTTTAATATCATTCAAGAAAACTCAAAAAAACACGATGCAGGTTGGCTTTTCGATGCAGAAAAGTCGCACAGCAGCGTTACATTTGTATTTTTCACTGCAAATAAATGGAAAAGTAACGTTACATTTGTGTTTTTGGGCGCAAAAAATTGGAAATGTAACGGCGCATTTGTGTCTTTGGTTGCAAAGAAATGGAAATGTAACGTTACATTTGGGGTTTTCACTGCCAAAAAATGGAAAAGTAACGAGGTTTCCCCTTATTTCGCTTCCGAAAAATGTAAATGTAACGGGGTTTGGGGTTCTTTTCCGTCGAAAAATGGAAATGAGGCACGGTTTGAGGTTGATTAGTTAGCGGTGGGAAGCAATGAAAGGTGCAATTGGGGATTTGGGGAGAAAAAATCCAGGGGCAAGAGGCAATTCGAAAAGCCATGGGTGGTTTTGATATTGAAAATTGTGGTGTGTCGCGAACAGGCAGCGCCTATTCCAACGAAGCATTTAAAGGAACAGGCAATGCCTGTTCCCTACTAATTTGCGCATTGCGCAATGCATTTTCGGGTAACCATAAGCTAACCTTTCTTTTTGTTAATTAAAATTCGGGAAACGAAGGGACAAACGAAGAAATCCGCCCTTTCCTTTTGGTTCCACGGGCAGGGGAAGGTTTCCCCAACTTGAGGGAAGAATTTTCCTACCCAGGGGAAAGGTTCCCCGACTTAGGGGAAGGTTCCCCCGACATGGGGGAGGGTTTCCCCCACTTGGGGGAAGGTTTCCCCTACTTAGGGGAACGGTTGCCCCACTTAGGGGAAGAGTTCCCCCACATAGGGGAGGGTTTCCCCGACTTGGGGGAGAGTTCCCCCTACTTAGGGGAACGGTTCCCCCACCTGGGGGAAGGTTTCCCCCACATAGGGGAAGAGATCCCGGGCTTAGGGGAAGAGTTCACCAACTTCGGGGAAAGCCTCCCCCAGGTCAGGGGGAGATAAAAACAGGGAGAAAATTCAATGGTAAGGAGATTTTTTCCCTTGGGTTGCATTCATCCTCAATTTATGTTATTGGTTTAAATGACTAACAAATAGGCCGGATCCCAAAAAATGGTCAAATGATTTTAAAAGGAGAAAAAAATGAGGAAGAGACATCATACAAAAATAATTCACGAAGGTGAATATGTTGCCGAAGTGGCGGTTGAGTTAATCGATCCGGATGAAGGTTGGTCGCCTTATTTATCTCTTGATGATGCACTAAAATTGGATGAAGTTAGAGAAGCATTACGGGAGGGTGCCCTTAAAAAAGCCGCAAAAATTTCCCATGTTTTCACCCTCATCCCTGTTGCAGTATGAGGCCCTGGAATAACCGTGGATAAAACGGGGTGAAAAACAAAGGGGCAGGGGCTAACCGTCCGTCCACTGACGATAAAACCGGCCTCCCGCACAGCCGGGAAGTGGTTTATTTAATCGCATGCAAATAAAGCAAATTCCCTTCTTGTATGTTCGAGCGGAATGTTCCCGGCACGCAAATCTGACGTATTTAAAAAAATACTTGACAAAAGAAAGTGTAGCGCTATAATCTATTTTAGAAAAAGGAGGGTAATTTGATTGTAATTAGTTGTAGGTGCCCTGGTTATGGATTTATTACATCGAAACATTTTAATGACTTATTACTGCAGAAATTGCAGTATTTGTCATGCTACTTAGGTCGTATATACTGTCGGGCAGATGAAGATTCCATGATGAAGAGCTCATGTTTGGGCCATCTCTGAACATCGTGAAGGAGGCTTAAATGATTTCCAATATTGAGCAACGAAAAATGGATAATCCCCTTCGTTCTAATAGAACACCAACTCCCACTACCCACAACTTCGCTCAAGTTATATCACGCTTGAATCTAATAAACTCTAAATTATTTTCACTCATCTTGCTTCTAAGTAGCCTTCTTCTGGGAGCAAATGCTTCCGTCATTGCAGCAGAAGGGGAAATCGTTCAGGAGCCAATAAAAGTTGGTGTTCTCTATTCGCTGACTGGCACTATGGCCATTAGCGAAGCGTCCCTTGTCGACGCGATTCAATTAGCTATTAAAGAAATAAACGAGGATGGCGGAATTCTAGGTCGTCCATTGAAGGCAGTAATTGAAGATGGTCAGTCCGACTGGCCTACTTTCGCTGAGAAGGCTGAGAAGTTGATAACTATCGATAGGGTCTCATCTATTTTTGGCTGTTGGACATCTGCATCAAGAAAGGCGGTGCTCCCTATCGTAGAAAGGAATGATCACCTTCTTTGGTACGTTGTCCAATATGAAGGACAGGAGGCTTCAAGAAACGTTATATATGGTGGTGCAGCGCCCAATCAACAGATCATCCCTGCTCTTGATTGGCTAGTCATTAAGCTGAATAGAAGGCGACCATTTCTTGTTGGATCTGATTACATTTTCCCCAGAGTTGCAAACTCAACCATCAAAAACTACTTAGCTATCAAGGGTATCAAAGTCGCGGACGAAATCTACCATAATTTGGGCGACCAGGACTTCTCCCAAACAGTAAATAAGATCAAGAGTTCGAAAGCTGATTGTGTTCTAAATACACTCAATGGTGACAGCAATGTTGGGTTCTTCGCTGCCCTAGCACAAACAGGATTAGATCCCAATGCAGTTCCAGTTATGTCTTTCAGTATTGCCGAGCATGAAATCCGAGGAATTGGCACACAATTTACAGCCGGGCACTACGCTGCCTGGAATTATTTCCAAAGCGTTGAAAGTGAAGCGAACCGTCTATTTGTGCAGACATTCAAGAATGCTTTCGGGCTCGATAGGGTCACCGACGACCCTATTGAAGCTGCATATTCCCAGGTCTACTTGTTTAGTCGTGCGGTAGCTCGGGCAGGATCAAGCGACCCTAGGGAAATACGGGCGGCAGCAATGGGTCTTGAACTCGAAACGCCGGGAGGTGTTATCCGAATCGACCCCTCTACACAACATACTTGGAAGATCGCTAGGGTCGGGAAGATCAGGTCAGATGGGCAATTCCAGATCATATGGTCATCGCCTAGACCCATTAAACCTGAACCATTCGGCTTTCAAAGCACAGTATTTCGCCAGAGCGAACCCATGAGTGGTGACCTCGGATTTGATCGGCAGCAGCCTCTTTCCTTAGATGCCCTGCGAGTATGTTTATTTGATCAGGACTGGTCCATCCGACTACAAGCTTCACAGCGAATGGCTCAAATTGGCGTAGCAGCTATACCGATTCTTGAAGACTGTCTGGGAAGCGCCGACCACATGGTACGTTCAAGTGCATTACGAGCTCTGGGCCAGATGGGAGCAACAGCCCGAAATGCCATACCACAGATTATGCCTCTTTTACAGGATTCCAACGTCATAGTGCAAGAACAGGCTCTTAGATATCTCATTCAGACATCAGATCCCTCTATTGCGTTTTTTCCAACTATTTTAACCTTGTTAGGTGACAGCGATCCAATAGTTCGACGATTAGCGGTAAATGCGCTTTGCAAGTTGACCCCTAAGTCTCCAGAATCGCTGCCCAACCTAGCTCGTTCACTAGATTTCGTGTATTCATCAGCCGTAGTAAGGATAACCGACTTAGTCGTTGAAATCGTTTCTGTTGCAGAAGACAAACTCGATTCCTCTTGTATAGGTCCCCTATCTGACATAGTACGAAAGCATGGGAAAAATATCTCAACTGCCCAATTGAACATAATCAAAAACTCAATACTTCACATTCAATACAGATCCTCAAATACATTTTTTGAATGGCTGATCCGTGGGCTATTTGGAAGCCCGTGGGTGCTTGTTCCCACAGTATATCTCTTCTTTATAGTCTTTGTTTGGCAAGTTGCACTTCGAGTTTGCCCTCTTTTGATTCTCAGGATAAACTTCGCTTTACAACCTTATGATGCCCGTCTTCCAGAGCACCTTGGGGGCTTTCAACTGCCCCTTCGCTGGCTTCTGGTAGTGGGAATGTTCCAGTACCACATACGTGTTTTGGATGCCTGGGTTAAAACCCACTTGCATGAAGCAAGAACAAATTTTGAGAACAAAGATACTGTGGCACAGCGGAAAGTATATGTGGCATCTCCAGTCGAGCTCGGCGGCACGGCATATCCATATGTAACTCCAGATATCTTACGGCCTGAGATCAGTTCTCCACGTTGGTGCATTCTGATATACGGGGAGGGGGGAATTGGAAAAACGGCCTTGGCTTGCGAGATCGCAAGATGGGGTATGTCAGAAATTCCGACTTCTAAACTCTGTGCAGCACACCCAATGTTGCCAGTTCTACTTGAACCAGGAGTCGTTCCTGAGAAACTTGATCATACAGATGCTTTCCTCAATTCAATATCGGGTCATTTGCGTGCGCTCATCGGTGCGACTGAAGAACTTAACATTGAGTTTGTCAGGCATCTTCTTATACATGGTCGGGTAATTGTAATCGCTGATGATGTTGTTGTTAACCCTGCATCCCCTGATTTCCCAGCAGCAGCTCTATTAGTCACTTCTCGTGAGAAGTGCGTACTTGGAGATGTTCCGAAAACCTGTATCCTTCCTCAGCAAATCCACGCGGAGTATCTATCAAATTTCCTGAATGCTTATCTTACAGTTAAAGGCGAACGTCCTTCATTCACCGACACAAATTTTTTTGGTGCATGTCAACGTTTATCAGCGATCGTAAGAGATCGCAGTATAACGGCTTTACTCGCCAAAATGTATGCTGAACTACTGATCGCCAGCAAATCTTATGGAACCCCACTTGCTTTCAAGGACATACCAGAACTCATGCTTGGCTACCTAGCAGAACTAAATCGACGAAAAGATGAGACTTGGCTCTCAGACGAGGAAGTTTGCACATATCTTCAAAAAATTGCACGCGCCTCCTTAAATCAGGACTACCGCCTTACATCATTTGACCGAGCTCGCTTGATTACTGAATCTGAGACCTATGACATGATCTCCATTTTCGATTATCTTGAGAAAAGGCTCCATGTCATCCGTTCCCTTGGTTTTTCAAGAAGTCGTTACTCATTCACCATAGAACCTCTCGGAGAGTACCTTGCTGCAATGGATATTGTTCGTGATGTGTCTAATGATTCTAGTAGGTGGGACCAGATCATTCATCGGATTTCCAACCAATCCGACAATAGTTTTGCACATGCATTATGGGATTGCGTTCTTTCGAAAGGAAGAAGTACTGATTGCCCGGGATGGGTAGCAGCTCGACTCAGCGAACTGATTCCCAAAGACGTAGTTGTAGTTTCTCCTGAATGCATCAAGATAGGAGTTATTCATTCTTTGAGTGGTACAATGTCAATTAGTGAGCGTTCCCTCGTAGATGCAGTTCAACTCGCCGTAGATGAGATTAATTTACAGGGTGGGCTCTTGGGCAGACGCCTTGTCACCATGGTTGAAGATGGTGCATCCGAGCCTGCGACTTTTGCGAGGAAGGCTGAACGCCTCATCCTCGAAGAAAAAGTCTGTGCGCTCTTTGGATGTTGGACCTCAGCCAGCCGCAAGGCCGTTCTGAGTGTTGTTGAGGAAAACGATCATCTTCTCTTCTATCCGCTTCAGTATGAAGGATTCGAATCGTCCAAAAACATAATATATACTGGAGCATCGCCCAACCAACAAATAATCCCGGCTGTTCAGTGGTGTATGAAGGAGTTGAAGCGAACTCGCCCTTTCCTAATCGGTTCCGACTATGTGTTTCCTAGGACCGCAAACAAAATTATTAGGGCACTCCTCCCTGAATTCGGCGGGGTTTGCGCTGGCGAAGTATACCGTCGTCTCGGGGATCGATGCTTTGAGGATGTCGTACAGCAATTGCACGACAGCGGGGCTGATGTTATTTTCAATACTATAAATGGAGATAGCAATATCGGTTTCTTTCAGGCGATGAAGGCTGCTGCTGTTAGGCCTGATACAATCCCCGTAATCTCGTTTAGTTTTGCGGAAGAAGAGTTGAGAGCCATAGGCACTGAACTAATGGCCGGTCATTATTGTGCATGGAACTATTTCCAATCAGTCGATTCAGAAGAAAACCGCATGTTCGTTGCAGCATTCAAGGGCAAGTATGGGCAGGAACGTGTCACAGATGATCCAATTGAAGCTGCTTATTTTGGAGTACATGTGTTCGCACTCGCCGTGATGAAGGCTCAATCTGCTGATCCCCGAGCAATCCGTGAAGCTTGTCGCGGACTGACTTTCTTAGCTCCGAGAGGTCAGATCACTATTGACCCGATTAATCAGCACACGTGGGCGATAGCTCGAGTCGGACGTATTCGTAAAGATGGTCAGTTCGAGATTGTCTGGAACTCGCCGGAGATCATACCACCCAATCCATACCCAATCGAAATCGACAAACTATAAGCCAGGGTAGAATTTTTACTGTGAATGAATACGAAGGGGCGAGCAGATTTTGTTCCATAGCCGAGCGTATCCTGGTTTTAATTTCAGCTTCAACCATTGTTATTTGTTCCGTTTATTCGCTAATCCTTCCTTACTTTTAAAGGTTACAAATTCGTTACCTTTAAAAGCCGGTTTATGAAGCTCTTCCCATTCTACCCCTTTACCGACTATAATTTTACCGCTTACGCGCCGGTTCGTATTCATTGCTATTCGGAAGCATTTTTTTGACTGCCCGCTTGCTCCCCTTTTCAAATTTTTCCTCTTTTTTTTTGACTGTCCGGATGTTCCCTTGACTGTATATGGTGGTCCGAATCCACATGCACAGTCGGATGAATGGTTGTTCCCATTACACATAGTTTCCTCCTATAAAATATAAATTAATGGATTTGGTGGCAGACCATTGACACATATCTACACCGTAAAAACATCAAGGAGTTCGGGAATTTCTTCACCGTGTCCCAGGCGATCCGCCATTACAAGCAGAGCCAGTGACTCTACTTTGCTGATTGCCTCAGTACAATATAATCCGTATGTCATTATCTTGGATATATCTAGCACTTCAGCAATCCATCGCCCGCCCTGTTCCTGCTCGATTTCTATTCTCATCTCCAATACCTCTTGAATTATTATATCATTCCTTGAGGAATTTTTCAAGACAGTCAAGAATCGCCCCCAGGATGGCGTCATTCTTAAGAAAGCACGAAATTCGAAACAAATCCTATCCCCACCGGGGTGTAAGATTAAAACTATTTACATCAGCCTGGCTTTTAAAGGTTACGAATTCGTAACCTTTGCTATTCGGATATTTTGTTTGCCGGGGGTTCAAGATCATTGTTTTTATTTGCTCGATGAATTTTTGGGCATTCTCAAGATCGCTTGAAACCTCTTCCGGGGTGAAGCTTACAAAATCGTCAAAACCGCTTTATGCTGCATAATACGCTCCTTCCGTACAAACATTCACCCGGAAAGGGGTATTTTGTTTCTTGATTTCTTTATCGTGATATACTTTGGCATCGAGAAAATTCAAGGGCATTCATTATTATCTGCTCCCTTTAATCGCTTAACCTGCGTGTTATGAGTTAATGATTTCAGAGGTAAAGTTTGACTTCTGCGCTGATCCATGATGCGAATTCAAAAGCAATGTCTTTATGGGCAAAAGTTCCACCGGTATTACCAGACTTGCTTATAATGCCGATAGCGCCTGTTGCTTCAATCCACTTTGAGGGTGATAAAACAAAAGAGTTACTGCCGGCTTCATACATAAAGGAGTCGAATTCGACCCCTTTCAAGGAACCGGAAAAGGGATAATTGTTAATTGTCAATTGTTAATTCTTAATTGTTAACGGGGAATTGGAGGAAAAGAGGATATCCAAGAAATCCAAACCTCAAATGAGACTCCTCAAAAATTCTTAAAAGGGGAGGTCGGAGTATCAAAAAGATTTCGGCTTGGTTAAAGAGTTCATTTAATGGGCAAATTTCTATATCTGGCCGAAACATCATCCACACTGACCACAATCCCTGCTTTTAATTCTCTCTCTAATTCGGAAAAAATGTCTATAAGTCTCTGAGTTACAAAACCAGGTGATATATCATCCAATCGAAGGTTTATAACACTTGGGCTATCGTACCCAAATATTGCCAATAACTCAGAAAAATCGAGATCACAGGTAATGACCACTTTATTTTCATCTCTTGCATAATTCAAAATGTCTATATCCGCGGTTCTAACATCCATAATTTCAGATACACGCAGTATCTTCCATCCTCTTTCCCTCAGTTGACTGACTGTCAAGGGAGAAATATTCATATCGGCGATGAACTCAAGCGTTGGCACGGATAACTCTCTTTATTGGGATAAATACCGTTTTTTCAGATGCCAACCACGCTGCATATTGGAGTGATTGAACAATATCTTCCTTTTCGAGTTCAGGATAAGCTGCCAGGATATCCTCCAACGGCATCCCGGCTGCAATCTGTTTCAATATTATAGACACAGTTATTCGCATCCCCCTGATGGTGGGTTGCCCCAGACATATTGCGGGATCAATCGTTATTCGATCCAATATATTCATATCCTGACTCCTTTTCATGAATTCACTCACTCTTACTATAATACGAAAACGAAAAAAAATCAACCCTTTGCTTTAAAATAGTCCCCAGGATTGGTCTTCTTAGGTAGGGGCAGACCTGCGTGTCTGCCCCTTGCCTTTGATAACAACAATTATGGGCCACCAATCCCTGAGTTAAGGTGGGGAATGGTTTCCCCTGGTCGGAATCTCTAACATTTTATGCTCGACAAGCAATGTAAAATGCTCCCCCAGCTTGACATCGCTCTTGCTCAGCTTAACATCGGTCTCCCCCGGGTTTACATCACTCTCCCTCAACTTTACATCATTCTCGCTCAGCTTAACATCGGTCTCCCTCAACTTTACATTATGCTCGCTCAACTTAACATCGGTCTCCCTCAACTTTACATCACTCTCGCTCAGCTTTACATCGGTCTCCCTCAACTTGACATTATGTTCGCTCAGCTTTACATTGGTCTCGCTCCACTTTACATCATTCTCCCTCAACTTTACCGGACGCTTGCCCGGCATAAAAATAGCAACCAAGGCACAAAGGCACAAAGGTTCACCCACTCCCTGGGAAGATCAGGAAAGGAACTATTTGAAAATTCAGATGACTTATGATAAAGTGCACTTTACAGAGGAATGAAAAATGAAAACCGTTAAAACAATGTGCGCCAGGGATTGCTATGATTCCTGCTTCATCCTGGCCGATGTCAACGATGACGGCGGTCTGGTTTCGGTTAAAGGCGACCCGGATAACCCGATAACCCAGGGATTTGTCTGTCCCCGGGGTAAAATGGATGTTTCAAGAGTATATAAGAACCGGGTCCTATATCCACAAATCCGGATAGGCAATAAACCCGGGCGGCAATTCCGGCGTACGGATTGGAATGAAGCGCTGGAAACAATCTCAGGAAAATTGCAGGAAGTCATTAAAACGCACGGCAGGGAATCTGTCCTATTGCTGGATTATTCGGGGAATACCGGCCTCCTGTCGGAGGTGTACCCACACCGGCTGTGGAATGCGCTGGGCGCTTCGCGTACCGACGGCGCCATGTGCAGCAAATCCGGCAAAACAGGCCTCGCTCTTCATTACGGGGAATATTACGGCCTGCAGCCGGAAAGCTTGTTAGACAGGGACCTTATCGTTTTCTGGGGCTTTAATGCGCCGGTCAGCTCGGCGCATTTATGGGCGCTGGCCCTCCAGGCCCGGAAACAACGGGGCGCCACCATCATCGCCATCGATCCCCGGTGCAGCGAAGCGGCGAAACACGCGGACCTGCATTTCCAACCCAAACCGGGAAGCGATACGGCCCTGGTCATGGGTATCTGCCGCATCCTCATCCAAAAAAATTACCTGGCCCACGAATTTATCGAAAAGTACACGCTGGGATTTGATAAACTGGAACATGAGATCATGTCCTGGTCACCCCAGCGGGTGGAAACCGAAACGGGCCTGGATTGGAATGCGGTAGAAACCATCGCGGACCTGTACGGTAAGTCCAACATGAGCGCAACCCTGATGGGCATCGGCTTGCAAAAATCCATCAACGGCGCGGACCTGGTGCGGGCGGTTTCATTTATCCCCGCCCTGCGGGGACTCCACAGGGGGTTCTTCTACAGCAACAGCGACGCCTTTTTTATCGATAATAATTATATCGCAGGCAATTCGTTTTCAAATCTTCAACCTAAAACCGTTTCCCAGGTGGCCTTAAGCCAACGGGTCCGAGATGGCGCATTTAAATTCATTTTTATCTATGGGATGAACCCGGCCCTGACACTGCCGCATCAATCGGCCTTTCGCCGCGGCCTCTCTACAGACGCCTTCGTGGTGGTTCACGATACGCACTGGACAGGAACCGCCGATTACGCGGATGTAGTACTTCCTGCCCCCACATTTTTTGAAAAACAGGACATCGTGGTAACCTGGGTTCATCGTCATATTCGTCTCTCACCTCGAGTAATCAAACCATTGGGCGAGAGCCGGGACGAAGTGTGGCTCATGCACGAACTGGCGCGCAAATTGGGGGTCCAAGAACAATGGGTCCTGGCTGATCCCTGGAAAGAATTGGAAAAAGCCTTTGAAGGCGCGTTTGTCGATGGAACTTTCCAGGATTTATTGGCAGGAAAAACACTGCTTCTTAAACTGAAACCCCCGGATCGCTATAATACGCCTTCAGGGAAACTGGAGTTTTACTCTTCCCGGGCGCTGGAAATGGGAATCGCTCCTTTGCCTCGACATTGCCCGGTAAAGCCGGGGGCGGGTGAATTTATTTTGCTCAACAGCGCCGTGCGCAATTATACCGGTACGCAGTTTACCGAGTCTTACGGGCCTATTCCCGCGGTAGTAACGATTAACCCTGCCGACGCCGCCCGTTTGAAAATCACAGGCAACGGCCGGGTGAAGCTGGCCAATGACCTGGGCTGTGTGGAAGTAGGAGTGGAAATTTCCGATGCGGTCCCAGGGGGCGTCTTATGGATGCCCCGCCTTTCGGTTTGCCTCGACGGCAAGCCCATGAATGACTTGACATCGCCTATTACCCAGGTCATCGCCAGCGGTCCGACGTTCAATTCGACCCTGGTTAAATTAATCGTTTAACTTCACTCAACCGCCAATATATAGAGTTTTATTGACAACAGCACCCGGTAAGCGGTGTACCATTGTTAAGATGATCGACCAGGATGCTTACATCCGCTATCGTTAATGTGCCGGTGCAGTTCATGTCCGCAGCACACGGTGGTACTGGGGCATTCAGTCCATCGCCATAAAGATACTCGATCAAATAGTAATAATCGTCCCAGTTGACGGCATAGTCGGGACTTCCATCCACATTCCCGCACATCGGCGACCATTGGGCCGCCAGTGGATAGTTATCATAGTTCGCGGTCCCGTCATAGGGAATAGAGAACGAACTGTCACAGATTCCATCAGGGGATTGCTGGGCATTGCAGTCGGAAACGTCGGTGCAATTCGTATTATTGTCCCAATAGTTCCCACCGGATGGACAACCGTTATCCCACTGGTTAGTTCCCGCATAATAGGTATAAGCCTGGATATCGTTATCGAGAAAATTGTTATGGTGGATTTTGTTATCCTCACAGGTGCTGAATAGATAAATACCGTAATCATTGTCCTCTATTGTGTTGGCAAAAATATTGTTATTGGACGCCGCAAATACGTAAATGGCGTATTCATGATTCCGGATGGAGTTCTGATAGATATCGGTATTGGAAGCGCTCAGAATTATGATTGCCCACCCGACCCTAGTTTCCGTTGCCGCCCTTATAAAGGTGTTCCCATAAATTTTGTTATTGGAACCGCTGACGATAATTCCTTCATAATAATCCCATGTGGTTGAAATCAAGTTGTCCCGGATTATATTCCCGGAATATCCACTGGTATAAATACCGCGGTAACATTCGGCGATCATCGTATCTACAACCGTATTGTTGGCAGATTCGATCTTGATCCCGTGATAAACCGTGTTGTTATTTCCACACCCCAAAATACCCAGGCTTTTAATCGTAACTCCCGCTGCCGTTATGGTAACGACATCTTCGGTGCAATCTCCCTGGATACTGGTGCTGAACATGTGGTAACCTTCAAGCGTGATGGAAACGTCGATGGTAATGTTTTCATAAAATGTGGTGGAATAGAGTTTTATCAAATCCCCGCTGGATGCGGCGTCAATGGCCGCTTGAATCGTCTGATAACATGTGCTGTCCGTTGCATTATAGACCGGGCATGAGGGAGAAGGGTACTGTCCCGACAGCATAAAACCACCGCATGAGAGCATGAAGATTACTCCTACCGCAAAACATTTGTTAAAGTTGAATAAACGCATAATTATACCTCCATTTAATTTTTATTTTTGTTTTCATTTTCACCTGGATTAATTCTCATAAGTCTTTGTTATACTCCAGGAAAATTTTTTTTTCAAGGAAATATCTTCTTTCTTTATAAATTTTTTAATTGAAAAATCATTCGTATTCTGGTATAAATACCCCATGGAAGACGCAAAAATACTTGTAATCGATGACGAAAAGAACATACTGGAATCCATCAAGATGGTTCTAACCTATGAAAACTATCCCGTGGCCACCACCAATAACGGACTGGACGGGATCGACCTGTTCCGCCAATTGAAACCCGATATCGTACTATTGGATGTCAAGATGCCCGGCTTCAACGGCATCGATGTACTCAAACAATTGAAAGGAATCAGCGAATTTTCAGAAGTTATTATGATTTCCGGCCATTCCGGCATTGAAGAGGCGCTGGAAGCTGCCAAACTGGGCGCTTTTGATTTCCTGGAGAAACCGATTTCCAGGGACAAACTCATCCTCACTGTCCGCAATGCCATGGAAAAAGTCAACCTGCTGAAAGAAAACTTCAACCTCAAAACCCTCAGCGAAAAAAAATACGAACTCATCGGCAATGCCCCCGGTATGCAGGAGCTAAGGCAAACCATCCGCAAAGTGGCCCGAACCAACAGTACGGTTTTAATCACCGGCGAGAGCGGGACCGGAAAAGAATTGATCGCCCGGAACATTTATATGCTCTCTTCCCGCAAGAACCAACCCTTTGTCCAGGTCAATTGCGCCGCCATACCGGAAGAACTCATCGAAAGCGAACTGTTCGGCCATGAAAAAGGTTCCTTTACCGGCGCCTATGAAAAAAAGATCGGCAAATTCGACCGCGCCCACAAAGGCAGTATATTCCTCGATGAAGTCGGCGATTTGAGCTTAAAAGCCCAGGCCAAAGTCCTCCGCGTACTGGAAGAAGGCGAAATCCAACGGGTCGGCTCGGATGAGGTCAAACACATCGACGTGCGCGTCATCGCCGCCACTAATAAAAACCTCAAAGAAGAAATAAAAAAAGGCGCCTTTCGCGAAGATTTGTTTTTCCGCCTCAACGTGGTCCCGGTGCACTCCCCACCCCTTAAGGAAAGACAAGAAGATATCCCCCAACTGGTGGAACATTTTATCGATTATTTCTCAGAAGAAAATAACCTTAAAAGGAAGAAATTCTCCGACAAAGTCATCCAATTGTTCCGGGAGTATGAATGGAAAGGGAATGTCAGGGAATTGCGCAACCTGGTGGAACGACTGCTGATTATGAGCGAAGGCAAAATTATCACCGAGAATGACCTCCCCGAATCCATGCGCAATAATACCGTCGAGAAACAGGCTCTTTCCTTCGGCGAGATAAAGCTCTGGAAAGATTTCAAAGCCCATTCCGAGAAGTACTTTATCGAGGAGAAGTTGAAGCTGTACAATTATAATATTGCCAGGACTGCCAGGGAAATCGAATTACCCCGGAGCAACCTCTATAAAAAAATCGAAACCAATGGTATAATAATACCTGAAAATTCGGAAGCAGATGAAGAATCGCTCCAGTCGTAATGTGACTGGGGAGGAAAGTCCGGGCTCCACAGGGCAGGATGATTCCTAACGGGAACTGCTCGCCGATAATAGGCGAGTAAGGACAGTGCCGCAGAGAATAGACTGCCATGGGAAAGCGGTCTCGTACCCTTTCCCACGGTAACGGTGAAAAGGTGAGGTAAGAGCTCACCGTCCGGGTTGGCGACAACCGGGACTGAGGTAAACCCCATCCGGAGCAAGACTAAATGAAAGGTGTTTGAGGCTGACCCGGCCGAAACCTTTAGGTTAGTCGCTGGAGCAGTTAAGCGATTGACTGCCAAGATAAATGGTTCTTCACGACAGAACCCGGCTTACAGTCTGCTTCCGAATTTTCTTTTTGTAAGCGCAGCGATTTTCCATTAGGACACGAATATGAAAAAACAAATGAACGGAAGGCAGTTGTCGCGGTTTTACAGCAGTTTGGCCACGTTTTTGAAGAGTGGTCTTACCGTTGAACGGGGCCTGGATACGATGAAAGAAGGAAAGAAAGGTCCACTCCTGTGGATGATGGATGGACTCCAGCACCATATCGGCCGTGGGGGCTCGTTATGGCAGGGCATGAGCCGGTACCCGAAATATTTTGATGAGTTCCAGGTGATGATCGTTAAAGGCGCGGAAGAGAGCGGGATGACGGCGCCAACCTTCAAGAAACTGGGCCAATATTACGAGAGCCGTTACACGGCGAAGCGACGTTTCCTGGCCGGTTTGATCTACCCCATTATCCTCCTGCATGCGGCGGTACTGCTGCCGCCGCTGAAATACCTGCTGGTGGAAAATCTCAACCGGAGTTACGCCTCAGTGGCGCTGCCGCCCCTGTTGGGCGCTTATGGAATCGTAGGGTTGACGATAATTCTATGGAAAAAACATTCCCGCACGGGCTGGCTGCGGCGTAAGATAGATGGTTTTGTGCTGGACCTGCCGGCGCTGGGAATATTGGTGCGGGATGTTTCCCTGGCCAGGGCTTTCTGGTCGCTTTCCGCCATGCTTACCGCCGGCGTCGATGCGGTAACCGCGGCCCGGAACGCCGCCGTTGCCGCCGGAAATACAGTGATTAAACGACAATTGCTGGATAACCTTTATATATTGGAAATAGGCCGGAGTTTTAAGGAATATTACGCGGCCACGGGCATGATCTCTTCCGATCAAATGGGCGTTGTGGCGGTGGGAGAGGATTCCGGTGCATTGGCAGAGTCTTTGGAACAGTTGGTGCAGCAGATGGAGGAAACCAACGCCCTCCGTTTTGTAATGTTGAT
Organism: Candidatus Aminicenantota bacterium; assembly: GCA_026393835.1. GTDB lineage: Bacteria > Acidobacteriota > Aminicenantia > UBA2199 > UBA2199 > JAKAGC01. Next base: position 157,520 of record JAPKZK010000021.1, on the reverse strand, counting down.
GAAAAGCGTGGGGATGCTGATCTATTTCATTGTCGCGGCTATTGTGGCATTCACGGTTATTTCTTTCTATACGAGCTATTTTAAATTTTAGCGACGAAAAGGATTATAGAACAATTCCCGAACATGTGAAGGGGGTAAAAGAAAAGGGCAGGTGGACTTTCGAGCGATACAACAACTGCCTCTAAAGCAACCACCTGCCCAAACGGACCTCATTGTCGATGTCGTGCGGACATCGGTATATATAATACATCGTTTTTGTAAATTTTCAATTTATTTTTAAATTATTTTTTTTTCTTCCAGGTATTCCAGTACTGTCCGCACTTCTTCGTCGATGGTCATGGTATCGGCGTCGAGAACAATTTCAGGCTTCAAGGGTTCTTCGTAGGGGGCGGAAATGCCTGTAAATTCCTTGATCTCCCCGTTCTTGGCTTTTTTGTAAAGCCCTTTGGGGTCCCGCTGCTCACAGGTATCGATGGATGCTTTTACAAATATTTCGATGAACCGTCCATCGCCCAGCAATTGCCTGCCGTTATCCCTGTCCTTGCGGTAAGGGGAAATAAATGCGGTGGTGGTAATGATCCCGGCGTCGGCAAACAGTTTTCCCACCTCGGAAATCCGCCGGATATTCTCTTCCCGGTCTTCAGGGGAGAAGCCGAGATTTTTATTAAGACCGTGCCGGATATTGTCGCCGTCCAGGACATAGGTCAGTTTCCCCGCTTGATGGAGCCGGTAGGTTACCTCGTTGGCCACGGTGGATTTGCCGCTGGCGGACAGCCCTGTAAACCAGAGCAGGACGCCTTTCTGCTTAAGCAGCGCTTCTCTTTCTGCCAGACTTATGGTATGCTCGTGCCAGGTGATGTTGGTTGCTTTTTGTTTTGTCATGTTTAATTTAAACCTCCAATTTTGAGAAAGGTATAACCATACCAGATTATCCGGTTAAATGCAAGGCTTGAATTTTGAATAAAAAAGTGGTAACCTGATGTCCTTAAGAAATACCGGGCAGCCGCGGGCATTTATTACCCGTGATTATTAAACGCGGAAGCTCAAAAAACGGAGGATTTACATGAACGAAAAAGTTTATTTTATAAAGATGGCGGATAACCAGGACGACTCGGTTATTTATCAAAAACTTGAACAGCTCATCAAAGAGAAAGATTTGTTCTCATTTATCCAGGCCAAAGATATGGTGGCCGTCAAAACCCATTTCGGGGAAGAAAATACGAAAGGGTATGTCTGGCCCCAGTTTTTTAAAGCCCTGGGAAACCTGCTGAAAGCAAAAGGCGCCCAGCCCTTTTTGACAGAGACGTCCACTCTTTACCGGGGAAAACGGTGCAACGCCGTGGAACATATCCAACATGCCTACGGTCACGGGTTTACTTTCGAGAATACCGGTTTGCCCATTATTATGGCCGACGGTTTGCTGGGAGATGAGGAGATCGAGGTGGAGATTCCCGGGAAACATTATCAAAAAGTAGCGATTGCTTCTTTATTCGGAAGGGTCCAGGCCGTGGTCATGGTATCACATTTTACCGGCCACGTACTGACCGGTTTCGGCGCCGCGTTAAAGAATATGGGCATGGGGTGTTCCAGTCGCAAGGGAAAATTGATCCAGCATTCAACGGCCCAACCGGCCATCAAGGTAAAGGCCTGTACCGGCTGTGGGGAATGCATCCAATGGTGCCCGGCGAATGCCATCTCCATGGTGGATGACAAATCCCGGATCGACAGTAAGAAATGCATCGGCTGTGGGGAATGCCTGGCGGTCTGCCGTTTTGATGCCGTGGTTTACAATTGGGGGGCAACCTACGATGATGTCCAGCAAAAAGTCGTGGAGCATGCCATGGGCGTGGCCGCGGCATGTAAAGGAAAGATCATGTATATTAATTTCCTCAATCGAATTACGAAAGATTGCGACTGCATGCAGAATCAATATGAAAAAATTGTCCCGGATGTCGGGGTTTTGGTCTCTTTTGACCCGGTGGCCATCGATGCGGCTTCCCTGGACCTGGTGGAGCAAAAACTGGGCGGCAAGCTTTCAAAGGCGGCGTTTAATGTTCCCAGCAGGGGACAGCTCGACCACGCCAGGAAATTGGGCTTCGGCAATCCCGATTACGAATTGATCGAAGTAGGCCGATAAAAAAAATATTTATTAAAACTTCTCTACAACCTCGGCGTCTTCAATATTAGCTTTGACGCTCTCAAAACCTTTTTTGCAGCCGTCATAAGATGAATACCCTTCACCGCTGTCGGCGATCATTCGTCCATTTGACGCGATGAGTTTCCAGCGGTATTCGCCTTTTTTGTCTTTGTAAAACTCAACTTTTCCTTTTTTGTCTGCCATCTTAGTTCTCCTTTACTTTTTATATTTGGAAATATATAGTAGGACATTAGCAATGGAATGTCAAGAGAATTTCTTGCAATTTCTCTTTGTTTGTGTTATAGGTTTCTTCTGACGACCAAGTTTCCCAAGACTGGAGGATCAATGAAAAAGTTAGTTTATGGACTCTTAATTTTTATTTGCTTTTGCTGCGTTATCTGTTTTGCCCAGGAAGTTAAACAGGCTTCCAGCAGCGGCAGTTCCGCCGGATCAGCGGCAATACCCCTCCCTGAAAATGTTTTTCAAAAAGTTTTCGATGAATTCCACGTTAAAGGTACATTTTTACTCTATGATTTAAATAACGATACCTACAGCGTCTATGACAAAGAACGGGCTGAAAAAGCGTTTCTACCTGCCTCTACTTTTAAAATCCTCAATTCCCTGATCGCCCTGGAAACAGGGGCTATTAAAGACCAGTGCGAAACCATCGAGTGGGACCGAAGAACATGGCGCTTCGATGAATGGAACCAGGACCAAACATTGCAATCGGCCTTCCGCAATTCCGTGGTCTGGGCTTACCAGGAACTGGCCCGCCGCATCGGCAAAAAACTGATGCAATATTGGGTGGATAAAGCCGATTACGGTAATAGGAATATTTCCGACCAAATCGATACCTTCTGGCTGGAAGGGGAACTGCGGATTTCCGCCCGGCAGCAATTGGAATTTCTTAAAAAATTGTATAAAAACCAATTGCCCTTTTCCCAACGAAATATGGATATCGTTAAAGAAATCATGATGGTGGAGCAAGAAGGAAAGTATATCCTACGGGGTAAAACCGGTTGGGTTTCAAGGGGGACGCCGCAAATCGGCTGGTTTGTCGGCTGGCTGGAAAAAGCAAATAATGTCTACTTCTTTGCCCTTAATATCGATATCGTAAATAGAAAAGACGTCAATGCCCGCATCGACGTCGCCAAAGAAGTATTCAAAGAATTGAAATTGATCGAATAAGAAAAAGGTAGGGAACAGGCACTGCCTGTTCCTTCAAATGCCCCGTTGGAACAGGCAGTGCCTGTTCCCTACCAATTTGGGCTTTAAGGAGTTTTATAAATGAACAAGAAAATTAAAACCACCGACATCTGCCGGGTTTGCAAAAAAGAACTCCCGGTTTCCGAACTGGTCCCGGGATTTTCTTTGCGTAAACCGGTGTTGGATTTAATCCGGGAAAAGTACCCGGACTTTAAAGAGGATGAATATATTTCAATAAAAGAACTAAATACCTTCAGACATCAACACGTTCAAAAATTACTGGAAGATGAAATGGGGGAACTGTCGATACTTGAAAAAGAAGTGCTGGAAAGTCTTAGAAAATCGGAAATCCTGGCGAAAAACGTGGAACCGGAAATCGATGATAAATTAACCTTCGGCCAGAGACTGGCCGATAGAATCGCAGACTTCGGCGGCAGTTGGACTTTCATTTTATCCTTCCTGTTTTTCATCGGCTCCTGGATTTGTATCAACATGTATTTATTGCTCGCTAAACCCTTTGATCCCTATCCATTTATATTGCTGAATTTAATCCTTTCCTGTGTTGCCGCATTCCAGGCGCCGGTGATTATGATGAGCCAGCACCGGCAGGAAGCCAGGGATAGAAGCCGCTCCGAACATGATTACCAGGTAAACCTGAAAGCAGAATTGGAAATCCGGCAACTCCATGAGAAACTGGACCATTTGATTATTCACCAGGGCCAACGACTTCTTGAAATCCAGCAAGTCCAGGTGGAATTCATGGAGGAAATCATTGAAAAAATCGATCGTCGACCCTGAAAGTGGCCCACGAATTACACGAATTTACACGAATGAATTTAACCCCCGTAGGGGCGGACCCCCGTGTCCGCCCGATTCTTGTTTTATACATCACAGTCCGTGATTGTCCGTGTTGTGGAAGAGTGTCCGTGGCTAAGTTTTCTTCGGCGGAGAAGCGAAAAAGAGGGAAATGAAACCGATGGCGGCAATAACCACGGCGCCGATGAAGGCCGCGGTGTAACTTCCTGTTTTGTCTTTGATGACGCCGCCTAACAATGGAGCGGAAGCGCCGAAAAGGGTAATGATGGGAATCATAAAACCCAGGAAATTCTGTATCTTTTCCGCGCCGTAATAATTTCCCAGCATGGTGAAAAGGCAAACGTAAACCAGGCCGAAGCCGGCGCCCACCAATATGGCGTATAAATATATGGTGAAGACCGCGGCGGCGTTAATGATCAAGATGCAGCCGGCAATGGTGAGAAGAAGTCCCCCCATGATAACGAACCGGGGTTCGATGCGGTCCCCCAGGACGCCGGAGAGCAGTCTCCCGCCAATGCTGGCAAAGGCCAGGATGCCCAGGGATAACGCCGCGGTCTCGTTGGCAACCCCGAGATCCATGAGGTGAATCACGCCGTGGCCGATACAGAGATAAAACCCGACAAATTGCCCGATGGCGGCCAGGATAATAATCCACAGCGGCGCTGTTTTAAAGGCCTCTTTCAACGTCCACGATTCCCGCGTCTGGTAAACCTTTTTCACTTTTTTTTCTTCAACCTCCTTATCTTGAGGTTGTTGCTCTATCCCGTCAGGCACCTGTCCCATATCCGCCGGGTTATTCCTGACAAAGAGCGCGGCCAAAACCGTTGTTATCGCTGCCAGCGCCGCCATGCAGACCCAGGCCAGTTTCCAGTTTCCCCTGGTGGTTTCGATGAGTTTATTCACCAGGGGCGCGGAAACAATGCCGCCAATTCCCCCGGCGGTTAAGACAACGGCCGTGGCCAGGGCGCGTTTGCGTTGAAACCACCGCGTAATGATGGTCTGGATCGGCAGTACTGTGGCAAAAGCAAAACCTGTACCGATAATCAATCCGAAGAAGAGAATATAGCCCGCGGGGGTTTGTCCCCACAGCGCCATGAGCAATGCACCGGCAGTGACGCCGGCCATTCCAAGGGCGAGGGTAAACCGCTCGCCTTTTTTGTTGGTCACAACGGCTGCCAGTGCGGAACCGAGTCCTACCAGCAAATAGGCCGCCGCAAAACCGGCGCCGAAAAGAGACCGGGACATATTCATCAGTTTGGCCATGTACGTATTGGCTATGTTGCCCCCGTACAACGCAATGGCAGCCGCCAGGTAAAGCAGAAACAACACGGCCACCAATTTCCATCCGTAAAATTTAGGTTTTGTCATAATTTTCCCTTTCGCCTGCACTTTTCTCAACTCATTTCTTAACCGGTACGTAAAAGCATGCCTTAGGCGAATCCACCAGGCCTTGCTTTTTTAAGTCCTTGATGGTTTTGGAAACCGCTTCCTTGTCGATGCCGATGGCTTCGGCGATATCGCCTGCCTTCATGGGTTTCCCCAACTTTTTCATGACATCCAGGATGACTTGCTCTTGATCTAACATATTTTCCTCCTTTAATTCGTGTTAATTCGTGTAATTCGTGGGCTAGTTTTTAATTTTTTCGCTTTTGAAGTTTCATAATAACAAAAAGATTTGTCTTAGTCAACCGGTTTCCATAAAAAACGCTCCAGGTTGATGCGGTTCTTTTTGTCGAAAACGACGCCTTCCTGCAGAAGCAGGTGTTTTTGTTCTTCGAATCCGCAGCCCGGAGGCAGTGAAATTTCGCCTTTTTTGTTAATAACGCGGTGCCAGGGGAGGTTGTCTTTTTCCGACGAAGAGTGGAGAAGCCGCACTACCTGGCGGGCGGCGCGGTAGTTTCCCGCTATAGAAGCAATCTGCCCATAAGTGGCTACCTTGCCCACGGGAATCTGCTTGATGGCATCTTTTACCTGGATTGAAAACAGTTCCATGTTCTTTTAAATAATTTCAATAATCTTCGGCAGGAACACGATGACGCCGGTGATAACGGAAACGACGGCGGCGATTAAAACAGCGCCGGCAGCCACGTCTTTGATTAAGCCGGCTTTCTCGCTGTAACTTGGGGAGACCTGGTCCACCAGGGATTCGATGGCGGTATTGAATAACTCCGCCGACAGGACCAGGCCGATGGCAAAACTGATGAATAGCCATTCCAGCGGGTTTATTTTGAAAACGAACCCGGCGCTTATTACTAAAACAGAAACAAAGGTATGTATGCGGATGTTGGCTTGTGTTTTAAAGGCAAAAAAGATTCCGTTGAAAGCATATTTAAAACGTTTCATGTGGCATCCGATTCCAGTACATTACATTTAGATGGTACCGGTTTGGATAAAGACCGGTTTCACCGTCACCTGGGCGTCTGAATCGCAGTAATCGGTTTCGTAGGTATTCCTGGTTTCGTCGGGGATGGATTCCACGAAAGTGACCAGGAAAATTTCGGCGAGGCCCAGTTGTTTGCCGTACAGGGCAGCTTTGGCCAGGGCCTGTCGGAAATCGCCAAAATCGGTAAAACTTTTTAATTCAAGGCCATAGGTTTTATTGGAGTAATAGATCAGCAGGTCGATTTTACCGTTCCCGGTTGGAAATTCCGGTAAAACCAGGCCCTTTTTGGGTCGCAGCAATTCGTTGAGATAAGAATAAAAATTAAAGTGGAAAACCGCTTCGTACATCCGCAGGTCGCTACGTCGCGGGGCTTTTTGAAAGAGCCAGGTCTTATTCTTTTCCAGGTATTTTCGATACAAACCGATTAATGGCCGGATATGCAAATCAGTGGCATCGATTATTGTGTCCAGGTTGGTCATGGGTTCCAGCAATTGGCCCGGTTGGCGGAAAAGGTCGTGGGAAAAGTAATTGAAAAGGCGTTTTTGAACAAATGGGCAGGAAAATTTTGCATAATATTCCGAGGGGCCTTCTTTTTCCTGGCCGATGACGCCGTGCAAATACAAGTGGTTCAAATTTTTGTCATCATACGTAAATTCGATTTTCCGTCCGGTATTGAACAATTCCAGGACGGTTTGTTTATAAGGTTCTTTATCGGCTTTACTGATAATATTTAAAATGTTGTTGTTGGGCAGGACCTTTATGGCCGCCGCATAGGCTTCTTCAAAGCGTTCCAGGGTAATGGGTTTATTTTTTTCCTTATTAAACGTTTCGGTAAGTATTTCGGCAAGCCAGCAGGAAAGGCCGGGTTGGCCGTTGGTCTCATAGAAAAGCCGGTCGATAGCTTCTTTTTCCACCTTTTGTTTGCTTTCTTGTTCATAGCGGGCAAACATTTCTTTGACTTCATCAAAGGTGAGGTTGGGGATATGGAGGCTGCGTTGGACGTTAAAGGGGGAGCCGGTGATATTTTCGATGCCCAGGACGCTGCGAACCCCTACCAATGCCAAACCGTGAAGTAAGCAGGTTTTCTCCCAGCTGTTTTTATTTCTCTCATTATTACGGCTCATGAACATATCGCGGAATACACCGGCGAAGCGGTTAATAAATCCCTCTTTTAGGGCATCGAATTCGTCTACAATTAAAATGACTGGTTTTTGGAAATATTGTTTGGTAAATAAATCCGGGATATCGTTAATTTGTTGGATATTGGGGAAGGATTTATCGAAAACGGCATTCATTTTTTTAATCAAGATATTGAGGACTTTTGTTTCATTTTCTTCATTCTTAGCAAGTTCCATGGAGAGGATCGCGGTTTCGTATTCATGGTCGCGGTTTATTTTTTCAAGAGTTTCTTGCATTACCCAGGTTTTGCCGCATTGCCGGGGCGCCCAGACCGTAATATAATGGCCGCCTTTCCGGGGATTATCCCCGATTAGCTGGGTATAAGCCATGTCGATTAGCTCATTCCTGGGAACGAAATAATGCTGCTCTTTATCTACCGGTCCATATGAATTAAATCGTCTCATTTTCGGGTCCTCTTTTTTAATTCTCGTTCCCTGTTGATAAAGGCAACGTCTTTGCGGTAGTGAAATTTATCTTTTTCCATGGCATAGATTATAGTACTTTCCCATTTTTTTTTCAACTTAAAGGGGCCCACGGAAAACACGGAAGACACGGAAGCGTTTTTTCCGGGTTGCTTTTTTCTTTCATTCCTTATAAAATACAATTCTATCGATTCCAATAATAATTACCTGTACAGGAGGCTTTATTATGAAAAGTAAGTTACCCGAAACACCCCTGGATGCACTCAATATCTCCGGCGCCCTACGGGCGGCGGTTAAAACGATTCATACCTGGGCCGATGTCTCCGGCTGCTGGAAATATCCATCGAAAAAAGCGGCCGGGGATTTCGAAGATATGTCCCTGATGGATAAAATTTACTGGGGCTACAAAAGCAAAAAACCTATCACCCGCGCCGAAAAAGGCTCCGGGCTGGAGTCTTTTTTTAAGTCCAATACCGCGCCAATCACTCTTCCCGAAGGGTTTGAAACGAAACATACCGTTACCTTCGGCGCGGCCGGCGATTTGATCAAAGTAGACGGCCTGGAAAATTCGCGGGACCAGTTGTATGAAGGAGTAACGGATTTATTATTCAACAATGATATCTCCTACGCCAACCTGGAGTCCCAATTGACCAACCAGGACCTGGGCGCTTATACCTTCAGTGAAAAAGAAACTCCACCCCTATGCTGCACCAAAGAACAATACGACGCCCTCAAAAGCCACAAAGGAAAACAATACTCCGCGCTGCACATGGCCTGCAACCATACCCTGGACATGGGACTGGAAGGCCTGGAAACGACGTTGGCCCAATTGCGGGAAGACAATATCATGGAACTGGGCGTCAACCGGGACCCCGGGGAACAAAAAAAAGGACGAATCATTGAGAAAAACGGCCTCAAGATAGGGTTTGTTTCAGCCACCTATGGTCTCAACGGCAAAACAATTCCCCAGGGAAAAGAGTACATGGTTAATGTGGTTCCGTTCCACCACAAGGACCCGTCCGGTAATAAAGCGGATATTTCCCTGTTGAACCGTCAAATCTTCGACTGCAAGGAACAAAAATGCGATATCATTATCGCGTCCCTGCACTGGGGCTATGAGTACGAATTTTTCCCCCGCCGGGCGCAGGTGGACATGGCCCATGAGATCATCGAAATGGGCGTGGATGCCATCGTATCGCACCATGCGCATGTGCTCCAGCCCATGGAATTTTACCGGCCCCAACGGGACCCGGAAAAGACCGCAGTCATCGCTTATTCGTTGGGAAATCTCACCAGTTCCTTTTCCGCACCCCACATCGTTTTGAACGCCATCCTTAATTTGACTTTTGTCAAAGGGACGGTAAACGGTGAAGAAAAGGCTTTTATCCAGGGCGCCCAATTAACGCCCGTGGTTCAAGTGGAATCCCTGGACGGCGATTTACCTGTCCTTCGTATTGAAAAACTAGAAACCCTTTCCGCTAAAAAAAGCGAACCCGGTGCGGAAAAGGATTATATTTCCGCCATCGAAAGGTACGCCGCCCTGGTATCGGGGAGATAAAAACCCGCCCACGAATGACACGAATGAACACGAATTAAAGGAGATGAACTATGATGCAGGATATCGATAAAACCATATATCAGCGGCCCGTAGAGCTGCTGCAGCATTTAATCCGTTTTAATACCTCCAACCCGCCCGGGAATGAGCGGGACTGTATTACTTATATTTCGCATTTGCTGGAAGCAGCCGGCATCGAGGTGCATTTGCTGTCGAAGGACCCCCACCGGCCCAACCTGGCGGCGCGGCTGCGGGGCAAGAAAGACGTACCGCCGCTGCTGCTTTACGGCCATGTGGATGTGGTCCCCACCGACGGCCGGGATTGGAAATATCCCCCCTTCGAAGCAAAAGTGGCCGACGGTTTTGTCTGGGGACGCGGCGCACTGGATATGAAAGGGGCCGTGGCCATGATGGTGTGCGCCTTTATAAAAGCGAAAACAGAAAACCTCCACCTGCCCGGCGATGTGGTGTTGTGTCTGCTCAGCGACGAAGAAGATCTGGGCGAGTGCGGCGCACGTTTCCTGGTGGAACACCACCCGGAAATCTTTAAAGGTATCCGTTTTGCCCTGGGCGAGTTCGGGGGTTTTACTCTCTACGTGGGCGGGAAGAAATTCTATCCCATCGAAATCGCCCAGAAACAAAAATGCGGCGTCAAAGCCGTGGTTCGCGGCCCGGCAGGGCACGGATCCGCCGTAATGCGCGGCGGCGCCATGGCAAAACTGGCCAAATTGCTGGAACAACTGGATAAGAACCAACTACCGGCGCATGTGACCCCGGCGGCTGAAATGATGTTTAACGCCATGGCCGACGCTTTACCGTTTCCCACAAACCGGATATTACGACAACTACTCAACCCCAAGCGCACGGATTTTATCTTGAAAAAAATCCTGGGGGAAAAGGGAAACGTGTTTGCCCCTATGTTTCATAATACGGTCAATGCCACGGTGGTGAAGGGTGGGGAGAGGCTCAATGTGATCCCTTCGGAGATCGAAGTGCAAATGGATGTGCGTTTGCTGCCGGGTTTCGGGCCGGATGATGCGATTAAGGAATTGCGTCCTATTGTGGGCGATGAAGTGGAATTGGAAGTGATGTTATACGACGCCGGGCCGGCGGAACCGGATATGGCGCTGTTCGATATGCTGGCAGGTATTTTAAAAGAGGCCGACCCTGACGGTATTCCCGTGCCGCTGCTGTTGACCGCTTCTTCCGACGCCCGGTTTTTCTCACGGTTGGGTATCCAGACCTACGGGTTCACGCCCATGCAATTACCGGAGGATATGAATTTTAACCGCACCATTCACGCCGCCAATGAACGCATCCCGGTAAAGACCCTGGAATTTGGAATCGATGCCTTGTACCAGGCGATGCAGAGGTTTTAGGAACTGTTCGGCGCATAGGCTGTGGAAGCATTTATTGTCCATGGGTGAGGGGTAAAAAAGATAATTATAAAAAAAGATAATTATAAATGATTAATGATAAATTATAAATTATAAATGAAAAACGATGGCGCCCTACGGGCAAAAATAATTTAAACGCCTGCGGCGAAGGGATTAAAATTTATTTTTTCGCCGTAGGCGTTAATCGAAATCGTCCGTAGGACACAGCTTCTCATTTATAATTTATAATTTATCATTTATCATTTATAATTTTTAATTTCTCTTTTATCATTTAAAATTTAAACCATTTAGGCTTCCTCCTTGACTGTTACAAATAATAAATAATTTCCCGGAGAGGTAATCCGTTACCCACAACCGACCTTTCCGATCCTGCTTGATTTGATTAATTTCAAAAATGCCGTCCCCAAACTGCCCACGCAAATAAAAAGCCGAATTATCCGTATCCACCGTGGTCTCTCCATACGGATACATTTCCTTGTGAACCGTTTCAAAAGACTTTGTAACCGGGGAAAAGGAAAGAATATAAAACGCTTCCGGCGAATGGGCAGTGATAATCACAGCGCCGCCGGCGTCGCATATATTATCCGGCCTGCCGGGATAAGGCAGCGGGTAAGTCCCCGGTTCCTTGCCGAAAACCTGCAGCGAATTATCATTGTGATTAATCACATAGAGCGCGCTGTCCAGTATGGCCATTTTAAAAGGCTTTTTCCCGGTCCTGATCTTTTGAACCGAAAAATCATCCTTATCCACCACCGCAATCATATCCGAATCAAACGCGGAAATATAAATAAACGTTTCGTCAAACACCAGGTCCGTGGGCGACAAGCCCACCGGGTATTTCAACAGGACCTTTTGAGCGGCCAGGTCATAGATTTGCAAAGACCCGGGTTCATCGTCTGTTTCCCCTACCCTGACAATGTATAACCAGTGTTTCCGGGCATCGTATTTAAGAATACGTTGAGTGGTTTCCCGCAGCACCATATCCCCCGGTTCCACGTGCAGTTGGTCCAGGTTCGGGCCGCGGACTTCATCCGGCAGGGTGAATAGAAATTGTTTTTCCAGGCCCCAGTTGTTTTGCAAGAGGAAGAGCGCGCCATCTTTATCCGGGACCATTTGGTGCGCCAGCCGGGGAATCCGGCGGTCATAATAGGTCATGGTATCGGGATCGATGCCCAGGATACCGTTTTTCGCCGCCCAGATATAAACCACCGGCCAATAGGATTGATGCGGACCATAGGATAGGTAGATATTTCCCGAAGGCGTTTTAATCGCATTATTGGCAAATTGACAGGGGAGACGATGCGTTTTGAAGGTCCCTTCGGGCGTTACTTCCGCTGCTTCATCTTCGGAATTGAAAACCAGGAACCCTTCTTTGGCTTTCATTTCCGCCAGGGCCGCCGGGGCCCAGCCGGTATATATTTTTTGCATCTTTTCACTTACGGGGTCCAGCACCGTTAATGCCGCGCCGAAGGAACCGTTCACGGCCGAAGCGCCGATGGGAATGATTAAGCGGCCCGTGTGGGGATTAAAGGTCATGTTGAACATGTGGGGAATGATGCCCACATCGCGGATGCGTTTTACCAGGGAGCGGGTTTCCAGGTTAATGACTTCGATTTCGCCGTAGCCCCAGCAGGAAACGTAGAGAAGGTTGCCGGCCTCATCGATGGCCGAGGCGTCGTTGCCGTAGGTAGGGATTTTGATCTCATGGACGGTTCCGTTGTTTTTAAAATCCACCACGTGTACGGATGGATGGTTATCATAGGGGATATAGACCTCTTCCCGTTTCGGGTTGTAATTAACGCCCACACCTTCGGTAAGGCCCGGGAGCGGGACGACTACATCCTTATTTTTAGCAATATCTATTTTCACCGCTTCCTGCACCACGCGCTTATCCGTCTCGATGACCATATAGAGATTATGCGTGTTTTCGTTATAACCGGCCAAATGCCAGCGCACGCCGCCTTTCACCGGGAGCGGTCTCTTCTTTATTAATTTGCCTGTTTTGGCGGAAAATAAATACAATGTCGAAGTGTAACCGTCCACGGCTGCCACCTCCTGCAGTGAGGTGTCGCAAATCACTTTGCGGATGGGGGGAGGGGGCGTTTGGTTCAGGTTGGCCATTTTTTCGACGGTATCCAGCCAGGGGATGCGGGTTACTTTTTGAGTTTCGAAAGCAATCATTAAAAGGGCTTTGCTTTCCCTGCCCACCAGGAAAGCGTCGCCGTTTTTCTCGTTGACGGCGACCATTTCATATTGTTCGCCGGTATCGATGGAGACCGCTTTCTTTTGATCCGGGAGCACGATGTGGAGGTTTTTGTTGCCGATGATGTAAATATTGCCGGTGCGGTTGTCGATGGTCAGCGCCTCCATTTTTAAGTATTGCAGCACGCGGCTTTTGACCGGGATATTGACCACGGGGTAATTATCCTGTTTCCCGTCGATGATGGAAATGGAAGAGGTGTTGGTATTGACCAGGGTGATCCGGTTTCGGGGAATATCGGTTTTTACCAGCATGGGGCCGGCGCCGTTGACGTCCAGGCCGTATTGCTTTAAGAAGTTCACGGTTTTCACGCGGTATTCGGCCTGGAGATTGAATAACAGTGATAAAAAGACAAATGCAAAGATAGTTGTTTTAAAAAATGTCCTGCTCATGGGACCTCCTTATAAGGATTTACCATAGCATACCCGGAAATATTTTTCAACCCCCTTTGGGCCTGTTCTCATTAATAATTAATAATTAACAATTGACCATTAACAATTATCCTCCATTAAGGATTCATATGAATAAAAAAAAAGGCCACGGACGAACACGGACAGACACGGATGCTGTGACAATCCGAGAGTAATCTGTTGACTTATGTTTTTTTCCTGTAAATATGTGTCATTCGTGAGCAGCTTTTTTTTCAGCCACTTTTCCACCCTGGTCAGGTTTATCCGGTCGGGTATATCACGAGGGAGACAAAATCACTCCTTTGGTTCAAACATACCAATAGTACAATCGGCCCCATCTCCCATGCACCGATACTGACCTGCCGAGTAAACCAAGGCACCTCTTATTGGAAAACCCACTGCTTTGGTTTCGACAGAAAGAAAATTAAAAACGGAAAAACAAATACCCGAAAACATAATTACTATCAGCATAATTCTCGTAAATCTTTTCATTATTCCCTCCTCGTTTATAAGTTACTTATCGAACCTTTTTCTTTTAAAAAAACAGGAGATACTTTATTATATAGCGACTCCAGGAAAATTCCCAGGTATGCCTTCTCACCCGGAACACCGGGTAAAGTGAAAAAAATATCCCCGTTGACAGGCGAAACACCCACTATGGTTGGCGCATACCAGGTGATATGTTCCCGGTACCTTGAAACACTCAGCAATGGAAATGCGGCCTTTGTGATGCGCCTTAACTCCTTTTCATCCTTTAACTCGTTCTCAGGAACAATCCCGAAAACCACAAAATGAGACGGTAACTGATTGAGCACATCAATAATCTCCAGGCAATCGGGGCAGTTATTTTTTGAAAAGAAAACAAATAAAATCAAAGACGCCTTCGTTTCAAAAGAGCTTGTCTCTTCCGGTAGTGGGAAACTATTCCTGGGAGATAACTTCTCTTTGTAAATAATGCTGGCAAAAACCAGTATTACCACTCCCAGTACGCCGATTATATAATTTTTCATTTTGCTAAGAACTTTTTATCTGGAAATCGTATATTTCGAAATAAAATACCCGGGGTCGCCACTCGATGGATTCTTCGCTAAAGAATATAGCATTTTCTTTTCTTTATCGAAGTGCATCCTATCCCCGGGTTTACCTGGGATAGCAGCCTCGCCAAGGTATCTCCCGTCTAAATCATAAAATTGCAAAGTAATATTCAAACCATTGCCCTGGTTGAACGGTCCTTCGAAAATTACCAGGACAAACTCCTGTGTCGTATAAACTTTACTGATATAAGACATGCTTTGCCGCGCTGTTTCCATCATCTGCAAGTCTCTTTTTCCCAATGCCTCCAATAATTTTCCCGATGAAGGTTCGACATAGAAGCGGGGTTTTTGGCCAAAAAAGGTTACTTGCCTGGATTTGAGATTCAATTTAATAATTGAACACTTAGGGGACCAAACAAAATAAACGTCATCTCCCTGGACATCGAACCAGCTATCGAGCCCTTTGGCCTTGTAATCATCTTTATCTTTCCCTCGATATTTAGCATTATACTCTGCATCGGATGCCAATCCATACTTGTCATAGGAATGTAGCAGGAACGTTATCTGGCCGTCTGCGCTTACCTCATATAAATCGTAAGGATTCCCATCTTCATCGGGCATGTAGCCGGCAATCAATACCTTATCCCCTTTAACACCTGTGAACTGGATATCGGTGGCTAATCTTAAGCAAGGGATTTCCCTCTTAAATTCAAATTCATCTCTACTTATCCTGTCATAGATAAGGATGTTTCTTTTTTCAAAATCAAGAACACCGAGCTTCCCTTCTTTTTGATTATAAGAACAAAAGGTCGGCTCTAGAAAATCAAACCCTTTCCGTCCTATTACTTTAATCAATTCCAGGTGTGAATCATTAATTTCGAAGACGTCTATCTTCCCCTCATCTTGAATGGGGGTGATAATCAATTCATCTTCGGTCAAACAAAATCCCTGAGTTTCTAGTGGACTCGATACGCTTCCCGGGGAAAATTCAATTTTTCCCGCCGATCTCACCTCGACCCCAAATACGGAGTACGTACCTACGAAACTAAATAACGCTGCCAGGAACAGCGCTTTCCATTTTGTTTTTGATCTCATGTTTTCCTCCCGACTGGATAGAAGCTCCGCTGAGCTGATATCCTTCCACGTACATTGTTTTTAATTTATTTTTTCTGCAACAAACTTGTTGGCTTACGCATGCAGGGCTTACTCCTCCATTGATTCCAATGAATTTCATTTTCTCCAATTGCCTTCTTATAAAGGCTTTTAAAAAAATTTTTAATAATTTAATATACAACAAACAGGAAAGGAAGTCAAGATGTTTTATAAAAATTTTTCGAAATTTTTGAAATGAATCAAACCTGCAGTCAGTTAAAAAATTTTTTCGTCCTCTAATCCAAAATTCCATCCTTAATTACCTCATATACCCTGATCTTTATTCTTATCACAAACGATTGGCGTTTGTCAATAGTTTTTCGTAAAAAAATTTTTTTTTGTTTCACTTCAACCATTCACTTGTTCGTTCCTCATTTAACGTTTTGAATCTCCAGTTTTCTTTTTTCTTCTTCAGTTAACGGAGAGATATTTGCCTTTTTGAGCCAATCGAAGATGGCTCCCGGGGTGAGCCAGATTTTGACGGTCCCATCACGTGATGCTGTAATCACCTGGCGTCCATCGGGTGAAAACACCGCGGAATTAACCACATCGGTATGTTTATCCAGGTCTGCCAATAAATTCGCCCGCAGATCCCACAGTTTTGCCGTATGGTCATCAGATGCAGTAAGTATTCTCCGGCCATCAGGGGAAAATACCGCCGAAGAGACCACACTCTTATGTCTTAACTCTAAAAGTGTCTCTCCATCATAAGACCACAGCTTCGCCGTACCATCCGCCGAAGCCGTCAGTATCTTTTTGCCATCGGGAGAAAATACTGCCGAGGAAACTTCTTTATTATGTCTGAATTCATCAAGCAGCTCTCCTTTCAGTGTCAACAATTTAGCGGCATTATCCGTTGAAACAATGAGAATACATTTACTGTCGGGAGAAAATACAGCGGAAGAGATTGGTTCATCGGCCTTAATCAGGTCTTCCATGCATTTCCGCTCCAGGTCCCATCGTCGGACCTTTACTCCCCGGGATGTAATTATAATTTGTTTCCCATCGGGTGAAAACACTGCCGAAGATAATAATATATCGGGATCACCTGAATTAATTGGACTATCCAGTTCCTGCCCCTCCAGGTTCCACAACCTGGCAGTTGGAGTCTGTGATGTGGTAAGAATTTGCTGTCCATCGGGTGAAAAAACGGCAGAGGATAACATCCTCTTATTTTCTAACTGGTGCAAAAATACTCCGTCACTTGTCCAAAGCTTTGATGTGCCATCGAGTGCAGAGGTGAATATAAGGCTGCCGTCGGGTGAGTAAATGGCGATCTTCATATCTGCTTTTTGTTCATCTAAGTTTTTCACGATATTGTTTTGAAGGCCCCATACTTTGGCAGTACCATCTTCAGATGCAGTGACAAGCAATCGACCATCCGGCGAGAAAGCAGCAGAGTATAATGGGGCGTTGTACTTAAATTCCGACAGGAGTTTACCTGCCAGGTTCCATAATTTCACGGTCCCATTGCGGGAAACCGTACAAATCCCCTTTCCATCAGGAGAAAATACTACCGAGGATACTCCTTCCTTGACCTCTCGCTCCAACAACAATTTGCCTTCCAGGTTCCACAAATATACGGCCCCCTGTTCCAAAGCGGAAAGAATATATTGCCCATCCGGTGAAAAAACGGCCGAAGCAATAGTACTTTTGTGTTTTATATCTAGCAGGGGGTTACCATTATTATTGTTTACATTCCACATTTTTACGGTTTTATCCCAGGAGGCCGTGAGAAGCTGTTGGCCGTCATTAGAAAACACTGCTGAGGATATTACTTTATCATATGGCAAAATCGCTAATACATTACCGTCCAGGTCCCAAATCCTGGCTTTGCCGTCACGGGAAGCAGTCAGAATCCGCTGGCCATCGGGAGAGAATGCTGCGGCGGAAACGATTCCATTATGTCTTAAATTTGATTTCAGCGTACCTTTTATGTCCCATAGCTTCACGGAGTTATCCCATGAAGCGGTGAGAATCAGGCTGCCATCGGGGGAAAATACAGCCGACATTATCCTGGCATCA
Organism: Candidatus Aminicenantota bacterium; assembly: GCA_026393835.1. Classification (GTDB taxonomy): domain Bacteria; phylum Acidobacteriota; class Aminicenantia; order UBA2199; family UBA2199; genus JAKAGC01. The sequence goes on along the minus strand of JAPKZK010000021.1, from coordinate 139,544 downwards.
TGTTTTACTTCTGTAAGCGCTCTGCCTTCCAGGTCCCACACTTTAGCTGTTCCGTCTTCTGAGGACGTCAATATTCGGCGGCCATCGGGTGAGAATACAGCGGAATAAATCGCCCCGTTGTGACGTAAGTTGGTAATGTAAAAGGGTCTTTCAAAGGAGGAATATGCAATATCGCTCAAAGTTTTCTTAGTACGAGTTGGTGGGGTAGATTGCGCCTTTTTATAGGCTGCTTCCGCAATGCGGATTGCACTGGTATTGTCCTGGGGAAATTCAAGCAAAGCTTCGGCTGTGAGCCTGCTAACCTCGGCATTTCGATATTGTTTGTCGGCGTTTCTCCATAATCCAAAAATTATTCCAATCAGTATTAATAAAATTATGCCAACAATTCTAATGGCCCTTGCTCTCGCTTTTTTTTTCTTTTCTTTCGACTCGTTTATCCATATTTCCTCTTCCCGACGCTTATCCCTGACTTCCGTCAAAATACGGGCGAATTCATCATGAATTAATTCAATGTAATCGACATTGTTTCTTATCTCCCTCCGGATAATACGCTTATCCACCAACGTTTCAATATCGTTCTTATTAAAATCATATTCCTTTCTTATGCTGTCGATAGCCTGGAGTTTTCGTTCACCCTCAGGAGTCAATAATTCTTCTTCAATGGCAATACGTGCATCATATCCACGCTCGAGAGTTCCAATGGTTTCCTCGTAATAATCCCTAACAATATCTTTTATGGTAATACCACTCAACAATCCAGAAGAAATTTCATCGATATTTTCTCTTATTCGTTTCTCATTAACCCGGTAACTGATGAGGCTTAATAAAAATGGTTCGATTCTTTTACTTTCCCATGAGCCTTCTTGTATTTCGTAGGGGATGTAATCGATATCTTTGGATTCCGGGATTTTTTTAATTATTTCAATGGCAGTATCTTTATCCTTAATAATTTCCCTGCCGGGTTCCAACACAGCCTGGAGTGCATTTTCTCCTTTCATATAAGAAATACGGAAATGGAAACGACCATTGACCACCGACGGCATCCAGTGATTCAAATTCATCAACTGGGGAAGGTAATCTTCCCGTAAACTGATAACCACCCGGTAATCCATCTCATTTACAGGATATGGAATAATTTTATCTTCATATTTCTCCTGGACAGCCACCGGCATCCAGTCCTGGATTAAATCCCCAATTTCGACGATTAATGGGCTTATTTTCTCGGGGTATTGTTTACCTATTTTAAACATTTCTTCAAATTGGTCGATAATCAAAAGAGGTTTAACCCATCCGCCGAATAGCTGGACCCTATGAAAGTATTCCCATAATGTTAAATCATCGAAAGACGTAGACTTTTCATCGCTCTCTTTTAATTCTTTTTCAATGAATAATTTTACCTGCTCCAAGGGGCTTCTTTTATTGTTTTCATCGAACCGGGGTTGCATATAAATGGGAAAAAAGTAATTTCTCTTGAGTTCAGGAATTAGTCCGGCTTGCAAGAGAGAGGTTTTACCAATTCCAGACTTTCCAAACACGACGGTTAAGATATTTTTTTGGATTCGTTCACAAAGTTCATGGGTTTCTTTTTCCCTTCCGTAGAAGTAATCTTTATCATTTTCACGGAAGGCATATGGTCCGGGGAATGGTTGCTTAGCGCCCAACGTGAAATCGTTAACTTTATCCAGGGTAGTTTGTGACATGTTACTCCGTAATAATTGGCTTTAGATTCTTCTTTATTTCATTTATAAGCCTTTCTTCAGCAGTTTTTAATTTGTACACTGTTAAAGCCTTTAAAAAACTCGTTATCCGGTTATCCTTACTGTCAGTATTGTCCGTAATGCAGGGTATAACAGTAAACTGTTCGCCGCGGTGTCTATCCACGTTAGATCTTTGTTCTGCGGCTTTCCATTCAACATCCCTGGCGTAACAGTCAGGGTTATCCAGAATCTCATTCGATATAAGGGGCACAAATATATTGCATTCCTTCATAATGGCTTTCTCAATAATATCTTTGTGTTTTCCTGCTCCGAGATCACTTTTATCAAACCATACACGGATACCTTCCGCATCAAGTTTTTCTTTGAGATATTCGGCATCTTGCTGGTTTTCATGGAAATAACTAATGAAAACAGTTCCTTCAAATTGGGCTCTTTTACTCATTTTCACATCTATCCACTGTTGATATAACTGATCTACAAAAGCGATGGCGTTGTGATTGTCGCCGTTGTTAATAACAACAAAATCCTTTCCACAGTGAGTTAAAAAATTCATTAGTTTTTCGGGATGTTTACTGGATTTATTGATCACATAATCCTTGAACCCCATATTATTGAGTCTTCGGTTGGTTAAAATTCGCATAAGAAACCGCATGAACCAGTCAGGAAAATCGCAGCCGATAAATAAAAAAATTTTATCTTTTATCCTATCGATAAGCTCTTTGACCTGGGGGTGGTCATGGTATTCCCGCGATGAGATCGAATATATATGTTCCAGCATTTTTTCCTCATCGATAGCATAGTTTGCCAAATCATTCAAGCTTCCCATTAATCTGAAAATAGTAACGTTATGTTTCGCATGTTTTTTTGCTTTTTTTATTAAAGAATAGTCAATGACATTCAATTCTCCTTCTGCAATATGTCGTTCGTTTCGAATGGCATCCACCAAAAGGTCATCGATAGAGGTAGAGATGTAGTATTTAAAATCCGTAATTTTTGCCAATTTCGTCAGCGGATCTGTAAAAAAATTTTTTTCACTTTTGAGTTTGTTGTAAATAGCTTTGACTTTTGGAGAAATATTATCAGTTTTATATTTTTGGTGACATAAAGTCAATTCATGAATACTCAGGTTATTATCAGAGATTTTATAATACTGGGCCGTTTCCCTGGCAAAATATTCATACAGCGGGATAAAATCTCCATTATTTTCTTTTACCAAGCTTAGATCATTGCCGATAACAGGAACAATTTCGCCGGATGTTAAACTATCCATTAAATTTTCCCAGTTCATTTTAGCTCCTAAAGAACAACTCCTTCTCACTAACGAATATTAACAAACATCTTCTTTCTAAAAAAAGATTATATCCCAAAAAAAATCTTTTTACAAGTAAAATTTCAATTTTTCTTATGGAACCGCCCGGTCGCCAGGGGAACATTTTTAATTCCTCCTTTTGGGGATTCGCATGGTAACGGTTGTCAGGTAAGGAACTTTGTATTGTGGGGGATCGCTTTCATTTCCCCGAGGCACACTGGTGATAGATATTTTCCCTCCATGCGCCTCCACTACCTCTTTTGCATCGGCAAGGCCGACTCCTGAGCCGTCCCTGGCGCTCTCATAGGCAAATTCTCCCCTGGTCCCGAATTCCCAGAGCTTGCCGCTTGCGATCTCCTCTTTCTTAATGGGGACGCCGAAACTTTGAATGGAAATTTCCACTTCGTTTTGGGGCTGTATTTCCCTGGCAATCACCTTTAAAAACCGGCCTTCTCCCTTGTAACCATATTTTCGTACATTATGAAAAAGGTTACAAATAACCCGGTCGATATCACTTTTCGATATGTCGGCTGTCAGGTTTCCTCTTGGCTTATAATCGACCTGGATGTTTTTTTCCGCCAGGACCGGTTCGAATAGTTCGATGTTTGCTTTCACTAGCTTCCCGATATCAGCGGTCCTGAATGAATACTTTCTCACTTTTTCCAGACCCGTATACATGCGAAACGCTTCCACGTCCCGTTCCAATATCTGGGTCTCCGCCTTCAGCATCCCGGCGCCCCGGATAATATGCTTAATAAGAATCCCCTGGATAAACCGGGTAAAATCCTCTTTGACAAGGGTTTTAAACAGATTATTGCTGGTAGAATTCACCTTATTCAATTCCTCCAGAGCCCATATTGCCGCGTCCCTGATTTTTATTTCTAGTAAAACCGGGACCATCTGAGTTTTCAGGCTGTGGTCCAATACATTTATGATTGTTGAGAGTTGTTTTTCAAGGTCGTTTATTTGTGAACGGTCACGCTTATCCTGTAATGTATTTTCATCGATGGTGTGCAAGCCATCTTTTATCCCGAGAAGCCTGGCCTTAAATTCCTCGGCTAATTTTTGAAGATCGGAACTGGCGGCAATTTCCGGCGGCAGTGCTTTTTGAAGGAGTGTTCCCATCTGGAGGATTAATTGCGAATTCCCGGAAAAAACGAGGAGGGGGTGAAGGAATTTATGAATCAGCTTATCCATTTCCACCTGCGTATCAGGAGGCATCGGTATCCTCCCTGGTCACGCCGTAGAAATCTATCCCCCAGTCAAAGGCGAGTTTAAAAATGTGTTCCTTTTTAAGATTAATTTCATTCATGAACTTTTCTCACTTTGAAAGATAGATTGTACAGGAAATCAAAATGAAATTCAATAGGAAAAATTCACAAACTTTACTTTGTAAATCACTAGAAAGTTTCAAAATCCAGCGGGCATCCTCTACCGTTTTCCTGGTTATAGTTTCACAAGCTTTTTAAAAATGCCTTATTTTTCTTCATGCGTTTCGCTCTGCATTTCTTTTATCGCTTCCGCTAAGGTGTCCAGGTTACTGCCTGCTTTATAAACGATCTGTTGCTCAGGGATACCGAAGGATTGCAGTTCATCGTAAACCTCTTTGTCACACACCGCAGAGAATATGATGACTTTACTGAAATCGAATTTAATCTTTTTCCAAAAATCATTCTTTTCTTGTCTGGCCTTATCCAGGAAACGAAGCAGCTCAAATCCCAATAAAGGATCAAATAGAGGTTTCTCCGCTCTTTTTCTTTCATCCAGGGCCTGCCACTCCGGGTCATCCCCGGGAAGAATTTTCAAATCGAAAATATAGGCGGCATATTCCTGTTTTTCCAGCCTTTTCAGGGCCTCTGAAACAGATTTTACCGGTTCCACCAGGTAATCGATCCTGGCTAACCGGCTGGAATAGTCCATGAGGTCTTCAAATTGATCTTCCACCCATAACGCTTTCTTCATTTTATAGTCTCCTTATTTCTTTCCGGATTTGGGTAATTTTATAGTAACCGTTGTGATGTATGGAACTTTATATTGACGGGGGTCCCCATCATCTCTCATAGGTTCACTTGTGACAGTAATTTCACCACCATGTTCGTTAATAACTTCTTTTGCATCGGCAAGACCGACGCCTGTGCCGTCCCGGTCCATTTTATATGCAAATTCACTCCGATAACCGAATTTAAAAATGTCACCGTTATCGATCTCATCCTTCTTAATAGGGGTGCCACAACTGTTTATACTTAATTCCACAGCGTTTTCTCGTTGTAATTCCCTGGACTTAACTCTTACGAATCTGCCGGGACCATGGTCGGAATATTTGCTGGCATTGTGGAATAAATTGCAAATAACGCGATCGATATCATTTTCCGATATCATTACATTGAGATCGCCGGTGAGTTGATACTCTGTTTCAATATCTTTTTGCGCCAGGATCGGCTTAAAAAGTTCAATATTTTCCTCTATGACCTTTTTCAAATTATGCCTTCTATAGGTATATATTTTTTTCTCCTCAAAAGTAATATACCTGCGAAGCGCCTCGACTTCACGTCTCATCGCTTGAGTCTCACCCTTTAAAATGCCCGCTGTTCGTATTAAGTACTCGAATAATATATTTTCCAGGTATTCGACAAATTCGCCTGTGATTACGTTTCCAGTCACTCCTATTTTAGTATTCCCATTGAAAAAACCGGCTAGTTCCAGCTCCTCCAGTATCCACAAAGCGGCATCTCTAATTGCTTTATCCAACAGGATGTTACTCTCTTCCGCCCGGTTCAGTTCATAATCGAAGACATTCATTATTTTTTCAATTACTGGCTTCAAATCAGCAGCATTTTCCGAATTTTCTGATAAATAGTTAAGACTGGCTTGAATTCCCTTAAGTTTCTCCGCCAGTTCTTTTCCCAAGTTATGCAAATTAGTTCTGCCAGGTTCGTTGTGTCTTATCGATTTATAAATTATAGTTCCCAATTGGTGAAATAATTCGGAATGCCCGGAAAACTTAAGAACTGGATGCATGAATGTATGAATAAGGTTATTGATATCCGCAGTAATTTTACTCAACCGTTCTTCGTGAGTTTTGACTTTTTCCTCCAATTCCACCTGTTTGTTGATATCTCGAAGGGTTCCTTCTCTCCCGATAACTTTCCCATGTTCTCTGACCAAGTGCGAATCGATGGCAACGTAACTGATATCTCCGTTATCGGCTCGCCTTATTCGAAAACGGTGATTCAGAACAGGTTCCCCCTTTTTATCCGCTTCATCCAGGAGCCTGAAATATTCTTCCCCGTCTTCTTTACTGGCATAAAACTTCGTCACATCGTCTCCGATTAGCTTCCCTTTATTTTCAACCCCCATAATACTGGCAAACTTCTCATTGCATTGCTTAATTGTTCCATGATGCCTCTTTTTCGCATCTTGATTATACTCGATATAATAGTAACCGGTGGGCATTTTATCCAGAGCCCTGAAATAGCGCTGCTGTTCCGTCACATCATGGATTACACCCCAACTGGCCATCTTCAATTCGTTGTGATGCTCTGTAAAGCATTCCAGTTCGATCACTTCATTTTTGACATTCCTGAACTTTAATACATCATTGGCATGACCCTCTTTTTCTAGCTTTTTACTAAATGCCTCCCGTTCTTCCAGGTTTACATAAAATTCCACAATATTTCTGCCAAGTAATTTTCCCTCATCGCTCTTATTATACCCAAATATTTTCAATGATTTTTTATTGAAATTCACAATTCTCTTTTCCTCATCCAACTGATATAAGCCCAGGGGGAATTCGTCAAACATTTTGCCGGATATAGCCCGATCCTCGATATTTTTGGCTAAACCAGCAATAAATATCTCTCCTCCGGCTTCTTGCTGGCACCAGCATTGATCAAACAAAAGTCTGTACTCACCGTTGACCCTGATTGAAAGGGTATGGGTCATGGGAGTGCCAATGGATTTTTTCAAGTTATCGATTCTCAGTTTTCTTTCCGCCGGGAATATGTAGAGCTTTTCAATCGAATGTTTCGATAAATCGGTTTCATCCTGGGGGATACCAAAGAGTTTCCTGGCAAACGGACTGGCTTCTACGAATTCCCCACTCTCCTTTACCCGGTAATAACCCATTCCTAAAAATTCGGCGACTTTTAAAATGTCCTTCTTTTCAACGCTTCCCATGTTTATCCTCACATTTTACATTACACCCAAAAACTTCCTTTTTTTTTCATTAGAGAAGATTTTACAGGAAAAGAAAGGAAAAATCAAGCTGGAGGGAGCATCTAAAAACCATTTTTTTTTATGAGCCGCGAAGAGCGCGATAAAAAAGAGAAGGTGAGAAGGTGAGAAAAAAATAAGAAAAATGGAATGATGAATGATGAAGAAAAAACAGGAAGCGAGGAAGCGAGGAAGAGCGGAAAAAGATAGAAGAAAAGAAGAGTTCGCCCGTTTATTGACCAGGGCCCCCGGCCCTACCGTTAAAAAAGAAGCGAAATCGCTTCCTTAAGACCCGACATCGCCCCAGGAAGATGCGTGATCGCCTGGTAATGAGGCGACGAAGCCTCTCGAAGATGCAAAATCGCCTGGGTTGAATGAAAATTTGTCTCGACGGGATGGATCAACGCATGAGGAAGAGGCGATATTGTCTCTCGAGGATGCGTGATCGCTTGATGTTGTCGCATATATGCATCAACCGGACACAAAATCGCCTGGGTTGGATGAAAAATTGTCTCGACAGGATAGAAAATTTCATGGTGAGGACCAAAATTTGTCTCAAGGAGATGGAAAATTTCATGAAGAGGAAGCGATTTTTGTTCCCAGGGATGGTTCATCGCATTGCCGGGATGCTCGCCTGCCATGAAGGTAGCCGCGAAGAACGCGAAGGACCGCGAAGAAAAAAATCCCTGGAGGAAAAATTTTGAGTGCCCCTTAATCGTCTCGATCAAACGGCAGACGACATTGAGGAAAGAGCTCTTTGCAGTGACCAACTCCTGTTTTTTTCCGTGTCCGTCCGTGTTTGTCCGTGGCTACTTTATTAGGGTTCTATTTCTTAACTCCCACAAAAATAGCCGCGAAGGGTGAATTTTTCTGCCTGTCTTCTTTCCTTTATAAAAAGCGATTATGTCCGTTCGGAATCGTTTCGCCCGATGGCAATGATGAACCCGGCCACTTTCTTATCCCCTACCGGGTAGTCCCGTGGTTCGCATGTTTCACCAACCTATCCTTGAAAAACGTTTTAACAAATATGGATTTATATATATTATTGGCTACGACCGCATGTCGATTTTCATCCTTTATTAATCCATACTGCTCCAACCATGATTGTTCCTCATCGTAAGCAAGGTATTCGACATTATCGAAAACGATTTCGACGAATGTTTCTTTATACAATTTCGCCTTCTCAAAAAGGTTGTCGAAGTGATTATTTTTCTCTCTCAGCAGGAGTTGAACGGCCTTTTCGACATCTTTATCATCGATGGGTTCTTTCGTGCCGGGTTTAATATTCACTGTCAGGAGTGCACCCAGCCGGTTGACCAGCCAGGGTTGACCCTGGGTTTCTTCGTGAACCATTTTAACCGCTTCTTCGGTAAAAGGTTGGTTGGTCTCTGCCGTATATTGGGAATAGAGGTCGCGAACATTATTTAATGAAAAGGGCGGTAAGTCCACATGGTCTGCGATATTAAACGGCGACACGCCGCCGACCACGAGTTTGGTTATATTTCGAATTCCCACCAGGCCGACGGAATAGAGGGCTTTTTGTTTGATTCCTTTGTATTTCTGATACAGGTCCCTTAAGGCAGCCAGGAAATTCCCCAATTCGCTCAACGGGATACCGTCGAATTCATCGATGAAAATAATGATCTTTTTGAATTGAATGAGCCGGTTTAATTCCTCGAATAACTTGCTGAAGGAGATATGGTCCACCAGATGATGCTGTTCTAAAAATCGTTTCACCGTTTCGGTTTTTTCGCATGCGACTTCTTCTAACCTGGTTATCAATTGCCCATAGATATCCTCTTCGACCAGTGAGTAAAACCGGTTTTTGTCCAGTTCCTTATACTTCTGGAAACTCAATATGATGATCACATAGGTTTTATCTTTGTGCAAATCTTCGCGGATTGCTTCTATAAATGTTGTTTTACCGCTTTGTCTCGGGGCAAACATGGAAAAATACCGTCCCAGGTCGATCATGGTGCGGATATCTTGTTTATCGGAGTTGACCACATTATCCAGGGGAACATAATAGGACATTTCAGGTTTGACTACGCCTGATTTTTCAAACACTCGCAGCGGTTTTCGATACGGTTTGTCGATTATATTTTCCGGGTTATCCTTCATACCGTCATTTTAGGGTAACGGGCAAAATTTGTCAAGGTCGTGAAGAGAAATTTTATCATAGGGAGGAAAAAATTTGACTGCCCCTTAATCCTCTCCTATCGTTTCCCGACCACCGGAAGCCACAGGAAGGGTACTTCCTATCGCTTCCCGACCTCCGGAAGCCACGGGAAGGGTGCTTCCTATCGCTTCCCGACCCCCGGAAGCGACATAATGGGTGCTTTATATCGCTTCCCGACCACCAAAAACGACATAATGGCTACTTCCTATCTCTTCCCGACCCCCGGAAGCGACATAATGGGTGCTTTATATCGCTTCCCGACCCGCGGAAGCGACGCAAAGGGTGCTTTATATCGCTTCTCGACCCCCGGAAGCGGCAAAACCACCGGGAGGGAAGTAGGCGAAGTAGGGGACAGTCGAAAATATCTACCTCTTGATACAAGGCCGGGGCGATTATGCGGCGGCGCTGGAGAAGTATGAGCAGTCGTTGAAGATCAAAGAAGAATTGGGCGACCGGGCCGGGGTGGCCGCATCCCTGAACAATATCGGCATGATTTATCACCAACAAAAGAAATATCCCGAAGCCTTTGAAAATTACCAGATCGCCTTTTCAATACTAACCGAACTCGGGTCACCGCAAGCACAAATTGCAGAGAATAATCTTGGCATATTAAAAAAGGATTGGGGAGAGAAGGAATTTGAGGCGGAGATGAAGAAAAGAAAATAATTATAAATGAAAAATGATAAATTATAAATGAAAAACGAAAAACGAAAAATGAAAAATGATGGCGCCCTATGGGCATTTTTTTTTCGCCGTAGGCGTTAATAGATATCGTCCGCGGGACACAACTTTGCGTTTATCATTTATCATTTATCGTTTATAATTTATAATTTAAGGGCGAACCGCTGTGTCTCCGTGTTCGCCCGTTTATTGACCAGGGCCCCCGGCCCTACCACTCGGAATTTGTTGACATTTACTCGCGGTTCAGGTATGGTTATCCCTTCATGACGAATAAAACCAAATCATACTTGTTGGCCCTCACCGTTGTCTTATTTTGGTCCACGGTGGCTTCAGCGTTTAAGCTGTCGCTCCGCTATTTGTCCGTTATCGAACTCCTGTTGTATTCCACGTTCTTTTCAACCGCTGCTCTTTTTGTTATCCTGGCGGCGCAGGGGCGGATCGCGCTGCTCAAAACATTAACCGCTAAAGATTATTTGTTTTCCGCACTGCTGGGATTTTTGAACCCGTTTTTGTATTACCTGGTGATATTTAAAGCATATACCCTGTTACCGGCGCAAATGGCCCAACCCCTGAACATGATCTGGGGCATCGTACTGGTGCTGATTTCCATCCCTATTTTAAAGCAGAAAGTAAGGCTTATCGATATGCTGGCGCTGCTGGTTTGCTTTGCCGGGGTGGTGGTGATTTCAACGCAAGGGAACCTTTCCGGTTTTCATATCGACAGCCCGTTGGGGGTTTTGTTGGCGGTAGGCAGTTCGTTGATCTGGTCTTTTTACTGGGTATTGAATGTAAAGGATAAACTGGATGGCGTGCTGCGCTTGTTTTTAAATTTTGTTTTCGGATTCGGATTCATCCTGTTAAGCATCATTTTTATCTATCCCATAAGATCGCCGGCGTCTGTGGTGGAAGGAATCCTGGGGGCGTTTTATATCGGTCTTTTCGAAATGGGGTTGGCGTTTGCCTTGTGGGTCAGGGCGTTGAAACTGGCGGACGCGACGGTGAATATCGCCATACTTATATATATAGTGCCTTTTATATCCTTCATCTTCATTCATATTTTTGTAGGGGAGCGGATTCATTTATCGTCCGTGTTGGGCGCGACGTTGATCGTGGCCGGGATCCTATTGAACAAATATACGAAGAAACGGTGATTAAAAAAGCCTACCCAATTAAAATTCCTTTTTTTAAACCAAAATAAGAATTGCCGCGGATCGCAGACGCTATTTGACGAAAAAAAATCAATATGGTAGAATTTTCCCGGAGCAGGAACTCCGTTAAAAAATGGTAATATGATGAAGAAACCAGTCGATAAAAAAAAACTTTTTAAAATTCTTTTGCCGGCGGTGATTGTTCTATTGTTTTTTTTCTTCCTTTTCCTCCCCTCGCTGGTAGAATCCTATTTAAGCGATTCCTTAAAAGAGCTGGGCCTTAAAGACCCCCGGCTGACCGTCCGGCATGTGGGGATCAACCAGTTGGATATCCGGCGTTTAAGCCTGGGGGAGCCCGGGAACCCGGATTTAATCATTCCCACCCTGGCCATGGATTTCTCCTGGATCGATTTACTTAAAGGCAGGGTACGGAAAATCGAAATAAGCGGGATGAAATTGAATGTGGCCGCCGGCAAGGAAGGTATAACCGTTAAAGGATTGGAGCCGCTTTTTAATACTAAAAGCGAAGGGAAACCGACCCTGCCGGTTAACCGGATCGAAATCGATTCCTCTGTTATCCAGGTGGACTGGGAAGGACGATCGCTGGCTATCCCCTTTTCATTGTCGGCAGTAACCGGCGGAGCGGACCGGATGGTCTCCTTCTCAATGGATTTGACTCCCTATGGAGAAGCCATTGCCGTTAAGGGGACATTGAATATGGATTCCGGCGCCGGCGCCATTACCGTCGCCGCCGATGACGCCCACCTGGAAAAGTATTTCAACGATTTTAATATTACCTTCTTCCAATGGCTGAAATCGCGGGTGCAACTGAAGGCGGAAATAAATGTGGCTGACTGGGGTATCCGGGACAGTCATATTTCATTGGCAATCCCGGCTTTCTCCGCCGGTTTCCCCGGGGGAAATTTAAAAGGGTCTGTTAATCTCGATTTTAAACTGGACCAAAATCTGCTGCCCCAGGATGTCAGGATGAAACTAAGGTTTGAAGGCATTAATGATAAGAATTTCAAAATTGAAATTCCTTTCGATCTGGATATCGACGGCAGCCGGTTAGACGCCCTGCAATTTAAGCTGGCGGAACTGAGATTTCAGCAGCCGCCGGGCATCTGTTTCAAGGATTTCGCAGGGACAGCTTCGTTGGCTGCCGGCCAAATGCAGGTCCGGGGGTCTTACGAATGCGCCATCGACCCCGGCTTTGTCTCCTGGTTATCCCCGGCCCTGGAGATGGAAGGGAAATTGGAGATCAAGGGAAATGTCACGGTGCGGTCGAATGATAAAGGCGCCGAATGGAATTTAGACGGCAAGGGCCGGGGCAAGGTTTTTCTCGCCACGAAAAATACGAAAACGATTCAAGCCGGGATGGAAAACCTGGCCCTGTCATTTGCATCTACAGGCAAGGGAACTACTATTAAAAACCGCCTGGATGTTGAATTAAAAGGTGTGGCTATCCAATATGAAGATAAGGTGTTTTCCGCCGGGAACATCCTTTCTCAAAACAGTATCGAGACCGCCGACGGGAAAAATTGGACCGGCGGGGGAAGGCTGAAGATGACCGCTGCCCGGGTGAAACAAACGAACGGCATCGCCGCCGAAGGGATTGGCATCGATGCGTCCTGGCAGTACCCATTTACCGCCGGGTTGAATCCCGGCAATTGGGCTATCGCCTCCCTTAAACTCGGGGATCTCGATCTGGGGAAATTAAGCGGGGAATTAAAACAAAAGGAAAATGGCGTCGATTTTTCCGGGACCGCCCATACCCCGGTAGAGGCTTTAAAGATTCAGGTAAACGGGACCTGTCAATGGCTGGAACCGCAAACCGGGATCGACGCTTTACTGCAAGTGGAAGTACCGGAAATACAAATAACAAGGGATTCCCAATTGAGCCGGTTGCATCCCGCTTTAACCGGGTACCGGTGGGCGGGTTATATATCCGGGACGGGGACCGTCTCTTTTTTACAAGGAAATTTAACCAGCCGCGCCCGGCTGAATCTCCGCGACCTGGAAATGGAAAGCGATACGGGGGGTCTTAAATGCCGGGGTATGAAGGCGGAGATACTCTTCTCGGATTTACTGGATTTCCAAACAGGGGTCTCGCAGCGCATCGATTTTAAGAGTGTGGATGTTTCCGGGATGCAATTGAATGAAGGTCACCTGGTTTTTGAAATCATCAGCGCCGATTCCATATATATCGAAGGGGGTGAATTTGCTTTCAGCGGTGGGAGAATATTGTTACAACCGCTGCGTTTCGATTTAAAGGGAGAGGAATTGAAAGTCACCCTGTATGGCGACCGCATCGATTTTGCCAAAATGGTGAATGCACTGCAGGGCGATAAAATTGCATCAGGCGGCGCGGAATTAAACGGCATGATAACTGTCGGACTTTCCGACGGCATCCCGGTTTTTCGCGACGGCTACCTCTATTCGACCCCCGGTGTAGGCGGAAATATCAAGTTTCTTAGAAGCGACGCGATTTCAGGCGGGGTGCTGCTGGTGGAAGAAGCAATAAAGGATTTTAATTATGAGTGGATCAAGTTGAAAATCAACACAAACATATTAAATGACAAGTTAAATATTACGGCTTATATTAATGGCGTACCTGCCCGGAAATTGCCTTTAACCTATGATACCAAAAGCAAGGACATTGTCCGTGAAAAAGGGGGCAAGCGTAACCTGGAATTGAAAGGGCTGCTCCTGGAACTCCGCTTCAACGACCTGGATTTGAAGCGCCTCATGAAGGGCGGAATGAAAATATATTCCCAGGATAAAAAAATGCCCTGATAAAAAATAAAAATTTAATAAAATTGTAAAGGAGATACAAGATGAAGAATAAAATGTTTTTTTCTTTTCTTTGCCTTTTATTCATCTTTCCCGGTTGCATCAAGATGAAACATGATATAACCATCCAACCGATTCATGTGATCGTCGAAATAACCGTGAAAGTAGATAAGGCATTGAATGATTTCTTTGGCGATATCGACAATTCCGGCGCTGACAAAAAAAATGAAAAGCCGGCGGTAGAGGAGGGAAAGAAATGAACTCAAAAAGGAATGTACTGATTTTTATCGGGTTGTTCCTGGCGGCTGTTTTTTTGACGGCCGAGACGCAGGCATTGAAGGAGCGGTTTATACAACGGAAACCGGCCATCGATGCATTGAAAAACCAGGAGAAAGTGGGCGAAAACAATGTGGGAAAACTGGTTGTCCGTGGGCAAGTGAACGCGAAGGAAAATGAAATAGTGAATGCTGAAAATACAGACCGGGAAACCGTCTACCAGGAGATTGCCGGGGGTCTCAACATCACGTCGCTGGAAGTGGGCAAACGGCGGGCGCTGCAAATTGCCAACCTGGCCAGCCCGGGGCATTGGCTGCAGAACCCGGATGGTCAGTGGCGCCGAAAATAGAAAATAGTAAAGTAAAAATCCGTTAGCCGTTAGCCGTTATCCTTTAGCCTGGGATCTCGATGACGGCTTCTACCCCGTAATGGTCGGAGAGATCGCACTTACCCGGGAGCTCGCCCGGGTTGCCCGACAGTTTCGGTCTGAATATGCCGCAGGAGTGACAGACGACTTTTCCCAGTTTTACGCTTTCGCGTCCCTGTTTCTTGTGTGCATAGGGTATATGGTCATAGGTAAATATATAATCCAGCCGCTGCATATCGGTATCGTCTTGATAGACACTTTTTAGAAAAAGATTCTCTTGCGAATTCCAGGAAAAACCTTTCTTTTTGGGGTTTTTCTCACGGAAGAGATCCCTGGGATAATGCAGCAGGTCCAACATTTTTTTATATTCTTCGCCGTTATCGCCGGCGACATTAAAATCTCCCACGAGAATGGTATGGATTTTCGCGGGGTCCTTCCTCTTTTTTCCAGGGGTTGATGAACGGGCGATAAACCCGCGGATTTGGGACAGTTGTTTTTCTCTTGTTTTAAATTCGGATTCCCTGGATTGCAGGTGCGTCAGGAAGACGCGCAGGATTGTGGCGCCGGCGGCGCCGGCAGCGGGGCCGAATTGGAAGTAGGCGGCCGATATTCCTTTATCGGCAATTACATCCGGCGTAAGCAAGCTCTTGTCGCGGAATTCCCGGAAAGTATGGCGCAAAATAGGGAATTTAGACGCAAAAAACAGGCCGCTGTCCTGGTTTAAAGGATTAAGGCTGCCGGATTTATCGACAATATAAGGGTAATTCGCTTGAAGGCCGCGGGTTAGATAAGCGCGGATATCTTCAGCGAAAATTTCCTGGAGGCAGATGATATCGTAGACGGGCTTTTTCATAATTTTTTTGACAAATCCTTCCGCCCGTTTTTCTTTTGCTGTTCCAAATGGGCCAGGGAGCATGGCGAGATTGTAAGTTAAGAGTCGTATTTTCATGTCGTTAAGGAGGAAAAATGGCCGGTTAAACTTGTGAAACATTTAACCGGCCTTTTGAAATTAACAGTAATTCTTTCTAAACATTCTCAAGCGACTATACGCAAGGGCAATAAGTCGCTGCCAGGACAGTACAATGACAAGCTGAGTGACACCACTCCACAAGGGTATCAGAGGGGGGACAGTACCAAACATAAGTCCAAGAACACAGATCACAGGTATTGCAAGTTAGGGGTATATTCGCGCCACCTTTAGCCTTTGCCTTGGAATCATCGTCCATCGATGTGACAAAACTTTGTACCTTTAGATCCTGAATGTTAAGTTTGATTTTTTTGGGCATTTTTTCCTCCTATCTATATTTTTTGATTTTAGATGCCATCATTATATATAATTTCGACTTTCAATACACGTTTTTTTTCCATAGATTGCGACTACCCATTTGGGAAAAAATGGCCGGTTAAAGTTGAGAAACATTTAACCGGCCTTTTGAATTAA
Source organism: Candidatus Aminicenantota bacterium (assembly GCA_026393835.1). Classification (GTDB taxonomy): domain Bacteria; phylum Acidobacteriota; class Aminicenantia; order UBA2199; family UBA2199; genus JAKAGC01. Next base: position 123,420 of record JAPKZK010000021.1, on the reverse strand, counting down.
CAACGATCCGTTTTAAACACTCCCAAATCGACTATAAACAGGGGCAATAAGTCGCTTGCTGGTTAGTACAAATACAAGCTGTGCGGCAGTTGGGATCAAAGGTTTCAGTGGGGGGACAGACCCAGAGATAAGTGTAAGAACAATCCATGTTACAGGTATTGCAGGTGTAAGGCAAACCACCTTTAACCTTTGATTTGGAATCTTCTTCCAATGATGTGACAAAACTCTGTACCTTTAGATCTTGAATGTTAAGTTTGGTTTTTTTAGGCATTTATTCCTCCTATGTTGATTTTTTGGATGCCGTCATTATATCTCATTTTTAATTTCAATGCAATATTTTTTTAGGGTTGACTTGAGAAAAAAAATATATTATTTTTAATCCTTAACTTTCCCAGGAGATTAAAAATGGATGATAAAATCAGGAGCGAAATATTAACCGAAGCCGAACGAATCGGCGATAACCTTTTAACCATCGCCCACCGCGATGAGAACGGTATGTCATGGAATATCACGACTATAGAAAAAGATAACAGCCTTACTGCTTATAAACTGGAAGATATTTTTACCGGCGTCTCCGGCGTGGCGCTCTTTCTCATTGAACTCTATAAAGTATCTCAAAAAGAAAAATACCTGGACGCCGCCGGCGAAGGCGCACGTTGGCTGGATTACCAATGCCGCCGCGAACCTTCGGCTTTTTACAGCTTCTTAAATGGCCGCATGGGCGTTTCCTATACCTTTTTAAAAATGGCTGAAACCACCAAAGAGAACCGGTATCTCCAGCGGGCATTGTCCATTGCCGAAGATTGTCTCGATTTTTTAAATGATTCCCGCCTGGTGAGTTTTTGGCTTAACGGGGCTTCGGGAACGATCCTGGGTTTACTCCATCTCCATTGCGCTTCGGGGGAAAAATGGCTGCTGGAAAAAATGGAACCTTTTATCCGTTATTTACTTGAGAATTCTCACCCCGGTCCCAAAGGCGTCTATTGGGACCGCTCGAATAAAAACATCAACGGTTTGTGCGGCTTTGGCAACGGCGCGGCCGGCATCGGGTTCACGCTGCTGGAACTGGGGCGGTATTTTAACAATGAGGCCTTCTACTGGCTGGCCCAGCAGGCGTTTTTGTATGAGTCATGTTTTTATGATGAGTCGATTCAAAACTGGCGGGATTTACGCAAGGTATTCCACAAATATGAGGATTATAAAGCCCATGAAGCCGCTTACCTGGAAGGGAACCTGGATTTCTTTACCAGGGGCGGCGATGTCAATTACTGGGCGCACGGCGCCGCCGGCATCGGGCTCACCCGTTTACGCGCGTTCGAATTATTAAAGAAACCCATATATGAGCAAGAAGCAAAGAACGCCATCGCCCGGACCATGCGCCAGGGTGGGGAAAATGAGCCAATATTTCCCATGTTCACACTGTCGGAAGGCGAAACCGGGAATGCCGAACTTTTCCTGCAAAGCGCCGCAATATTTAATGACCCTTATTACTTAACCCTGGCGGAAGCCATCGCTGTAAAAACCCTGGCCTACCGGAAAGAACATAACTATTATCCCTCGGGCCTCCGCTTTGATAATAGAGCGGGGAATTCCAGTTTTTTCAGGGGCGACCCCGGCATCGGTTATTTTTATTTGAGGGTATTGGAACCACAGAGAGTTCCTTCTATTTTGCTTCCTGTGGTTGGGGGCTGCGCCGCCGGCGGCAAACCGCCGACTCTTACTCTGCCTTATATCTCTATCTCTTTACCCGGGATCAAGAAAATGGTTTTAAACCGTTATTTCAAACGAAGCATCGCCCTGGCCGAAACGCTTCTACCGCGGCAACTGGATGATTTTTTTAAACAGGATGAAGGGGGGCAAGAAGAGAAACATGTCTTGAAGAACCGGTTCAATGATTTCCTGCGGCTGGCTATTCTTTCCCTACCGGTGAACCAGCGGGAATATATGTCCGAAATTGCCGGCCTGGAAATGGAGATAAAAAAAATGGATGAAGGTATCCCCAGTCACAACCTGTTATATATCAAGGAAAGGCTGCAGCGGCGCGGGGCGGAAAAGTGGCAGGCGCTGGGGGCCGCGGAAATACTCGATCTATCCCTAAAATTGGATGCGGATGTGCGTCTTCATGCCTGCCAATGGGATTGGGATTTAAAAAAAACAGCGGAGCAATGGCTTAAAAATATAGGTCGGGAACCCCAGTCGTTTTTTGTACTTTTAAAGGCAGGGGCTAAAGGTGTAACAGAGAGTATATTATCTTCATTTGCTTATGTAATATTGGTGGAATTCCGGGAGAGTAAGAAAGTGAGAGATGCCTTCCCGTCCATTATCGATTCATTTGGTGAAATTTCAGCGGAAGAGAAAAGCTTTATAACAGCGGAGATTATTTCTCAAATAAAAGAAATGCTTTCCGCGGGGATATTGGTAAACTCGGTACATTAAGCCTGTTCCAACTGGGCATTTGAGGAACAGGCAATGCCTGTTCCCTACCAATTTACGCCCCGTGCATACCTTTTCGGATAGGCTCTAGCACAGCCCACGAATTACCCCGATAAACACGAAGAAAATTAGCCGCGAAGGCAATAGTTGATGATGAATTTAGGAATAAATCATCGCAAGGTATGATGTTATCATTAAAAAGGAAAACGATTATTTGCCGCGGGAAAACGAAAACCCGGCAAGGGAGATCGCTTATCCTGCAAAGTAAGTTAAAAAGCGCCTTTGGGAAGTCATTCTCATGGCAAATTAAGATAAATACGTTGCGTGAGGAAACTACTTTTGTGCGCGGGAGAACTTTATCTGTGCGCGGGGAAACTACTTTTGTGCGCGGGGAAACTATTTCTGTGCGCGGGAGAACTTCATCTATGTGCGGGGAAACTACTTCTGTGCGCGGGGTAACTTTATTTGTGCGCGGGAAAACTACTTTTGTGCGCGGGGAAACTGCATCCGTGCGCGGGGGAACTAGTTCTGTGCGCGGGGTAACTTCATCTGTGCGCGGGGGGACATTATCGTTGTGCGGGAAGTCATTATAGTTGCGCGGGAGTTCATTGCCGTTGCGCGGGAAGTCATTATTGTTGTGCGGGAGGTCATTATCGTTGCGCGGGAAGTCATTTTCCCCCTTTGTAACTAATACATGCGCGAAAAGCGTTCTCTATGATGCGTAATACATTTGTATTAACAGGGGACCGTATCTAATTATTGCCCTTCTTAATTTTATAATATGTCCCAGGACTTCTTGTACCTGTGTTTTCGAACAAGCCTTTGCCTTTCTGCACTAATTCATCCAAATCATTGGTGGCGATAGGTGACACTAAAGAAAAACACATTGATTTTCTTGTTGACATGTACCCTGAAAAAGGGTACGATGTTCCAATGGAAGACGAAGATATGGTCAATATTTTTGAGACAGACTGGTATAAAAAAATAAATTCCACTACAACTCCCGGTGAGGTTTTGAAAATTTACCGGCAAAATGCGGAACTTACCCAGGAAGAGCTAGGCCGGAAATTGGGGAAATTTAGTAGGCAAAAAATATCCGATTTGGAAAATGGGAAACGTACTATCGGCAAAGAGGTGGCCAAAAAGCTCTGTCAATTATTTCAAGTCCCGGTGGAACGTTTTTTATAGCATCAGAGGCTCCGGCCAATAGCCAATAAACGGGCGAACTAGCAAGGAAATGTCTGAACCACAGATTCCGAAGATTGAAAATAAAAAGTCTTTAATCAGTGTAATCAGCGTCATCAGTGTAATCTGTGGACAATAGCTTTTCTTCGTGTGTCTTCGAGTTCTTCGCGGCTAATGGTCCGTGTTTGTCCGTAAGGCGGGTTCTTAATGTCCGAAATAGAGGCGAATTCCCCAGTAGTAGCTTTTTCCCTGTGGATAATATACTGCTTCGGTAGGATCAAAATAAAGGATATTATTACGGACCATATCCTGTAAAAGTCCTTCCAACTCACCTGTTACTATTCCCAGGGGCGCGAAATCTTTAATATCCGCGGTTTCCTTTTTCAAAAAAACCTCCAGGATTTTTTCTTTGCGCATATCCATCCCGATATAATATTTAATCATCCCTTTGATTTTCTTTTTATAGAGGCTTAATACGTCATCGAGCGGATTGTCGAAAAGTTCCGTCAATAAATACTGGATTTCCCACATGCTGCCGCCTACCGTATCCCATATTTTTTGCGCATCTGCTTCAGCCAGGGTATAATCCTTTATTTTCGAGTATTTTTCCAGGTTCAACAGCCACTCCATAACATCTTTTTTAGCGAGATAATCCACCTTATAAAACCTGGAACACTTTTTAAGTTTAGAATCGGTAAACACGGTATTTAAGAAATACCCGTCCGAAGAAGCGATGATAATGTGGGCCAGGTGGGCCTGTTTGGTCATGGCCACGAAAAAATTAAATAACGCCGTAATCAATTGACGTTCTTTGTCATTATCGAGGTAAATTTTATCCAGGGCCTGGAGTTCGTCGATGATTAAAACCGGTTTAATCCCTTGCCGGGTAAGTTCCAGTAATTCTGCTTTCATGACTTTAAAAGGATCGGCCCGTTTTTCCAGGATTTTCTTTTCCACGGTGGAGTCGATTTTAAAAAAACCGACATTAATGTTAGATGACAGGGTTTCTTTTTTTTCTCCTTTTGTTTCAACAAGAAAAAAAGTTTTAAGAAAATCTTCATATACATTGGTAAAAGTTTCTCGCAAATCCAAGAACTTAACATTCAATTTTTGTTCCTTTTGGATTTGTTCGAGGAATTTGTAGAGTAGGGTTGTTTTTCCCGAAGATTTCGGGCCGTGGACAAAAAGAATTTCCGAAGGTTGTTTATCAATAAAAAGCCCTAAATCAGTCAGTTCTTTTTGTCTATCGATAAAGGCGACATACTGGCGATAAGGTTCGTTCTCTTCTTTCATAAAAGAATTATAACATGCCCGGATTTTTTAATCAACTGCCAATGATGTTTGAATTTACCACCAACTATTGCCTTCGGCCACCAGAAACCCCAGGTTATTCAAATCCCTGGCCATATTGAAAATTGGCCTGTCCCGTATCCTATCACGTTATTTCTTCTTTTTTCGTTGATAGATATCCTGGGGTGTTTTTCTTCCCGAAGGCGTTCTGTCGAAGTCTTTATCAAAGCTCACTACGGTAAAGTTGAACTTTTGAGCTGCCGTATATTGATAGGCGTCGTCAAAATAGATTTTAAATTTCTCGACTATTTCTGATTTATCCTGTCCAAGAAGCCTTCCCAGCCATATATTTGTATCAACCAGGTACACGTTTTAACTCTCACGCCATTCAAGGGCTTTCTTTTGAAGCTCAAGCGATGTATATTGACTGCGATAATCGCTTAAGATTTTTTCTGCCTGTCCCTTTTTTCCACCTTTTTACCTGTTCATTGGTGGGCTGGAGGTTTTATCTTTTTTAATCCGGGGACTTTTTTTTAATTCATTGCGACCGATGCCGATGGTGAAGCTGGTCACTTTTTTATTACCTTCATATAAGTATGAAGGTTTGCAGGAGGCGCCGGTTTGGGTATGGGTGTCGAAGATAACCAGGAACCCTTCCGCGACCATTTCAGTAGTCAGGTATTTTCGCGCCAATTGGCGGACGCCATCGGTGCGGATGATGGAGATATCGTCCAGATGGTTTACTTTTGTTTCGATAATGTATTTAATTCCTTTATAGGAGATGAGGATATCCATTCTGCCCAAGCCGGTGTTCACCTCGTATTGTAACGAACCTTCGCTGCCGGTAACCAGTTGAAAGAGCCATGCAGTGAGGAGGAATTGGCCGGTTTTTTCATAGGGTTTTCCTTTTTCGTAGAAGGCTTTGACGCCAATTTGGGAGATGTATTGGCTGAAGTTTTGCAGCAGGCTTTCCATGTCCAGATGCCGGTTGGGCAGGGAGTAATCTTCCGGGGCGAATATTTTGGTGGCGCGGGCTTCACGGAAAAAGGTTTTGACATATCGGGCTTTATAAATAGCATTGGCCACCACCGCTTTATTATCGATCTCTTTGATCAGTCCATATTGTTTCAGCCACGCTTGGTCCTCGTCATCCGGGTAGTATTCCACGTGGTCAAACACAATTTCGATGAAGGTTTCCTTGTAGAGTTTCGCTTTTTCATAGAGGTTATCGAAGTGATCGTTGTTTTCTTTGAGCAGCAGTTGGATTGCATTTTCCACATCTTTTTCATCGATAGGCGTGACCGTTTCCGGTTTCACCTGAACCGTTAGAATAGCTCCCAGGCGGTTGACCAGCCAGGGCTGGCCCGCGGTTTCTTCATAGATTTTATTTACCGCGTTTTCTGTGAAGGGTTGGTTGGTTTCGTCCGTGTATTGGGCATAGAGGTCGTGGATGTTTTGGAAGGAGAAGGGTGGGATTTCGATGTGGTCCGCGATGTTAAAGGGGGAGACGCCGCCCACGATGAGTTTGGTTATATTACGAATCCCGATCAGTCCAACGGAGTAGAGGGCTTTTTGGTCCGTATGTTTGTATTTCAGATAGAGTCCCCGCAAAGAAGTCAGAAACCCTGATAGTGCAGACATCGGAATACCGTCGAATTCATCAATAAAAACGATTATTTTTTTATATTGCAGTATCTGGTTTAATCTCTCAAAAAGCATGTGGAAAGAGATATGGTCCGTCAGTGGGTGAGACAGGAGGAACTCTTGAACCGCCCCGGTTTTTTCGCACTGCACGTTTTGCAGTCTATTGATCAATTGTTCATAGAGTGATTTTTTAAGCAGTGTATAAAATTGGGATAGTTCCAAATCATTATATTCCTGGAAGTCCAATAATATCATAACATAGGTGGGGTCTTTATGTAATTTGTCTCGCAGTCTTTCCAGGAAGGTGGTTTTGCCGCTTTGCCTGGACGCAAAAATGGAGAAGTAGCGGCCCATGTCCACCACGGTTTTGATATCTTGCTTTTCGCTATTGAAGACACGATCTATCTCCACATAATAGGACTTCTCTGGGCTGACAGTGCCCCGCCGTTCAAAATAGCGTATCGGTTTCTGATATTTTTTTTCCTGTTGGTCTGCTGGTTTTTCCTTCATGGATGATATTTTAAGGCATGGGCTGTCATTTGTCAAGTATAGGTTGGTTCTGGCAATCGGCAAATGTAGCCCAAGCGTCCCGCTTGAAAGGCAAAAAAACGCAAGCAGGATGCTTGCACGACATTACGCGCATCGCGGCAAAACATCGTCGCTTTTGGAGATTAGGGGACAGCCAGAAAGCGCCCCACCCCAAACTGTATTGGGGAATCGCTTCGGAAATCCAGGAAGGACATTCCATTAATAGAGCGTTAAATCTTCGGGGTCTCTCCTGTTGTCCCATACTGCCAGAATTTTAACACACTTCTCATCGATCTCATAAAATAACAAATAATTGCCGCAAACAGTCACTCTCACATTTTCCATATCAGTTTCTGTTCCTAAATAATTATATTGAACTATATATTTCACTTTTTTCCGGAATTGCGCCGCAAGTTTCTTGCTGTAGATTTTATCCCCATTCCTCTTTTCCCAATATTCGAGGATTTTCCTTCTATCGTCCCTGGCTTTTCGCGACCAAATTACTCGTTTAGCCATTTATCTTCTTCTTTTTCCAATTCCTCATTGGATATATGATCGCCCTCGGAAATTTGCCGCCGACCAAGCTCAATACGTAATTTTTGCTTCCCATTCAAATGATAAATTTGCCTGGCCGGATAACTGGTATCCAGTATTTTAGTTATTGCGTTCAGGTAATCCTCATCATTTATACCGTAAATTTTGTCGACTACCCGGTCTTTTAATTGTGCGGTATTCATCACACACCACCTTCTTGTTTTTTCTCGGTCAAACCTAAAACATCCATGCTGCTTTTAACCTCTCCAATAATTATAATACTTAATTGAAATAAATCAATACCCGTTGCGGAAAAAAAATCAGCAGGATGATGCAACGAATCCCTAACCTCCTTCAATGGTTCTACAGTAGGGTGCGGGCGCCGCCCGCTAAAAAAATGGGGGGTCTGAATCTTACACACAAACCATGAAGATTTGTTTTGAACCGATATTTACCGTCTCGTTTTGGCCGATCTTATTGCTCTGGCGGCGGGAATCGTAAATGATGAGAAACCCGAGGTTTTGGTCCTGTCGGTCCAGGTAATCCTTCAGTTGATTTAATCCTTTCCCATGCGCTTCTTCGCCATACCATTTCTTTAATTCAATAATGTATTTTTGGCTGCCGAAAGTCACCACGATGTCCAACCGCTTTTCCTCGGAAACCTGGACCTCTTTGAAATCAAAACCCCGGCCATTGAGAATCGGTCGGATAAACGCCAGGAACAGGAGCCTGCCGTTTCGTTCAAGGAAATCCCGGTCCTTTTGACTGTAGTGCTCTTTCATAAATTCCTGGAATTTCAGGATAACCTTTTTGATATCCAGGTCACCGGTTTCGTCGAGATACCTGGCGATAATGTCATTGAACTTTGCTTTCCCTGTGATTTCCAATTTAGAGGCCATATAGTGATAGATGATCTGTTCGTAAACCCGGTTGTGAATCCTCACTTTGCCGGTTTCGTCTTTGAATATACCATACAGCACTCCAAAATGAATCAGGGGTGTATTTCGATTAAATGTATATTCGGCCCCGTTCATCATGATATCGAAAACCAATTCATACAGGTCCGGGTTATTTTCCAGGTTTTGAGTCAAACTTTCGGTATTGGTATTATCGGTATTAAGGGCGATTTGAAGGGCTTTATCCAGGTCTTCCGGCTGCCATTCATTCCTATTCTTTTTGGTGGGTAAAAATTCTTCGTGGATGATTTTACACAACTGGCTGACCAGGAACGGATAGCCGGAGGTCAGGTAAAACAGTCGTTCGGCAAAATAGGGAATATCCAGGGTTACCTGTTGTTCGGTTGAGTAATCCTCCAGCATCGACTGAATTTCATTTACAGAAAATGAAAGGTCCACTTTAAAATCGACGGCGATGTTCCAGGGGCTGTTTAATTTGGGTTCTTCATCTTTTTTTTTAATTTTGGCTTTTAAGCTTTTCACATCATGTACGCCCGCTAAAATCACGCTGTGGAAAGTAAACTGCCCGGGTTCACGCCGGTTCAAGTATTTATTTCTCAGCATGCCCAGGAAATCCAGGAATAATTGGTTATTGCTGCTTTTATCGACTTCGTCGATCATGAGGACGATTTTTTTCCCGGATTCTTTAACCAGTTTGTTGATCCACAGACCCAGTTTATCGATGCGATCGGGGAGGGTTTCGGAGTCGATAAATTTCACCAGTTTGTCATCGCCAGAGGATGAAAATTTTTCCTTCAGTAAGAGGAAAAATGCATCGATAAATACTGCCGCGTTGGCAAAACCCTCTTCGCCGATGCCTTCAAAGCTTGTGTTGATGGGAAAAAAATCACCGGACGTTTTAAGAAGCCGGTTCAACAGGTAGAGCGTCGTGGTTTTCCCATATTGGCGCGGCCGGTTAATGACGAAATAATCGCCCTGGTCAACCATGGCAAAAATATCGTTTATTTTGTTGGAGACATCCACCATATAATGTTCTTCCGGGAAACATACTCCCGTTATATTAAATCGTTTTTTCATTGTTTCACCTACTGTCCAGGATAGTATAGCAAAAAAAAAGGCGCCATACAAGCCCCGCGGAAGGAAAATTGGCCTACCATGAAAATAGCCACCAAGGCACGACACCCTCTCAACCTCTTACCTTCTTTCTTTTCGTGGGCCTTGACTCTTTATCCATTTTGTAGTAAATTATCCAAAAAAAGGCGCTTATGAATCTTAATACAGATACTATTTTTAAATTGTCTTTTGTAAGAGGTACGCTGGAAGCGGCGATTGTTCGCGGGAAAACCGGTATATTCATGGAAATCATGCGGGACATGCCATTTACCTATGATTCGCGCGTGGAACCGGGGGTTTGGCGCTGCGATGCGCTCCATTATGCCACAATATGCCAACGGGTCCGGGAAGCCGGGTATCATTTCGAAGATAACGTCCCCCGCTGGCGTCAGGTCCGCTGGGAAAACCCCCGAATCCCACCCCTCCGAACGGAACAAAAAGAAGCAGTAAACGCCTGGATGCCGGGAAAACGCGGCGTCGTCGTCATGCCCACGGGAACCGGCAAGACCGAAGTGGCCCTTTATATCATGCGGGAACTGGGGGTTGCGACGTTGATCGTGTCCCCGGTTCGCGACTTGATGTACCAATGGCAGCGACGCATCTTAAACGGCCTGGGATACGACGCCGGCATCATCGGCGATAATATCTACAATGTCCTGCCGGTTTCCGTTACCACATACGAAAGCGCCTTTATCCACATGGATAAACTGGGGGCCGATTTCCAGTTGATTATTTTCGACGAATGCCACCATTTACCGGGAGAAATCCGGCGCGAGGCCGCATTAATGAGCGCGGCCCCCATGCGCCTGGGTCTCACCGCCACCCCCGAACGGGCCGACGAACGCCATATAGACCTCGATCGCTTGATCGGCCCCCTGGTGTATCACCTGCCCATCGCTTCCGTCCGCGGGACAACCCTGGCCGATTACGATATCGTTCGTATCCCGGTTCATCTCTCCCAACAGGAACAGGAACGTTACAACGCCGCCTCCCGCCGCGTCCGCGAATATATAATCCTGAAAAAAAAAGACGACCCCTCTTTCGATTGGCTGGACCTGATGGCGGAAACAGCCAATGACCCGGAAGCCCGGGCGGTGCAAACGGCCTTCTACCTGAAACAATCCATCCAGGACCGCGCGGAAGAAAAGTTCCGCGTATTGGAAGATATCTTCCGCATTCACATCGGGGAACCCGTGATGGTTTTCACGGGCTCCAATGCCATGGCCCGCGATATCTCCTGCCGTTTCCTGGTCCCCTGCCTGCTGAACCACTGCGGGAAACGGGAACGGATGGAAGTGCTGGACGGTTTTAAAAACAACGTCTACCCGGTCCTGGTAGCCAACATGGTGCTGGATGAGGGTGTGGATATTCCCGGGGCCAAAGTGGCTGTGGTGGTTGGCGGCGGGACCTCTTCGCGCCAGGCCAAGCAGCGGCTGGGCCGCATCCTGCGCAAAAAAGGCAATAAACGGGGCATTCTTTACGAAGTGGTCTGCGAAGAAACCGGCGAAGTGCAGCGTTCACGTCAGAGAAGGAGAAGCGATGCTTACCAGGGAACACGCCATCAGCAAATATAAAAACGGCAGGATATTCCCGGACCGTCTCACCCGCCAAAGTCATGCGCACTATGCCGGCTATGCGGAACAGATGCTGGAAATTTACCGGGAAGGCAAGGGTACAATGCGAAAAGAACTTCACCGCCAAGTTCATGCGATTTTCAAGGAAGAACCGGCATGCCCGCCGCGCCGCATCGATTCGTTTTGCAAACTGCTGGATGACGCCAGCGTATATGACCATGATAAAGGCAAAAAGTCGGCTGCGCTGCGCATACATATCTTCCGGCTGGCGGCGCCGTTTCATCCGCTGGTCCGGTCCGTGGACCGGCTTTTCGATCACAGCGAAGACACAGTGAAAGCAAAAATCGCCGCGGAATTGAAAAAAGACTGGCCGCAAATCGAAGAGGCTATGTTTGCCGATGTAATGGAATGCCACCGCTTAAAAGAGTTTAAAGGTTATGGGAGCGGCGAAGAGCTTTTATCCCGTTACAATGTGGCGCAGGCCCAGGCAACGTTGTTCCGGGCCGTAAAGATGGTGGTCTGGGTGGGAAGCGATTTCAAAACCATCCTGCGCTATGCAAAATTGGCGCGGTTGATCCATACTATCCAGCCGCTGGAACCGGGGCGCTACCGGTTTATTTTCGAGGGACCCGCGTCTATCCTGCGGAATACACGACGGTACGGCATATTCATGGCCAAATTCCTCCCGGCGCTGCTGGCCTGCAACGATTGGAAAATGGAAGCCCGTATCCAAACCAGGAGAAAGGGTTTTACCGCCGCGTTCCAGCTTTCAAGCGCGGACAAATTGAAAAGCCATCTGCCGGGACCGGAAGAATTCGATTCCAGTTATGAAGAGACCTTTGCCGGTAAATGGGGGGATGAACCCAGGGACGGCTGGCGGTTGGTCCGGGAAGGGGGCATCCTGCAAAAAGGACAGAAAGTATTTATACCGGATTTTGTGTTGGAGCATGTAGATGGCCGGAGGGTTTACCTGGAGATCGTGGGGTTCTGGACGCCGGAGTATTTGCAGGCAAAACTTGAAAACTTACAGGTCTTCAAAGAGCATCATATCCTGGTAGCTGCGGCGGAAGCAGTGGCGGAAAAAATCCCGGGACTTCCCGCCAATGCCATCCTATTCAAAACCTCTCTCAATATAAAAGACGTACTTACACACTTACAATTTTAACATTTTGCCTTGATCTCCTTGACACGTAGGTAGGAATGTGTTAATTTCTTATCTAAAAGCAAAAAAATAAATTGGAAATCCCAGCAGGACAATTTAATGAGAAAAAGATACTTTTTAAATAAATTATTACAAGGAGCAAAATGAGTAAATTAAACCAAGAAACAATCGATGGCAACACAGCGGCAACGCATGCAGCGTATGCCTTCAGCGAAATCGCAGCTATATATCCCATTACGCCTTCCTCTACAATGGGAGAACTCGCTGACGAATGGGCCGCCCACGACCGGAAAAATATCTTCGGCCAGAAACTGGACGTTATCGAGATGCAATCCGAGGGCGGCGCCGCGGGGGCCGTTCACGGGGTCCTCTCCGCCGGTTCCCTTTGCACCACCTTTACCGCCTCCCAGGGCCTTTTATTAATGATCCCCAACATGCACAAAATCGCCGGCGAAATGCTGCCCACGGTTTTCCACGTGTCGGCCCGCTCCCTGGCGTGCCAGGCCCTCTCCATTTTCGGCGATCACTCGGACGTCATGGCGGTCAGGAACACCGGCTTCGCCTTATTGGCTTCCGGTTCACCCCAGGAAATCATGGACATGGCCGTCGTCTCACACCTATCTACCCTTGAATCCTGGGTCCCCTTCCTGCACTTCTTCGACGGGTTCAGGTCCTCTTCCGAAGTCCAGAAAGTGGACATGATCGACTACGAAACAATGAAATCCATGCTGGATATGAAATACGTGGAAGATTTCAGGAAACGCGCCCTGACCCCGGATAACCCGGTGCTAAAAGTAGGCGCACAGAACCCGGACGTCTACTTCCAGGGCCGCGAAACCGTAAACCTCTATTATGACAAAACCCCGGACATCGTGCAAAAATACATGAACCTGCTGGCCCAAAAAACGGGCCGCCAATACCACCTGTTCGATTACGTCGGCGCACCGGATGCTGAAAAAATCATTATCATCATGGGCTCCGGCGCCGAAACTATCGAAGAAACGGTTAATTACCTCAACAAAAAAGGTCAAAAAGTCGGTCTTATCAAAGTCCGCCTCTACAGGCCTTTCCCTGTCGAAGCCCTGATCAAAGCCATCCCGGCTTCGGTGAAAAAAATCGCCGTCCTGGACCGCACCAAAGAACCCGGCTCTATCGGCGAACCCCTTTACCTGGATGTGGTAACCTCTTTAAAGGACAGGAATATTAAAATCATCGGCGGCCGCTACGGCTTAAGTTCCAAAGAGTTCACCCCCTCCATGGCCAAAGCGGTCTTCGATCACCTGGACGACGCTGCTTTCCATAACTTTACCGTGGGCATCAACGACGACGTCTCCCATAAATCGATACCCATTAAAGAAGAAATCGATACCGAACCGGGAGATGTCAAACGCTGCATTTTCTGGGGTTTAGGTTCCGACGGTACGGTGGGCGCCAATAAAAACTCCATCAAGATCATCGGCGACAACACCGATATGAACGCCCAGGGATATTTCTCTTACGATTCCAAGAAATCCGGCGGAATTACCATTTCCCACCTGAGATTCGGTAAGAGTAAAATCCAGGCGCCTTACCTCATTACCAGGGCAAACTTCATCGCTCTTCACAATTCTGCCTATATCGGCCGTTACGATGTGTTGAGGGAGATGATCGAAGGCGGAACCTTCCTATTGAATTCGGAATTTGACAACCAGGAAGTCTTCAACCACCTGCCCCGCAATATGCAGGAAACCATTATTAAGAAAAAAATCAAATTCTATAACATCGATGCTTTGAAAATCGCCAACGAAGTGGGCCTGGGCGGCCGTATCAGCACCGTCATGCAGGCGGCTTTCTTTATTATCTCCGGCATCCTGGAAGAAGAAAAAGCCATCCAATTGATCAAAAACTCCATCAAAAAAACCTTTGAAAAGAAGGGTGAGAATATCGTGGAAATGAACTGGAATGCGGTAGATAAAGCCAAAGCAGCCCTGGAGCAAGTGAAAACGCCTTCAAGTGTGGACCAGATCACGGAATCTTTTATCCCGAAAAAACTGATAGCAGACGACGCCGGCGATTTTGCCAAAACCGTCATTGAGAAAGTCATGGTGCTGAGGGGCGATGATATACCGGTTTCCCGGATGTCCCTGGACGGCAAAGTTCCCACATCCACTGCCAGACTGGAGAAACGCGGTATTGCGCCCAGGGTGCCGCACTGGGTTTCCGAGAATTGTATCCAGTGCAACCAATGTTCCATGGTTTGTCCGCACGCCGCTGTTCGGGCCAAGCAGATCGAACCGGGGAAACTGACCGGGGCGCCTGCTTCTTTTAAAACGCTTAAATCCAATACCAAAAACGATCGGAACTTGCTGTTCAAAGTCCAGGTCTATACGGAAGATTGCACCGGCTGCGGCAATTGTATCGATATTTGCCCGGTCAATAAAAAAGCGGCCGACGAATCCAAAATGTCCCTGGTATTCAAGCCCATAGCCGCGGAATGGGAAGCGGGCGAGATCGCCAATGCCGCTTTCTTCGATGCGTTACCCGACAATATAATGGATGGGACGCAAATTTCCATGTTCAAGGGTGCGCAGTTCCGGACGCCGATGTTCGAGTTCTCCGGCGCGTGCGGCGGCTGCGGTGAGACGCCTTATTTGAAGCTGCTCTCTCAATTGTTCGGCGAGCGTATGCTTGTCGCCAATGCCACGGGTTGTTCTTCCATATACAGCGGAACCTTTCCCACCACCCCCTATACTAAAAACAAAGAGGGCCGGGGTCCTGCCTGGGCCAACTCCCTGTTCGAGGATAACGCCGAATACGGTTACGGTATGAGGCTGTCTGTCGACGCCAACCGGAAACAGTTGCAATGGAACGTGGAACAGTTGCTGGCAAAGGGAACGATGCCTGAACTGGTGGATGCGTTGAATAAGAGTATGGCCTTGTGGTTGAAAAAAGATGATGAGGCGCAAAAGGCGGCGGATATGGTAAAGAGACTGTTACCCGAGGCGCTGAAAAAAGCGTCTAAGGATACGGAACCGTTTATCCGGAAGATGATCGAGTTGGGGAGTTACTTTGTAGATAAGTCCATCTGGTGTATCGGCGGCGATGGTTGGGCGTACGATATCGGTTACGGCGGCCTGGACCATGTGTTGGCTTCTACGCGCAACATAAATGTGTTGGTGCTGGATACGGAAGTTTATTCCAATACCGGCGGCCAGGCGTCCAAATCCACGCCGCTGGGTTCGGTGGCAAAGTTTGCTTCCGCCGGGAAGCGGACCAATAAAAAGGACCTGGGGCTTATCAGTATGAGTTACGGGCATATTTATGTCGCTTCGGTTTGCCTGGGCGCCAATATGAACCAGTTGGTGAAAGCCATGTTGGAAGCGGAAGCATATGATGGGCCATCGATTATCATCGCATATTCTCCATGTATTGCCCACGGCATTGATATGGGTAAGACCATCGAAGAGGAAAAGAAAGCGGTTGAAGCCGGATACTGGAATCTTTTCAGGTACAATCCCGATTTGAAAAAGGAAGGAAAGAATCCTTTTATATATGAATCGAAAGATCCGAAAACTGAAATGAAGGATTTCTTGAATGGAGAGATTCGGTATACGACGTTGAAGCATCAGTTCCCCGAGGTAGTGGACGATCTTTTTCAGCAGGCTTCTCAATTTAAGAAAGACAAACACACATTCTATAAAAAATTCAGCGAGATGTAATAAAAATTTTGGGAGGGTCCAGGGAACCTTTTTATAAAAAGGTTCCCTGGTCGCCGATGGCAAATTATAAACGATCTTTTGGTTTATAAAATCCCAATCGGCAATACCGTCACGTTGACGCCGTTTTTTTCCACTACTTTTTCCAATTGTTTCACCTCTGCCGGGCTTAATTCAACGAATACGACGAATGAGATTTCCTTTAAACCGGTTTGCCTGCCATAGTCCGCGGCCTGCTCAATGCCCCGGTGGAAATCGGACATATCCGAGAAACTCTTTAACTCCAGTGCATATGTATTCTTACGGTACTTCAATATTAAATCGATTTTCCCATTCCCGGTAGGGAATTCCGGTATCACTTCTACTCCCCGTTTTTTCAGTAAATCAAATAAGTAGCGAAATAAATTAAAATGAAAAATAGCTTCATAGATTTTCATATCGGTCTTGCGCCGCGGCACATCCTTGAAAAAAACTGCCTGGTTTTTCGTCAAATAAGCCTGGTAGCGTTTAATGATATTGGGAATATAGAGGTTTTCTTCATCCACGGCGTCTTCCATGGGGTCCAGCGGGTGGATCAACTGGCCCAGGTAGCTGAAGAATCGATTGGAAAAAAAGTTGAAGATTCGTTTTTGCACAAAGGGACAGGAAAATTTTACATAATATTCCTTCGAGCCGACTTTTTCCGCGGCGATGACCCCATTCATGTACAAATAATTGAGATTTTTGTCGTCGTAATTAAAAACGGTTTTTTCATCGGTTTGGAAAAATTTAATGACCGTTTCATCATAAGGGGGTTTATCGACCTTACTGATAAGGTTCAGGATATTGTTATTGGGGAGGATGTGCGTGGCGGCGCCGTAGGCTTCGTCAAAATTAGACATGGAGATGGGTTTCTTTGGATCGGGATTATAGGTTTCGGTAAGCAGTTCGCCGAACCAGCAGGTTAAACCCGGTTGGCCGCGCATTTCATCGTAAAGCGCGAGGATAACTTCTTCTTCTACCGCCTGGCCGCTTTCCCGCTCATACCATTTGAACATCCCCTCTACTTCTTCAAAGGTCAAATTGGAAATATGAACGCTACGCTGGACATTAAAGGGCGAGCCTTTTTCGTTTTCGATGCCCAGGACGCTTCGGACCCCGATTAGCGCCACGGCATGAAGGAGGTAGGTTTTTTGTTCCGTGGTTTTATCCTTTTCATCGGAGCGGTTGATATGGATGTTTCGAAAGGCGCCGACAATGGTATTTATCGCATTTTCCGCAAGGGCGTCAAATTCGTCCAGTATAAGAATAAGGGGTTTATCAAGTACGTCTCGATTGAATATTTTCTGGAATTGCTGTTGGGTATTAATGCCGGTGAAGGTTTTATTTAATCCCGCGCCGATTTCCTCGCAAATAGCCCCGATAATAGTCCCGACATCCGTTTCATTTTTCAGGTTTTCCAGGTTGATTTTAAGCACATCGAAGAGCGGGTCTTTTTTCAGTTGAAAGAGAATTTCCTGCATGACCGATGTTTTGCCGGTTTGCCGGGGCGCCCATACGGTGATGTAATGGCCGCCTTCCGAAGGATTTTCACCTACTAATTGTGTGAATGCCCGGGCAATTAATTCTTTCCTGGGCGCGTAATAATGCAAATGGGTATTAATCGGTCCATACGAACTAAATCGTCTCATATTCGGCTCCTTTTCATATTTCGTTTCCGCGCCTATTGTATCAAAAGCCAACGGATAAAGCAAACTTTTACCGGGTGCTTGATAAAGGGGGACCGAACCGGCGGAAACCTTACAAAAGGGTTTCCTACGAGCAGGAACAATTAAGGAACAATGGGGCAGACAAAAATATTGCTTCTTGAAAAATAGGGCCATATGAATTATAATAACCAGAGGAATTCCCATGAAAGTAAAAGAAGTTATAAAAATGCTTGAAGATGACGGATGGTATGAAGCAAGACAACGAGGGAGCATTAATAATGATAAAGTATCTGGTCATATATGAGAAAACTGATACCGGTTACAGCGCCTATATCCCGGACCTCCCGGGATGCGTGGCCACCGGGGAAACGAAAACAGAGGTGGAAGAAAATATCTACGAAGCCATCAAATTCCATCTCGAAGGACTCCGGGAAGAAGGCATCCCAATGCCGGCACAGCATACCGAAAGTGAAATGTTGGCTTTTGCGTAAATATGAGCCGCGAAGAGCGCGAAGACACGCGAAGGGAAAAAGGTGATATTTTCTCTATCCCGGAATTTCGGTATGCTACATTATAAACGATAAAGTTCCGCTTCCATTTATAATTTATCATTTATCATTAATAATTTATAATTGGTTTCCGGTATACCGAGTATTGAGCAAATGAAAGAGTTTGGCGAGTATCCCATCGATACACACCTGTCCGGCATCGGCGCCGCCCTGCAAAAGGGGGGTAAGAGTTCCACCTGCTTGATCAAAGCAGAACCGGGCGCAGGTAAAACCACCCGCGTTCCTCTTTATTTACTCTCTATTATCGACGGCGGCATCCTGGTGCTGGAGCCGCGCCGATTAGCCGCACGCCTGGCCGCGGAACGCTGCGCCTGGTTCCTGGATGAACCCTGCGGCCATCACGTGGGCTTCCGGATTCGCCAACAATCCAGCGTATCCCACCATACACGGCTGACCTTTATCACCGAAGGCCTCTTCCTCAGGCTGCTGAGAAACAATCCTACCCTCGAAGGCGTCGGGGCCGTCATCATCGATGAATTCCATGAACGCAATATATATACGGACATTGCCCTGGCCCTGGTTCGCACCCTACAGCAGACCCAACGACCCGACCTCAAACTCCTGGTAATGTCCGCCACCCTGGATACCTCTTCCCTGGAAAAATACCTGGAAGATGCGATAATATTCGACGTGGGGGGAAGGATTTTTCCCGTGGAAATCGAGTATTACCCCGGTGAAAACCCGGGGATCCCCAAGGAAAAAAAGTGGCCCCGGGAAACCACCGCCGCCGTAAAACGAATGCTGACCGACCCCCGCTGTCCCGGGGATATCCTGGTTTTTCTTGCCGGCCTGGGCGAGATCATGGAATTAAAATCCAGGCTGCAAAAAGAGCTACCCACCCAGGGGGCGGAGATATTACCCCTGGCCGCGGACCTGCCGTTACACGACCAACAGCGGGTATTTAGCAAAGAAGGACCACGCAAGATTGTACTTTCCACCAATGTAGCGGAAACTTCCCTGACAATCCCGGGCATTACCGGCGTAATCGATGTGGGCCTGGCCAAAATCCCGGTACTGGC
The DNA here is from genome assembly GCA_026393835.1 of Candidatus Aminicenantota bacterium. Taxonomy (GTDB): domain Bacteria; phylum Acidobacteriota; class Aminicenantia; order UBA2199; family UBA2199; genus JAKAGC01. Next base: position 104,069 of record JAPKZK010000021.1, on the reverse strand, counting down.
GCCCTGGAGCGGCTTGCCGACGCTTGAGATCAAGCGGATCAGTCAATCTTCCGCCATCCAGCGGGCAGGCCGGGCCGGGAGAACAGCGAACGGTCTCGTCTACAGGCTGTACAGCAAACCGGATTTTATGAACCGCGAGCAATTCACACCGCCGGATATCCGGCGCATCGATATTTCCCATGTGATCCTGGAATTGATGAACCTGGGCTATTCGCCTACGCGGCTGCCCTGGTACGAACCGCCGGAAGCAAAAAACCTCGAAGCCGCGCTCCAATTATTACGCATGCTGGGGGCAATCGACGACGCCGGCGTCATCACGCCAAAGGGTAAGACATTTTCAATGCTGCCCTTGCATCCGCGGCTCGCGGCCGTGGTCGAGGCCGGTCGGGACGCCGGCTGCGGCGAAGACGCCCTGGCCGCGGCTTGCCTCATCAGCGAAGGTTTTGTCATCAAGCGGGACGCCATCGATGCGTCGAAAGACGATAACGACGAACCCTGCGACCTCTCCGTGCAAATCGATCTCTTAAAAGCTTTCCTGCACCACCGGCCCGAACACAGCCCCTACCCTATCCAATTGTTGGACCAACGTAGGAAAAAACAAGTGCCGGACCTGTACCGCTCCCTGGCCAAAACCTGCGGCCTGGCGCCCATTCTTCCCCCCACCCCCACCGACCCCATTAAACTTTCCCGCTGCCTACTGCGCGGTTATCCCGACCGGGTAGCCCAGCGCCGGGAAATCGATAACCTCTACAATTTCTGCCAGGGACGGGGGGGGATCATCGGCAAAGAAAGTTTTGTGGTCAATCGCAAACCAGCGCTCCTGGTAGTCGTCGACGCCGTGGAAAGCCTGAAAAAAGACGCCGCCCGGGGAATCACCATCCGGGTCTGTTCCACCCTGCGCCCGGATATACTCAAAGAAGACCCGGGCCACATGCTCAAAACTATAAAGAAAGAAGAATTCGACAGGGGAAAAGGGGTTCAAATCCATCGCCAGGAAATCTATTACGGGAACCTGAAGATAGAAAGCCAATACCTGGCGGCGCCCGCAGTCGAAGGGCAAAACCTGGCCCGCCAACTGGCTAAAAACTGGCCATTTCCCTTTGATGACGACGAATCCCTGAAAACCTACCACGGTAGGGTCGAATTGTTGAACCGTTTCCGGATTCCCAACCATTGTCCCCTCTTTAGCGGCGAGATGTTGGAAACTTTTTTCGAGTATATATGCGAAGGCATCGATTCATTGAAACGACTGGCGGAAAAAACCCTTGAATATTATATCTATCATCAATTATCCCTGGAAGACAAAACCTTGCTGGACGCCTATACCCCCCTGGAAATGAACCTCAAAAACGGGAAACGGCTGAAAGTCCGGTACCGTGAAGGTAAAGAGCCCTGGGCAGAGGTGCTCATATTTGACTGTTTCGGGTTGGTCGAACATCCATCCGTCCCGGCGGGGAAACAGCGGATTATACTACATTTATTGGGGCCCAATCGCAGGCCGGCGCAGGTTACGGGTGATTTAATTGGATTTTGGGCCGGTTCTTACCGGCAGGTGCACAAAGAATTATCCCGTCGTTACCCCAAACACTATTGGCCGGAAAATCCCGCGCAGGCAAAACCCGTGGCATTAAAACGTTTGCTGAAATAATTGCTGCCTCCGATACTTCCCAAAGCTTTTAACTATCAAAAGTTTTTGGGGGTGTCGGGAGCAGCAGGCTGCTGCACCCTTTATAATTACCTCCCCGAAGGGGCCGCTTTCATTAACAATTAATCATTAATAATTGACCATTAATAATTATTAAAAGAGACTTTACTTTATTTCTCTATAAACCAGTTCTGCCAATGATCTTTTGGGGACGTGATGGACCTGGTGTTCATCTCTCCAGTATTTAATATCCCCGTTTTTAACTTCATCGATGACCACTTTTTCTTTCGGTTTTCCCAGGGCGATAATGACGGAGATTTCCAGTTCATCGGGGATATCCAGGAGGAGGCGGATTTTATCCTTATCGAGGGAGCCGATGAGACACCCGCCGTAACCCTTTTCCGCGGCGCTCAGCAGGATCGTTTGCATGGCGATGCCGTAATCCGCATCGATATTAGGGCTTTCTTTTCGCTTGCCCAGCATAATAATGTAAGCGGTAGGCCGCTCCCCTACTCCCGGACCATCCCAATCCGGTAAATATCCGGCCCACTTGAGATGGGGAAAAATATCCCGGTTCATGCTTTCATCGCTCACCAGGATAAACTTTAGCGGTTGTTTATTAGCGGCGGAAGGGGTGAAACGGACATTTTCCACCATATCTTTCAATTCGTCGCCGGTTATTTTTACTTCCTGGTAAAAGCGACGGTAGCTGCGGTTTATTAATAGTAATTCTCTTAAAGTCATAGACGTACCTCCAATTGAGGAAGGAATTATAACACAGGTATTTATATCCGGCAATGTGAAAAAGACCGGGACTAAAGTCCTTTTTTTTCAAAAAGGGACTTTCGGCCCAGTATCAAAAGAGTCATTTCGATCTTTATTATCCATTGATATCTTCGTTCAAATTTTCTGATAATGTTAGGGGCTAAGCTTTTGGCATGGATAAGAGTACCTTTGAGAGATCGAATAGCTTAAATCAAATTTTCATTATTGCAAAATTCTAGTTGTCGTTGAATGGCAAATTTAATTGTCGTTAGGAGGTAAATCTAATTGTCGCTGATCATTATTATCCTCACGCTTCAATGTCCGTTGGTAAGGAACCAATATCCGGCGGTAATCCATCAATGTCCGTTGGTAAGGTATGAATGTCCGACGGTAATCCATCAATATCCGTTGGTAAGGTATGAATGTCCGACGGTAATCCATCAATATCCGTTGGTAATCTGTCAATATCCAATGGTAAGGAACCAATATCCGTTGGTAATCTGTCAATATCCGACGGGAAGGAACCAATATCCGTTGGTAATCTGTCAATATCCGACGGGAAGGAATCAATATCCGTTGGTAATCTGTCAATATCCGACGGGAGGGAACCAATGTCCGACGGTAATCCGTCAATGTCCAATGGTAAGGAACCAATGTCCGTCGGTAATCTGTCAATGTCCGACGGGAAGGAACCAATATCCGTTGGTAATCTGTCAATATCCGATGGGAAGGAACCAATATCCGTTGGTAATCCGTCAATGTCCGTTGGTAAGGTATCAATGTTCGGCGGTAATCCGTCAATGTCCAATGGCAGGTCCTCATGACGGCCCGCCGTCGCCGGAGACCATGAAAACATTGCCACAAAGACACCAAGGCACCAAGGAACACCAAGATACAAGTTTTTTTCTTCGCGGTCCTTCGCGTTCTTCGCGGCTATATAATAAACCCCTTGGTGTTTCTTTGTGCCTTCGTGCCTTTGTGGCTATTTTCATGGCAAAGAGGCAGATATGGGACAGGCCGGGGACAAGCCTCTAATCGTCGCTGATTTCACCGGGCTCATATATCAAGCCCTATTTTCTTTATTGATTTGTTCTCGATAAGTACACCCATTTGGTCTATTGCGATTTTATTTAATTGAAGCATCCGCTTGTCCGCCGGGACATGCTGTTTTATCAATTCGGAGTTATAACTCTCAAGGTTAGAAAGCACCACAAGCTGTTCCAGTGTGGCATGATCCCTGATATTGCCTTTCAGTTGCGGATTTTCGCTTCGCCATTCCTGCGCTGTTTTCCCGAAAAGAGCGATATTCAGAAGATCTGCTTCATCGGCATAAATGAATTTTTTCCTGTGCTTGGAAATGTCTTCAGGAATCAGATGTGCTTTTACGGCGTCTGTATGGATAACATAATTAACCTTGGCAATGGTTCGCGAAACGCTCCATTCCAGTTTTCTCTTTTGAATTTCATCATGTTTTAATCTCTGAAATTCCTTGAGAATGTAGAGCTTAAGTTCCGCGCTTATCCACGAGGCAAACTCAAAAGCGATATCCTGGTGGGCAAAGGTGCCGCCGTATTTACCCGATTTTGAAGTAATGCCGATGGCATTGGTTGAATCGATCCACTTTTTTGGAGATAAAACAAAGTAATTGCTGCCGGCATCGGTCCTAAACTGGTCGAATTCGACCAGTTTAAAATCCGGATTATTCAGTTTTTCCCATAAACCCAGGAATTCTATGGTACTTCGGCTGCGAAGCCAGTTTTTGACAACATCTGCCGGTGCATCGTTGTTTCTGTACCTGGCAATATCCGTTAATGAAATATAATCCTTTTGTGCGATGGAGTATATCGTGATTTCGGTTCCCTGAACAGTTATTGAAGTTTGAATTTTACTCATTTATTTTAAAGCTCCATTGATAGAAAAGTCATATGCTGCTTTTAGCGATTCGATCTCTTCGATCTCGAAATCTAATTGCTCTCTAATTTCCTCAGGCAACACGAACCAGGGCTCCCCTTTTTTTTAACATGGTTGAAAACCGGTCTTCTTTCTCCAGGTTTATTAAATCCACTGGATGGTCCAGCGCCATTAATAACTTCCCCAAAATTTTGAAAAAACTCTTCTTATTTATTCCTTTCACGGCTAAATCGATATCCGATCGATCTGAAAAATCCCCTTTAGCCAGGGACCCAAACAGGTAAATTTCTTTGCAGCCTTCCCTGCTCAGGATATCCACAGCGGTCCTGATATCTTTTCGGTGACTCTCAGGTATCTTTTCTGTAATATATCTGTCATCCATATTGGCACTCTTTCAGGGTTATATTATATCACTATTACTTTTATATATAAAGCCATTCACCTGGGAAAAATAAAGAAAAAATGCTTCCTCATTTCACAGCATTTATAGGTTTATCCACACTGGGAGTAATAAATCGTCCCCGGCACCCCTACTATTCGATCCCAGCGGTAACCTCATCTTGTTATAATGATCACCAGCCGTTTATCACATTTTCGAGTTCCCGGTAATATAGCCTATCCCTTTCAGTACCAGAATCTCTTCCTCAGGCTATACATGCTGCCCCTGTAAATTTTATAGCATCGTTGATACGAGCCGGATGTGTTCGTATCATTTCAGGAAGCTGGTCCAACTGAAAGTATCGTACCTCTGATGCCTCATCTGAAGGGCAGGGGGTGCCAGCAATGGGAACGGATATGAATGCGATAATGACGACAGGGACCTTGGCTGGTGGTATAATGGAGAGATTAGGTTCTGAGTAAAGCCCGGTACATGCAGACACTTCGACGCATACGCCTGTTTCTTCAAATACCTCGCGACGTACAGCATCGGCCAACGTTTCACCAAATTCAAGATAGCCACCAGGTAAGCACCACAAGCCATTATCTCGACGACGGGTGAGAAGAACTTCTGCACTCGAGTTAATGACAATTGCATTTACTACAACAACCGGACGGATTGAGCTTGTGGAAACCACCGATTCCATGAATCCTCACCTTAGAGCAAGAATGAGCTGAACACCCATTACTATCAACGCAACTGCAGTGAGCCACAAGACTAGGCGAGTTAGCCTTTCTGTACTAGCTGCCACATCAATGGCGCTCAGAGCAGAGGAATGAGATGCCATGGCGGTTACGTTGGCGCGATAGTCGGCGAGGAGACGAGACGCATTCTCTACAAGATCCTGGTAGCCAAGCTGGTCCTCAATTGCCCTTAATACATTCCGGAAGAAAGAATGGGTAACATTTCTCTCCAAGAACCTAGGGTCAGCAGCCCTCGCGGTAGCATTCTGAATTTCAACCAAGTGATTCCATGCTTCAGATAGTTGGTTACGCGGTATGAACTGCGGCCGAAATTGGTCTTTACGTAGCGATTCGCGTATAGAGTAGCAAAGATACTCTAGTCCTGCGATCTTCAGTAGTAGGATTATCACTGCAAGATGCAAATCTTCGAACCAAAGACGTACGTCCCTTCGTGTTGTACTTTCTGGATGCATGCGAAAAAACCTATTGCCAAGAGCTATCCACAATTCATCACGACGGTTGCCTAGATTAGCTTCGAATACCCGCTGGACAGTATCCTCGGTGTATTTCTCCCACACACCTTGACGCGTCATTCGGAGAAAGCCCGTTAGTGCCTTTGCGTCTGTTGAGGTGAGCATCTTGGGTATCTTGCTGCTGAAATCAAACAACTCGAACGAGTGACACCGACGTAGTACCGTCTGAGCATCTGGTTGCTCAAACACGCATGCGAGGCTAGGTTCCGAACTCTCCATCAGAATACGAAAGCTAAGCTGAATTGCACGGCAAAGTGACTCCGGTATGATCCTACGCACTTCGGTAAGTAAGCTAACGACAGATGACACATCTGCACAAGACCGATCATCAGTATCCTTAGCCATACAGACCGAAAATGGGTACGCAAGCGTTCCTTCGCGAGAGATAAGAAAGCGATCGAGAGAGATATTAAAGATTCCGACAGCCTGCCTGATGGGCTCTCGCAAGCAGACCTCAAAAGGGGCCAAAGCCGCAAAGTCGTATTGCGGGAGGGTGTTTTTTTCTGGACGGCTAATGAGTTGGAATGCAGACGCAGTGCGACTAGCGGTTAATACCAAAACGTGGGATGCAAGTGAAGACAGTATCTGGTCGGAAAATCCAAAAGCTGCGAGATCAAACGTCGTAGTGCCCTCGACAAAGTGATGTGCATCTACAGTAAAAACAAAACGAGCATCAATAAGTGGAATTTGGAAGGTCATTGTTCGGCATCCTTCCGACTCGAGATGGTACTAACCCATTTTATTGACTCCTGGATCGCTTGATCCTCTAGCTCAGGTTGACATCGAAAGGAGTGGTGAGCCCCATCAATAACGACTCTCTTACCTATCTCTCCGACAGTTTTCGCCGCCTGTTCAGCGAACTCGGGATTCCCCAGCGTATCAGCACCTGAGGACACAAAGAGAATAGGCCGATTCCAATTTTCGAAAAACCTTAGGATGTTGTAACTCTTAACATCCTCAAGAAATGCCTGACGCACGAAGAATCCTTTCTGTTCAACACAGGCCTTACCGGTCTTGAGTATATTGGTTCCCAACATCTTCAAGTACCGGTCATAGATTTGAGCTGACAGATTCCACAGGACGAACGCCTCAACCATTGGAGATTCATGAAAGGCAACGGCGGCGATTGCTGTTCCTAAGCTCTGTCCGTGAATCACTAGTGAGCGTGAACGACCAGCAAGAGTCTTCTTTACCCACTCTGCTACAACTCTGATGTCTTCCACTGCGGATGAAAATATGAAGTCCTCAAAAGAACCATCGCTGTAACCACAACCACGATGATCAAACAAGACTGTATTGAACCCTTTTTCGTTGTAGCCATCAGCGACCTTCAGAAACATCCTGTGGCTCTCTGTGCCGTCGACGGTGAAACCATGCGAAAAAAGTATTGTTGGAAGTCGGCCTTCTTCATCTACAATTCTGTAATGCACATGCAACTCAATATGAGAAGATGACGAGCGGATACGTGTGTCCCCTTTCATGACTAACTCCTCGCCTCGGTGGAGGGAGTACGTAGAGGCGACCCCCCGTGAATGAGAACACCCTTTGGGGAGCGTATTAGCGCACCCTTTGGGACATCGAACGTGACTATAGCACCGGCGGCAACATAGCACTCTTCATCGAGTGTGACGGCTCCTATGATACATGCCCGCCGGCCAACAAAACAGCGATCCAGAAGACGAGGTGCGTCTTCTATCTGTCCTCGTTTGCCTGTGTAATACTTGTGCACGAGATGCCCAAGGCACGTGATGCCATTACTCAACACGCTACGATCGGCAATGGTACCAGCCAGAACACAATCATTACCAACTGTGACATCCCGGCGCAACTCAGTAGCGACCTTGATATATGTATTGTATCCAATATTGCAGCCTTCGCGGATGGTCACATAATGAGCACAATCGAAATCAGGGCCGATCTTGGAACCGCTGTAAATAACACTGTGTGAGCGTATGACAGATCGCTCGCCAATAACGGTTTCGGCTTGTACGAATTCGTCAATACAGTCGAGTGAAGTCAATGTAATCACTGCAAGACCATTGCGAGCCGCCTGTTGTTCAATCGGCGACGGATAGCCGATTTGTACACCATCGTCAATGATGCAACCATCACCTATTCGTGCTGGTCCCCATATACGTGTATTTCGACCAAGCAAAACACCACGACCGATGATCGCTTTCCCGCTGACCCAGGCCATAGACATCACTTCATGAAGCATTCATTCCCTCCATTGCGCAAGCTAACACCTGGAATCAACATGGCGTTGCCCTGCCTAACATCTTCTTTTACACTTATTCTACACATGATTCTATTTTACCCATCCCTAAAAAAAAGTCAAGAGAAATATCCGTAAAAATACTTTTAAAAAAAAATATTTTAAAATGCAATAGAAGAAGGATTATGATGGTGGGAAAGGAGCGATTAAGGCTGTTAGTACAACCGTTCAATGTTCAGAATTTGGCCAAAATTACAGAAATTAAAAAAACCATTTGCCTGCTATTTTCTTTTAATCATTCATAGCCTGTTTTAAATGCCGGATTATAGATTGATAGGGACTACCGATCAAGTTACCCCAGCGTTACAAACAAAATAATACCCATTTCAGTAATTATGTGATCACGTGAAAGACCTTTAGTATTAATTATTGCAGTAACACTTCCCGTCAGCGAAGGTTCCAACTGGCAACATAGCCTACAACGTTTTCCTGCTGCGATTTATTTAATTGTTATGCCGAGCTTTGGTCATCATGCATTCAATGCGTATTCGTGCTCTCTTTGATTGTGACCGTACGCTTATCTCACTAATATCTGGATGATAATACCAATCACTGTTGAGACGACAACGCCTGCTCCGAATAAAAGATAGTCTCGCATTGCGCTTCGTCTCTCACTAGGCGCAACAAGCATTGCGAAATGCTCCGCTACTGCCAGCGGGGTTCGCTCCAGAGTCTCGATTGTGTTTTTCAGTTCTTTCTCACGCCCCTCCATGATAGCCAGGTCAGTTTCGAGTTTCTTGACTGCCTCCGCACGGTCCTTTGTGACCTGCAACAACTCCGCCAGAACGGAATCGACCTCATGAGATGCTTTCATGAGATTTTCAGTAAGCATCGAGAGCCTTTCCACATATGTCTTCTGCGATGCTTGATTAATCTTCTCCTGGTGAGTTTTCTTAATGAGGTAACGGAATAGTCTTTCCGTTAGTACGAGAAGTGTCCCGGCAAGAAAACTCGCAAGTAATCCTACTATATACTGATCGATATTTACTGGCACCATATGCTCAGCCCTCTTTTTTTCGGTGGTCTAACATTCTTTTTTATCTTTATTCTATTCACGTAGAAATTATAGGGTTATGATTTTAATTTGTCAAGTGAATGTCAATAAAAAAGGGAGATATGGTACAGGTCGGGGACAAGCCTCTTCGCAGAAACCGAACATATCCACCAGTTTATCTAAAGACTTACCGCCATTTGAACAATAAAAAAAAGGGAACGGCTGGATGCCGTTAACTTCTAATAACAAATGAAGTTATACTAATCAATTGGCTTTTATCGGATTCTACTAGTTAATATCGGCTGACTCCGGCTGAGTAGAATAATAATCTTCACAGTCGATCAGTCCAATTATCCTCAATTTAATTGTACAACGGGGGCATTCTTTTCCACCGCAAAACGGTGTAACGTTTATCGTGTAAACGGCAGGCATTGTCGGCTTGAACCGGCATGGATTGTTTGAACCATTTTTGATGAAGCCATTGGGTCCGCTTACTTTCCAGGCATATGTGGTAGAGCAAGAGTACGGTTCACACTTGTAATTGAAAGTGAGATTTACTGGGTAACAAATACACACACAACACAGCTTCTTTATAGTGGAATCACTCCCCTTTAATACCAGGGGAGAAACGCTATCACAAGGATTGGTCCAACTCACCGTTGTGGTCACCCAGGTACCACAGTTGCAAGATGCAATCTTTTCACACCTGGAAAACGATAGGTTATCCATGCCAATATCGTTTCCCGCGCCAGTGGGTTGTGCTTCTAACATAATTTTCAAATTTACAGTAGTGTTGGATGTACCTGTAGACCATAAAACAGATAAAGGTTTCCAGTCCGTATTAGTATATAAGAGGGTAATCGACGCAGCGGGTGTGGAAAAAGAGGGGACAGGCCGGAAAAATCACCTGCGGCAATTCATCCAGGTAGGTTTGATAGAGATACAGTATACCGGGAATGTCTACACGGTCCGGGAACATGACCTCTTTTACATATAGGTTGTCTTTATTGTTCTATACCTCGCCGGGAGAGTTTCCCCAAAGCCCGGGGAAGATTTTCCGCGCTCCTGGCAACATTTTTCTCGCTCCCGGTAACATCGCTTAAAGCTCGGGGAAGATTTTTTGTGGCCCTGATAAGATTTTCCTCGCTCCCGATAAGACTCCTCGAAGCTTCGGGAAGATTTTCTTCGCTCCCAATAAGATTTTTCCAGGCCCTGGAAAGATTTTTTGATGCTCTGGGAAGTTTTATCAGGACCCAGACAAGATTTTTTGAGGCCCCGACAAGATTTTTTAATGGTCTGGGAAGTTTTTTCTTGGCCCTGACAAGATTTTTTAATGGTCCGGGAAGTTTTTTCTAGCCTCCGGGAAGTTTTTCCATGGGTCTGGTAAGATTTTTCCAGGCCCCGGCAAGATTTTTTGAGGGTCCGGGGAGTTTTTCCCTGGGCCGGACAAGATTTTTTAATGGTCTGGGAAGATTTATCTAAGGCCGGGGAAGTTTTTCGTTGCCCCAGGTAAGATTGTTCGAGGTCCCGGGAAGTAGGGAACCGGCACTGCCTGTTCCCTACTGAAATCCCCGAAGTTTCCCCAACGGTCTGGGGGTTGGGGCCGGGGTAAAGACCAGTTATTTCTGCCGTTGACCATTCCATTTCATGACACCTGGAAGAATCCGGCGCATTCCCGGCTGTTAAATAAGGGCTCCCGGCAGTTTCCAACATGATAATTGGCCTGTCCCGTATCCTCCCCTTTTCGATCGAGCGGAAGTAGAGGCAGCTCTTTCTTTTAAAAATAGGGGAGCTTTATTGGATTATAATAACATCGAATTGCTGGCAAAGATATTAGATCATTATAAATTCATCTTAATACCTTGAAAAGTCTTTTTTTTGAGTGTCCCCTATAGTCTATATATCCCCTTGCTTGTTAATTGCCAGCAATTCTAATTTTGAAAAATTTCGGGCGTCCACGGGGGGACGCCCCTACAAAATTTGATCGAATTATCCAAATAACCAGGGATTTTTTCTTCTGTAGGGGCGCGCCCCCGTGTGCGCCCGATTAAAATTTCATTTCTTTAAGCCAAAATGAGAATTGCTGGTTAATTACAGAGGGACTTGACTTTCCTATGGCAATTCTTATAATAAAAGATGGAGGTAAATAAAATGTCTATTACAACGGAGAAGGTTTTGAAAAAAGCTCGCGGCCACACGATTACCCTACTGTTATGTATTGCATTTCTCAACTTGTGCCCCTTACTGACCACCGGCTGCAGCAGCCGCGGCTACCATATCGATTCGCCCGAATCTTCCAAACGGGCCGAATGGAAAAAATATCTCTTAAAAAGAGAATTTTTTAACCTGGACTTCTTTGTCATAAAAGATGAAACCCATACCCCGGTTTTTATCGTGAAAGGAAAAATAATTTCCATCGGCGATAAATTGTCGCTCCAGGACACCAGTGGAAATGAATTGGCGTATATTTCCCAGAGATTATTCAGTTTTACACCTCGCTATAAAATTTTCAGGGAAAATGAACCAACCGCAACTATAGTAAAAAGAATCACTCTTTTCAAACCGTCGTATACGATCGATGTCCCGGGACAGGATAATTATAAAGTGGTGGGTGATTTTTTTAAATACGAATACACGGTCACTCGAAACGGAGAAGAAGTGGCCTATATTTCCAAACGATTTTTTTCCTTGCCCGATTCGTACGGGGTCGCCATCAAACCCGGGGAAGATGATATTTTAATCCTGTCCGCTGTGTTAGTTATCGATCTGGTTTCAAAGTAGCAAATCGGCCCAAGGCCACACACTGGGACCGGGGGGGAAGTGGTGGCCTAAGATTATTCAAAATGAGAATTGCTGCTGCGTCCCGGGCCAGTTGCTTTCACAATGCTTTTTATGATAAAATACAAGCGAAATGAAAAATATAAAGAGAATCAAAAGGCCAGGCTCGCCGGGAAATCCTAAATTGCAAACCGCGTTCGTCCGTGGCTCATTTTTTTTCGTGTTAATTCGTGTCATTCGTGGGCTAAATCCCAGGTGAAAATAAAATTGCCGAAATCGCCGGAACCAAATTGAAAATAGGCTTGAAATAGTATATAATTAGCCCTACAATGAAAAAACTAAAACTGACACTCATAATCATACTTGTTTTGCTGTGTTTCCACTGCGGGAAAGAAACCCAGGCCCCGGGAGCGAAAAAAACCGCCGCACCCCAGGAATCCATCGCCATGCCCGGAGATGACAACATCATCTTAGCCATCGATAATGAGAAATTCACCAATAAACAGTTGAAGGAATTCATAAAAAGTAGGTACCCCGACTTCTCTTTCAAAGACATCAATGTCAGGCTGGCTTCCCGTATTTTCGATATGTTTATCGAACACAAAACCGTCATGCACAGCGTAGATCAGGCAAATATCAAAATGGACCGGGCGGAAATCGATAATTACCTGAAAGAGACAACCCTACCTCCGGACCTGGAAAGCAACCCCTGGATGAAGGAAAGCGCCAAAGCCCAAAAATACCTCTATTTTAAACTGTATAAAGATATCGATGTAACAGACGACGAAATCCGCCGGTATTACGACCGGAACATCGATAACTACAGGAAATCGACGGAAGTTTTTTTATTCCAGATCGTGGTAAATAATAAGGCGAAAGCTTATGAAATACGGGAAACCCTGTTGAAGTCGCCGGAAAAATTCGAAGAACTGGCCAAAAAAGAATCCATCTCCCTTGAGGCCAAAGACGGCGGCAGTATGGGATATTTCGAAAAGGGAACCCTCCCTAAAGATATGGAAGACGTGGTTTTTGCCTTAGAACTGAATACCGTCAGCCCTGTGTTGAATTCACCTTACGGCTTTCATATTTTTAAGGTAACTAAACTAAAAAAAGAACGGTTGTTATTCCTGGAAGCCGTTAAAAACCAAATTAAAAATAAATTACTCTCGGAGAAACTGGGCGCCGCCTATGAAGATTTCTTAACCGGGTTAAAAGAGGAGTTGAATATAAACGCGAAATACCAATCGCTATTCTTCCCTTACCAAACGATTAAAGGAGAACAAAATGTCGAAACTAACTAAAAAATCGATGATTCAAATAATACTGGTGCTGGTACTGGTAACAGGCCCAGCGCCGATAACCGTTAATGCGGAAGTCATCGAAAAAATTTACGCCGTGGTTAACGGTGAATTAATCACCTATTCGGAACTGAAAAATACAGAAATTGAAATGTCGCGGGTCGTACAACAACAATTCCCGGGCAGCACCGAGGAACAACTGGCGGAAAAAATCGCGGAAATGAAAAAAAACCTGCTGAACCAATTGATCGAACAAAAACTTTTATTGTCCATTGCCAAAGAAAAAAATTACGAGGTGGACGCCGAAATAGAAATGATTATCAAGGATATCAAGAAACAATACAATATGAACTCGGATGATGAATTGAAACAAGCCATTCGTTCCCAGGGACTGGATTACGATGAGTGGCTGAAACAATTAAAAGATACCAGCATGCAGCACCGCTTAATCCGGGAAGAGATCGGTTATAAAATCAAAATCGATAACGCCCAGATCATGGATTATTATAAAAGCAATATCAAAGAGTTCACCAAACCCTTAGAACTCACCCTCGATTGTATTTATCTTGATAAAGCGAAATATATTGTTCCTCAAGCCCTCTCGGAAAAAATGCAGGCCATCGATGCCGAACTGGGAAACGGTAATTTTGAAGAAGTGGCAAAAAAATATTCCCAACTGCAGGGCGCTGAAAACAATTTCTTCCTGGGCCGGTTTAAACAGGGCGAGCTAAACGCCAAACTCGAAGAAGCGACCCAAAAATTGAAACAAGGGGAACACTCTCCCTGGGTTGAGACAGACACCGGCTGGTACATTGTTCTACTGAAAGAACGTAAGGACCCGGAAGTGCTCGAATACAAAATGGTCCGCAACGATATCGAAAATCTACTCATGGCCAGGGAACAGGAAGTCAAATTGAAAGAATTCCTCGAACAATTGAAAAAAGACAGCCTCATCAAAATTTATGAAGAATACAAATAACCTGGATTCACCATGAATTATGCCTCCGGCGGGTCAGGACCTTTTTGAAAAAAGGTCCCGACACCCCCTAAAACTTTTAATTAGTCAAATGTGAAGAAAAACTCCTGCGCTGAAACGGGTCTTATTCATATCTTTAAAATGCATGACGCGAATATCCGCCCGGATGGAAAGCATGTCCATTAAAAAGAAGTGGCACCCGCCCCCGATAAAAGTAAATTTGTGGTAGTCGCCGAAATCGAAACCAAACTTGTCGAATTCACCCCCCACGCCGACAATCGCATAAGGCGCAAAACTGCCCAATTTGGGCCGGAATTTGACCCCAACGCATAAGGCTTTTTCTTTACCGGCCACGGCCGCGGTCGCCACATTCTCCTTCATCTTGTACACTTCAAACTCGAATTTTACCATGGGTACCAGGAACCCCGTGGTAACGGCAAGACCATAATGAAAACCGGAATCGATCTTCTTACTCATGGCCCCACCGGTTAACCCTACTTCCAACCCAAAAGCATAACCGCTGCCTAACACCAAAATCATTACCATGATGGGAATTATTTTTTTAATCATATTATCTCCTTATATTATTAGAGTACCTTACTGATTACTGTTTAACAATCTGCATACGCTGGAATAACGGGCGGCCATAATGATCCATCTCAATGTCCTTGACCCCTTTCCGCACATAAAAGGAATACCGCTTCCGGTACAACGGCAGCAAAAGCCCATCATTCACTATCTTCTCGATCAACCGGGAAACCTGCTCCAACAGGAATTCCTCGTTCTTCAAAGACGTCACTTCCTCCAACTCATTTACCAATTTCAGGTAGGTTTCATCAAACCGGGAAAAACTCATTTCATTGATGATCCGTTTGATCTTCTCCTCCAGGGGGACGCGCTTATTAAAAACCTTTACCAATAAAAGATAATTCACCTGGGCGCTGTCCATGAAATTAACCAACGTATTATCATTCAAATAAACAGTTTCCAGGCGGACATCCTTGCGTTTTAGAAATTCCTCCAGTTTTCCTTCGAATTCCTTTAAGGATGCAAGAATATAAAGCTTCACCCGCGAACGTCTTAAAATAGAACGGGCTTCCCGGTCGGAGAAAGTTCTTATCTTTAATGTGACCGGCGATTCGTCGTCCGCGGTAAGGGCATTTAGCGGTTCCATATCGATGTCCCCGGCAAACTCCCTCAACAGCGAGTACAGGGCCACCTGGATATTGGGACTCACCTTGCCGGCAGGGAAACCCAGGTAAATATTTTGATAAATCCCGGCGTCAAACTCCCTGAACGCATCGTCGACTAACCCGGGTTTCGCTAAAAAAATATCGGGATATTGATAATCGTAAAAAACGATTTTCACACCATCCAGGTAGGTTCTCCCCCCCGGGTTATATTTATTGGGAACCAACCGGAGGAAGCGGTTCTGTTCCCACTCCACCGGATAGAACATCCCTGAAAATACCCCGCGGCCGCCGGACATCAGTACCAGTTCCGGCGCAGTTAGCAGGGCGACAATACCCGGGTAATCATACAACAACCGGACAATCACCCGGTTTTCACCCGGTTTTATCTCAATGCTTTTTATAATGCGCCGGAGTTTTAAGGCGTTCTCTATTCTCATATCCAGGAACAAATTAAAGGAGAGTTTGATGCTTTCGACGCGAACCGGGTCGCCATTGGAAAAACTGAGATTCTCTTTTAAGTCCAACACCAGAGTCCGTTCGGTTCCATCGTATTTATAATACCTGAATATATTGGAAAACACCTCGCCGTTACTTTTTAAATAAAACAGGTTCTCATAAAGCAGCGAATAAAAAACCAGGTTCGAGTAATCGGAAGGGGTATACGAGAAATTGGTAGGTTCATTTAAGCGGATGGAGACTTCCCCACCGTAATAGGGCTTGACAGCGCAGATCATTACCGACAGCGCGACCGTTATGATGATTATTTTTACCCCTGTAGACATCGTAGACATCGTAGACATCATTATTATTATCCTTAATTATTCCCTTCTTCTTTATCGATATTCTTACTCCAGAACTGCAAACGATAAACCGGGTTATCGTTCTTCACCTCTTCCACATAAACCCAGAACCCCGGGCGCTCCTGCCATGAACCGGCGGATATAAAGATAACCCGGCCGTTTATGATGTTTTCATAAACCGCTTGTTTGCTCCCTTCCTCGATTTTATAAAAATACAATTTATCCTTCTGGGTGGAAAAGGAATAATCGCTTAGCGCCAGCCATTGACCGTCGAGGGCGGCAAGGGCCGAACCTCGTCTTTCAAGCGCCGGTCCCCGCTCCTGGAAATCCCCGGCATAGAACCTGTAATTATAGTCGCTGTCGATCAAATGCACACCGGTCACATTCTCCCCACTCTCGGACGCATCCGATGCATCCCGGAGCCCCCGGGACAGGATCGAAAAATCCACGGCGTAAAAAGGAACGACTTTCTTCTCCAGGGGATTTTCCGTATCCAATTTCCCGGCTGTAAAAGGAACCAGGACCAATTTCTCTTTAAAATAATTCTTTCCCTCATCGTAAAGGGCCCCGGCAAGGTAGTCGCTGTTGTTTAACCGGATCGCTTTGATGGGAACGAAATCAAGGACGGCCACCTCCTGCCACAAGTTGTTTTTATAAGTCAGGACTTTGGACCGCGGCGAAAAATTACTTCCCGCCGTCAAATATAACACGGGGTTGCCGTCGTCCCCGACCCGGTAAAAAAGACACAGCTTGCCCTCATAATCCATAACCGGGTAATAGGGCCTCCCCCACTCTAATTTAAAGGAAAAAATTTTCTTAAATTGCTTGTCCTGGGTTTTAAATATTTCAATTTCTCCCGGGTAAAAGAAAAAGTACTGGACCCCGATCTCGAGCTCGCGATCTCCGGCAGGGTTTGAAATGCTTTTAAAATCCAGTAAATATTTATCGGCGTCGATCTCGATCTGCCTGGAAAAGCCCAATCCTTTAAACCCGTAATCCACTGTCTCATAGATATTGCTTTCACCGGGGGAAAAATCTTCTTCGAAATATTTGATAGAAACGATTTTATCCAGGGACCTGGAAAATATGGCGATTCCCGCCCCCACCTTATCCAGGTTCTTTATCAATTTGAGGTAAATTAAATAATCCAATCGATCGACCCGGTTCAGGTTGAATTCTCCCTTCTTCTGACTAAAATCGATCATCAGGTCGTTATACAGCGCCTGCGGCCGACCCTCCAGGCGGGCCGCCACCTGCTGGTAAAATTTATGGGCGGCCAGGTCCGTGACCCCGGAAAAATTCTCAAATTTTATAATGGAAAACCTGGTATTGCCCTCCCCTTGAGCGGTAAAATAATCGAGAATACTATTGGACACTTTCCCGGCCAGGGTTTCCAATCCCTGGGCATAACCGCAACGCATACCCGGGCCGGAGAGGATAAAAACAAAAAACGCCAAAACGCACGAAACCATATGAAAAATGGGTCCCTGGTTGCGCCTCATTCGGATTTTCTTATTGTCTCTTGATCACGATCTGGAGATTAAGGTTAATTTTAATCTCATCTTTATCTTCCGGTATCAGGATATTCAACGGTACTTCGATGATTTTATCGACGGCGGCGACACCGGTGGAGGGTTGGGTATATATCGCAGGTCTTTGCTTGTTCTTCATGTCCATATCAGGGGATTGTGCAATGGGTCCGGGTTGCGTTTCGAATATACGGCGCTTCGGTTCCTCCCTGATCTCCCCCAGTTCATCCCTTAAATTTGCTTCCGGGATTTCCAGGGAATCTTCATCCGCTCCCATCATACTATCATCCCCGAGATTAAAGATTTCTTCGTCCTGTTCATGCTGTCCCTGATGATAATCATGGGTTTTAAGCGATTCTTCCTCCAGCGGCATGGGACTGGAAAGTTCGAACAAATCCTCTTTCTCCGTATCTTCATTGGCCCGGTCGGGCATGACCGCTTCCTTTGTAATAGGCGGTTTTACGCCTACCCCCGCCCCCGCTCCCCGGGGAGCGATGATGGTATCGGTGGCTTCTTCACGGGAGAACATCACGGTTTTATCTTTCTGGAATACGGTGAGTTTATTCTTCAAATAAATAATCACCATTTTCATGATGGTATGAAGGGCTTCCAGGACATTGTCGCCGGTGGTTCCTATGGTGGCGAAAAAGGGTTTATTATCGGGGTTCAAATCTCTATTGAGGACTTCGACGGGCAATATCTCCCTGAGGTCGCGTTTATTGTATTGTAAAATCAGGGGGATTTCGGCGAAGGAAATTTTATTGGCCTTTAAGTTTTCTCTTAAATTTTTTAGACTGGAGATATTCTGTTCCCGCATCACCACCTGGGAATCGGCCACAAAAACGACGCCGTCGGAGCCCTGGAGAACCAGTTTCCGGGTGGTATCATATGCCACCTGGCCCGGTACGGTGTAGAGCTGCATCTTTATGGCATAATCCCCTAATTTCCCGATCTCGATGGGCAGGAAATCAAAAAAAAGCGTCCGGTCGCCGTCGGTATCCAGTGTGATGAGTTTACCTTTTTTCTTATACTCTTTACTGTTATACGTATACTGTAAGCAGGTGGTCTTACCGCTCAACGCCGGACCGTAATACACGATCTTTACTGTAATTTCTTTGTTGTTATAATTTACGAATGCCATCTTCGTCCCCTTTTATTAATATTTATATTCTTTTTCACCGCTGCACCATTGCACCATTGCGCCATGAATATTAAAAGGGATCGGTCTCTTCATCATACGGGATGTCATCGATCTGCATTTCCGGTGGGGCCTGGGGTTCGGGGAAGGAATAGTCATTGGGACCGGGTCCCCTCTGGTTCATGGGGCCGCCCGATGCTGGACCGCCGCCGGGGTAACCGCCGCCCGATCCTTCGCGCATATCACGCCCATTACGGCCGTCGCCGGTCCCGGTATAGGGCGATTCCCTGGAGGCGGCTTTGTCCAGGTTCACGATGGTTTCCCCGGCGATCTCCGTGGTCCACCGGTCCTGGTCGTTTTTATCCTTCCATTTCCTGGTTCTTATTTTGCCTTCCACCAATACCAGCGAACCTTTGTGTACATCCCGTTCGACCTTTTTGGCGGCCCAACCCCAGGCCACGATATTATGCCATTCCGTCGATTCCTGGAACTGGTTGGTCTTCTTATCCATGAAAACTTCGGTGGTGGCCAGGCTGAACTTGGCGACATCTTTTGCCAGGCTGGGAATATGGGTAATTTCCGGTTCTTTACCGACATTACCCACCAGGATCACACGATTTATACTTCGTCTATTTGCCATTTTTCAATCCTATTCCGATACCTCTTTTATTTTTTGCTGCGCCAGGGAGGCTTCTTCCGATAATGGGAACTTTGAAATCACCTCTTTCAGTACGTCGATGCCATCGGTCTGTTTTCCCATTTCGATCAATGCGAATCCCTCTTTGAGAATGGCGTCCGGTACTTTATCCCCATCGGCGTAATTGGTTTTCAATTCTTTAAATGTATCCACCGCTTCCTGGTACTTTTTCTGGGAGTAATAGCATTCGCCGATCCAGTATAATGAGTTGTCTGCCAGGCCGTTATTGGGGTAAAGCCTGATAAATTGTTTAAATCCTTCGACGGCCAGGTCATAATTTTTCTTTATATAATCGGAATAAGCGGTATAATAGATGCTTTCCGGGGATTGGGCAGAACCGTTTTCGGCGGCCGCTCCCGGGCTCTCCGCGCCAGCCGGGGCTGTCATGGCCGGCATGGATAAAAGCCTGTCATTGACTTTACCGATGCCGTTCTTTAACTCGTTGAGTTCTTCCTTGATAAACTGCAAGCTTAACAGTAGGTTTTCCCGGTCCTGGTTATTGTCCGCCTGGTTTTGGGATATGGCGCTGATTTTTTCATCGATGATCTCTATTTTTTTATACATATCGGTAGTTTGACCGGCCATGGTATTTATTTTTTCTTCCAAAATCTTGACAGTGGCCGCTAAGTTTTGCACCTCGTCCAATAATGATTTTGTATCTTTTTTTGCGGGGTGCAGGGGCGCCGCCAAAAACGACGCCAACACTACCAACACCAGGGATATAATTATATATTGTCTCATGATCGCTGCTTTCAATTGGGGTTACTTTTTGGTGATAACGAATTCATCTCTCCTGTTTTGATAATAAGAGATTTCATCGACGGCTTTCACCAGGGGTTTGCTTTTTCCATAGGAAACGACCTGGATTTTTCTTTCGGCTACGCCCAACGAAACAAGGTATTTCCGGGCGGAATCGGCCCTTTTTTCACCAAGGGCAATGTTGTATTCCGTCGTTCCCCTCTCATCGCAGTGCCCCTCTATTCTAATTTCAACGGCGGGGTGCTGCAGCAGCCATTCGGCGTTTTCTGCCATGATAGGCTTCATATCATCCTTGACAAGATACTTATCATATTCGAAATGTATCTTTTGCAAGTAACCTTGCCGGTTGACTTCTTCGAGGGTATTGCGTTGAAAGATTTCTTCTTCGGTCAACTGGGGTTTCTCGATTTGCGGGGCTTTTTCATCCACCGCTTCTACTTTGGACGTGGGGGCTTCTTTCACCGGCTCGGTGGCCACTTTCTTCTGGCAGGAATTAAAGAAAGCCACCATTATTAAAACAACTAAAACACCGATCATCACTCTCTTCATAATTTGTCTCCTTTTATTATTTTATTTAAGATTATATCTTATAATATAAAAAATTAAATTTCAAGAGCAAAAAGCACTATAAAAGATTTTTCCTTATTTTTGCCAGGCCGGCATTTTATTTTCACCCCCGGAGGTCAACTGCCGGAGATTGGCGCCGTCATAATCCACGGTATACAATTGGTAGGCGCCGGAGCGGTTGGAAGAAAAAATAATATGCCGGCTGTCCGGGCACCAGGCGGGGTTCTCATTCCTCCCTGCGTTTTCCGTAAGTTTGGAGATGGTATTGTTCTTTAAATTATAGATGTAAATGTCGATCCCGGAGCCGATCATTAACGTATAGGCCAGTTGGGCGCCGTCGGGCGACCATTCCGGGGAATCATGGCGGACGCCTTCGGAGGTGATACGCCGGATATTGGATCCTTCGGCATCCATGAGATACACCTGCGCGGTCCCGTTGCGGTTAGATATAAAAGCAATCTCCCTACTGTTGGGGCTCCAACAGGGCGATGTATCGATGGCGGTGTTAAATGTCACCTGTTTGTCTTTCCGGGTATTCATATCCTTGATAAAAATCTCCGCATCGCCGGTGCGGGTGGAGGTATAAACGATGCGGTCCCCTTCCCTGGACCAGTCGGCGGAATAATTGGCCTGCCCCGTGGCCAGTAGTTCGGTCTTGCCGGTGTAAAGGTAAAACATGTATAGATCGGGGTTGCCTTTGCGGTAAGAGGTATAAAGGATTTTTTCTCTATCGAAACTCCAGTTGGGCAGCAGGTCGATATCCTGGTTGTAGGTGACGCGCGTCTGCCGTTTGCCGTCATAGTCCATGATATATATCTCGTCATTGCCGTCCCTGGTGGAGACAAAAGCGATTTTGGTGGTGAATATGGTTTTTTCGCCGAAATAGGTCATCATGGCATCGGCCGCCCGGTGGGCAATGAGTGTGGCAAATTCCTGCTTCCCGCCAAAATTCCGGCCGAATATGAATTTCTCTCCTTTCACATCATACACATTGATGGAAAAAATGATGCGTTGGTCCGTGGAGACTTCCACCTGGCCGGATATTAATATATTGGCCTGGATGGAGGCCCAGTCTTTGTAATTAATCTGGGAGGGATCATGTTTGGGAATAAAGGAGTAATATTCCTTGGGTACTGTTTTAAATACCCGCGAGTAAGCCAGGTCATCCCAGAGGGTGGTGTACAATTCGGTTTTTATGACTTCATCAACAACGGATTGGGGGCTAAAATAAAATTCCGGCAGCGCCACCGGGATCATGGGCATGCCTTCGGTGATTTTTATGCGTACTTCCTGCTGGGCATGGATCGGCAACCGAACGGCCGTCATCATACTCACCGCAGCAATTAGACAAATGATTAACATTCTTTTTTCAAGTTTCATTATTTCTCCCATTCGAATTCAAAATGAACGCCCAGGTATTGGCCGGGGAAATCGGTCGGCAGTGGTGGAAAAGGGGCGGCCTCTTTGACGGCCCGCAGCGAAGATAGGTCGAGGGAATTGTTCCCACTCCCTTCCTCCAATTCCAGGTCCGCGACGTTGCCGTTCCGAAGGATTTTAAAATAGACTACGGTGGTAAATTTTCCTTTCAGCCCGGGCGAGACCAGCGAACTGTACCAGGAAGCGGATATCTTGCCCTTGAGGGTTTCGACATAATAAGCATAGGGGAAAAACCCGGGGCCGATGCCGGAACCGTCGCCGTACCCGGGGCCGATGCCCCTGCCGATACCTCCACCGGAGCCGCCGCCGGAACCTGGACCGGAACCGGAAGATATGCCGGTGCGAAGTCCATCGCCGCCTGTTCCCTTACGTTGGGTGGTGATAAGTTTGGAGTTATCGGTTTTTGATTTATCGTCATTTTTATTTTTTTTAACTACTGTAACCAGGTTTTGTTTTTCTTTTTGTTCTTTGGGGCTTTTATCTTTATTTTTTTGATCCGGGTAGCGGAGGCCGGAAGTGGGTTCATCTTTTTTAACGGTCAGGTCCTTGATGCTGCCGGACTCGATCAACTGGCCTTCTGTGCCGTTCACGCCCCCGCTGTGGCCGTTCATGCCGCCGCCGGCGTCCTGCCCGTTTCCGCCGCCGCCGCCAGGCGTCATCATCAGGTCCACGTAATAAACCGGGCCGCTGCTTTTCTGCATCCGCGGCAAATATATGGCCAGGGCAAAAAGGGAAACATGGAAGATAATGGAGATGACTATCGCAAAACTGAATTTGAATTTCATTTTGTCTCCTTTTGCTCCACGATCATTCCCACGGTCTCGATGCCGGCCTTTTTTAAGGCATCCATGACGCCGATCACAAAGCCGTAAGAGACGTCCTTATCCGCTTTAATGAAAACGATTTTCCTGGGCTTACTTAAAAAATAGTTTTTAACCCGGGACTCCAACAGCATTAAATTGACGATACTATTTTCCATGTAGATGTAGCGATCTTTGGTAATGGTCAGGATCAGTCCCCCGGAACTGGGGTTTGTTTTGGTTTCCGCGGACGGGAGGTTCACGTTGATGCCGGACTGGATCATGGGGGCCGTGATCATGAAGATGATCAGCAGCACCAGCATGACGTCCACCAGGGGTGTAACGTTAATTTCAGCCAGGTTGGATGCCAGTTGGCGTCCTCTTCGGGATTGGTTCTGTCCTTGTATTTGCATTATTTTAGTTTCTCGCTGACATTGAGAAATTCCAGGATAAAATCTTCCATGGAAGCGATCATGACTTTCAATTTATTCAGCAATAAATTGTAAAAGATAACGGCCGGTATCGCGGCGAACAGGCCCAGGGCGGTAGCGATAAGGGCTTCGGCGATACCGGGGGCCACGGTAGCGAGGTTGGCGTTCATTTGTTCGCCGATTTGCTGGAAAGCGGTAAAGATGCCCCAGACTGTACCGAAGAGTCCCACAAAGGGGCTTACCGAAGCGGTGGTAGCCAGGAAACCGTTCAAACGTTCCAGCCGGGTTATCTCCGTATTGGAGGCCCGTATCAGCGACCGGTTGAGACACTCCATGTTAATATTTGACGCGGCGTTATTGGGTCCCATCTGCTGCGACAATTCTTTGTAGCCATACCTGAAAATCATACCCAGTGGGCTATTGAGCGCTGTGGCCGCAAACTTATTGATCTCGGAAAAGTTTTTAGTGCGCCGGAAATGGTCTACGAATTTTTCCGAATTTTTTTTTGCTTTCGAATATTCGATCAGTTTGAAAATGATAATCGCCCATGACACGATTGAGAATACCAACAGCAAAAGCATGGCGAATTTACTCACCGTTGTGGCTTCAGACAGCAGGGAGAGGATGCTGCTGTTGGGATTTACACCGGCAGACAGCGTGGTTGATGTAAGTAATATGTTTTCCATGGTTTTATATTTACCATAAATGGTGCAATAATTCAAGTATTATTAAGGAAGTCGATTAGGGGATATGCAATTAATTCCCCACAAAACTTTTGACTATCTTCCAACCCCCAATCTCTTTCTAAAGAAATAACCGACCCCGATGCCAAACTCGAAAATATTTAATACCACCAATAAAACTGGCCCCAGGATTGGCAGGAATTTCAGCAGTGCATAAAAAATCACTCCCACCAGGATAAAAACAGCAGGTGGAATGGTTTTTAATTTCACCAGGTGGGTCAATTTTATACCGATAAAATAAAACATCACGGTTCTTCCGAATACATAGGTAATAAAACAGAAGAGTATCAACGCAATAAACAGGGGAATCCCGATAATTACGAAACTCAGGATAATAGAGATGAACAGTAAAAAGATAAAACAAAAGAGGGCCAGGAGACCGATAACACCTATTTTCAGCCGGTGAGCCTCGAAAATTTCCTCGGCGCGGTTGATCCTCTGCGGAACCATGGCAAATACGATGAGTGCGATAATAAACCAGAGAATAATGTTAACGGCTTTGAAGAAGGAGATGGTACGGGAATCGGACAAAATGGGAATGATGGTATTTTCAATTCTTTTCAGGTCGAATTTAAAATAAAAGTACTCCCCTTCCACTTTAGCGCCGGGGTCTTTTTCCAGGGCTCCGCCGATGATAAAGAGGTCCCGTTTTATAACGGCATTTTTCCCGATGGTTACCCGGGAGGCGAAGCATATCACATCCTCTGCCACGACCCCATCCAGGGTTAAGCTGCCCCCCACCAGGAGTACTGACTCTTTAACGCTGCCTTTAATATCCAACCTACCATTGAGGGATATGATACTGTGGCTGCAGGTTTCATTCTCCGGCAGCGTGACATCTTTTTCCAGTTTAAAATCCGACGCGGGGAACAACAGCCCAGTAACAATTAGAATTTCTATGACCAACAGTAAGATTAACTTTTTCATCGTCAATTACTTCCTTTTATTTTTTTTAATACTAACTGGGAAAACGAATAAAAACTCAAGCTCAAAAGCAGCAGCATACCGAGACCGATAATCTCCACCCCCATGTTCACCTTAAAGATGACTTCAAAAAAAGCGTTGATGGCTTTAAAGACGGCATATACAGTAGAAAAAATAGTGGAAATGGCTTTAATGATAGAGCCGATCCAGTTGGAGGTATCATGGGAAGACATTTGAAAGGCTTGAACGATACTGTTATTGGCAAAATCGAAATAGATATATATACTGGTAATGAGCAACAGGAAACTGGCGGCCAGGAGCGCGACTATGGAACTGTAACTGGGAATGCGGGGAAACAACATCCTTAATACATTCCTCTCGATAATGGGTGGTGGGGTGATGTAAACGGGCTCGCCCAGGCTTTTTTCTAGTTTTTCATAAAGTTGATAACAGGCGCGACATTTTGCGCAAACGATCAAATGGTCCCTAACCAGCGATTTCTCAACGGCAGCCAGGCCGCCTTCGATGTACTCTTGTATTTTGATATCACTTAAGCAAGCCATCTTTCTCAAGCTCCATTTTTAATATTTCTTTGGCCTTAAAAAGCCTGTTTTTTACAGTTCCTACAGGCATTTTAGTGATGTCGGCAATTTCCTCGTATTTCAATTCCTGCAAATACCGCATTAAAATGAGTTCCCTGAACTTCAAGGGAATCCGATCGACGACACCCCAGGTATACTCTCTTATCTCTTCCTTAACCAGGTCTTCAAGAGCATCTTCCTTGACGAAATTTTCAGATTCCATCAATTTGGGGATAATGCTTTCATTCTCCAGGGATTCGATATGTACGGGGTTCTTCCTGACGTGATCGATCACCATGTTGTAACATATCCGGTAAGCCCAGGTGGTAAATTTGTACTCGAAATTATACTTGTCCAGGATATGGTACAGTTTTAAAAAAAAATCCTGGGTTAGTTCGATGGCTACCTCTTCGTCCCTGACCATGCGATATATATAACCGAAGATTCTTTTATTATGTTTTTTCATTAGTTCCTCGAAGGATGACCGCTTACCGGCGAGTATCTTTTCAATTAAAACTTGATCATCATCCAGACTCATTTTACGTAATTACCGCAAAAAAGGTTTTGAATTCTTGATTTTTTTTGAAATTTGCGGTTCCTCTCTCTCACTTGTTCAGCCATTTTCCTCGACGGTCTCCACATCCTTTGGTACTTTCAACTCAAAGGCATCCGCGGGTATTGGGAGCTTTTCCTTGTAATCTTTAAAATAAAAGATCATACGGGCGCCGGTGTTGGGGTCTTGCTGGACCACCTGCACGGGCAAGTAATCGTTGTTCAACAGGATTTCGATATCCAGCGGTTCTTCAGGCTGCGGCTTTTTTATGAAAAATTTTTTTCCCCCGGTCCCGGTGGTATATGTATACCGAAGAATATCATCGGAAAAGAACAATTGCCAGAGCCACTGCCGGCTGCGGTCATTGACCTTACCGACGGTTAACTGCCGGTTCTCTTCATCATAAAATTTATAATCGTCCTCCTGCAAAAGAAAAACCTTGAAATCGGGCTTTAAATAGGTCCACCTGAGGTGACGGTCGTCTTTGAAAAGGATTTCCCCGGATTCCTCGATATCCAACTCTTCATCGGTATAGACCTGTTGAACAAATTGGAGTTGAAAGGGTTTGATACGGTTTAAGCTTTCCCTGACTTTTTTTACCAGGGCCTCAGCGTTGGCTTGTCGGTTACTCTCACTCCCGGCAGCACTGATCGCGACAGCCCTGATAAAAATGGAAATTAGGACAAAAAAAAAACGCTCTTACTACGCACAAATGACCCCCAGGGCCACGGAGTGAATTTTGTCCATGTCGCTTTCATTTCGCGAAGGGATCAGGATGGGTATCCTGGCGCCCATGATGACGTGGGCCACGGTGAGGTGCAGGTAATAGGTATAGGCTTTACCCAGGAGATTGCCGGCTTCGATATTGGGGACCACCAGTATCTGGGTCATCCCGGCCACGGGGTTATCGATGCCTTTGTGTTTGGCGGCTCCAGGGGAAACGGCAATATCGAGCGCCAGGGGGCCGTACACTTCGCAGCCGGCGATTTGCCCTTCCCGGTTCATCACGGTTAAAGCCGCGGCGTCGAGAGTGGCGGGCATGGAATCTTTAACGGTCTCAACCGCGGCCATGACGCCGACCCTGGGTTTCTCATAACCCAGCTTGTGAAATACTTTTACGGCATTTTCCACGATCTGCTTTTTTTGCTCCAGGGTGGGCAGGATATTGAGGCCGCCGTCGGTCATGCCCAGCAGCCCCTCGTAATTGCCGGCGGGGTTTTCCACTACCAGGATATCGGACAGTAGGTTGCCGGTGCGCAGTCCTTTTTCTTTATCCAGGATGGGTTTCATCAAAGCCGCGGTGGGCAAAAAACCTTTCAATATGACCTGGACTTTTCCCTGGTTGGCCAGTTCCACGATCTTTGCCGCGGATTCTTCTTCGCTTTGGGCGGAAATGATTTCATAATCCGCCGTACGACCTCCGAACTCTGCCAGCATAGCCGCGATTTTCTCTTTGTTGCCGGTCAATACGAAACTGGCGAGATTCTCCTGCCGGGCGTTAATGATAGTCTTAATGGAAGTCTCGTCCTCGGGGGAAGGAACTCCCACCACGACGCCTTCTTTCTTTTTGGCCTCTTCCATTAATTGTTTTAAATTTAGAATCATCATTTTACATCCCATGTGACATCATTTTCATGAAATCTTTATTGGTTTTGGTTTTAGACAGTTTATCGTTCAGCAGTTCCATGGCTTCCACTTCACTCATCTGGGCCAGCACTTTTCTCAGGATCCAGATCTTATTGAGTTCTTCCTGGCCGATGAGCAGTTCTTCCTTGCGGGTGCCGGAGCGGAAAAGATCGATAGCCGGGAAGACGCGCTTATCTACCAGTCTGCGGTCGAGGTTGATTTCCATGTTGCCGGTGCCTTTGAACTCTTCGAAGATGACTTCGTCCATCCGGCTGCCGGTATCCACCAGGGCAGTGGCCAGGATGGTCAAACTGCCGCCGCCTTCGATATTCCGGGCGGCGCCGAAGAACTTCTTGGGCTTGTTCAGCGCATTGGCATCCACACCGCCGGAAAGTACTTTACCGGAGGGTGGGGTGATGGCGTTATGCGCCCTGGCCAGGCGGGTAATGGAATCCAACAGGATAACCACATCTTTATCCATTTCCACCAGGCGTTTGGCTTTTTCCAGTACGATGTCCGCCACCTTGGTATGCCGGATAGGAACTTCATCGAAGGTGGAAGAAATAACCTCGCCCCTTACGTTGCGGGACATATCGGTCACTTCTTCGGGCCGTTCATCAATCAGCAGCACGATCAAGGAGATTTCCGGGTGATTGACCTCGATGGATTTGGCGATGCTTTGCAGGATCATGGTTTTACCGGTCCGGGGGGCGGCGACAATCAGGCCGCGCTGGCCTTTACCGATGGGGGTCAAGAGGTCCATTACGCGGCCGGTCAGGTTCTCCGGCAGGGTCTCCAGGCATATTTGTTGCTCCGGGTACAGGGGGGTTAATTTTTCAAACTTCTTGTTTTTCCTCAATTGCAGTACTGTCTCGGGGTCTTCGGAATTAACCGCCTCGACGGTAAGCAGTGCAAAATACTTTTCTCCCCCTTTGGGCGGCCGCACGGAACCGGAAACGGTATCGCCGGTGCGCAAGTCGAACTTGTGTACTTGCGACGGCGACACGTAAATGTCTTCGGAGCTGGAAAGGTACGAATACTCCTGGAATCGCAAAAAGCCATACCCCTCGCTTAATACCTCGATTACTCCCTCTGCAAACAACTTACCGTTGGCGCTTGCCTGTGCATTGAGGATATTGAAAAAGAGTGAGTTTTTATCCTTTATATCCTTGGGATCCAGCTCAAACTGTGTGATTACTTTCTTTAACTCGGATACTTTCATTTCTTGTAATTCTTTTAAAGATACCATGCTTACTCCATTATTGCTTGATTTATTTTTTTCAAAATTTCTTCTCTCTTTTCATCGTTGTCTTTTGATTTGATGGAAAACGTTATCACTTTCAAACCATATTCTTTTTGAAAATTATTTTTTTGAATGACCAACTCAGAGTTTGTTAGTTTATCACTTTTTGTTAAGACTGTCAACATCCTAAATTCTTTATTTAAAATTTTGGCTAAAATTTCGATATCGGAATCCATGAATCCCCGCCGGGAATCGATCAGTATTATTATTAACCGGACATTCTTAACTTTTTCGAAAAATAAAGAGATCAACTCCCGGATGCGCTGGCCCTCTTTTTTGGATACCCGGGCATACCCGTACCCGGGCAGATCGACAAAGTAAAACTCCCGGTTAATGAGATAATAATTGATACTGACGGTTTTCCCGGGCGTGGAACTGGTTTTGGCAAAGTTTTTGCGGTTAATGATCTTATTAATGAAAGAGGATTTTCCCACATTGGACCGGCCGACGAATATGATTTTGGGCAGGTCGTCGGCAATGAGATTGCCCCCGGCAAAAACCGTGGCTGCCAGTTGCACCTCTTTAATTTTCAGTGTCTCATTTTTTTCCATATTTTTCATTTTTTCCATGATCATAAACCGGCGCCGATAAACCCCTTACCGGCTGACGGCCGGTCGCCGACGCCCTTTACTGGATTGCCGACTGCAAAAAGGGTCTGATCACTTTACTATTAATATTTTTAATCTTGATGGGCTTTTCCAGGACGATATCCAGTAATTCATCCATATTATCCACCAGGTGGATGTGCATGTCCTGCTTGATATCTTCCGGGATATCTTCCCGGTAATCTTTTTCGTTTTCAGAGGGAATCAACACATTGGCGATACCGTACCGGTGGGCGGCAATGATTTTTTCCTTGATGCCGCCCACGGGCAATATTTTTCCCCGCAGGGTGATCTCGCCGGTCATGGCGTACTCGGATTTAACGGGTATGCCGGTGAGAAGCGATATGATGGACACGGCCAGCGTCACCCCGGCCGAAGGTCCTTCTTTGGGCACTGCGCCTTCGGGTAAATGCAAGTGGATATTGTATTTTTCCAGTTCATCGATATCGAAATCCAGCTCTGAGAGTTTCACTTTGGCAAAACTGAAGGCAGTGGATGACGATTCTTTCATGACGTCCCCCAGCCGGCCGGTGAGTATCAAATCGCCTTTGCCCCTCAGGCAGCGGGATTCGATAATGAGGATATCCCCGCCCGCCTGGGTCCAGGCTAGCCCCAGGGACACGCCTACTTCGTTTTTGTTTAACATTTTCAACCGTGTGAACCTGGGAATGCCCAGGAATTTATGGACATATTCATGGGTCAGGACAAATGGTGCAGTTTTTCCCTCTTCGACGAAATACCTGGCGATCTTTCTCATGATCACCGCGATTTGTCGTTCCAGGTTCCTGACCCCGGCTTCCCGGGTATAATGGTTGATCATTTCCAGGATCAGTTCATTGCTGAACACATAGTCCCCGGGTTTTAAACCGTTCTTTTCAGCCTGTTTTTTGGCCAGGAAATTTTTGGCGATGGCCAGTTTTTCCCGTTCGGTGTAACCGGGTAATTCGATGACCTCCATGCGGTCTTTAAGCGCTGGCGGAATGGGGTCGGTGGTATTGGCGGTGGTGATAAAAAATACCTGGGAAAGATCGATTTCCAGGTCCAGGTAATGATCGACAAATTCGGCGTTCTGTTCGGGGTCCAGGGTTTCCAGTAAAGCGGAGGCGGGGTCGCCCCTGAAATCGGAATTTAACTTGTCGATTTCATCCAGCAGGAACACGGGGTTTTTGAATTTGGCCTTCTTTAAGCCCTGGATGATCTGGCCGGGGTAAGAACCGATATAGGTGCGCCGGTGGCCCCGGATCTCGGCCTCGTCCCTGACGCCGCCCAGGGAAACTCTGACAAACGCCCTGTCCAGGGCGCGGGCAATGGATTTGGACAGGGAGCTCTTCCCTACCCCGGGCGGACCTACGAAACATAAAATTTCGCCGGCGGGTTTTGTTACCAACTGCCGCACCGCCAGGTAATCCAGTATCCTATCTTTTACTTTTTCCAGTCCGTAATGGTCTTCTTCAAGGATGGCGGAGGCCCTTTTTATATCTTTGTTTTCTTCTTTTACCCTGGTCCAGGGGATGGCCAGGAGCCAGTCCAGGTAAGAGCGTGAAACCGTGCTCTCAGCGGAAAAGGGGGGCATCATGCCGAGGCGTTCCAGTTCTTCTTTGGCCCTTTTCTTGACATAATCGGGAAATTCGGCGTTTTCGATCTTCCGTTTGTATTCTTCGATATCGTTTTCAGCGGGTTCACTGCCGGGTCTCCTGGGTTCCCTGACGCCGCTTTCGGCCCTTAAACGAAATACTTCTTTTTTCAGGATATTATATACTTTCATGGCCCGTTCCCGGACATTCAGTTCTTCCAGGAGGGACTGCTTGATACTGATGGGGATATTGATCACGGAGATGATGACATCGGTGATTTCGGAAACCTGGTTGGCCTGGAGTTTGGCCACGATGCCGTGGAGGCGCACTTTTTTTAAAGTAACATACTCCTCGAACATGGCGATCAGATCCCTGGATAGCTCGACTAATTGCTTGCTGTTATCCGTAATCTCTTCCAACGTGGTAACCCTGACCAGGAAATATTCGTCCTCTCCTAAGAACTCCCGGAGAATGGCCCGTTCCAGGCCCTGGATAATGACCCTAAAACTGCCGTTCACCTGTTCGGCGGATTTTTCCACCCTGGCGATGATCCCGATATCCGCTATTTCGGCTGCCAGGGGGTTCTCGCTGATCTGGTTCTTCTGTACGGAGAGAAAAATATAATTATTATACTTCTCCCTGGCATACTTTAATGCATTGATGGACCGCTCCCTGCCCACCAATATGGGGATGATGGCTGAAGGGAAGCTAACCAATTCCCTTAAAGGTATCAAGGGAAGCACAACATCTCTTTTCATAGCTGTCACTTATCTTTTAAAATTCTTAACCGGCCGAACGTTTACGCGATCCATTTTTTTTCTTTCAAAAAACTGTCGTCCACCAGGATTTTATCTATTTTTCCTTTTTTAGAGGGCATTTCATACATCATATCCAGCATTATTTCTTCGAAAATGGCCCTCAGTCCCCGGGCCCCGATTTCCCTCCGGACCGCCTCCCTGGCAATATTTCGCAGCAACTGGTCTGAGAATTCCAGTTCGAAACCGTCGATTTCGAGCAATGCTTTGTATTGTTTCGCGAGGGCATTCCTGGGTTCCAGCAGTATGCGGTACAACTGATCCTCGGAAAGGTCATCCAGGACGCCGATGATGGGGAACCGCCCCACCAATTCGGGGATCAAACCGAACTTAATCAGGTCGTCGGTTTCCGCGTAGTGAAAAAGGTTATCGTATTCCCTATTCATTCTCTGGATCTTATTATCGGCGTTGAAGCCGATGGCATTTTTTTTCATTCGGCGCTTGATGATTTTATCCAGCCCCACAAAGGCGCCGCCGGCAATGAATAGGATGTTCCGGGTATCGATCTTCAGGTACTCCTGGTAGGGGTGCTTTCGGCCACCCAGCGGTGGCACACTGGCTTCGACCCCTTCGATGATCTTCAACAACGCCTGCTGGACGCCTTCGCCGGAGACGTCGCGGGTAATGGAGGTGTTCTCGCTCTTCCGGGATATTTTGTCGATCTCATCGATGTAGATGATTCCCTGTTCCGCCAGCGCTTTATTCTCGCCGGACGCCTGGTAGAGTTTTAACAAAATATTCTCCACATCCTCGCCGACATAACCGGCTTCGGTAAGGGTGGTGGCATCGGCCATGGCAAAAGGTACATCCAGTATCCTTGCCAGCGTTTCCGCCAGTAACGTCTTTCCTGTACCCGTGGGCCCGATGAAGAGGAGATTGCTCTTCTTGATCTCGACATCGGAGAGATTGCTATTCTCATTGACGCGCTTGTAATGATTGTAAACTGCCACGGCCAATTTCTTTTTGGCCACATCCTGCGAGATAACGTATTGATCGAGTCGCATCTTGATTTCCTCGGGGATGAGGCGCTCACGTTTCTTTTTCCGGGGGTCTTCAGCCCCCGCCTGTTTATCTTTATAGATAAGGTTATAAGCGGTTTTTACGCATTCGTCGCAGATGAAGATATTTGGGCCCGCGATCAATTTGAAGGCTTCGGATTGATGAAGCCCGCAAAAGCTGCATTTGTTTCCTTTTCGGTGTATATTCATAGTCATGGCGTCACTTTTCCCTCGCCGCTATCTTTGTCTTTCTCGATGTTTATTTTCTTACGTTCGCTGATGACGCTGTCCACGATGCCATACTCCATGGCCTCCTGGGCATTCATAATATAATCCCTTTCGATATCCGCGGCGATTTTCTTTTGTTTCTGGCCGGTATGGAAAGCCAATATATCGATTAAGCTCTCCTTTACTTTCTTGATTTCTTCGGCATGGATCAGGATATCGGTGGCCTGCCCCTGGTATCCGCCCAGGGGTTGGTGGATTAAAACCTTTGAATTGGGCAGGGCGAACCGCTTGCCCGGGGCGCCGGCCGCCAACAAAATGGCCCCCATAGATGAGGCCTGGCCGATGCAGATGGTGACGATATCGTTCTTAATGAACTTCATGGTATCGTAAATCGCCATCCCGGCTGTAATAATACCCCCGGGGGTATTTATGTACAGGGAAATATCTTTTTCCGGGTCTTCCGCTTCTAAGAACAGCATCTGCGCAATGACTACATTGGCGATATTGTCATCGATGGGGTAACCTAAAAAGATGATCCCGTCTTTCAAAAGCCTTGAATAGATATCATAGGCCCGTTCTACATTCCCGCTTTGTTCTATTACCATTGGTATTAACGACATTTTTAAACCTCTTTTATTTTTATTTTTTCTTTTAATAGATCGACTACTTTACTGCTGATTAAGCTCTCTTCCAGGTAGTCCTTGTTTTCCGGTTTCATATAGTAGTTGCGAACTTCCTTGAATTCCAGGTGATTTGTTGCCGCAATGCTTTTGTATTGGTTTTCCAGGTCTTCGCTAGTTACTTTCAAGTTATACTTTTCCTTTACGGTTTCAATAATTAAGGAAGACCGCACTGATTTTTCAGCGCTGGCTTTCAGTGTTTCGACGACTTTTTTTCTTTCATTTTCATCGTGATGATTAAAGGTGAATTGATAGGGGTTTTGCTGGATCATCCGGGTCATTTCCTCCTCCACCAGGGCATGGGGAAGCGGGAAATTTATTGCTTCACTTAATTTATCGATGATAAACCCGGTTTTTTTCTCCTCCCGGTGCATTTTGCTGTGCTCTTCATGTTCTTCTTTTAAGCGCTGCTTGAGTTCCGCCTCATCGTTAACGCCCCGGGCCTTAAGAAATTTCTCGTCCAGGTTGGGTTTGACCATTTCAAATATTTTCTCGATTTCGATATAGTGTTCGACTTCTTTGCCGGCCCAGATTTTCTTTTGATAATCCGCCGGATATGTTCTCTTTACGGTTAAGCGATCGTGGATATTTTTACCGACGATTTCGTCGTAGAGATCGAGGATTTCAAAGGCGTCCTTTTTCATCGCTAGATAATAGTTGCTCTTTATACGATCCATCCGCTTGGTAGCGAGGATTTTGGACTGGTACTTCAACATCACCATATCGTTCCCTTTGATCCCGCGGTCGGTCACCGGGACCTGGCGCATATGGGACTCCAGCAGCCGGTCTATGGTTTTCTGTTCATCGAAGGGTTCGTGTTCCAGGTCTTTAACGGGAATTTCTATTTCCAGGGTTTCCAGGTCGGGTAATTCTATTTCGGGGAGTACCTCCATCGCCATCTCGGCCCTCAAGTCTTTACCTTCCTCATGCTCGAGCTTCTTTACGATGGGTTTTGAAATCACCCGCATTTTTTCTTTGTTGATCTTTTCCATGACGGCTTCACTCAACATCTGGTTAACCACTTCCTCGCTGACGGCGTCTTTGAGCCTGTTTCTTACTACTTCCATGGGGGCTTTACCGGCCCGGAACCCCGGCAGCTTAATTTCCGCCGCATATTTGTCCAACGTCTCATTAAATTTTTTTTCGATTTCTTCTTTTTTTATCTCGATGGTAAACTCTACGATCAGTTGGTTTTCTTGCGTTTCCGCTTCCGGGGCCGGCGCTGTTCCTGTCCCGGATTTTTTAGCCGCTTCCACCGCTGCCGTCGTCTCCGTCGTCTCCATCGATTCGGCGGTCCCGGGTTCGGGTTTCGCCTTTGCCCTGGCCCTTGTTCTTTTGGGTTTGGCGGCAGCTTCCGTTTTGTTGTTTTCTTCGTTATCCGTAGTCATTTAAATCTCCTGAAATTAGTTAAGTTTATCAATATCAAAAAAATAATGGTTTGTCAACTTTTAAATGTTGAATATCTTTTTTTATTTGATCGATCAGCGTCGTCCTGGAATCGAATCTCATGTCCTCCCTTATTTTTTTTTCGAAATAGACCCGTACCTT
Source organism: Candidatus Aminicenantota bacterium (assembly GCA_026393835.1). Classification (GTDB taxonomy): domain Bacteria; phylum Acidobacteriota; class Aminicenantia; order UBA2199; family UBA2199; genus JAKAGC01. Next base: position 68,243 of record JAPKZK010000021.1, on the reverse strand, counting down.
TTGGTGGTAAATATTTTCATTAAAGTCCAGGATATGGGTTTCTACTTTTTTTTCTTTGCCTGGAAAAGTGGGGCTTGTACCGATATAGGAAATGGAATCATAAACCGGCGGTCGCCCTTCTATTTCGGTCCTGGTTTTGAATACGCCCTCGGGCAGTATTTCGTTATCGGTTTTGATGTTAATGGTGGGAAAGCCCAGTTCTCTACCGATTTTATCGCCTTCGACCACGGTTCCGTCGATATAATATAGGCGTCCCAGCATGCGGTTGGAATCTTCGATTTCAGCGCTGCCCAGTTTTTTTCGGATCAGCGAACTGGAGATGGGTGTCCCGTCCAATATGACCGGGGTGACGACAATAAATTCAAAGCCGAACTTTTCCGCCATCTTTTTTAAGGATTCCGAGTCGCACTGCCTGTTTTTTCCGAATTTAAAATTCTCGCCCATGACGATGTATTTCACGTTGCAGCGATCGATCAATATATCTTTTACAAAGGCTTCACCCGGCATATCCAGCACCCGGCTAAAATCGAGGAAAACGACATTATCCACGCCCAGGCTCTCCAGTATCTTTTTTTTTTGCTCATCGCTGTTGATTAAGGTTAATTCTTTATTAAAATACACTTTGGGATTGGGCATGAAGGTAATGATGAGGGACGCCAGGTTTTTTTCAAGGGCGATTTGCTTCAGGGTTTCCACCAGTTTCCGGTGCCCCAGGTGAAAGCCGTCAAAATTACCGACGGCGGCGACGCTTCCTTTGTTATCTTTATTGTTCATGGTTTATTCTTTTTCTTGGTTTACAAGAGTTTCATACAAACCGGTATTCAACAACACTTTGCCCTGTTTAAAGGGAGTCAAGGGCTTGAAAAAAGTGAAGATGAAGATCAACAACAGTATGATCAATACGGCGTTACAAAAGCGGTTCACGGTCTTCCCGGAGGCCGCTTTTAGATCGGCCAGCAACCGTTCTTCTTTGATTATATCCGGCTCGGTTTTGTGTTTGATTTTGATGATGTTTTTCTTAATCAGGCTAAAGAGGCTTTTATAGACCTTATATTCGGTAAAAACCCCCATTTCCACCAGGTCGCGGACGGAATGTTGGCCGTTGATGTATTTTAAAAGGCTGGCTTCGGTTTCATTCAAATAGATTTTCTCTTCATCGATGGCATGTTGTTCTTCATCGTATTCATCGATGATCTCGATATCCCTGGTTTCTACCTGGACAGGCTGGAAGACCATGTTTTCATCCGGTACCAACTTCTTGTGCAGCGGCCACTCATCAAGCATTTGAACGCCTTCCATGATTAAATTGTCCGTGGGAATGGGTTCGATCATGTGCATGCTGCGGTCCAGGTGATCCATTACTTTAAGATTGTATTCTCCTTTTTTCCATCTAAAGAGGGAAAGAATGACTTCCACGGCCTGGGTTTTCAGGGATTCGTTAATGGTTTCTTCGCCGATCATGCCCATGCCGATCAGAATCTCCCCGATCTTCTGGTTGGTCCTTTTCTGGATGGTTAGGGCCCGCTGGAGCATCTCCTCGCTGATGAAATCTTGTTTTACCAACACATTTCCCACCCTTGTTTCCAATTTCTTGGGAAACGAATCCACGCCGACGATCAATCCCTGGTCAAAGATCAGGGTAATAAAGCCGTCGCCGCTGGTAAAGGTCAATATTCCGGTTTTCCTCTGGAGTGAAATGAGCTGGAGTATATCCGGGACTTTAAATTCTTTTAAGGTTCCTTTAAAAGCCATCGTAATCTCCCAATATCGAAATTAAATTCGCGATAAAATATAAAATAAACGCCAGCATCCCTACTAGATAAAAAATAAGCGGGGCCGTGGAAAATATTTTACTGAAGGTAAGGCCGCCGATTACGGCCAATCCCAGCAGGAAATAAAACAGGGTGGCCATGTTGATAAACAGCCGGTTGCTTTCTTTGGAATTCAGGTTTAAGCCGGGGATGAAAAGGGAAAAAATGAGCCTGATTATATATTTCTGCCTGGACTTCTTGGCCAGGTCCTTTTCCTTTAATATCTTGGCCTCAAGAAAGATTACATCTTTGATCATAAACAACTGGTAGCACTCATCGCATAATTTTTGAGATTTGTGGACAGCCGCTTCTTTGATAATTTTCGAACATTTGGAGCAGTAGTTGCTGCCCCCCATGGGAGTAGAGAGTTTTTTCAACCCGATAATGTAGATGACGAACACCAGGATATAATAAATGATGGGTAATTGGAAGAATTCCAGCAGGATACTTTTGACCACCAGGAAGAAATCGATTCGCGCCGCCGTGGGATTTAAGAGTCGTTTCCATAAGAAAAGAGATGAAGCCGGTTTTATTTCTTTCAAAGCGGAGACATTTTTCCGGTACTCCCCGATCTCGGGATATCTTTTGGCGTAAGAGTCGAATACCTCTTCTTTATTGTCTTTCAAAAGGGCCAGGGTAAAATTATTTAAGGTGACGGGGTTTTTGTCGTCATAACGGAGCGATTCGTTGTAGTTGGCAATGCTTTCGGAATAACGCCCGGCCTTGTATTCGATATTTCCCATTAAATCGAATTTTAATTTGTTTTTGAAGCCCCCGCCGGTGGAAATTAATATGTCCAGGGCCGAATCATATTCATTCTTTTCATAATATGAAAAGGCCTGGATAACTTTTAGCTCATTATCGAATTTCTCATAATCCTGCCGGTCGAACAGGCGGCCGTTGTAGACCTCTTGAATCATTTTGAAATTTTTACTTTGGGCGTTTTTTCCCAGCGCCAGGTTAAAGCTGTAGGCCAGGGCCAAAACGATGATTAATATTAGAAAATAGAGAATGGCTTTCTTTTCATTTTCATTTAGATAGACCCATAGGAGCCCGGCCACCAGGAAGGGGTAGATCATCCAGCCGGTCAGCGCCAGCACAGGCCACAAGAGTAAGATGAGCAGGAAGGCCGCCTTTTTGGTTGAGAAGATGCCGTGTTCATCGATCAATAGGTCGTTGCCGGCTAATTTAAAATACTTTATGAACATCATTATGGAAAATATGAAGAACACCAGGAGGCCGGCAAAGAATATCATGACGAAGAAGGTATTAACCAGCAAGAAGGAGGAATTGAAGTTTTCCAGGAGCAGCGCCAGTTGCAGGAAGGCATTTTTTATATGGATAAAGCCGCCGCCCTTTTTCCGTTCGACTTCCTCTAGTTTATTATAGAGAAACCAGTGAGACGGGGAGATAGCCAGGGCTTTTCGATAAAAGGCCTCGGCATTTTTGTACTCCGCGGTTTTGTTCTCCCCTGGGGAGAAGTAGTAATCCCCGAACCGGGTTAATTCCGCGGCGATTTTGTCTTTCTCTTTCCTGTCGATACCGTCACAATTTAGGCTTTCCAGGTTTTCCAGCATTTTCCCGTCGTCATTTATGGAATGGTAGAAATGGATTTTTTTGAGGTTTCCCCATGGATTAGGGTTCTCAGGGAAGATGAAGACGGCGGTACAAAGAAATAAAATAAAAAATAGCCATTTGTTTTTCATTTTAATTGTCCTGTGGTCGCAGTTTATTTATTTTTTTTTCATAGACCTTTTTTATATTGGAGACGATCTCGGTGAGAAATTCTTCTTCGTCAGCGGTCAGGTTTCCGCTGGTTTTCTTTCCCAGGACTTCCAGCAGGTCGATAAATAGGCGGGCGCCTGCCAGGTCCAGTTTGCTTTGTTGGGAGATAGGGTCTTTGATCTCCCCCAGGTTGATCATACCCTGGGTGGCCAGCAGCACGGCGATCGATTTGATGTCTCTTTTTATTTCCTGTTGCATTTTAATTATCCAGCTTGCACTCCATGAAAAAAAGTATTATTATATTTACTCTTTATTTATATCATTATTAGGAATAAAATACAAGATGGAATCATTTAATAAACTTGTAAAAATTTTGAAGCGGCTGCGAAACCCCATCAACGGCTGTCCGTGGGACCGGAAGCAAACGCCCAATTCGTTGAAGGAATATGTGCTGGAAGAGGCGTACGAACTGGTGGAAGCGATTGAAATGGAATCGGCGGACAAACAAAAAGAGGAACTGGGCGACCTGTTGTTGCAGATTATCTTTTTATCGCAACTGCACCGGGAAAAAGGGCATTTTACCATCAAGGATGTCATCAATACCCTCAATAGGAAATTGATCCGGAGGCACCCGCATATTTTCGGCAATGCCACGGCGCGGACGGCGGAGGAAGTGAGGCGGAACTGGGAAAAAATTAAAAAGACGGAAAACAAGAAACCCAGTATCCTGTCCGATTATCCTGCCCGCATGCCGGCCCTGGCGCATGCGAAACGTATCGCGGAGCAGGCCTCCAGTGTGGGATTCGATTGGAACGACCCGTTGAAAGCACTGGTCAAGGTGGAAGAGGAAATAGAGGAGTTGAAAGAAGAGTTCCGCACCGGAAGCCATGAACGGGTAGTTGAGGAAATCGGCGATATTTTGTTTGCGGTGGCGAATGTGGCGCGGTTGGCAAAGGCCAACCCGGAATTTGCCTTGAAAAATACCAACCAAAAGTTTGTCTCGCGGTTCCGGTACATCGAGGAGCAGCTTAAGGAGCAGGGTAAGGACATTAACAAAACCGGCCTGGACGAAATGGAAGCGCTGTGGCAGCAGTCCAAAGTGGGCTTTTCAAAATAATTATTTCAAAATAGAGATCAAAATCCCGGCAGCGAGGGCGGTCCCGACAACACCGGCCGCATTGGGCCCCATGGCATGCAGGAGCAGGTAATTTTATTACCTGTTCCTGGTATTGCCGATCGGATAGAACAACCGAGGAAGTAACTATCCCTGATCCGCCAAAAGACTAATTTTTTAATGGGCCTTTGGCTTAATCGCCCTTTTAGGTGGTAATTCAAAGGCTCATTTCTTTATGGAGATGAAAAATGCCGTTGATAGATTTTAAGGAATATGCAAAAGAAGAATTGAAAAGGTTAAACTTAACACTTTTTGTGGCCAGGAACTGCAATCTGAAATGTTCCTATTGCTATGAACAAACATCTGAGCGAGATAAAGGGCAAATGGATTTTTCTACTGCGCAAGATGCAATAATTCATTATATGGAAAGAGATGACGGCCATGAAAACGTATCGATTGAATTTTTTGGCGGTGAACCTCTACTGGTTTTCCCGCTAATAAAAGAAATTGTCGAATGGTTCCATTCTCATTCATGGAAAAAGAGAGCTCATTTTGGATTACAGACAAATGGGACGCTTTTAACCGCTGAAATGAAAGAATGGTTAGCAAAATATGCAAGGAAAATAATCGTGGGGTTCAGTATTAACGGCTGTAAAGAAGCTCATGATTTAAATCGGAGTAATTCTTATGATTTAATCTTCGCCAATATACCTTTTTTAAAAAAATACTGGCCCCATCAACCGGCTAAAATCACTGTCAATGACAAAACGATTCCCTATATAGCCCAAAGTGTAATTCACCTGGAAAATTTGAATCTGAATTTTAATGGCGGCCTTATCCTGGAAGATATATGGGGGGATGCTGAAAGAAAAAAGAAACTCCTGGAAATATATGAAGATCAATTGGCGATCCTGGTGGATTTTTACGCCCAGAGGCCGCGGTTATATCCGCCATCGCCCCTTTTTGCGGAATTACCCGAATACCTGGGCAGACCTACTCCTGAAATCGAACAATAAAAAAACGAGTCCTGTCGTTTTTGCGGCGCAGGGTATGAAATGGTAACCGTGGATGTTGACGGTACACGCTATCCATGCCATCGTTTTCTGCCATTATGTACAGGCAAACCGCTGCCGGATGGTCCTGTAAACCGGCAAACCCGTTGGAAACCTGAAAAATGCGCTAAATGCAATCTTGCTCCATCATGCCCTACCTGTATCGGGTTTAACTACCAATTAAACGGCGATACGGCGAAACGGACAACGCATCACTGCGAAGCTTTTAAATTAGGGATAATGGCCTCGTGTAAACTTGAAGCTATCCGTTGGCGCTTAAAAATATGTGACATCGGCCAGGTTCCGGCCCGGTTATCCCAGGATGAGCGGCTCATTGGGTATAGAAGTGAGTATATCCGGCAGTTAAAAATCAAATAAGCCCACCACCGGGAGGATCGTAAAAAGAATACCGGGGATAAGCATTAACCTGCCCCATCTTCAAAACACATAAAAAAAATGAACCATTGTTTGCATTGGAGTTGTTGACCACGATGTCCGATGGAGGGGGAAAATTAGCCTGGAAATGTAAAGGGGCTTGATTACACCGGTAACCATCAACTATCGACGCTGACTATTACCAGGGAAAATCAAGCCCCTTGATTTCTTTGTAACTAAGATGTATTACATCTTGACTACGTTTTCAGCATGGTCGCCTTTGTCGCTCTGGCGAATTTCAAATTGAACTCGATCGCCTTCGTCTAAAGACTTATAACCACTGCCCTGAATTGCATTGTGATGGACAAAAATATCTTTGCCATTTTCAAGTGCAATGAATCCGTAACCTTTCTGTGAATTGAACCACTTTACTGTTCCTTCGGCCATTGGTAACTACCTCCTTTTTAAATTTTAACGCAAATAGAGGTAGAAACTTTATAACTTCAACAAAGATCAACTCTTGACTGAAATAAGTTATCAAACCTTTATTTACTGATTAAGATAATAGTGTATACGATTATTCAAGTATTGTCAAGCCCAAATCCCAATTATTTTAACAAAATATTTTTTTTTCTCGTTGACAGGGGCGCAAGAACTTGGTAATATACCTGCTTATGAGGATATGATAGGGTTTTCTGCCCTTGCAACACTTTCTTAATAATAATGAAAATTAAATCGTTTGAATTCAATTTGAGAGAATTGGCCGGGTCCATGGGCGACTACGGGACTCTTTTCCCTTTTGCCGTCGGTTATATCGTGGTCTGCGGCCTGGACCCGGCCGGCTTCCTGGTGATGATGGGCCTGGCCAATATTGTGACCGGCCTGGTATACGGCCTCCCTATGCCCATCGAACCGATGAAAGTCCTGGGGGTCGTGGCTATCTCCCAACACTGGTCCCCCTCCATGGTCTACGCTTCGGCATTTGCCATGGGGATTACCTGGCTGCTGCTGGCGGTAACAGGCATTATCGATTGGATTGCGAAAATTACCCCGCTTTCGGTTATCCGGGGCATCCAGGTGGCGCTGGGTGTGCTCCTGGCTGTGGAAGCCTTTAAAATGATTTCCGGTTGGTGGCTGCTGGGTATTATTTCTATTATTATCGTGGTGGTACTGAGAACGAACCGCTACGCCCCGGCAGCGATCGTACTCATGGTAATGGGTGTGGTCATTGCATTGGCCAAAGGCCAACTACAAATCCCCCCCCCTACCCTCCAGCTCCCGCCCCTCACTCATTTCCGGCTGGAAGAAGTGTGGGAATCGATGGTAAAGGCGGGATTTGCCCAAATACCGCTTACTGCCACGAACGCAATTATCGCTACTTCGGCCCTGATTAAAAAATACTGGCCGGAAAAACCGGCGCCTGAAAAACGCCTGGCCCTGAATATGGGCATCATGAACCTGATCCTGCCTTTCTTCGGCGGTATGCCGCTGTGCCACGGCGCCGGCGGTCTGGCCGGGCAGTATTATTTCGGCGCCAGGACCGGCGGTACGAATATTATCGAAGGAATTATCGAAATTTCAATGGGTCTGTTCCTGGCTGCTTCGATTTTCTCGCTTTTTTCGAGTTTTCCAATGGCCATTATCGGAGCCATGATGCTGCTGGTTGGCATCGAACTGACACGCTTTGCCAAAGATATCCGACCGGGTAGAGACCTGGTCCCGATGGCCGCAACAGTCATTGGAGCACTGATCGGCAATATGTTTATCGGGTTCACAGCGGGTCTCCTGGTGCACTACGCTTCCCTCTTTATCTCAAAAAGGAAAATGCCCTGAATCTTTTTCATTAATAAAGCCTCCGGCGGCAAGAAACCCTTTCGAGAAAGGGTTTCTTGACTTCCCAAAGCTTTTGATACTTTTTATACTTCGACAGGCCGCGTAAATCGGCACTGGGGAAAACGACTGCACCCCATAAACGGCCCATACTTTCCATTCCGCTTCATCAACTGGCCGCCGCACATGGGACACCCGCCTCCCCCTCCCCTATCCTCGCCTCCAGGTTTGTTTACTGCCTGGTACGCGCTCTCACATATATGATTATACCCGCACCACCGACATAATATCGAAGGGTTGGTTTTGAATTCAACGGTCTCCCTTATCTGCCCAATATCCTTGAGCAAACCGGCGCGAACCTGCCTGGCCTCCCCGCGGGAAAAGGATACGGCCATGCTGCGCTGCTCCCTTAAATCTTCGATACATAACCGCACTTCATTATCGATATTGTTTTCGAAAACATATAGGGAATAAGAGGGCAACTGGAAATTCTCCAACGGGGACACGGCCCTGCCGGTTTTGTAATCGATTAGCCGTAAAAACCCACTTTCCTCCCTGGCTATCCGATCGATCACCCCTCTATATATAATGCCATCCGCCAGGTTTATTTCAAATTTGTGCTCCAGGTAGAGGGTGGCGCTTTTGTCCTGGTGAAAAAGTGAATTCAAGAAAAATGAAATGAATGTTTTTCCTTGCTGGAAATAATCATCCGTGGTGAAACCGGCTTTAATGATCCTGGTTTTTTCCAGTCCCCCGGAGTTCCAGAACACCTGTTTATATTGATCTAAGGTTTCCGTGGTCCCGGGATCGTCATTTTCTTGCCGTTGTTTGTAGGCCCATTCGATGGCGGCGTGGACGCTGGAGCCCAGGTGGCCTTCGATGGTGGTAAAGGCTTCCTGTATTTCCTCTATATATTTATATTTAAAAGCCCTGGGGCAGGATTTAAACGTCGAAATGCCTGAGTAACTGAAACTGTTAACCCGCTTATTTTGTTCCATCAAAAGTTTTTGGTGGTCCGAACCGGCGGCCCCTTTTTTCAAACCATCACAGATGGGCAGGGGCCTGGCCGCCGGAGGCAATCGACTTATCTTTTCGGATAAGCCGGTTTGGGTGCAAACTGGAAAGGATCATTTTTAATCTGTTCCAGTACTACCTCGATGGCTTTCTCTAACTGGGCGTCTCTGCCGGCCATAACAGAAGCCGGATCGTTATCTATCTCAATATCGGGATCGGCGCCGTGATTTTCTATCCACCATTTACCATCTTTACCATAGAAAGAGTTGTTAGGTTGATTCACAATGCCGTTATCGATGGTTTTCTGGGCGTTGATAATTCCTACCAGTCCGCCCCAGGAAAGAACGCCCACTACAGTTCCCAGTTTCCGCGCTTTAAAATGCTCTACGAAAGCCTCGCCGTCAGAGCCGTTATATTCATTGGTGATAAGCACGAATTTACCGTTGGATACGGAACCGGGGTAACGGAAGGGAGTCATTTCCTTTAAGTTATTATAAGCCACCATTTTCCGTTCCAGCTTATCGATAAAAAAGTATTCCGTCCAACCGCCGGTATTTCGCCGCATATCCAGGATGATGCCATCCTTGTAACGGAACGCCCGCCAGAATTTATCAAATTCGCCGATGCCTTTGTCGTCCATGGCATTGACATGCATGTAGCCGACTTTCCCATCCGTGGCGCTCAATACCTTGCGGATATTTCCCGTAAGCCAGCGGAAATAACGCAAATCCCGATCCCTCCTGAGGGGGGTGACTTCATAGGTTTTGGCGCCGGTCATATTAGGGACGCGATTAACCGTTATTTTTACTTTCTGGCCGGGCAGTACCTGGAGGTGCTTGAAATAATCTTCCGGGGCCTTGATCTCCGTACCGTTGACGGCGAGAAGATACCATCCTTCTTTTAATTCGATATCCGGTCTTGCCAGCGGGGCTTCCAGGTCCAACTTGTATTCCGTGGGGCCGTAAATTTTTTCGAATTTATAATAACCGTTTTCGCCGTCTTTAGGGGGCGCCAGGTCGGCGCCAAGCAACCCTGTAAACAACTTCGATTCCGGGGGTTTATTCGGGCCTTCGTCGCCGCCGCCGATATACGCATGACCGACGCACAACTCCCCGACCATCTGGCTCATCATCCAATTTAACTGCTGCCGGGAGGTTAAATACGGGATAAACGCCCGGTACGTCTCGCCCAGCGCTTTCCAATCATGTCCGTGCATCTCTTTGTCATAGAAAAAATCCCTGTACCAACGCCAGGTATCGGAAAAAACCTGGTTCCACTCTTCCTGGGGTTCTACTTTATAGAGCATGCCCTCCAGGTCCAGCTTTTGTCCCAACCCGGTCTTTTCAAAAGCGGTCGCCGCGGACTGGGTATACCAGTCGCCGTCTATTTGGATTATCAATTGTTCCCCATTGGTGGAAACTTTGAAATTACTGATCTTTTCTTTTAAGACAACTTCCTTCCCGGTCTTCATATCGAAAATATGGAGGTCCCATTTGGCTTTTCCCTTTGGTTCGAATATTTCTTCATATTCGTCTTCGGTAAATTTCGTGAGGGAAGACCATAGGATTTTTTGGTTAGCGGCTTTGAGATGAAAATAATTCCCGGCCGGGACGGGGACAACAAAGGTCCGCGTCGATATGCCGTCGATATCGATAATCATGCCGTTGCCGTGGGCTGGAGTTTCGCTGTTTCCTGTTTCTTCGTCGGCAAAGGGGGGTTTCTGCCCGGCCTGGAGTTGGACGGCCATGACTTGCTGGGGATTACTGAGAACATGGTTATCTTCGTAAAAATCCATCTGCACATCGAAGTTCCGGCTGGAGAGGTAATAAAGGTATTTACCGTCGGCGTCGAAACAGGGATTCAGGTTATCGAAAAAATCATCGGTTATGGGATATTTTTGATCTTTATCCAGGCTGTAAATAAAAATTTTGCTGTTGCGGTTGTATTGAACAAAGCTGTAACAGACCCAGCGGCTGTCGGGCGACCAGTTATAATCGTTGATCTTCCAGTAGAATTCATCGTTTTTCAATTGGTTGGACTGGTCGATCATTTTCAGTTTTTTGGTCTCTACATCCACATAGAAAATAGAAAAATCTTTGTTTCCGAATAATATTTTTTTACCGTCCGGGGACCAGAGTAGTTCATAAACGGCGCGGTCCAGTGCATCTGTCAGGGCCGTTGTTTTTCCATCGGCCAGTTCCCGGATGTACAGTTGGTATTCGCCGGTTTTATCGGAGAAGAACGCCGCCCGTTTGCCGTCCGGGGAGAGTTGGGGATACATTTCCCGTTCTCCCGGGGTCCGGGTAAGATTGAAGGTCTGCCCCTTGCCGGTGGGAATGCTGAAAATATCTCCCCTGGCTTCCAGGACGACTTTTTTACCGTCATTGGCAATAGTGGCATAGTGGATATAGTCTTTGGGATCGATGTACCGGCCGCGGGTTTGCCATTGGTCGGATTGAACCGATATCGAGAGTTTCCGGGTTGTCCGGGCCTGGATATCCAATAAGTGGATATACCCGTTATAGACGTAAATAATGGTCTTGCCGTCGGAGGAAAGGGAAGGCGTCATGACGTCGAAATCGCTGTACCGGGTAATCGGTTCGATTTTTTTGCTTTCCAGGTCCTGGAAATAGATGTTGACAATGCCGGTATCCCTGTCGGTAAGGAAAGCCATGGTATTACCGACCCACATGGGGTAAATGTTTTTGCCCACGTAGTCGGATATGGGGTTAAATGTACCGGTTCCAAAATCATACATCCAGATATCCGTATGTTCGCCGCCTTTGTAGCGTTTCCAATAGTAGTCTTCCCTGCCTTTGCGGGTATAGAGAATTTTTTTTCCATCCGGGGAGAAACTGCAGCGCGATCCGCGGTCCATTGGAAATCGTTCGGGCGCGGAACCGGTCTTACGGACAAAATAGAGATTGGGGTCCCGGATGAGGAAATTTTCATACTGGGAACGGAACACAATTTTCTCTCCGTCGGGCGTCCAACCGATGGACTGGGCCCCCCCGGGCGTATAGGTGAGACGTTTTGGCTCGCCTCCTGCCGTGGGGATCAAGTAAACATCCAGCGGGCCTTCATATTCGCCGGTAATAGCGATCCATTGTCCATCGGGTGAAAACCTGGCCGAGAATTCACGACCGGGAGCGCCGGTTAACCGGGAAGCGATTCCACCTTCCGCACTTACCAGCCACAAATCGTCTTCGTAAGTGAAAACGATTTTACCCCCATTTATATCCGGGTCTCTCATAAATCGAGCTTCATCGATTGAATACAAATCCACGACAAAAATCGACATCGCGATTGCCGCCATTATAATTGAGATAAAACGTTTCATTATGCCTCCTTTTTTCAAATTTATATCTTATCGTAATTTTTTTCTTAAGTCTACTTATACGGGGAAAAAAAGACCATTGTTTTTTTTGCCGGCTATTTTATTTCTTTTTATTAAAATAACCGTTTTGTTGGAAACCGTAGTAACCGTTTTTACTGATAATAAGATGGTCCATGATCTCGATGCCCATGATTTTCCCGACTCTTACCAGCCGGTCGGTCACGTCATAATCCTCTTTACTGGGCTCATTTTTACCGGATGGGTGATTGTGCACCAGGATAATGCCGGCCGCCCGGTCGTTAAGGGCGTCGGCGAAAATTTCCCGGGGATGCACCAGGGACTGGTTCAAGGTGCCGATAAAAACGGTCCGCTTCTCGATGAGATGGTTGGCGCCGTCTACGGTTAAGGTAAGGAAATATTCCTGTTTTTCACCAGCCACTTCCGCCACCAGGTTAAAGACATCCCTATCGGTTCGAATCAGGATTCCCTCCTGGAACAGGAAACGTCTTGAGAATTCGACGGCCGCCATCACCTGGCAGGCCTTTGCCGTTCCCATGCCCCCGATTTTTTTCAGTTTTACGACGGATAGTTTCTCGAAATCTTTCTCGACTAATTTAACGATTTCGCCGGCCACTTCATAAACATCTTTCCCTCTACACCCGCTGCCAAGGATAGCAGCCACCAGTTCCAGGTTCGATAGGGACCTGGCGCCTTTTTTAATCATTTTTTCCCTGGGGCGGTCGAATGGGGGGATATCTTTTATCTTGACGGCGGGCAAATCGGCGCTAACCACACTGCTCTTTTTATAGTTCAATTCCATGAATTTATACCAAATGGCAACCTGCCGGGACTTTTTTTAACAAGGTTTATTTTTACTCTAAAATGATAGAATTGTCAAATAAAAAAACAGGAAAAAAGTTGGGGCGGCCGGGAACTCTTTTCCAGGGCCGCCCAATATTTTGTCTTATTTTATCACCAGTTGTTTTATTTTTTCTTTTAATTCTTCGCCGCGCAGGTCGGAGGCCAGGATTTTACCATTCTTTATCAAAAACATGCTGGGGATGTACCTGATTTGATATTTTTCAGCAATTTGCCGGCCGGCCGACAAATCCATGATGTGAACCCAATTCATTTTTTGATCTTTGACGAACTGCCTGGCAAAATCGTCGCTGCCCCTTTCCAGGGCGACGCTGATGATCTCGAAGGGGGCGTCTTTAAAGGCGTCTTTTATATCGATCAGATTGGGAATCTCACGCCGGCAAGGACCGCACCAGGTGGCCCAGAAATCAAGCAGTACTACTTTATTTTTATAGGCGTCCAACTCCACGTTATTCCCGGCGATATCAGGGGCGATAAAGTTAACCGCCGCCATGGCGCCCGTGGTTTCTTGCCCACTTAACAACGGCATTAACATTATCATCACAGCCAAAACTAGGATTGTTGGTTTCATTTTTCTCCTTTTTTGGTTAAGCGTTACGGTCTTTCATCTTTCCCGATTACTTTATACCTATCCCCGGTTTCTTTGATAATAGTCCTGTACCAGGATTCAGGGTATTTCGGGTGGGCGACTTTGCCCAATTCATCCTTAACATTGCCGTCCATGAATTTAACGATGAGGGCTTCGCCCAGCTTTCGCCACCGTTTCACGGTTTCATCGCCTTGTTGGGATGAATATTCCGTGAGGTAGTCCCGCGCCAGTTGGGGGGACCGTTTGTACAGTTCCAGGGCCGCGTTATCCACTTCCGGTTGGTCTGCCAGGAATTTTCCTTCCAGTTCCCGCTGCACTACTTGAATATCTTTAATCATATCGCAGTAACGGGAGTAGGCGAAATTAGCCACGAAATTAAAGACCCAGAAAGCGGAATCCCAGGAGAATCGATGAAAGGTGGCGACGCCCACGGCAAAATTTTTCGGCGCGCGGTTTATGCCGCAGTACATGGGCACATAGACGGTGCTGTAGGTGTCGTCCACGCCGAACCACAGGACGCCGCCGATGGGGCCGGGCATCCATGAGCGGGACTGGGCCACGAAAGAGAACCCGGTCTGCTGGGTGGAAACGGCGCGTTCATGGAAGTATGAGACGTCATCGATCTTCCAGGTCATGGGTCGCCAGCGGTACGGCAGGATGAATGGACCGGCGCCCACATCTTTGGTCATATCCAGGTCCGTGCCTTCGAAATGGTCTCTCATTAATTCCATTACATCCCGCACGGTTAATTTTTTATCCGGTTTGATCCACAGCGGCAGGGGTTCGGCCTGGGGATTGCCTTTGATGTATTCGGAGGGGAGGTTTAAGGAAGGCGCCGCCCGCCGGAACATGCTCCAGACCCTGGCTTCACAGGCCCGCAGCGCGCCAAACGTCAACGGCGCATAGGCATCGACAAAACTAAAATCTTTGTCTTCCCCTTTGAAATATCCCATTTCCCTGGCAAAGGAGACGACATCTTCGGAATAGAGGCAATTTGCTTTGTCGTTTAAAGGGAACTGGCGTATCCGGGGTTGGTTTGCATGTCCGCAGATATAACCCTCCGGCACCCTGCGGGCCACCCAGACCGCGCCTTTTTTTTTGGGGCCTTTGTTGATCATTTCCATGATCCATACTTCATTGGGATCTGATATGGAAAAGGACTCGCCGCTGCTGACATAGCCGTATTCCGCTGCCAGGCCGGTCATGACATTAATGGCTTCCCGGGCGGTCCTGGCCCGCTGCATGGCAATGTACATCAAGCTGCCGTAATCCATGATGGAATTGGGTTCTTTTTCTTTGCTTAATTCTTCGCGGCCCCCAAAGGTGGTTTCGCCTATGGACACCTGGTGTTCATTCATATTGCCCACCACCGCATAGGTGACGGGAACCTGTTTTATTTTTCCCAGGTATTTGCCGGTATCCCATTCGTAGACATCCAGCATGGAGCCTTCGAGGTGACGGCCGGCGGGGGTATAATATAGTTCCCCATACAGTTCATGGGAATCCGCGGCATAAGTTATCATAACCGAACCGTCCGCGGACGCTCCTTTGGATATTAAATAATTGGTACAGGCCCCAAGCGGCACCGGCGCCTGTACAATCGATAAAACCAGTAAAAATATGGTGAAGCTGCCGATGGTTGACATAAACGTTTTTGATTTCATTATGTTTCTATGCTCCTTTTTTTCCTGTCCCGTCAGGGGATTGAAATTTGTGATTAACCCGAAGGTATATTGTATAAGAAAGTGAAGGGTGTGTCAAATAAAATTTTTCTTGCCTTTTTTTTCTTTTTTCTTTTCTTTATCCCCTGGTCAGGGTAACGGCTTTTTGGAGGAGTTCGCCCAGCATACCGATCCTATTCCGGTAATCTTTTAATTCTTCGCGGGCCGATTCCAGGTCCCTGGACGATTTTTCAATTTGAGAGGAAAGCGATTTGTCTATTTCTTCCTTTTCCTTTTTCAGGTTGGCCAAATCATCTTCCGAAGACATCAATCGTTTCATAATGGATTTCTTTTCATTTTCCAATTCGCTTAGTTTTTGAGAGAGTTGGGCTTTCCCTGAAATAGAAGCATTAAAGCTAATCTCCATTTCCTTAAGTTCGGCTAATTCATGCTGCAATTTTGCGTTCAATTCCTTTTGGGCGCTGAGTTCATCCTGGTAGACTTTGCGGATATCGGAGCGAAGGCGTTCTTCGGTTTCCCGGATTATCCCGTCAGCCTCTTTTTTCAATCTTTTCTCGAATTCATGATCTTTGGCCACCAATTCTCTCTCTTTATCAGTCAGTTTAACGGTCAGTTCTTCCACCTGTTTTGCCAGTTGGTTGAGGGCGCTTTTGCTTTCATCGTACTTGTTTTTCAGTTCATTTTCCAGTTGTAGTGGTTTCTTTTTTAAGGTTCCGATTTCATTTTGCAATTGTTTGTTTTCATTCCTTAAGAAGTAGTTCTGTTTTTCCAGGGAAACGAGCCGCGCCGCCCGTTCTCTTTCGCCGGTCCGTTCCCCTATGTCCACCGAATTGCCGTCGCTCACTTTGAAAATCGCTTCGATGGGTTTTCCATGGTCCTCTTCATCGTCTAACGATTCCAGCGGATTATCCTCCAACCCGTTATCGGTCATGATCTCGTTAAACATGTTATCATCCTCTTCTACTAATGTGTCCTCCTGGTCGGCGCCGCCATTCATTTCCTCTAAGTTTTTCTTTTCTTCAGCGGCGGACACATCGCCCAGGTAGACGGACAACAAGGCCTGGATGTCTTTATCTTTAAAGGGTTTTTTGTGATAGCCCTGGGGTTGGAATTTTAAATTCCTATAATTTTGCAGTTCTTTTTCCGACTGGGTCGAATAGGTAATCAACACCGGGATAGGGGGTTTGGTATCGGCTTTTTTCAACAAGTCGAACATAACAAAATCGTTGATATCGGGCAAATCGAGGTTCATAAAAACCATATCCGGGTTTTCCTGTTCGATCAGGGGCAGGATTTCCATGCTGGAGTTGTAAATGTGCAAGTCCACGTTCGCTTTTCGGCAAAGAGATTTCATGACTGTTTGAAATTTTTCATCTTGATCAGCCACGAATATTTTTTTCATATTTCGACCTCACTACGACCTAAGGAATAATGACAAGAGTATAAGATATCAAACAAATGGGTAAAATTCAACCGATTTCCTCTTTATTTTATGAAAAAAAATTTATTTTCAAATGATGGAGAGATTATCAGAACTTTTTGACGTCGTCCAGGGGAGAGAAACTGACCAGGTATTGGAGGTTGACGTAGGTTCGGTTGCGGTTGGCTTTGACGCCCGAGGCAGCGCTTTGCCAGGTATAAATTTCTTTAGAAGTGGGAGTGTCTTTGCTGTCGTGGACATCCACATCGGACAACACGGCGCAGTGGTCGGTCACTTCTTCCAGCACCCCGATGTACACCCACGAGGAGCTCGTATCCAGTACCACTTTTTGTTTTAGATACTTTTCCAGTTCTGCTTTCAACATGTTGAAATTTTACCAGAATGGAATGGAAGTTGCAAGCAATGAAGTTTAAAAAGTATTCCGCATGGCTTCCCGGTACTAAAAAACCAGGAAAACACGATGCAGGTTGGCATTTCGTTGCAGATAAGTCGCACGGCAGCGCTGCATTTGTATTTTTCACTGCAAATAAATGGAAATGTAACGGGGTTGCGGTTCTTTGATTCGTTGGGGCCGTGATGAAAGGTGTAATCGTGGAGCCTGGAGGAAAAAAATTCAGAATCAAGAGGCAATTCGAAAAGCCATGGATGTTTTGATATTGAAAATTGTTGTGTGTCGCCAACAGGCAGCGCCTATTCCAAAAAAGCATTTAAAGGAACAGGCAAAGCCTGTTCCCTACTAATTTGCGCATTTCGCAATACATTTTCGGGTAACCATATGCTAACCTTTCTTTTTGTTAATTAAAATTCGGGAAACTAAGAGAAAAACGAAAAAGTCCACCCTTTCCTTTTGGTTCCCCGGGCAGGGGGAGGTTTCCCCCACTTATGGGAATATCTCCCCAACTTATGGGAAGAGTTCCCCCACTCAGGGAAATGTTTCCCCCACTTAGGGGAAGTGCTCCCCGACTTAGGGGAAGGTCCCCCCGACTTGGGGGAAAGGTTCCCCCACTTGGGGGAAGAGTTCCCCTACTTGGGGGAAGAGTTCCCCTACTTGGGGGAAGGTTTCCCCTACTTAGGGGAACGGTTCCCCTACTTGGGGGAGAGTTTCCCCCACTTGGGGGAAGAGTTCCCCCACTTGGGGGAGGGTTTCCCCTACTTAGGGGAACGGTTGCCCCACCTGGGGGAAGGGTTCCACCCACATAGGGGAAGAGATTCCGGGCTTAGGGGGTTATTCTTTGACTGTCCCGAATGTCTTGTGTTTGTCTATTCTTTGGTTCGTTGGGGCCGTGATGAAAGGTGTAATCGTGGGGCCTGGAGGAAAAAAATTCAGGGACTTCAGGGGCAGGGAGATTTCGTCGTGTTAATTCTTCGCAGTGCTATCTCAGGATCGCTACCAATTTTTCCAGGTCATCGATTGCCGTCTTTACTTCTTTCGTATAAATATTCCTATTGTCATGATGGCACGAAGGATTGAAAAGGTGTTTACGATCGCTGTCAAGCCTTTCAAGAATCGCTTTGGGTTCACCGGTGCTTTTGGATATAACCCTTGAGATAAGACCGGCAAGGTCTAATTCTTCGCCATGCTTGTTTCTCTGTTCTTCGGGGGCTAGAAATGATTTCAAGAATCTTTCAAACTCTTTTCTCAAGAGCATGGCGCAGCAATCGAGTTCTTTTTTATCAAAATACGTCCTGGCGCGTTTAATTTCTGAATCGTAGGGCTTGAGAAAAGGTTTTGGAATACCATCGACTTCATCGGGATATATTTCATACTTTTCCCAATCCATTTTGTTCTTGTATATTTCGAACAACTCTTTATCATGAGTAAAAAGGAAAACCTGGAAATCCGTGAATTGGGTTTTCAGAATTTCAAGCAACTTCAGGCGATTGCTCATGTCGAGGCTGATGAGCAGGTCGTCCAGCACTAATAATTTCAGGCAATCGGTTTTGAGTGTGCCGAGGAGCTTGCGGATAGCCGCGAAATAGAGGGAAATGGCCAACGCTGAAAGCCGCGCTTCATTAAGAAATGTATGATAGTTTTCAAGAACGGTTTCTTTAAAGTCGATTTCGATATTAATGACCGGCCTCAAGCTGCCGTCTGCGGCAAACTCCTGTTTAAAAACAAAACGATTGATTTTGAAATCGGATTCGAAATAGCGGATATAGGTATTTGCCTCTTCCATAAGAACATCATTTACGATTTTTTGCAGCGTTTCAAAATAAACGGGTGGTTCCTTAATATCTGAAAGCACGACGCCGTCTTTAACGGAATATTGTTTGAATATCTCCCGAAGCATATCATAGACATTGATGCCGTCGCCATTGCTTACGGGGGCATAATGAACGCTGAGCAGTCTTTTGTAATCGAGCATGGGGCGAAAAATAGACAGCCCCTTAAGGAAATCCATGTTGTCGGGGAGCTCGGTGAGATCGCTGTCGATAATGATCTCGCGTCCGTTGGAAAAACTAATTTCTATCAGCGGTTCCCCGTCTTCGCTGAAAATGTTCTTCTCTTTATTGATATTGTCGAATTTCAATTTGGTCAGATAGCCCAACGCTTTGTATATGGAACTCTTGCCGCTGCCGTTTTCACCGTACAAAAGAACGTTCTTGCCGTGAAAGGTGCCGGCAGCGGGAAACGTAAAATCGCCATGAAAGTATTTGTAATTGGATATTTTGATCCGGTCGATTCGCGGGGGAGCGACACCGGCGGCGGATTCGGCGGCAGCATCTTTTATAATAGTGAGCCTATCATCGATCATTTTTTATCTCCTAAGATAACCTGTACGGGTTTTACCAGGTGGCTGTGAACCAGGCCATGTCGGATGGTATCGTCTTTATCGCAGAATTTAATAAATGTTTTAATATACTCTGTTTTGAAATCGTCCGTATCCACCGGCGTGAAGGGTTTGATAAATTCGGCGATGCGGTCGTTGATATAACAGTGGCTTTTCTTCATTTCGGGTTCGAAGTAAAGTCCGTAGGTCATGACGTCGATCACCCATTCAAGCGTGGAAGCATCGGAATTCATGCCATGTTCTATGGCGAATAATATCATATCCACAAGGATTTCGAAGGGGAGTTGGGATTCAGCGGCGATGTGTGGGATGGGAATTTGTTCGATATAAATCTTTGACATGGAAAAATATCCGCCGCGCATCTTGGAAACCAACGTATCTAAAAAGAACCGGGTCACATGTGAATTCAATACTCCTAATAAATATTTATTGCCGGGGACTAAAAAGAAAGATGTTTTCTCAAGAAAGAAATCCTTTCCGACCAGGCAAAATTGATTATCCATTGACGTTTCCGCCCAAACAATTTTATCTTGATTAAACAATGCAGTATAATCATCTTTTGGGTTGTTATCGAGTTCAAGCCAATGATGCTGGCCAGGATAATTTTGGTTTTGCTTCGAATTTCCACTTCTTCCGTATCTACATTGACCGCGGTCTTCAAGTCTTGATTTAAAATTTGCTAAATGTTGAAAAATAACCGGGTATTTTTTCTTTATATCTTCATGCAAACCGAACTTAGCAATTATCACCCACAAATTCGCAAACTCGGCTTTATTCCGCTTAATATCGCGTCCCCTTAAAATGGGTTTTATAATATCGGCACTCTTCGGGTCCCTGGCAATCAGTTCATCTTTCTTCTTCCTATCGATAATGAACGCTTCATTCAACCCGGTCTTAATTCCGTAATTAATGGAAATATTCCAATCCTTCAACGGTACACCGATTTCTGTGATTCGTTTCTTGATTGCCGTCTGCTCATTTGTGAGAATTAAAAACGATTCTTCATTGAACAAAGGCTCGCATTCACCTTGCTGCGCAAGCAAATCTTTAAGAGATACATCGCTTGCATATGTCTTGCTTAAATCCCATGCCCTGGCTTTGACTTCCCGGGTGACCTTATGCCAGACCAGGATATTTGTATATGTTGTTGCATTCTTAAAAATGGGCGAATCGCCAAAGTCGATCAACTGCGAAATAGCGCCATTCGCCATGAAAAATTTCCGCATCGCCTTCCCATAATTCGCCCGCTGCCACTTATTGCTCGTTATATACGTCAGCACACCACCAGCCGTCAGCAAGCGGTATCCCCGCTCATAAAACAGGCAATACACGTCCCCGGTCCTGGCATACGTTTCATAATTCTGCCTTTCCCAATCCTTCTGCTGCTGCATCCCGGAAAAGTTTTGAATTTGCACATACGGCGGATTCCCGATCACTATATCAAAGACACCATCACCCGCTTTCTCTGCCTTTAGCCCGAACATCCATTCGAAATCGAAGAACGGGCTGGAGGCATTCTGGTCATATGGGTCAAAGTCGGCAATTTGTTTGGCCGCTTCTCTTGGAAAACCATCTAAAACAAGTAAATCGGATATTTTTAGCCGCAAGGTTTTATCCTTTTTCTGGCAGGCAAGCTTTTCCGTGCGATTCTTTGCGCTGAAATAGCGATGCCGAAGCTCTTTCAACTCTTTTTCCAATTTGTCGATTGCCGGATTTTTCAACATCCGCTGTTCCGGTTTATCCAGGCCAATCAATGTATTGGCCGCGATAAACTTGGTTTCCAGGTTCGGCAAGCTGCGAACACCATAGTTTTCTTTATCGCGATTTACATCCTCGTCAACGATGAGTGATATAAAGAAACGGAGCTTGCTGATTTGTATGGCAATGGGCTGTATATCCACACCGTAAATGCAGTTTTCAATAAGATAAAGCTTTCTACCGTAGTCCAGTTCATTGTTCTCAAAGGCCGCTTCTATATCGCCAACCATATGTTCACGCAGCGCCGCGTCATCCACCGCCAGCACTTTTTCGATTTGCCTGTCTTTCCACAGTTTATTTCCGGGGTCCAGTTGGTGGAGAATATGAACCAGTTTGTGGAGTATACCCATGGGAAAAGCGCCGGAACCACACGCGGGGTCCAGGATTTTGCAGGCATCGATTGCCTTAATCAAAATTTCGGTTTCTTTGGGATTGAATGGATTGGGATTTTCCGAATAACTGAGCAGGTGGCGGAGTTTAACCTCACCCCCTGGCCCCCTCTCCAAAGGAGAGGGGGGATTGGAGAGGGCCCCTGACTCACTCTCCAAAGGCGAGGGGGGATTGGAGAGGGCAGTTTTGATAGAAGACAAAACGTTTTGAATATTTTTGAGAATGGACTCATTTTTGAATCGCAATACGCGGTAGCCCAGGTCTTGAAGACGCTCAGTCCGTACCTTATCACTTTCCCGCTGTTCTTCCGAATTATGATAATCACCGTCAGCCTCAATCACCAAATTGGCTGAAAGACATATGAAATCCACAATATATTTATCGACCGGGTGCTGTCTTCTAAACTTGAAACCTAACTTTCTGTTTCTAAGTTCTTCCCATAATATTGCTTCGGCTTCGGTAGCATGCTGTCGATTTTCAATAGTAAGTGGTTTTAGTACTTTGTAGATGTCAGGGGAAGTCGTAATATAGCCCGGTACTTCCCCCTCTCCTTTGGAGAGGGCCGGGGTAAGGTCTTCCCCCTCTCCTTTGGAGAGGGCCGGGGTGAGGTCTTCCCCCTCTCCTTTGGAGAGGGCCGGGGTGAGGTCTTCTCCCTCTCCTTTGGAGAGGGCCGGGGTGAGGATGGCCATCAACGATTCATCCACCATGTAATCCACTATTTCACGCGGTGTATAAAAGGAACCGGTCCGTTTCCGCGCAGTAGAATGAGTCTCAGGGTTGTAACTTGCCAGGAGATTTTCAAATACTTTACCCAGGAGTTCGGGGTCAAGGGCGATCTCTTCTTCTACCGGCGTGTTTTCGGAAATGGTAAATTTATAGCCGGAAAGTATATGGATCAGTCCTTTAACTTCATATTTTTTATTCTTCGTATCGTATACAGCGTTGAGATCGCATTCTTCTTCGGGACCAAAGAAAAGAAAATCAGGGACAATGGCCTGTTTTTTTGGGTTCCGGGAGAATCCGTCGGCATATTGCACTTTACCTTCATCGTTTTCCTTATCCAGGCAATCGAAAAGGCCGCCGTTCAGGAACGGGATATCTTTAAACAACGCGAGGGCTTCATCTTCGCCGATAGAGAACCGGTCGGCATAACGGAAAAGGTTTTTCACGCCATAGGTTGATCTGTTTTCAACAAATGGACCGTCTTTGACAAAACCGCGTTCATTCATCTCCTGGTTGAGTGTTCCAAAAAAGAGGTTTTGAAGAATGGCTTGATAGTAGCCATGGGAGTTTTTATCCTTAGAAAATTCTTTCAAGATAAGGCCAAGGGCCTTACGGTCAAAAAGCACATCAGGTACAAGTTTTTTCTCTTTAATAAACCAGATGAAAACAATGCGGGTAATCAGGCGAATAAGGCTTGTGGCATTGCGGGTGCTTTCATTTTTCTCAACATCATCCGGGAACGATACGTTCTGCATGGCCCAGAAATACCAGTCGGAAAGTTCCTTGAAAAACAGTTCATTGAGTTCCTGGGTATCCAACGCCTTCCGCCAGGCTTTGTGCAATTCTTCAAAACCGCTGAGTTTGTGTTTTTGCTCGTGCTCATGCTTTCGTCTCAATTCATCGAGGGACAGATCAAACAGGATTTCAATATGCGCCCGATGGGGATTTGCAATATCGATATCTTTGATGAGGGTGACTTTTTCCAATACATCCTTGCGCTCGTCGCGTTTATGCAGCCTGCGATCGATGATGGCAAGCGTAAGGCTGCCCCCGGTTTTGAAAAGAATCATTACCGGCATGGCAAAGACTTTATTCACTTGTCGGGTAATCTGCGCCAGTGTAGTCCTGGAACACCCCGCATTCGTTAGTTCAATGGCAAAGAAGAGATAGGATTCCATTTGGCCCCGGTTTACCTGCCCGGCGTCCATTACTCCATGTGGACCGGCGACCTCATCTTTTGTGAGCTGGAACAAGAGGTCAACCTCTTTCCACTCTTTAGCTTTTGCTTTTTCTTCATTGAAACAAGTATTTCCCTCAAGAAATTCTTCTTTGAAAAAGCGGAAGGTTCGTTCGGTGAATGGATTTTGCCGGTCGGTGTTGTAACCGAGCGTTTGGAAAAGTTTGAGCGCGTTAGCGGATAAATTTTCGTTTGAGAAACCGTTGATGGCTTCGCGAATCCTGGTTTTAATTTCAGCTTCGACCATTGTTTATCTTCTCCTTATAATAGCTAATCCTTTTTCATTGTTTTTTACCTCACAATCAACCAGGTGACAAGTTCGAAGTCTTCCATTTCATTGAGTTGTTTGACTTTAGAGGCCAGGAGCGCGCCCCTGTCGGAAGTCAACCTCTGGCGGCCTTTCTTTTTAAAGACCCGCACCACTTCATCCACGGCTTTTTTCAAAAGACCGGAGTATTTATTCATGTTATCGCCATCCCGGGTTTCCTCGTTAAACAGTTTACAAAGTGGTTCATAAGGTGTTTTTCTGCCCTGGCAGAGCAGCCGGAATATTTCCAGTATCTGCTTTGCATGGGTATAATTATAGCGAACCGTTCCGTCATCACGAATGTATACCAGGAAATAAGGGTTCAACGGGTTAACCTCTTCATTTCCATCGCTCTCACCCTTTTGCATCAGGCAGAAAATAACTCCCGGCTTTATGATTTCCTTTTCACTCGCCGAAAAGTCACTGTTCTCAAGCAAACCGGCGTATTCGCCGGATGGCGACGGGACAATGGCATATAATCCTAAAGGAGCGTCCTGGAGACGCTTTTTATTGTTTTCCATGAAATTGAGAAGTCCGATCCTGAAATCGTCAAGAGTAAAATCAGTGAGGGAAACGGTTTCATCCATATCTTCAAGGTCAAGAATCTCTTCTTTTAGCTTTATTAACTGCCGGTTACGGTATTTGAGATCATCGGATATCAAATCTTGTATTTGTTCCGTGTTCAATATATTGTCTTCCCCGGTGGCTGTAACGTCCACCAAAGCCATGCGTGCTTCAACCCGTTCTTTCAAGTTGATATAGTTGTCTAAATCCCGGGTGGGCCAGAAGTTTACGAGCTGGATATTTTCATTAATACTGCCCAATCGATCGATACGTCCGAATCTCTGGATTATGCGCACGGGATTCCAGTGAATATCATAATTGATAAGGTAATCGCAGTCCTGCAGGTTTTGACCTTCACTAATACAATCCGTGGCAATGAGAATATCAATTTCTTCCGTTTGAATGACAGAGGTTATTTTGGAACGGTTTTTCGAGATGGGAGAGAAATTCGATAATATGCTGTCATAGTCATTCTTCCCCAGGGTTGTCCGGGTGAAACTTCCACACACCAGGGCGCAATGCAGCCCTAATTCTTTCCGACACCAATCCTTCACATTGTCATGGATATACCGGGCCGTATCGGCAAACGCGGTGAAAACCAGCACTTTTTTATTTGCCGCATTTATCGGGGCCTGGATTTTTTGGGAGATTAAGGTTTTCAGCTCGTTTAATTTGGCGTCCCTTTCCGGGGTCACTGCCTGGGCGTTATTTAAAAGGCCAATAAGCGCATCCCTATCATTTTTTAAATCCGCCAGCCATTGTTCCAACTCCAGGTCGGCCAGATTAAACTTTAATTTTTTACCAACCTGCCATTGATCGATATCATCCCCGTTTTCTTCCCATTCTTCTTCATCCGGGGTAAGAATATCCAGCGATTCATCTTGCGATTCTTGTTTTGAGCGAAGAAATTCCGTTATCTTTTTCTCAAGGTTTTCAATCTTGCGAATGGTCCTGTCCAGGGAGATTTCAAAAGACTTGATTGAACTTTCCAGGCGCTTCAGGAAATTAACCTTCATCATCCCGATCAAGAAATGTTCCCGGTCTCCCTGCCTGAAATTCAATACCTGGGTAGCGGCCATTGCTTCATATTTTTGTTGCCGGTCCGCTTTGACATAAGCCGAAGGATTGAAAACGGACAGTTTATATGCGAGGATTTGCCGGTTAATCCCATCATAAGAAGGAAACCGATTATTTAAATCTATTTCCGGGTAAACCGAATGGGGTTTATTTCTTTCCGGGAACTTGCCCATGGACTCGATTGAATAATGGCCCTTAATATGTTTCCTGGACCGGGCAATGGTTAATTCATCCATGAGCTTAAAGAAAGATGAATCCAATTTTTCGAGAAGCTGTTTTTGATTTCGCTGTGGATTTTTCTTTGGGTCGGCCCAATTGGTAAATTGCGTTTGGGCGTTTTTTAAAGTTAAATCAATGTCCTTAATTTTACAGGACTCGAAAAGGGCATCCGGTTTCCCTTCGGTAATAAAAGCAATTTGGTTTCTCAAGTCGCGCAACGAATTGTTCACGGGGGTCGCGGAAAGCATCAAGACTTTTGTTTTGGGGCCTGATTTGATTATTTTTTCCATCAACCATTTGGCGCGGTTCATTTTAACTTTGCCGTCATCTTTCACACTTTCCATGGGGTTCCCGCGGAAATTATGGGATTCATCGATGACCACCAGGTCGTAAGCGCCCCATTTGAAATTTTCAAGGTCGATGCCATTGGCGTCGGAACGCCCTGATTCGCGGCCCATATCGGTATGATACAGGACTGTGTAACCGAAGCGGTCTTTCATGAATGGGTTTAATGCATGGTTTTGACTTGCCTGGTATATCGTCCAGATACCGGTTAGCTTTTTGGGGCAAACGACAAGAACCCGTTCCCCGCGCAGTTCAAAGTACTTAATAATGGCCAGGGCTTCAAAGGTTTTACCCAAACCGACGCTGTCCGCAATAATACAGCCATTATGCTTTACTATTTTGTTTATCGAGGCCTTAACCCCGTCTTTCTGGAAATCATAGAGCATGTTCCACACTTCAGTATCAAAGAAACCGGTACGCTCATCCAAAAGCCCGCCTTTTTTTTGTTCATCAAGGTAGCTCTCGAAAATATGGAACAGGGTTTTGAAGTAAATAAATTCCGGGTCATTTTCAATATAAAGTTGTTGAAGGTATGTTATCACCTGATCTTTTACATCTTCAACAAGACCGGTTCGGTCATTCCAGATTGCGTCAAACCATTCTTTTAATTCCTTCATTTCTCTATTGCTATCGATGACAAGATTTAACTCGATGTTCTTACTGCCGCCGAGCCCAAGCCCATTCGCCGTAAAATTGGAACTACCGGCAATCGCCATTTCAATACCGCTTTCCTGGCGCACATGATAGAGTTTTCCATGCAAGAAGTTAGGTTTAACCATGGAACGGATTTCCGTTTTGGATTTAATCCATTCCGAGCACTCTTGAGCGATTTTTTTTTGCTTCAACCGGCTTTCAAGGGGAATGGAAAGCTTATCATCCTCTATTTTGAAGTCGCGGGGATTCACCTTATCCGGGTCCATGGCTTTAATGAAAGTCGGTTCTCCGAAAAGAAACCGCAGCTTACTAATCCCATCGAGGTTACCCTTGAGATGATGGTAAGCGTAAATGGTAAAATAAGCTGAGACGATTGCCACATCGGAATTTTTTAATATAATTTGTTTAAGAAAATCCCCAACAGTTCCATGATTGCGGTTATCT
This sequence comes from Candidatus Aminicenantota bacterium, assembly GCA_026393835.1. Taxonomy (GTDB): domain Bacteria; phylum Acidobacteriota; class Aminicenantia; order UBA2199; family UBA2199; genus JAKAGC01. The sequence continues at coordinate 40,884 of JAPKZK010000021.1, read as the reverse complement.
CGAATTGCTGAATTAAGCATTCGTCATTCTCGCCATCATGTATAGGTCTCTAAAATTGGCCCTGCTCTGCTTAAACCGAACGTCCATAAATTACCTCCACAGCCTTTAATAATATCAAATAATACAAAATATATCAACTTGAAATTCTAGAAACGTAGAAACTTCATGACTCAACGGGCGGCGATGGGGCGCGTGTTGATCTTTTTATTGGAAAATATTATAATCAAAACATGAAAAATGGATTTAAGGGACAACGAGCCGGAGGTAATAACTAACATGATGGTATTTCTCTATTTCACAGGACTGTTAATATTAGCCGCCGCCACGGCATACGGTTCCTGGCAACTAAGAAGACGTTACCTGGTAAAACGTTTCGTAAAGGATTACTATGGTCAATGGACGGCCACCCCCAAAAAATTCAAAGTACTACTGGTTTTCCCTACCCTGATTCGCAACGACGGCCGCCCGGTAAAGCAGCTATTCCTGCTGCTGCCCGGTATTACCGGGGCCGTCCTGGCTGCGCTGACCCCCGCCCACTGGGATATCGAAATCGTATTCGAAACTATTGAAAAAATTCCTTTCGATACCGATGCGGACTTAATTGCCGTGTCCGGCATGGGCGTCGGCCTCTGGCAGGGAATCAAGATTGCCAAAGAATTCAAGGCCCGCGGGAAACAGGTAGTGATGGGGGGCCTGATGGCTTCCCTGATCCCGAAGTACATTCTGGAGAACGGCGCCGACGCCGTATGCGTCGGGGACGCGGAAGGGGTGTGGGAAAAAATCTTGAGGGACTTTGAACAGGGACAAATGAAAGGCATTTACAATGGTACGGAAAGCGCGTCGTTGAGTTGGCCGCTGCCCCGCTACGATCTCATCGCGCGCAAACGAATCGGGTTTGTAATGCCGGTATTTGCCGGCCGCGGCTGTCCCCATTCCTGCGATTTTTGCTCCATTGCCGCCCATTACCACGGCCAATACTGCCGCCGTTCCACCGAAGAAGTCATCCGCGACATTAAAGCGGTCAAACGCCTGGGCTTCAAACGCATCCTCCTGGTGGACGACAACATCGCGGCAGACCCGGCCCATGCCATCGAACTTTTTTCCGAAATAAAAAAACTCGACGTCCAGTGGGTGAGCCAGTGCGCCCTTTATATCGCAGATAAACCGGGAATGCTGGAAGCCGCTGTCCACAGCGGATGTTTAACGCTCTCCTTCGGCCTGGAAACGGTGAACCAGGCCAGCCTCAGCTCCATCAACAAACTGTTTGTCAAAGTCGAAGATTATGAAAAATGCCTTGAAACCATCCGGGAAGCCGGCATCGATACCGCCACCGAAATGGTGCTGGGCATCGACGGCGACGACCCCGGGGTCTTTGACCGAACCGCCGATTTCATTATTCGCAACCGGGTGGCCTTACCCAAGTTCTATATCCTCACCCCCATCCCGGGTACGCCCCTTTACGAACGCTTGCGGCAGGAAAATCGCATTATCGATCATGACTTTACCAACTACAACGCCTCGCAGGTGGTGTTTCAACCGCTGCAAATGGGCCCCGACGAATTGGACCGCGGCTATTGGCGGCTGTATGAAAAAGTGTTTACCATCCCCATGATTTTCAAGCGCGTATTGGGCTCGCCCATCAAACTCTCACTCTTCTCCCGCCTGCTCATCCTATTTATAAATCTTCACTACCGGCGCTATGTGCGCAAACGCATCGCCCCCGGTATGTTGTAATGAATGGAGCGACAATGGATTATAGAATTATTGAAGTCGATAGCCGCCGGCTGGTGGGAAAATTTATTAAATTCCCCCGGGCGATTTACCGGGGAAACAACCATTGGGTCCCGCCTTTAACCCTGGATATGCGCCGACGCCTCCATCCCCTTGAGAACCCTTTTTTCCGGTACGGGTCAGTGAAATTATTCGCCGCGCTGGATGAAAAGGAAGCATTGGTGGGCCGCTGCGCCGCCATTATTAACCCGGTTCACGACGAACTCTATCATGATAAAGCCGGTTTCTTCGGCATGTTCGAATGCATCGACGACATCGCAGCGGCGCGGGCGCTGATGGGCGCCGTCATGGATGAGCTTCGCGGCAATAACCGCGCCCGCGTTATCGGCCCGGTGAACTTCACCACCAACGACGAAGCCGGCATACTGGTGGAAGGATTCGATTCCGACCCCATGATTATGACCGCCTATAACCCGCCCTATTACGCCAAACTGTTGGAAGCCTGCGGATTTGAAAAGGCAATGGATATGTTGAACTATGAATGGCAATTTTCCCATGCCTACCCGGACAGGTTTGAAAGAATAATGGAAACGCTTTCGCTGCACAGCGAAATTCATATTCGCCCCTTAAACAGGAAACGCTTGAAAGAGGAAATCCTGGCCATAAGGGAAGTTTATAATGCAAGTTTTCAAGGTGTCTGGGGCTTTGTACCCATTACCCTGGCGGAAGCGGAAGAAATGGGAAAAGTTTTCCGGCTATTCGCCGATGACGAGCTGGTTTTGTTTGCCGAATACAAGGGCAAGCCCGTGGGCTTTTGCCTGACATTGCCGGATGTCAATGAGATATTGAAAGAATTAAACGGCACTTTTTTTCCCTTCGGCATATTCCGTTTTGCCTTACGCCGCCGCCGCATCAGGAACGCCCGCGTCATGGTTTTAGGCGTTCTCCCGGCCTATCGAAACCTGGGGACGGCCGCAATGCTTATCCATCGTTTGCATCGGGTGGGCAGGGCGCGTCATTACCAAAAAGCCGAGCTGGGGGTGGTGATGGAATCCAATCAACGCATGCGCGGGTTATTGGATACCCTTGGTTTCAGGGCAAACAAGCGCTACCGTATCTACCACGCCCCGATTAACGATAATATAATGGAGGTAACCACGCCATGAAAATATTGCTGGTAAGACCCAATCCCCCGAAATACACCATCGGGTTAAAACATATTATGGTATGTGAACCCCTGGAATTGGAATATGTGGCCGCCGGGATACAGGGCCATAACGTGGAAATATTGGATATGATCCTGGAAAAGGACCTGCGCGGAAAACTCCGGTCGTTTCAACCGGATATCGTGGGCACCGGTTCTTATATCACCGGCGTAAACGTCGTGAAAGACATTTGTTGCGAGGCAAAAGCATTTAACCCGAAGGTTTTGACCATGGTGGGCGGGGTGCATGCCACCCTGGCGCCCGGGGATTTCAGCGATCCCCATATCGATGTGATCGCCATGGGGGAAGGCGCGGCCCTGGCGGGACGCATCATCGCTAATTACGATCGCGGCCAATCTTTGGAAACGATCCCGGGGCTCGCTTTCCCGGATGGGCCGAGTTTACGCTTTTCACCGCCGGGGACCCTGGCGGTGGACGTCAAAAACCTACCGCTGCCGCGGCGCAGCCTGATAGAGAAATATAAAAACCGCTACTATTACCTTTTTCATCAGCCCGTGACGCTGGTAAAAACCATTTTCGGGTGTCCCTTTACCTGCAATTTTTGCTTTTGCTGGCGCCTTACCGGGGGTAACGTTTACCTGCGCAGCGCGGAATCCGTAGTGGAAGAAATCCAACAGATCGAATCCAGGGATATTTATTTTGTCGATGATACATTTTTCGTGGATATAAACCGTTTGCGGAAGTTACGGGATTTAATCCGGGAGCGCCGTATTGAAAAGGATTACCTGGCATATGCCCACACCGATTTTATCGTCAAACATCCCGGTATCATCCGGGACTGGGCGGAGATCGGGTTAAAAGCCTGCATCGTCGGCCTGGAATCTCCCCGCGACGACGAGTTGCTGAATTATGAAAAAAAAGCCACCGTGACCCTAAACACTGAGGCGGTGGAAATTTTACGCAAAAATAAAGTGGATGTTTACGGCTCTTTTATCGTGGACCCCGGCTGGACCAAAAAAGACTTTGCCCGGCTGGGAGACTACATAGAAAAAACAGGCATATATTATACCGTTATCCAGCCCCTCACGCCGTTGCCCGGGACAACCATTTTCTCCCGCTTTGAAAACACGCTTACGGTGGACCGGGGCGATTATGAAATCTGGGACATGCAGCATGCGCTTTTGCCCACCCGATTGCCGCTTAAGGAATTTTACCGGCAGATACGGAAATTATATATTCGTAAGATACTGGATATCGGGAGGGCGCGTCGCCTGCAGTTAAGGACGGCGCCGCCGGTATGGTCGAAAAAATATTTGCGCCTGGTGTGGGGCGGCGTTCGCGTGATGTTATCCCTGCGCAAGGCGCATTTGCATGCAAAGTACCTGGCCTCTGCGCGCGGGCGCGACGGGCGCGCCGGGCTCGCCGGGCACCCGAAAGAGAATGATAAACGTTAAACGATTCCAATCCATCCATGACATCGAAGAATCCCTCTGGAATTCCATCATCTCGAAAGCCGAATTCTTCCATGATTACCGTTTCGTTCAATCCGTTGAGGACGCGAAAGTGGAAGGGAGTCGCTGTTGGTACCTGCTTTTTTATGCCCATGATAAACTGGTGGGGAGCGCGGCCTTATCGGCCTTTAAAATTTCACTGGATTTGTTTTTAGGGCCGACCGCTCAGAAAATCATCCAGCGGCTGCGCCGGTGGTTTCCCAATTTTTTCAAGATAGAAATGCTGTTTTGCGGGCTGCCCATTTCCATCGGGAAGCACAACCTCATCATTAGCGATTCATCATATACCGATGAAATATTGAATTCCCTGGTGGGGGAGATGGAGGCGATTAGCCGGGGCCAGGGTATCAAGTACATGTGCGTCAAGGAATTTTGCCGGGATCATATCCGGGATATCGATGGATTGACGGCGCACGGTTTTTTCCGCGCCCCCAGCCTGCCCTATGTATCCATGCCGGTACGGTGGTCAAACTTCGACCAGTACCTGTCGGCTTTGCGTTACAAGTACCGGCGTCAGATCAAAAATAATCTTAAAAAAATGCGTACCGGCAAACATACCATCGAATACCAAAACTTTCCCGCGCCGGTTTCAAGCGAACCCGTGTTGGTATTGGGCAGCGCCGCCATCTGTCCGGCGGATCGATTTTATGAACTATATCTCCAGGTCATGGCGCAGGCCGGCGTACAATTGGAAATCCTCAATTCAGCATTTTTCGAACATTTATTCATGAAAATGCAGGATCAATTTGAAATATTAACGTTTCAACAGGGCGGGGAAGTATTGGGCGCGGCGCTCTTGTATTCACATGAGGGGACCATGACCTTTCTACTGGTTGGGATTAATTATTCCCGGAGGGATGAATTCGCTTTATATTTCAACTTAATTTACGGCATATTAAAACTGGCCATGGAACGCGGCTGTAAGCAGTTGGATTTAGGGCAGACGTCCTATTATATCAAGCAGCGTATTGGGGGGGATTGTATCCCCACCTATTTTTACATGAAATCGCGGTCGCGGTTTATCCATGGCTGTTTAAAATTCTTTCGCCGCTTTTTGTTCCCGGAGTTAGCCGTTTCGACTCATCATGTGTTTCGATAGGTCCAGGTTTGTCGAATTATCAAAAACGAATCGCGCCCCTGCCGATGAAGTACGCCACTACCACGCTTCCCAGCAGCAGCGCCAGGTAGAAAACGATTTCCCCCAGGGGGAATTTCTCGCTGCGTTCGCGGTGCACGAAAAAGCGAAAAATCACGCCCGTGGTATAGATAATAACGGCAGCGGCCGTATATTTAGCCATGGCGATAAAGACCCAGAGGAAAAAGGCGATGCTCAGTGTCGCGTAAATCACCGGGGCAACCGTTTTTTCCCGGTGGGCCTGCTGCGCGCCGAGAATAGATGACATCACATACGGCACTAATGCGCAAATAACCGAAAGGTTAATAGCCGCAAAATACAGGTTCTGCAAAAGCGGGGCGTTGCCGATGGCGCCGATATCCGCGGTAGCGGAAAACATATACAGCAGCACCAGGATCACCTGGGTAATAATATTGGTCACAGTCAGCGAGTATACGGGTGTGGCCCGTCGGTTTGTCCTGGCAAAAGCTTTTGGGAAAACGTGGCCTTTAACCGCGGGGATATATGGCGTCTCAGCCGTCAGCAGCAGCCAGGAAAGAAGTGCGCCCATGACCGAGAAAAGGAACCCGAAATTCAGGAAATGTTTCCCGAAACCGCCGACAGCGTAACCCAGGACCGCACCCAGCGGGCTGGAAGCATTGACGATCTCTTTGGCCGGCGCAACGCCCATGGTCAGCGTAGAAACAAGAACATAGATGATCAGCGTTATAATGAAACCCAGCATGGTAACGCGGCCCACGTCCCTGGGGTTCCTGGCCTTACTTGATATAACCACGGCCGACTCGATGCCCAGGAAGGCGAAGACCAGGATGCCGAAACTGCCGTTGATTTGTTCCCAGAACCCGGCGCTTGCCCCGGTGCCGCTCAAGGTGGTGGAAAAAGGATCGCCGATCAGCGACGGTTTGAACATAAACAGGGTGACCACAATGACAAAGATAAGTGGGAGAAGTTTGAGCAGTGTAATAATGCCGTTGGCGATCCCGGCGGTCTTGATGCCTGCCAGGATCAGCAGGTAGTAGATCCACAAAAGGGCGCTGGCCAGGATAAAAGCCGCCCATTTGTTTGACGCCAGGACCGGGATATAGTTACTCAAAATTTTGGGGATTGCGAATAAATAAGCCAGGTTGGTGAAGAGCGTGCTCCACCAATAGCCGTAGGCGGAGTTGAACCCCACGAACTCCCCGGCCACTTCGTGAGCATAGGTATATATGCCGCCTTCCAGGTCGGGGCGTTTATCGGCAAGGAAGTGGAAGATTTTGACCAGGGAAAAGATCCCCACCGCGGTAATGAGCCATGCCGCGATGATCCAGCCGGGGTTGGCTTTGCTGCCCAGGTCGGCGGGTGAATTGAAGATGCCTGCGCCCACGATGGAGCCGACGACGAGGGCCAGCAGGGGGAAGAAACCCAGCACTTTAATGTTTGTTTTTTCGTTTGCCATATTCATGTTGGTATTCCGTATTTGAAGAAAGGATTATACCAGGGCAGTGGGAACTTTGCAAGAAAAGTCGGAATATTTACAAATTTATTGAAGTATGGCTTTTCTTGCCTGGCACCCTTCTTCCTTCTTCCCGGGTTAATCGTGTAATTGACGGACTATTCTTTAGAATCCTTCGGAATACCCCATTTTTTCTAAGTAATCGCCAAAAATTTGCTGACACAATTGGATTTGTTCACCTGTCATTACCTCTCGGAAACGGCCTGATTTAGCTTTATTAAAGTGATATTTATGGGAATTCATGTTTTCCGCTGTTTTTTTTAATCGTTCGGCGCTGTGTTTGTCTATGATTCGTTTTATTATTTCTTCTTTAACAGAAATTTCCAGGTAATTGCAGAGTCGCAATAATTCGGCCGTTGTATTTTCTAACAGGTTTTCGTACTTAAAATATAAAACTCCTTCTATGTTACTCCAGTTTTGCCAATTATCCCTGAGTATACCGTGAGTCCAAAATAAGGCGTCTTTCATGGTGTAAATTTCCCCAAATCGATTAAATATTCCTTTTTGCCTGAGTTTCCTACCGGCTTCCAGTCCGGACACTGCTAAGTCCCTGGGGTCACGATAGATGTATGTCATTTTGATCTTTCCCTCTGCCAGTAACTTTAATACATGGGGATTATGGGGGTAATGGGTTTTGACCGCAAACGAATAATTGGAGACCGGGGGTGACGTTAAAATGGTTAATTTCTCCTCGGTGGGTTCCTGGATATTACATGAATCATATTTAATAAACTCCAGGTCAAATTTTTTCTTGATCCACAGGGTATCTGAGTATCCTGCGACTGCCATTAAGTCATTGGTAAGATAAAAAAGCCAGGCACTGCCGGACTTCGGTAAACTTCCCGATATAATCAACATCATTTGCTCCTTAACTTTAACTGAACCTGCATTTATCTTATAAAGGTGGAAAAATTTGCCTGGCACTTAAGTTCTTCCCAATTAAGATTCCTATTCTAATACCATTTCGTGCGGATGTCAAATGAAAAGTTTGACCCCGATTCCCAGACCTCCCCGAAAGAATTCCAGAACCCCCGAAAGGTGACGTGAACACCCCGGAAAACTTTCCGAACACCGCGGAAAACTTTCCCAACACCCCGGAAAAGTTTCCCAATGCCCCGGAATCATTTTTTAAAGCCGGTAATGAGTTTTGGATTGTTCAAACCGATCAAAGGAGCCCCTTTTGTCAATTTGTTTTTTTGTTAAAAAAAGAGAAGGTGAGAAAAGAGGGAAGTTGGGAAGTTAGGAAAAGGTAATTGTCTGAACCGTGATTTGCAGGATGAAAGGATGCACAGGATGAAACTGAGAGGGATTCTTTAAATTAACATCCTGGTCATCCCACCATCCCATTCATCCTGGTTCAGATATTTTTCGCAACATCCTAACCTCCTAACTTCCTAACCTCGTCTTCAATGGCGGCTATCCGCTTCAATAGCCCGTTCGAGTGCCCTTTCCACATATTTATTGAGTGACATGTTTTGATGCATGGCCAGGAAAGTGATAAGGTCATTTATAAACTCCAATTTGCCGTAAAAAATCTCTTTATCTTCTTTAACGTTCTTTATAATGGACGATATTCGTCATTTCTTTTCTCGACATTCCAGCTTCACAATGGGTTCTCGATTAATCAGGCGATAGCTTTTTGAAATGAAAAGTAATGGGAAGAGAGCATCGATTCGATGGATAGTTGGTAATCAAGCATTTCCCATTCGATGCCGGTGCCCCTGCAGATAAATCGATATGTTTTTAACTGCCGGACAGTGGCATTCTGCAATTCAGGGTACCAATCGATAGGGGTTGAGATGATGCGTCCGTCATTCAGTTCAATATTGAGATGACTGTCGGAAAAATGGACGGCTTTACCTCTTAATCGCAACACTGTTGGAGACATTTGGCTCCTTTTTTCCCGTGGTAGTTTATTTCTACTACCTTTTTATTTTACCATAAAACGAGTTTAAAAGAAATCTTTGTATTCTTATTTTTCCGTCGATCTTCTTTTTCTTACTCCGGGAAAGGCAGAAGGTAAGAAGGTGAGAGGTTGAGAAGGTGAAAAGATAGAAGAGAAGAAGATAAGAGGAGAAGAAGTTATTTGAAACAGAATTTTGGGGCATTTTTTTCCACTGAACTCAGCATTGAAATAATCTGTTCACATTCATCATCCAGGGCAGCGAATTTTTCACGATTAATGTAACCGCAAGCCATTGAAAATTCTAACCAGGTTTGGGTTTCGGAAGCTTCTTGCATGGCATCGGTTATTTTATTTTTAAAAACCGCAATATAATCACGTTTCCGCCATGATTCCGCAAGGTTTGAGCATACAGATCGAGAGGACCTTCTTATTTGGTCTACAAGGGAATATTTCTCTTCTTTGGGATATTCAATGGTCAGTTTATAAATCTCCATTGCAAGGGCAAAGGCTCTTTGGTATACCTCCAAATCCCGGAAATGTTCCAATTTTTTCTTCCGTTCAAAATTATTCATCTTACAATTACCTCCTTAATCTTTGTCTTTACTTCTTTCTGTTCACGCTTCTTTTCTTCTTTTTCTTCTCTTCTTCTCTTCTTCGCCGCTTCTCTTCTTTTTTCAAAAGTACCCCAGGAAAAGCAGAAGAGAAGAAGATGAGAAGATAAGAGGAGAAGAGGTTGGGCGTGCCTCTGGCACTTTTTTTTAAAGCGCGAAGCGCGCAACTTCCGCTTATCTGCTTCTCTTCTTCTCTTCTTCTCTTCTCTCTTTTCAGGGGATGTCCTTTGGGACATTATAAGCGGGCTGATTTTAATGCCACTTATTATTGTTTCCGTCCCCCAGGAAAAGCAGAAGAGAAGAAGATGAGAAGATAAGAGGATAAGAAGTTGGGGTGGCCTTCGGCCATTTTTAAAAGCGCGAAGCGCGCAACTTCTGCTTCTCTTCTTCTCTTCTTCGCCTCTTCTCTTCTGTCTTTTCAGGGGATGTCCTTTGGGACAGTAGTGGGTCAGATCAGGAACGCTATTTAAAAATTGTTTCCGTCCCCCAGGAAAAGCAGAAGAGAAGAAGATGAGAAGATAAGAAGAGCAGAGGATAGGGCGTGGCCTTTGGCCACTTTTTTAAATGCGCAAAGCGCACAACTCTTGCTTATCTTCTTCTCTTCTTCGCTTCTTCGGTTCTTTCTTTTCAGGGGATGTCCTGTTGGACGGAGGGTCAGATGATAATTAACAAGGTTTTTGGTTTCCGTACCCCAATAAAAGCAGAAGAGAAGAAGATAAGAGGAGCAGAAAAGCAGATCATCGGGCGTGCCTCCGGCACTTTTCTATAAAGCGCGAAGCGCGCAACTTCTGCTTATCTTCTGCTCTTCTTCGCTTCTTCGGTTCTTTCTTCAAAAAGTACCTCTCAGAGAGGATGTCTTCTCAGACTAACAATAATCCTCGGACTAAAGACAATACTTTGTTTCCGTACCTCTCAGAGAGGATGTCTTCTCAGACAGACGAGGAGAAATCACAGGAGCTTCAATAAGTTTCCGTACCTCTCAGAGAGGATGTCTTCTCAGACTAAGCGCGGTTATATTGGAGCCAAATAAATGTTTCCGTACCTCTCAGAGAGGATGTCTTCTCAGACGTAATTCTTTCATGTTGGACCTCCCTCCGGTTCAGTTTCCGTACCTCTCTTTAAAAACAGAAGTTAGGAAGCTGGGAAGTTAAGAAGTTGAGCAGAGGTGGCGGCGCTTCGTGCCTGTTTCAAAAAGCGCCTTTAGGCGCGCAACTTCTGCTTATCTTCTGCTCTTCTTCGTTTCTTCGGTTCTTTTTTCAAAAAGTACCTCTCAGAGAGGATGTCTTCTCAGACAGTATCCCGTGCATTGCCTGCTGCCCATCATGGTTTCCGTACCTCTCAGAGAGGATGTCTTCTCAGACTCTGGCATCTTTAAACTGTTTTATAACCATCGATTTCAGACTCAAAAAGTACAACCTCCTTCAAATAGTGCACACAAATGTGTGCAATGAGCTGAGGTTGTACCCGGCAGGAAAAGCAGAAGAGAAGAAGATGAGAAGATAAGAAGAGCAGAGGATAGGGCGTGGCCTTTGGCCACTTTTCTTTTTTCAACATGCGCGAAGCGCGCAACTTCCGCTTATCTTCTTCGGTTCTTCTCTTCTTCGCTTCTTTCCTTTCAGGGGATGTCCTTTGGGACCGTAACCAAGGACGAAGCCAAAGGTTTCGTAAGTTTCCGTCCCCCAGGAAAAGCAGAAGAGAAGAAGATGAGAAGATAAGAAGAGCAGAGGATAGGGCGTGGCCTTCGGCCACTTTTCTTTTTTCAAAGGCGCGAAGCGCACAACTTCTGCTTCTCTTCTGCTCTTCTTCGCTTCTTCGGTTCTCTCTTTTCAGGGGATGTCCTTTGGGACTTTTCCTTATACCATTTGCATCATATATGGTGAGTTTCCGTCCCCCACCAGGGGGGATGTCCTTTGGGACGGAACCAACGGTAACGTTGCGGCTTATCATTGTTTCCGTCCCCCACCAGGGGGGATGTCCTTTGGGACGCTACTGAAGAGCACGATTATAAAGTGGCGAAATGTTTCCGTCCCCCACCAGGGGGGATGTCCTTTGGGACGGTACATACGCCGCCTTGGTGGAAAAGCTAAGTTTCCGTCCCCCACCAGGGGGGATGTCCTTTGGGACCAGTCGACAATCGCATGCCCTGCTCGTTATCGTTTCCGTCCCCCACCAGGGGGGATGTCCTTTGGGACGTTCGGGATGGCAGGTATAAACGATCAGACAGTTTCCGTCCCCCACCAGGGGGGATGTCCTTTGGGACTATATTTAGGGGTCTCTTGATTAATGCTGCCAATACGTTTCCGTCCCCCACCAGGGGGGATGTCCTTTGGGACAGTTTAATGGGGTTTACCCATATCAAAGAAAACTGTTTCCGTCCCCCACCAGGGGGGATGTCCTTTGGGACGAACTTTAACCGCGACACCGGTACACAGCTTAGTTTCCGTCCCCCACCAGGGGGGATGTCCTTTGGGACTATCCATCGGAAAGCTAAAGTTAAGCCAGAGTGTTTCCGTCCCCCACCAGGGGGGATGTCCTTTGGGACATTACATTTTTGCCACGATTGTCATGAGCAAATGTTTCCGTCCCCCACCAGGGGGGATGTCCTTTGGGACATTTTTCTGACAATGATTTGGAAAAGAATTGACAACTGTTTCCGTCCCCCACCAGGGGGGATGTCCTTTGGGACTGTATCTTAGCGTTCCGGGAAGGACAGAGGTAAGGTTTCCGTCCCCCACCAGGGGGGATGTCCTTTGGGACTCTGGCACTTTGAAACTATTTCATAGCCAATGACTTCAGACTCAAAAAATACGATCTCCCTAAAAGTGTGCACAAAACATGTGCACTAAGCCGAGATTGTACATGGATTTTTAAATTTGCCATTTTTCGCACCTCTCCTATTATATTACAAACGCATTATCATTGTCAATGCTTTTCTTTCGAGGTTTCCCGATAATGCAATCTTTCCAGGAGTATTCCTGTTTATAAATCTTTACAAAACCCGTCGATATTTCCAGACCTTCCAATCGCTCTATTAATTCCGACTTCAACCGTTTATCCAGCCGGCACTCAAAAACACTCTCCTGTATGCGAAAGCCATAATCCTTGAGAATTTTTTCAATCTTCCTTCTCTCACTATTGGAACTAATATCGTAAACAACCGCATAATCGGCAAGTCCCCTCATCCGATCCCTCCCGGCTCTTTCGAAATATCCCATTCATAAAATGTTAATGATTTGTCGTCCATTACCCAATTTTTAATAACCGTAACCTGGACATAAATGTGTTCCTTCAATGAAAGCGACGCCTTCGTGTGCTTTCGATTCATCTCTCCTTCAAAGTGGTTGATAAACCTGGTCACTCCTTCTTTGTTCAAATAAAAGCCGTTTTTACTCTCCTGGAAATCTTCCCCGGTAATAATCTTCTTATTGATTAAACGCAGGATGAGACGATTGATCCTGGCCCGGAAAAGTTCCTGGATATCGCAAACCAGTGATTCATAATTATCCCCCGGGCTGTGAAGAAAACCCAAATAGGGATTGAGCCCCATTGCGCGGACAGTGGAATTGATCCTGGAAAATAAAAGATAATAGCCAAAATTGAGAAGACTGTTGATTCGGTCAGGATGCTGCCTCATTCTTTTCTTAAATTGAAAATCAGGGGATTTAATATGTTCGTTTAATCGTTCAAAAGTCTTCCTGGCCGCCATCCCTTCTATCCCCCTAACCTGGAAAATATCGCCCGCCTGATAAATTTGTGAGACAATCTCATCAAGCCAATTGGACGAAACATGTTTTTGCACAAAAAGTGCCTTGAAATTTCGAATCTTCCCTGCCGCAAATTCCTTTGCAATACACAGACATTCCGTCTCCGTTAGCTTACCGTACTTCTGGGTATGGACCGCCGCAATATTATAATAATTTTTAGAGTCGGGTTTGATGGTGGTAATGTAATAACCATTGTTCAAGGTAATGGTAAAAGGAATCCGATTCTCGACACAATACCGGATAATGGCGGTAGAAAACACTGTTTTTTCCATCACCATGATCTCACTGATTCGCCCCAACGGTATCGTATCTATGATGACCTGGTCTTTTTTTAATACCACGGTACCACTACTCATGCTTATGAACACATACGGTTCGATGATATAAAGAGGTTTCTTGAAGAGTTTGACAATCTCTTCCCCTGTCTCCTCTACGGTTTTACCTTTGAAGGTAAACCCCAGGAAACTGAAGCCTTCCGATACTGACTTCAAAACCGTTTTTTCAGCTTTCAACTTAAGCCCTATTTCGGAAAGAAATGATCGGGTCTCCGACAAAACCATTTCCGCGTCCTCCGGGCTCTTACAAAAGATGATAAAATCATCCACATAACGAACGAGCCTCACATCCATTGCTTTGATATACTCATCGAAAGAATCGAGATATAAATTGGCCAGGCACGGCGACAACGGGTTCCCTAAGGCCAATCCTTTCACCCGCTCATGATACCGGCCTTCCAGTATATACCCATTACCGATCAACTTTCCTAATAAACTCTTGATTATACCGTCCTTAGAAGGTAAATACCGTTCCAACAATACCTGCAAATCCGCCAATTCCACCGAAGGGAAAAAATCTTCGATGTCCGATTCGATGATATATTCATACCCTTCCTCGACGGCACTTTTTACCATCTCGATAGCCCGCTGCCGCGAAAATCCTTTACGGGACCCGATCGATTCTTCTTCGAAAATATTGTCAAAAACCCGGTATATAATCATCAATAAATACCGGCTGACTATTAAATCCTTAAAATTCACCTGCTCCACGACCCGATCCTTTTTATTCTTCTGCCGGATAACGAACGCCGTATTGGGCGCAGGGAGGTAACGATCATTCTTCAATTCCTCACATAATTCATCGGCGAAAACCTTTTCATCGAACGGGTAACTCCCGTGCCGGGATAACCATTCGCAGGCATGATCATAATTCTCGATAACATCCCGGGTTACCGACATGACCTCCCTGGCATCAGGGAAAATTCCTTTAAAATAGGGAACAGACCCAGGAAGCAGCTTATAATAACCCTGTGAATTGGTAAACTTCCTGCCGATATGCAGCTCGGATCCCAATGCCAAAAAGGGTAAAAAGTTCTGCCAGTTGCCTTTAAGATATAACTTGCCTATCACCCCATTGATGTATTGCGTGTTCCCCGGCTGCGACTTCGATGTATGTTTTATCTCGGTGTATCGCCAATAATAAGGGAGTATAATAAAATCATCTTCACCGGGTTCATACTTAAAAGTCTCTGCAAATAGATCGGAAAAATGCTTCTCAAATAGCTCGATAAACCTATGCTTCGAAATACTGACCCGGGTCTTGCCTCTTTCCGGCTTAAAAGAAAGAGGGATTAAAAATTCGAGACATATTTCCCCCTGGGCTGGCAGCTCTCCGAACTCCGCGGACAACGCGCGATAATTGCGCTCCTCGATTTCCCCGATGGAAAGGATTTCCACGGTTTCACTGTAGACGGGTTCGGCAAGATATTCGATCAGGTTTTGCCGCCACAACGAAATCTCCTCAAGGTCCGGCCTGAAAAAAAAGAAATCGACCCGTAAACGATCGCAAGGATTCATCTTATACGAATGTTTCTTGTCACGGATATGAAAAATGGGCATGATCCGGTTATCCGGCGATGAAAAAGCCGGGGTTCTGCTGCTGACGGCTTTGATAATGGCCTGGAAAACGGAGACGGGATGGCTTTTCATCAGTGTAGACGTTTTCTTGCAGATAAAGGTCAGACACAACCTATTCCATTTAATTTCTTGTAAGATGGATATCGATTTATTATTCATATTCATTATATTCTCCTCGTTGGTGTTGTTTTGTCCACAGAATAGTCAAAGATCACGACTACTTAATTGACCACGTCACCCGGACGGGATTTCGATCATTCCTTAAACTTCCCATACCCGACATTGGTCTTTGCCCCTATGCCAAGGTCTTTTAGTATTCTCTCAAAGAGACTCTTTTTGCCTTCGATGGAAATTAGCCCTTCATTTTTTAACCGGAACTGGAACCGAAATGTCACCTGGGGCAGTACTTTGAGAAATTGTAACGGTACCGGGTCCTTAAACTCATCAGGATGCGGCGTGATAAAATCAGCGGCTAAAAACAATTGGTTCATGTTTCCACCGGCAACGATAACCGCATCGAGGAATATATCCCTTTTATACGGAGAAAGCCCTTCTCCATCAAATATCTCTTTTTCCAATTGATCGATATCGATGTCGAGGATGGGCGTTTCCTTTTCCGGGGGATTCTCCAACAGGTACTTAATGTAATCCGGGGATTTCTTAAAGGCGGAACGAAGCACGCCTTTGACGGATGAACCGGGAATGACGGGCAACCCGGTGGTATGATCGAAATAAAACCCCAATTTATATTCCCCTTCTTGGTGCGACTCATGCGGATTCCCCAAACCGGTCACCAACCCCGGGTATTCGGTGGTTAATTCAAACCTTTGTATGGTTTGATAATCCAATTTCAATGCAGCCACTTCATCCGGGTAACGGCTCAATTGCCGGGAATTGATGGCCTGGTTTTTAACCTCGAAAAGAGGTTTGAATTCTTCTTTTTTCTTGACGGAATGAAACGGGATGTCATGATAGTAATCTTTATAATATAACCACCCGATATTGGCAGAAAATACATTTATATTTTCCTTTTTCACGGTATGATCAGGCCCAGGATTGGAACGGTGTCTTTCTTTAGACTGATTGCTTCCGGTAAACAAATCCAGGTCATTTCTCGGTTTATTGTTTTGATCTGTCATTTTCGTCCTTCTTCTGCATGGCAAACGTCCGCAAGGCAAGCTTTACAGCAATCGCTGCATCGACCACTTTTTGGCGGATTTGTTTCTCTTCCATTTTAGCATTTTTCTTTGCCATTACATATTCAAATAATGTATCAACCGCGGGTGGATATACTTCCTTTTTATTTTCACGGATTACCTGGAGTATGGCTTTCATCAATTTATTCCGGTTCTCATATATCCCTTTCTTTTCCTTGTCGGCTGTATTGGATTCCCCAGGTTTTCCCTCAGCGGTTTCATAAAAAATAATGGCGGGGATTAACCCATTCTGCACGATACCGGCGCCGAAAGTATCGATATAACCTTTATACTCATTGGGCACACAGTTTTTCACCGGGATATGATTATCCGTGATGGCGTTGATGGCCGTGGGGATTAATTTATCGATGCGCTTCATGGTTTCTTTCCTATTTTTTCTATCCGGGTAAACCCATACCCGATACTGGCATTGCCGCCAATCTGTACCGGGTCCCCTTGACTGAATTCCAGGTCATACATACTGCCGAGCGGCTTTAACAGGAAGAAGTAAAACCGGCTCTCCCGCGGAACTACTTGCTCATGCCATAGATTGGTACTCCTGCCGTTATCCAGGCAATTGCGGGCAATGAGGGGTAAATGGTAATCATCGCAGATGTCCATGAAATCAAGTTCATTCATGAGCACCGGGTTGTCGCCGATAATGCCTTTAATCACGGTCACGGCGTCGCCGGCCAATTGATGTGCTTCCACGGTGTATTCGTAATCTTCCAGTACGGCGTCTTTAACGGTGCTGTCAAAGGTAAAGGCTTTGCCTTTTTCGGGCTTTAATGCGGCCAATTGCTGAAGATGTTCTTTTATCCCGCATTCATCGGGGTATCCGAAGGTGTCCATCATTTCGATTAAATCGGTCACAACATGGGGTGAGGTGGCCCGGAAAAAGGGTTTGACATTGCTGCGGACGGGAATGGAAAGCAAATTGGCGTTAAAGAAACGAAAGGCCCCGGCTTGATGAATCTTCTTCTCTCCCGGCGCGGTCTTCTCAAAACTATCGGAGCCGAATATTTCGATCACTTCTTGCGATTTTTCGCCCCATTTGTCGGAGAAATATTCCCGAAGCGCCCCTTTTAGCCCGGAAGCGTTAATATTGGGGAGTTTTGTTACCACATCCCGCTGCACTCGGTTATCCACCAGCCCATAGGCTTCATCGCCGCTGCCCACATGCATGTTGGTCCTGGCGGTTATTATGTATAAATCCCGGCGGTACAGCATTTCATTGGTTTGATCCTGGTTTGTTTGCATGGTTTATTCCTTTCCTTTTTCATCCTGTGAAGGATATATTTTATAATAATTGAATCCTATGTTTTTATACCCGGTTATATCCAGTAACCCTTCCAACTCTTTGAGGGTTTCCGGGTTATGGTAATATAAAACCGCGCCCCTGGATAAGAGATTGTACCGGTCCCCCAGGAAGGGGGTTTCTTTATCGTCTTTACGGTCGGTTAAATTCCAGTATTTACGGGTGGTCCGGACATAAGAACGGAAATTCCTGGAACGGACGCTTCCGGTTACGGCAAAATCGCACAGGTTTAAGATTCGCGGTTCCACGAAGGCATCGCCGGTCAACAGTATTTTTGGTCCCGCCAATTGGGGTAAGGTTTGATCGAAAAGATCGTTGACGGGTTTATTTGCATCCGCTTCAGTCACCGGTTCGAGTTCCATTTTGAACCCGGACCGCTCGCCGCCGATAAAAACCATATTGTTGGCAAATGAAACCGCTTGACCATTCCATTCGGCTTTCAATTTTAAATAGAAAGCAAATGTATATTCTTTTTCCAATCTGAAAAACACCTGTTTGTAATAACCTTCTTCTTCGGTTTGGCCTTTTTTTCCTTTTTTTATACCGATTTGTTCATCCTGTATAAATACATCTTTCAAATCGATGGCTTCATGGGGAGAATCCTTTGAAAGGAGTTTTTCCGGGTTTCCCTCTTTGGCATTGTAACCTTCGAAATAAGGAACAACCTCTTTAACCCCGGCTTCGGGGTAGTTGAAATAGGTTTTTCCATCGGTGTGGGGTTTATAAGTGTGACCGTAGTCCATGGGGGATATATGAAAGCTGAGTTCTTTCCCGTGCATGATAAATACGGGTGATAGTTCTTTGATCGCCCCGAATTCTTGCGCTGTATTCGTAGGGTCGAAACTGGCTTCGCCGATCAAACGGACGGCTTTTTCTTTGTCCTCTTCAGCGGCTTTGTCCAGGGGGAAAAGGCCGTTTTGTACCAGCAGTTCCTGGCGCAGCATCCCGAGGATAACGGTTTGCGGTGGATAATAAAGGGATTTGATATAGTAATCCTTTTCCTTTTCCACTTCGGTGAGCTTTTGGCCCCCGAAAAAGAAGTTCCCCAATGGGGTTAAGGTTACGCGGTAGTTACGGGTCTGATCATTATTGTTGCCGGGGTTGTTATTGTCGTTCATTGTCGTCCTGGTTAAAAAAATGTAATGTTCGCAGCACGGCATACACCGCCTGGAATTTTTGCTCGTCATCCCATGTGGAAGGGGCTGTATTATAAACGTTATATACCAGTTTAGCGGCATCTTCTATATATTTCCTGTGGTCGTCATGGATTTGTTCATTAAAGGAGTTTGCAAAAAAATGGTTGACCCGTTCCACTGCCTGGTCTTTGACGTTTTCAAAGAGTTCTTTTAGTATGCCCCGGTACGCTTGCAGGCTGTGAACAATGGAATTGAGGTATTGTTTATCAACGCTGTATTGAGACAGCATCCGTTTATACAGGGCATAGATTTCACTTCCTTTATAAAAAACGGTTTCAAAGGAGCGGCCGCTGTGTTTTAACACTTTGAATGCCACGGCATTCTTCTCTTCCGTACCGTCTTTATTTCGATATTTTTTGGCCTTTTCAAACAGGAGGCCGCGGGCCTGGTCAAGGGCTTCATTCATGGGGTATTTGTAATAGGTGATGGAAATGCCGTAAGAGAGTGTGGCATTTTCTTTGAATTTGATTTTGAATGCGGCGTCCAGGTTATCGATTAAGTCGAAGATGTTTTTAGAAGAGATATGGCCATTTTGCTCTTTAACCCGGTTGACCACCGGGGCAAAGAAGAGTAAATCATCGCCGCCGGCATACACGGGTGCGCCGCCGTATTCCTTAATTAAATCGACCGCCGTGAGGGCATATTGGGTTAAGTCGTGCGAAAAGGATTTCAGTGCTTCCGGGTCATGCCCGTATTTCTCGATGGTGTTCTTGATATTGTCTCCATCGGCCTGGACAATGGCAATGTATTTGTGATAAATCTTGAATTCCTTTTTAAGCGACTCATCATCCTTGAATGCCCGGATAATGGAGGTTTCGTCTTCGTCCTTCTCTTCATTGTAAATATATTTCTTGATGATTTCTTCATATGCATCTTGATTCACAGTTTCTAATTCGCGGGTGGCGATTTCGATCAACGATTTAAATCTATCTCTATCCAAACCGGCAGCATGGGATAAGAAATCTTTCTTCCTTTGTTTTAAGAACTTCGCTAAAAATTGGTTCGAGTCATGATGGATGTATTTGGTATGCCGTTCGATGGCTTCGAGGTAGGGTGTTAAAATGAAAATAGGGTTATCGCCGGGGGCCAGTTCTTTCTCAATGAAATAGATTTGCAGGTAGTTGTCCAGGTCGGCGCGTACATCGTTGAGCGGGGCGCCTATCTTTTCGGAGATACCCGCGGCCATGATTTGCATGGCTGCGTTCACGGCGTTTTTGAGTTTGTCGAAATCTCCCTCCGCGGCCTGGAATATTAATCGATCCGGGAACAGACCGGCCTGGGATTTGTTTCCCGTATCGATAAGCGAACCGGCATTGGGGACGAGAATCTTATTCTTATCGATGCCATTTGCCGGGAGTTGTTCGACCAGGTTTTTCATCAGGAAAGAGAACAGGTAACTGGCGGCCCATGTTTCCCGTGTTTTTTTGGCCATGTTCAATGTTTTGATAATGGGCCCGATGGTTAATCCGATGGTTTTCACGTTTCATTTCTCCCTATATTGTTTTAATTTGGGCTTCTAAATTCTTCTTTTCAAAAAAGGCTTTAATCTTGTACCCCAATTCCTTTTCGTGATAACTTTTAATCATATCCGCAACATCGATCATTTTGCCCGGTACGGAAATCGATCGGCTTTTCTTAGAAAATTTATGAGTAAAACTGAATGTCTTCGCTGGGGTGCATATTTCCTTGTTAATCTTCTCAATTAACCCGGTATTCAACAGCACAAACACCCTGGTCATTCTCTTGTTAAAGTCTTTTATAATTTTAAATGTCAGGGGGGATTGTATCCTGCCATTCCTTTTATCTTTATCATTAACCTTATCCTTATCACAAACTTCGATTTCCGTTTTATGAGTTATTCTAACTTTATCTTTATCCGGGTTACAGGGTTCATCTGTGGCCAGGAAACTGTAACTGCCGGGCAGCCCCAATAAAGCCCTGGCAAATTTCTTATTTCGATTATCCGGGGTTAAACCGAAAAACGTCTCCTTAAGCCATCGTTTTTCCCAGGTATAATCATGGTTGGCCTCCAGGTATTTGTATAGATATGCTTTCTGATATCCGGGTTTGCATTCCGCGTTATAATTGGGGTTGATACCGGATTTTAATCGTTTATAGTAATAAGCGATGGTTGAGAATACAATGCTGTCCTCGATTGAATGTATCTCGATAAACCAGGTCCCGCCCGGCAAAACCGTTGTAATTTCCCTGTATAAGGACTCATCTCTTTCGCTGATGTAATAAGACCCAAACCCTTTGTCCTGCCGGGTTCCGAAATTGGCGGCGGCAAAAAACTCAGGGAGGCATGATTTGATATTCTCGATTAGCCCCTCGCGAAAACAAAGGATTTCTAATTTGATGTCTTCATTTGAAGGAACAGATACGTATTTTACTCTATCCTCTTCTTCTTTCCCCATATTTCCAAAAAATAAAGAATGTTTGATTTCATCTACCCGTACTTTGGGAGAGTGGATTTTGATTTTATAATCCAGGGCTTTATGGATATCCTCTACCAGGTATTTCCCATATTCCTGGAAATCATCATTAAATAAATGCGTGATGAGGAATTTATCCAGTTTCGGTTTCAACTCCGTGGCGCGAAGCGTCGCACCGTGTTGATCGTACTGGAAATGAATCAACGGACTGTGCTGCTGCAAGCGGACAGAGAGTGCAAAAGGATTATTCATGGCTATACTCCTATTAACGTAAATAAACATCCGGAAATAAGCATCCCTATGATGAAAACTTCAATCACAACCAAAATGACAGAAAAAACCTTTTTTATTTTATTATGCTTTGTTATCAAAAACCAGGATATAATACAGGCAATTAACATAACGCCTACAATCGTCAATAATCTACCGGGAACCCCTACGCCCAGTTCGTTCGAAAATACATTCATACCGAAAAAACCCGAGATAAACGCAGGAACCAGGAAAATTGACCCGAAAATCGAAAGTATTTTGAGTAGATTATTTTTTCGTTTTTCTTCCTGGAGGGATGCATAATGGTGAAGTTCTTCGATTTCCTGGTCTAATTCTTTGACATCCCGTTCGATTTGCATCGCCTGGACGATTTTCTCATATAGATCGATTCCCTGCTCAAAAGCCGTGATTTCCCTGAAATAAATTTTGTTGATGAACTGGAGATATTTCTTTTGAAGTACGCTTACTCGTTCCGTGGTATTTTCAGGCTCTTCCAGTTCAGCAATGCGGGTGGCTTCACCGGAAAAACGAAGAATCGAAGCCTGTTGCACCAACGCCAATTTTACCATCTGGAAATACATGGTCTTTAAATGGTCTTTAACAAACGTTTCCTGCTTATCGTTTAACAATATAAACGAGTACCGCGTGATTCCAAAAAGTGAACTCCATTTTGTTCTTATCCAGCGATCGTACGTATGCTCCATCAACAGCTTCTTCTTCATGGGAATACTGGTGCAATAAGGGTATTCCTTATCGACAAATACCAATTTGAACCAGTCGTCGTTTTCAGCATACCCGTAAGTTTCGCTTTCCTTATTATATTTCGCCAGTTTACAGCACAGCGATTTGTCCGCTAACCAACAGAGAACAAACATCCGGTCATCCAGTATAGGTGATATATGTATACCTTCTTTCGCTTCCTCTAATTCCCCTGTATAAAACGAGCGCCCCAATAACCCTATAATCGTATTGGAAAGCATATTGGGATTGCTGTTTACCTTTTCAATGGCGTCGAAATAACTGAAATCCTCTTTGAAGCTCCCGGTATCATCGATACACACTTCGAGAGAATCGGCTAGAAAAGCTTTTTTTGTGGAGCCGATTAAATTCTCTGTTCCAGCGTCCAGGAATTGCGGGTATATTCTTCTCCCATATTCATTAACCCGGAGAATATCCTGGAATTCCAGGTATTTATAATTAACCAGGTGAAACGAAAGAATCCCCACGCCGGTAAAGTAGGTGGTAAGCAGGATTTTTTCGATAGTCAATTCATAAGGTTCGGCCGCATCGATGGGTTTGATTTTATAAACCGGTGGTTTACCGGATTCTATCTTGTATTCATATTGCCTGAGGGTTTTAATATTTTTTTCGTTTGGAAATAAAGCATCCTGCGCAAAATCATAAAAGTAGATGTATTCATTATAATCGGAAGGCCCGGCGATTTTAAAATGGATTTCTCTCCAGGGCGGATGTGATGTTGAAAGTATTTTGTGAAAATCGTTAAGTGAAGTTCGCCTGGAGAAATCGGTGTGTGCCAATGATTTTCCTCCCGGCTTAATGTCCCATTTAAAAGGGAAAGTGAATATGTGAACGCTTTTTGGTTTGTTAAGGTTATCGGGCATTGGATATATCTCCAGCGGTTCGGTTGAAAAATCCCGTGCCTTGAATGCGCATCATCACGTTTACCATTTTAAGCTCTCCTCGTTTTAAAGCTTTCCACCACGAAGGAAAAGTATAAGCAAACAGGAATCGATTGTCAAGAGATTTTTTTATTTTAAATTTAATATTGCACGGGCCTTGAGTTATCTTGCACGGGTACTGTGCAATCATGCACGGGCTCTTTGTTATCTTGCACAACTACCGTGCAATCATGCACGAGCCTTAAGTTATCTTGCACGGACGTCGTGCGATCATGCACGGACCTTGAGTTATCTTGCACAACCGTCGTGCCATATTGCACGAGCCTTGAGTTATATGGCACGGACGTCGTGCCTTATGGCACGAGCCTTGAGTCATATGGCACGGATGTCGTGCTTTATGGCACAAGCCCTAAGTCATATGGCACGGACGTCGTGCCTTATGGCACAAGCTCTGAGTCATATGTCACGGATGTCGTGCCTTATGGCACGAGCCCTGAGTCATATTGCACAACCGTTGTGACATTTGCCAAAGGATATTTGTCATTTGCCCCAGGACTTTTGTCATTTGCCTAAGATGTTCGGGCATTTGCCCCAACCTCTTTGGTATTTGCTGCAATCGTTGTGGTATTTGCCTGCCATAAAAATAGCCGCGAAGAACCGCGAAGAAAAAACCTTGGTGTCTTGGTGGCAAAGTTCTAGAAAAAACGATCAGTGTCAATCGCTGTAACGTGTAATCTGTAAACAAGTGTTTTCATTTCGTGTTTTTCGCGTGTTTCGCGGGCAAAAGTAGCATTTGACAAAAACTTATTTTGTATGTATAATGTACGAACGAAATAGTTAGGAGAAATATGATGTCAACTCTAGCTGCTCATGAGAAATTAACGGCAAGAACCGCCCGCCTGGGTATACGCGCTACGCCCCGGCAGCAAATGCTGATTGTGCGCGCTGCCGAGGCCGCAAATAAAAGCGTAACGGAGTTTATCCTCCACAGCGCATGCGAAGCAGCCGAAAATACCCTATTAAATCAGCGCTTTTTCTTATTAAATGATGAGGAGTGGAAAAAATTCCAGGAAAATCTTGAACAACCTGCAAAAATTAAACCTGGATTAAAAAAATTGCTAGAGGAGAAAGCACCCTGGGAATAATTCTTTCACCACCGTCCCTGTTATCAAAAGATCATAACACCACTGATTTTGATTGCGGAAATCCCTTATTAAACAACTGGTTAAAGCGCTTCGCCTGGCAAAACCAGCAGGCTAATGCAGCCAGAACCTTTGTCATATCTGTTAAAAACAAGATAGTAGGTTTTTATAGTCTTGCAGTCGGGGGAGTTGAGCATATAACAGCACCGGATCGCATTAAAAAGGGCTTGGCCCGCCACCCCATCCCGGTTATGATTTTGGCGCGATTAGCAGTAGATCAAAAATACCAGGGAATGAATATAGGGCGCGGTTTGTTGAAAGATGCCATCCGGCGAACACTCCAGGCATCCGAATATGCCGGTATCCGTGCCATATTTGTCTACGCGAAGGATGACAAAGCCCGTAAATTTTACGAGCACTATGGATTTGACCCCTCTCCTGTCGATCCCTTCAAACTTATGCTCCAGGTTAAAGACGCCAGGAAAACTTTATATTGTTAAAAAATCAAAAAAAGGAGATATAATCAATGAAACATTTAAAAACAGTTCTTTTGGTAACGGCAATAATCATTGCCTTTACCGTGAATGCATTTCCACAGCTTGTTGCCATCGGCCAATCCAGCGAATGGGAAGCCACCGGCTTCAACAACGGCAGACGAATGGTGCGCGATTGCAGTGGGCTGGTAGACGGCTTTTATCACTATGTGTGGCACTCGCAGGACAACCCGGCGAACGCCCCCAGCGGAAGCGACTGCGATATCTTTTATGCCTGCACAGATGAAAATGGCTTCTCCATCATCGCCCCTATTAACCTGACCGACAAATTTGGATTCACAGACAACCGCTACCCCTCCATTGCCATTGAAAACTACGCACTCGATACCGCCCCCTCTACCTGGCGAACCTACAATACCCTCCACGTGGTCTGGCAGTGCAAACAAACTGCCTTGACAAATTACGAAATTATGCATGGGGTAATCTACGTATCAACTCCCGCTGCCCCCGCTCCTCCCCCTGCCCCACCTGCAGAACTAGTAAATGTCCAGAACATTTCCCAAACCCCTACGAGAGACTCCCTGGTACCTGCAATTGATATTAATCACTTCACCCCGGGGGCCCCTTTAGGTGGCCAACATATCCATGTGGTATGGCAGGAAGAAAACGTGCCCCACGCAGGAGGGGCAAATGCCAGCGATATCTTTTATACCCGCAGCACTGACAGCGGCTTAACTTTTAGCGGCCCCGTCTCCGGCGGACTCTGGGATAATATCACCAATTCGCCGCGTCACTCCCAGATGCCTTCCATCGCCTGCGCTATCGATGTATTTAATGGCTTCCCCGTCCAGTATCTCGGGTTCGATTGTTATTACCCAACCAACTACGTTCATGTGGCCTATAACGAAAATACCCCCCTGGGCGTACATGTATACTACCTCTACAGCACCACAGATGGCAACGGCTGGGGGGGAGGACTCACGGATGTCACTGCGGCTGCGGGAGGCGGCGTCGCTGCCCGCGACGGATATCCCAATATTTCCTGCGATATGCGCAATTATGCCCATATCGTCTTTATGAGAAACGTCGGCCGGCACAGCCCCCTAACCACCGGCTACAACCCCGGAATGGACCCCACCGTTGTTTCTTCCTTCCCGGGTCCCAATCCCGGGATGTACGGCGCCCTGGTTAATGACATCATATATTGGTCAAGCAACGTGCTCGCCCCTGCTTCACCGGTATTGCCCGCTGTCTATGACCGCGAATTCCCCACCGTGGCGCTGGACCGGTTTCAAAACGTCACTATAAACTGGCAAGAATGCCAGATCGTCGCCGGAGTCCCCGGCAATTATGAAGTGTTTCGCGACTATTGCTTTAATCTAAATGTGCCCGTCCGGCCACCCGCTGTTCCTAATTACGGCGCCTGGGCAGCCGGCCCGAACAATGATTCCAACGACGCCGCCAATGACGACCTGTTCCCCAACCTGGCCCACAAAAAAGAATCCATGTACTATATCCGTGTTGCCCCTTTCCCGGGTTTTACGGAATTCTGGAACAAAGTCACGGGAGTCGGCGCCGGAGCATGCATGGCACCCGGTCCTAAAAATGTTTATAGTAGGAATAACGTAGCCAGAGACGCGGCAGTCAATTAAAAACAAATTTGTTTATAAAACAGGGGACCCTCACAATAGCATTTAGCAGCTAGAGGGTCCCCGCGCCGCAAACCCCTTGGTACACCTTTGTGTCTTGGTGCCTTGGTGGCTATATTGAAATTCATGGGAATTTGGTTTATAATCCAAACACCATGAAAACAATAGAAGAAATTTTCAAACTAATCAGCGATTTTATCTGGGGGCCCCCCCTACTGATTTTACTCCTGGGGACCCATGTATTCTTAACCATCCGGCTCCGCTTCATCCAGCGGTATATCTTCAAAGCCATAAAGCTATCCTTTTCGCGTAAAAAGGAAGGGACCGGCGACATCAGCCATTTCGGCGCTTTAACCACGGCGCTGGCCGCCACCATCGGCACCGGCAACATCGTCGGCGTTGCCACGGCCATTGCCGCCGGCGGCCCCGGGGCCGTATTGTGGATGTGGCTCACCGGCGTATTCGGCATCGCCACCAAATACGGCGAAGCCGTGCTCTCCATTAAATACCGCACCACCAACCGCGAAGGATTCATGTGCGGCGGCCCCATGTATGTCCTGGAACGGGGTTTGAAACAACGCTGGCTGGGCGTCCTATTCGCCGGCCTAACCGCTGTTACCGCTTTCGGCATCGGCAATACGGTCCAGGCTAATTCCATTTCTACTATGGTCCGCGATACCCTGAATATCGACACCTGGGTAACGGGTATCATCCTGACCGCCTTAACCGCCGTCGTTATCCTGGGCGGAATCAAATCCATTGCCGTTTCCTGCGAAAAACTCGTGCCTTTTATGGCTGTTTTCTATATCCTGGGCGCCATTATATTATTGTGCATGAAAGCCGATACCCTACCGGCCACTTTTTCATTAATCTTTAACAGCGCATTTACGGGTCACGCCGCCATCGGCGGGTTCCTGGGGGCCAGTATCAAAGAAGCTATTCGTTACGGCGTGGCGCGGGGGTTGTTTTCGAATGAATCCGGGCTGGGCAGCGCCCCCATCGTTGCCGCCGCCGCCCAGACGAAAAATCCCGTGCGCCAGGCCCTGGTCTCTTCCACCGGCACCTTCTGGGATACCGTAGTGGTTTGCGCCCTCACCGGCCTGGTACTGGTTAATTCCGGGGAATGGCAATCGGGACTCAACGGCGCCGGTCTGACAACGGCCGCTTTCAGTCATTTCAAGGGAATTGGCCCCTTTATCCTGGGTGTGGCATTATTCACGTTCGTGTTTTCCACTATCCTGGGGTGGTCCTATTACGGCGAAAAAGCTATAGAATATCTTTTCGGTATACGCGCGGTCCGGCCTTACCGTTACCTGTGGGTAGTGATGGTAATGGTGGGTTCAGTGGCCACCATGCCGACGGTCTGGTCTTTCGCCGATATTGCTAATGGTTTAATGGCGATTCCAAACCTTATTTCATTAATCTTTCTAAGCGGCGTACTGATTTCTGAAACCAAAAAATACCTCTGGAGCGATAACCTCGACGGCGAAAGTTGACAAAAATTTTTGGAAGTCCGAAAGGGCGAAACCTTTTTATAAAAAGGTTTCTGGCCGCCGGAGGCACAATTTTTAAAAATATCGTTGACAGTTTAACGAATATTTTGTAAAATATATATCAGTGTTATAAGCGATTTGCTATCCGAGGGAATGATAACAAAATCAAAAAACAAACCATTCAATCAGGAGGTTTAAAGTTTTATGAACACCAAACCAGAAATCGAGTATATGCGTAAATTGAAACATCAGGCAACACTGGGCGGCGGCGAAAAAAAGATCGAAACCCAGCACGCCCGGGGCAAAATGACTGCCCGCGAACGCATCGAAGCCCTACTGGACCGCGGCTCTTTCCGAGAAATCGATATGTTCGTCACCCACCGCACCACCGAATTCGGCATGGACCAACACAAAATCCTGTCAGACAGCGTGGTGACCGGCTGGGGAACCATCGGGGGCCGGGCTGTTTATATATTTTCCCAGGATTTCACCGTATTTGGCGGCAGCCTGGGGGAAGTCCACTCTGAAAAAATCTGCAAAATAATGGACCTGGCCATGAAAAACGGGGCCCCGGTTATCGGGCTCAACGATTCCGGCGGCGCACGCATCCAGGAAGGCGTGGTAAGCCTCGGCGCTTACGCCGACATCTTCCTCAAAAACTCCCTGGCCTCAGGGGTCATCCCCCAGCTCAGCGTGATCATGGGCCCATGCGCCGGCGGCGCGGTCTACAGCCCGGCGTTAACCGATTTTATTTTCATGGTAAAGAAAACCAGCCATATGTTTATCACCGGCCCGGACGTCGTCAAAGCCGTCACCCACCAGGACGTCACCTTTGAAGAATTAGGCGGCGCCGAAGTTCACAGTTCCAAAAGCGGGGTCTGTCACGTCATGGCTGAAGATGAAGCGGAATGCATGGAACAAGTACAACAATTCTTCAGCTACTTACCTTCCAACAACATGGAAGACCCACCGCACGTGGAAACCGGCGACGACCCGCAGCGCCAGGATGAACGCCTGGATTCCATCGTACCCAAAGAAGCCAACAAACCCTATGATATGAAAGAAGTCATTCTTTCCGTCGTAGATAACGGCGAGTTCTTCGAAATCCACGAACAATACGCCGGAAATATCATCGTCGGTTTTGCCCGCCTCGACGGGTACACCGTGGGCGTCGTCGCCAACCAACCCTCTGTGCTGGCGGGCGTACTGGACATCAAGGCCTCCATCAAAGGCGCCCGGTTTGTCCGGTTCTGCGATTGCTTCAACATCCCGCTGGTGGTTTTCGAAGACGTACCCGGGTTCTTGCCCGGCGTGGACCAGGAACACGGCGGCATCATTATCCACGGCGCTAAACTACTCTATGCGTTCTGCGAAGCCACTGTTCCGAAAGTGACCATAATCACACGAAAAGCCTACGGCGGGGCCTATGACGTCATGAACAGTAAGCACATCCGCGGCGATTACAACGCGGCGTGGCCGGCGGCTGAAATCGCGGTTATGGGCGCCGAAGGCGCAGTCAATATCATCTTCCGAAAGGAGATCGCCGCCGCGCCGGACCCAGACGCCAAACGGCAAGAACTGATTAAAGAATACAAGGAAAAGTTTGCCAATCCTTATGGCGCGGCTGCCCGCGGCTACCTGGACGACGTCATCGAACCCAGCCAAACACGGCCCCGACTCATCGAGGCCCTGCGTATGCTCCGTAATAAACGGGACGTCAATCCCCCGAAAAAACACAGCAATATGCCGCTCTAAGGCAATAGACAAAGGAGAAGAATATGTTTAGTAAAACCTCCATCGAAGAATTGGCCGGCGTATTGACCGAACCCTATAAACACCTCGAACTGGGACAGGTCAATGACCATGCGGTTTACGTCGTTCGCTTCATCGGCGAATTCCCGTTTCACCGGCATACACAAGATGAACTCTACTTCGTCGTGGACGGGGTAGTGAAACTGGAATTCACCAACCTGACGCCCATTACCCTGACAAAAAATGAAAGCACGGTAGTGCGCGCTTATACGACGCATAAATGTTATTCCGAAGGGGCCGTGGTGCTGCTTTTTAAGCCCAAAGAAATGATCGCCTCCCCCGCGGACATCGAATAAGGAAAGATATATGAATAAGAAACCAGTAATGATATGTGAAACCGTACTGCGCGACGCGCACCAATCTTTGCTGGCAACCCGCATGCGCACTGAAGACATGCTGCTGGTGGCCCAGAGACTGGATAAAATCGGTTATTGGTCGATAGAAATGTGGGGTGGCGCCACCTTTGACAGCGCCATGCGTTTCCTGGGCGAAGACCCCTGGGAACGACTGCGGGTACTCCGCCGACAGATGCCTAATTCCAAATTGCAAATGCTGCTGCGGGGCCAGAACCTGGTAGGCTATAAACATTACCCCGACGACATCGTGGAACGATTCATCGTCGCTTCCAGGCGCAACGGCATCGATGTATTCAGGGTTTTCGACGCCTTGAACGATATCCGCAACATGGCCTTTGCCATGAAAATCGCCAAACGGGAAGGCGGCCATGTCCAGGCCACCATTAGTTACACCATCAGCCCGGTGCATAATATCGACACTTTCGTTCAAATGGGACGCCAGTTGGCCGAATGCGGCGCCGATTCCATCTGTATCAAAGACATGGCCGGTTTGATCAGCCCCTATGCGGCCTATGACCTGGTATCGGCCCTTAAAAAAGACCCGGGCCTGCCGGTTCAATTACACACCCATTATACCAGCGGCATGGGCACCGCCGCTCTAATCAAGGCCGTGGAAGCCGGCGTGGACGTCATCGACACCGCCATTTCCTCCATGTCCCTTTCCACTTCCCAGCCGCCTACGGAAACCCTGGTGGCCTGTCTCAAGGGCACCGAATGGGATACGGGCCTCAACCTGCGCAGCATCGCGGATATCGCCCGCACCCTTACCGAAATTCGCCAGAAATATTCCAGTTTCGAAGCCGGCATTGCCGCCGTGGATGTCAATGTCCTCCAGTTTCAAGTACCCGGCGGAATGCTCTCCAACCTGGTCGGCCAGCTTCGCCAGCAGGGGGCCATGGACCGTTACTACGACGTCCTGGACGAAATCCCCAAAGTCAGGGCCGATATGGGCTATCCCCCCCTGGTGACGCCCTCCAGCCAGATCGTCGGCACCCAGGCAACGCTTAATGTAATGATGGGCGAACGGTACAAAGTCATCCCCGAAGAAGTCAAACAATACGTTCGGGGCTATTACGGCAGACCCCCCGCCCCCATCAACCCGGAACTTCAGAAAAAAGCCATCGGCGACGAGGAACCGATTACCTGCCGGCCAGGGGAAATGTTAAGCCCGGGCTGGGAAAGGGCCAAAACCGAAATCGGCAGTCTTGCCAAATCGGAAGAAGATGTTCTCTCGTATGCCCTGTTTCCCCAGGTGGCGAAGCCGTTTTTCGAACGCCGGTCCAAAGGGATGGGCGGTAAAGAGGAAATCGCCGCGGCCATTGCCGCAATGCTTCTTGAACAACAGCGGAGAAAAGGCGAAATGATGAAAGCTTCGGAAAAGCAGATTCCCGCTTCGACGTCCTGGAAGCTTCCCTATCGAGTAGCGTTCGGATTAGGAGGTTGGCGATGAGCAAGAAATTCAAACTGATGCTGGAAGATGTGCCTTACGAGGTTGAAGGTAAAGGCGATATCATGGTGGTTAACGGTCATGAATTTGCCTTTTCCATTGCCAGGAATGCCGTTAATGTCGGCGGTACGCAGCATACGATAGAAGTGCGGGGTCCAAAAGCGACGGTGGACGGCTTTACTTACAACATCGAAGCCCTGGGATTGGAAGAGCCCAAACCGGGTAAACGCCATAAGACAACCCATGCCGCGGCGGAAAAAGCGGGCGCCATTACGGCAATTATGCCGGGCATGATCGTTAAAATCCTGAAAAAAGAAGGCCAGAAAGTAGAAGCGGGCGAAAAGGTCATCATCCTGGAAGCCATGAAAATGCAAAATGAATTGCAATCGAAAATTTCCGGGACCGTTAAGCAAGTCCTGGTAAAAGAAGGCGAATCGGTAGAAATGCGCCAGGTCCTGGTAGTGATCGAATAAATATCCCAGGGGGCTTTTTTGAAAAACGCGATGTTCCCCCCTGGACCCCCGAAAAACTTTTGTTTAGTTAAAAGTTTTAGGAAGTCCAGGAACCCTTTTTCAAAAGGGTTCCTGGTCACCGAAGGTACTGTTTTTTAAGGGACAAACCCCAGGTATTCTTTCCAATTCTTTTCCCGCTCTTCCTGGGTGAAACCGTTATGCCCCAGCGAACTCAACGCCGATACCGCCATTAAATTTGCCAGGTCACGTTCCCCAATGCCGGTACGGCTGAGGAGGTCCTCGAGGCTGTGATACCCCATGCCCCGGCCCTTAATGATTTTAGACGCCAGCGCCATGCCCACGCCTTTGATGAAGATAAGCCCGGTGCGCAGCGCCCCTTTTTCCTCGCTGAACCCAAGGGCGCTGGCATTGATATCCGGCGGTAAAATCTTCACGCCCCAGCGCTTGGCTTCCGCTATATAAAAAGGCATCGGGTAATAACCCCCGCCGGCGTTAATCACCCGGCAGAAAAAAGTAACGGGATACCGCGTCTTAAACCACGCCGATAGATAAGCGGAATAGGCATACGACACACTGTGCCCCTGGTTGAAGGCATAGCGCGAGAAATCATCCGCCAGTTTCCAGAAAGTCTGCAAATCCACTTCTTTCCAACCGTTGGCTTTCCCTTTGCTGAAAAATTCCTCCTTGTACTGCTCTCCCCTACCCTTTTTCAGGTCGCGGCGTATCTTTTCCGACCGTTCCAGGTTCCAGCCGGCAACCGTATGAAGCAGCACGGATATTTGTTCTTCAAAAATCAGGTTGCCGCGGGTGGTGGGAAAAATCTTCTCCAGGACGGGATGAAGCGCGGGTTTTCTCTCGATATAGGATTGTTTCATCCCCGATTGGGAAGGACCGGGGCGGATAATGGCAATAGTGACGGCAAGTTCATGGAGGTTACGGGGCCGGACTTTCAGCAGGGTTTCCCGGACCAGGGGGCTTTCCTGTTGAAAACAACCGATGGTTTGTCCTTCCTGGATATTTTTCCACACCTCCGGGTCATGGAAATCCACGCCGCCCTTAAGCGCCACGGGCGCGATAACATCGAAACCCCGGACGCCCAGGAGGTCCAGTTTAAAAATTCGCAGCCGTTCCACGGTGTCTTTGTCCCAGATGGCCTGTTCAAACCCGTGGGGCGATTTCTCGATGGGAAAGGATTTACTCGCCTCGCCGGCGGAAAACAGTACGCCGCCCAGGTGCAGCGAATATTCTTTATAAACGCCTTCCAGTAGGGCAGCCATGCGATAGACTTCCGCCATTTTCCCGGTCCCTTTTCCTTCAAGGGTTGAGGGCGAAACAAACATGGGCAGTTCTTTACTCATTTTATGGGCGTCTTCGGCGTTGAATCCATAGGCCCGCGCCACTTCATAAAGGGCGGAACGGGCTTTGAAGAATTTATGGGTGGATACGAAGACCACTTTTTTATCGTATTTCTCAAACACCCACTTCAACACCTGGGCCCGCCGCGACGAATCGATATCGATATCGATATCCGGCAGGTCATCGCGGAGGCTGTTGACAAACCGTTCGAACAGGAGATCGTGTTCGATGGGGTTCACCCTGGATAGCCCCAGGAGATAAAGGATGAATGAAGAGACCCCGGACCCCCGCAAGTTAAAATAGATATTGCTTTTCTTGCAGAAATTTCCGATTTCGGCTGCAATCAGGAAATAAACGGCAAAGCCCTGTTCTTTGATGATATTCAATTCGCGAAAAGCCCTTTCGCGTTCGGCCATTGTAAGGGTTCGGTTTGCCATTTCGCGGTTTACCACTTCTTCCAGTCGGTTCCCGGGGTCGAAGGTATACGAAGCGGGGGTTCCGCCCGCAGCCGACAGCGAAGCCGGCAGGAGTTGGGGAGAATCCGCCCCGGTGGAAATATCGGAAAAATCAAAGGCGGTACGCGAAGCGAGGGTAAAAGTATTTTTCATGGCGGCGCGGCCGGCGTCGCCCCAGCGCCGCGTAATGGCTTGCGCGCTCATGGGACCATAGAGGGGAAGCTCGCCGGATTTGGCGCCTATCAGTATATCTGAGACAGGATGGTGGTTGAACACGGCGGAAGCCACCGCGTATTTCTCCGGGTTCATAACCCATTTCATGGGTTGAACCCACACCGGCGGTATATTGTATTTCTTCGACAGGTCAATAATCCAGCGGCTGCTGTTCCATTCGAGGCCCAGGTAGAAATTTTCCGGCGTGATTTGTTTGCGAATATTCATAAAAGAGGGGCTGAGGTTTGCGGCCATACGGCGAGGAATGTAGACCGCAATCACATCTTCCAGCTTCGAGAATACTTTTTGATTAAAAGAAGAGACCAGGGAGAAGTAACCTTTCACGGTAATGGGAAAAAGCATAAAGGCGCCGATATCCTGGATCCGTATCTCCGTACCCAACAGGGGTTTCATGCCCCTTGCCAGCGCCTCCTTACGAAAGCTTTCCCAACCGGCCATACTAAAAGGATCAGTAACAGCCAGGCAATTGACATCTCTTTGTTTAAGGAAGTCCCCTAATTCAGCAGCGCCCACAGCGCCTTTACCACGTGAAAACACAGAATAAATTCTCAATGGCACATATTTCATCGTTCACAATCCTTTTCGCGAACCCATATTCGCTTTTTGTTCGTTTTTATTATAATATCATTTTGCCTCCTTGTCAACAATAATTAAAAAATAGGTCTTGACACCATGCGTTTTTTTTGATACTCTAAAGGCTAATCTTTGGGTCTATAGCTCAACGGCTAGAGCTACCGGCTCATAACCGGTTGGTTCCAGGTTCGAATCCTGGTAGACCCAATTAATTCTTTTTAAAAAGGAGCATCATTGAAAGAAGGACTGGAAATTTTATACTCACTGCAGCAGCATGACGATCAATTAAAAGAGACAGAAAGCCTCATCAAAGAAATCCCGGGGGAAATCAAAAAGGTAGAAGAAGAGCGAGACGGGAAAAACACCATCATTGAAAATTCCAGGGTTAAGCTGAGCGAGAATGTCAAAAAGAGAGAAAAGTTGGAAAAGGATATCCTCCTGCTGAAAGAAAAAATCAAAAAGTACAAAGAACAGATGAGCAAAGCCACTACCAACAAGGAATACCAGGGATTTATCGCCGAGATCAACTTCGAAGAAAGCAATATCGGCGGGGTTGAAGAAAAAATTATCGAACTGATGCTGGAATCGGATGAGATCATGACAGAAATCCGGAACAGCGAAACTGAATTCGATAAAATCGCCGCGGAATACAATGAAAAAATAAAAGATCTGAACACCAGCCTGGAATACCAGAAAGCAAAACTGGGCCACATGGTCAAAGAAAGAAAAGAACTGCGCGCCAAAATCCCCGCAAACTTACTGCATACCTACGATCATCTTGCGAAAAATAAGAATGGGAAAGCGATTTCCTATGTTGAGACCGAATTCTGCGGCATCTGCAATGTGATGGTGCGACCGCAGCGGTTAAATGAACTGATTTCCTCCAACGATATTAGCGTATGCGAAAATTGCGGCAGGATACTGTTTAAAAAGATCGAAGTGCAAAAAGAAGCCCAGGAAGAAGAACCCCAATAACGCCGCGGCAAAAACCGGGCTGAGGTTGAGGTTAAGCGCCTATGTGAGGAAGCAAGGACGCGAGGATTGAAAAGTGATTGAGTTCTATCATGTTTTCAAGCAATATGTAAAAGATCAATACGCCCTGTATGACATCAGCCTCAGTATTCAAAAGGGAGAATTTATTTTCCTCACCGGCGCCTCCGGGGCCGGCAAGTCCACTCTTTTAAAACTGATTTTTAAAGAAGAATTGCCTTCCAAAGGACAAATACTGGTAAATTCCAACAACATCAACCTTATTCCGCAAAAAGAATTGTACCTGTTAAGAAGGAATATCGGCATCGTATTCCAGGATTTCAAACTGCTGGCCAACCGAACCGTCTATGAAAATGTGGCCATCCCCCTGGTGGTCAGGGGAGAAAGAAAATCCGCCATCGATAAAATGGTGGTCAAAGTATTGGCCCAGGTGGGCTTATCGCATCGTAAAAACTATTTCCCTACCCATATATCCGGCGGGGAACAGCAGCGCGTGGCCATTGCCAGGGCCATCGTGGGCAACCCTAAAATCGTTATTGCCGACGAGCCCACGGGAAACCTGGATACGGAATTGTCTATCGAAATCTTTAAAATCTTTGAAAAAATAAATGCCAACGGCATCACGACGATTATCGCCACCCACGACCGCCACTTGCTGAACATGTTCCCTAAACGTACCTTGAGACTTGACCAGGGGAAATATACGCCCTCCGGCCCGGCGGAGGCGACCCTGTGAACCTGCTGCAAAGTACTCTCAGCAATGCTTTCATAAGCATCACACGCAATAAACTGATCAACTTCCTGAGTTTCGGCATTATTGCCTTTACCCTCCTGATCTTCGGCATCTTTAACTACCTATCCTTCAGCCTGGAAACCTTTGCCAACGAATTTTCCAAAAACATCGAGGCGATTTTTTATTTTAATGATAGTGTGGAACAACCTGAGATCGATCTGTTATTAAAAAAGCTCAAAGAGAGTTTACTGGTGGAAGATGTCGCCTTCAATTCCAGGGACCAGGCGGAAATCGCTTTTTCAAGGCAGTTCCCGGAGTTGAAATACATCCTCTCGGAATTCAAGACCTCCCCTTTCCCGGCTTCCATCGAAGTCAAATTCAAACAGGAATACAATATCGGTACAAAGGTCATCTCCTTTATCGAAGACATTGAAAAATTAAGCATTGTCGAAAGTAAACAGGTCAACCTGGACTGGGCCCAAAAAGTAATGGCCATCAAAAAATTTATTTCGCTGGTGGGGATGTTCCTGAGTATGATTTTGATTTTCGTTTCGGCTTTTATTATTTTCAATTTGATCAAGTTGAACATCTTTTACAGGAAAGAAGAGATCATCATTTACAGGCTGGTGGGGGCAACGGACTGGTACATTAAGATTCCTTTCATTATCGAGGGAGCGCTGTTGGGATTTTTCGGCAGCGTCATGGCCTGCGTTTTGCTTTTTATCACCTTAAAGTTATTTCCCGCCTACGCCACTTTTATGTATAATATTTTCAAGGATATGATCAGTTTCAAAAATATCCCGCCGGTGCTCTTTTTACGGTTACTGCTGCTGGGAACAGGCATCGGGCTCCTTTCCTCTTATATCTCGGTGAGACAATTTTTGAAAAACTGAGATGTGCCTTCGGCCACCAGAAACCTTTTTATAAAAAGGTTTCGCCGTTTCGGACTTCCAAAAATTTTTGTTTAATTCCCTAACCTTACGTTTTCTTTTGAGATGAACCAAAACGGAAAATGAGAGATAACCGGACCATGTTGTTACTGTAACGCGTTAATACAGGCGCCGCCGGGTCGAAATGCCCCGGTTCCCACCAATTGGCTTTTTGTTTCATATAGGCAAAATCGAAAGCCGCCACGGACGATAAATCAAGGCCAAACCCCAGCGAATAGCCGATCAGTTTGATCACTTTCGAGTTGCCGGCGCCGGCCGGGAACAAGGGATTTTCCTTGAACAAACCACACCTCAAGAAAAGAGTCATTTTTTCAACCGGGACCGTAAACTCCAAACCTGCCCGGAGATTTACGGCATCCCGCTGGCGGAACGAATAAGCGTTCCTCACCGGGAATTCCCGCGCCTCGTCTTCGGCCTGGCCATAATCATGATATATATGACTGAGTCGCCAGTAAATAACAAAATAGTCCACTGACAACCGCATCCACGGGAAAAGCCGCACCATTACCCCCAGGGATAACCGCGGGGGTATCACCACATCGGCCCGGGCCGCATCTTCCACCACGCCGGTACTGCCGTTGTGAGAATAAAGATTCACATATTCCGATTCGAATATATTGGCAAGCCGGGTGCGGTAGGTCACTCCGACAGCCACATCTTTCATGGGTTTGAAAATAAACCCCAGGATTATATTGCGGCCCTCCAGTTTCTCGGTATAGGTTTTATTGTCTTCCAGCCTGACGGAACCGCCTGCGCTTTGGTACAGGGACCGGTATTCGGCCGTACCTGAATTTATAAATTGCTGCAAGGTTATGCCCAGGGAAAAATAATCGCTTAAATAATAAGCGGCCGTAAAGCCCAGCACATCGATGCCGCCTTCGCCGGAAAAATGAACGGTATTATTGTATCCCGTGGCAATGGCGCCGGCATAACTGTCTTCGTTTTCTGTAAATTTACCCGCCATGGTATAAGGAATAAACCGATAGTAACTGAGGGCGAAATTCCACTTCATATCCCAGAAGTACGCCGGGACCGATACGGAAAGAAAATCCACTGTTTTTAACCGCGACTCCAGGCGCCGCGTATAGCGGTTGTTATCAGGAACGCCCGGCTGCTGCTGTTCATCATAGTTGTAAAGCAACTCATCGTTTTTATAATTAATGTAGGCTTGCGGGGCGTTAAATTCCGCGATGCCGGCCGGATTCCAGGAAACCGCCGACAGGTCGTCGGCCACTGCGGTAAACGCATTGGACACGCCCATGGCCCTGGCCCCGAAGGAAAAATTATAATAGGTATAAAGCGGTTTAAACTGCGAATAGCCGGGAATGGCGCTAAGAATTGAAAATATAAGCCACAGCGCCGGGAAAAATCGTTTTTTAATCGATGGATGGGACTGCATTTTCTTCCTCTTCCTCTTCGTTGTAGCCCACCAGTTCATCCTGGTCTTCGATATAGATACGTCCGCCCATGTCTTCCTCGTAGGAAAGGCAGCACATCAACCGGCCGCACTGGCCCGAGATTTTTACCGGGTTCATATTCAAGTTCTGGCGCCGGGCCATCTGGAGGGTTATCGGTTCGATGCTGTTTAAAAACACTTTGCAGCATAATTGCCTGCCGCAAATCCCCAGGCCGCCGATCATTTTGGCTTCATCGCGGATACCGATCTGCCGCATTTCGATGCGCATCCTGAATTTCTTGGCCAGGTCTTTGACCAGGTCCCGGAAATCGATCCTTCCCTCGGAGGAAAAATAGAAGATGGCTTTTCTCTCGGAGGTAAAAAAACTGACTTTTATCAGTTTGATGGGGATTTCCCGTTCTGTTATCCTTTTCAAGCAGAAGTCGTAGGCTTTCTGTTCTTCCACGGTTTTTTTCCGGAAATTATCCAGGTCGCTGTCCGTGGCCCTTCTCAGTATCTCCGGTATACAGGAAATGTTTTTTATCTGGTTGAATATATTTCCAAAGGACTTTAAAACAACGCCTAATTCTTCCCCGATCAATGATTTTATAATCACATGGTCATTGGGTTTTATTTCGGTTTCTTTTGTTTTAAAGTGGAGGACATCTTTCCGGTCCTCGATTTTTACCGTAATCACCTTAAACATTTAAATACCTCACGCTTCACGCCTCACGCCTCACGCTTCACCTTCGCTCTCGGCGTCGGTATAGCTCTTAATGAACTCCATGATCAATACCCTGGCATTCAGGTTTCGTTGGATATCCCTCAGCAGGTATTCCATTTTCCGGATCAGGAACAAAGTTTTTTCCATGGTTATATATGGGATTAATTTTGTGAGCGTTTCCCTATAGTCCACGTTTATTATATTCGGGTTTTGCGGGTCCACCAGGAGAACCATAATATCGCGCAGCATCAAAGAAAGCAGGTTGACCGTTTCCCGGAAGTATTCCACGAATTTTTCCCTGCTGCGGCTCAATTTGAAAAGGTTCATCAGGGTAACCTCCACCCCGCGGTTTTGCAGCAGGCCGCTCAGCATGGCCAGGACTTCCGCGCGTTTATTCATAAACTCTTTGAAATCCCCGGTTACCACGCTTTCCGCATTACTCTGGCTTAGATAGGCTTTCAATTGCGCTTGTTCAGCGTCATCTCCTTGTTGGACCAGGTATTCCGTGATCTCTTTTTTAGAAAGGGGGGAGAATTTCAAAATCTGGCAGCGGGATTTGATAGTGGGCAGCAGGCCGTTCAAATTATCCGTCAGCAGGATAAAGACGTTAGCCGGCGCCGGTTCTTCCAGTACTTTTAGAAAGGCATTGGCGGAACTGGGGTTCATATGGTGGGCGCCGGTAAGTATATAAATTTTCCTATTACCTTTCATGGGTCTGTTGAAATTATCTTCCACCAGGTAGGTAATCTGTTCTTTTTTATAGAACTGGCCGTCCGGCTGCAGGATTCTCAGGTCGAGGAAACTGTCGTGGTCGGCCTCGGTGCAATGCCGGCAATGACCGCAAAAGTCGTCGCCCTGGGTAAGGCAGTTCAGCGCCTTGGCAAAGCCGCGGGCAAAAGCCAGCAGGCTGGATGGACTGGGACCGAAAAATATCATGCTGTAAGGTACGATATTATGTCTCAGGTAACTGGTCAAAATATTTTTTATCCGCTTATTCCCGATCAGATCATCGAATGCCATATTTTCTCTTTCTTTTCTACTGGGTTTCCAGGTTTTTCAAGTTGTAAGTTTACCATTTTTTTGAACAAAATACAAAAAAATAATACTTTTTCCCATGATGATGAATAATTTACCCTTAGAAGAGCGGTAAGGGACAGTCAAAAAAATGAGAAAAAATTTGAAAAAGGTATTGACAATTTAATCTCAATGCAATATATTTAAAACAGAATACAGGGTGAGCCCAATCCGCTGGTTCATAAAAAAAGTTCAGGGCAAGGAAGGTTGAAAATGCCACGAACGAAAAGACGTTGGGTCTCACAA
>JAPKZK010000142.1 GCA_026393835.1 Candidatus Aminicenantota bacterium | reverse complement strand
GGAAAGGGTTTTTAAGGAATTCAAGGCGCAGCAAAAATTGATACTCCAGGGCAGAGAAGAGATTGCGGAATTGGAAAGTTATTTCGGGGAGCCACCGCCGTTGTTTCCAACTCCAGGGGGAAAAAGCTAGAAGAGAAGAAGAGAAGAAGAGAAGAGAAAAGCAGGGAGGGCCAGGGTTTATGTGCTCACCGATTTATTTTGAAAAAACAGCTTCCATATTTTGAAAACAGCTTCCTTTTTTGAAACATGGCTTCCTTTTTTGGAACATGCCTTCCTTTTTCGAAACATGGCTTCCTTTTTTGGAACATGGCTTCCTTTTTTGAAACATGCCTTCCTTTTTTGGAACATGGCTTCCTTTTTTGAAAAATACCTTCTTTTTGGGCTGCACATCGATTTTTTCCGATGCGCAACTTCCCAAAATAAGGGTTTGATGAATCAAACCCCTACGGGGGATTTCTTACCGGACGCCTGCTTATGACGGGGGGATATTTTTTGCCCGGCATCTTTTCTCCTTTCCTATTTCAATAATTTAATCCGATGTAGGGGTTTGATTTATCAAACCCTAATCCGGGTAAAATGTTATCCATAAAGGTTTTCCGATGAGTTCCTCGGAAGGTAAGAGGTTGAGAAATTAAGATGAAAAAAAGAAAAGAAAAAATATGCCACGGAAGGATATTTTCATCATTCATCATTCATCATTCATAACTCCATAAAGTTTCCCACTTCCACCGGTAAATGGATTTGAGGCAGAATTGGTTTGCAATACGCCATCTCCGTTGCCCCGGAGACCGACATTTTTTTTCTCTTAATAAGGGCTAAAGATTCATAATGAAATAAGCATCGTTGGAACTATTATAATACTATAATTCAGTATCATTTTCAATCGGTTGAAAGGAAAAAGAAGGAAAAAGGGACGGGCAAGAAATCAGCCCCCTATTTATTGTTTTCCCTGCTTAATTCTGCTTCAATCTCTTCAACAGAAGGTAGGCATGATTTAAAAGTCTCCGGCAGTGTGCATGTGAGTTCATAGTCTGAAATGCCGATTGGTTTATGAATATCCCTCAATGCGTATTCGGCAAAGATTTTGTTTTTTGTCTGACAGAGGATCAAGCCAATGGTTGGCTGGTCTGTATCATGCTTGAGAGAATCATCCACTGCGGAACAATAGAAATTCATCTTCCCGGCATATTCGGGTTTGAATTCAACCTTTTTTAATTCAATAATTACAAAAGAGCGCAGCTTTACATGGTAAAAAAGCAGGTCGAGATAAAAATCTTTATCACTAACTGTCAACGGATATTGCCTACCCATAAAGGCAAAACCTGCACCGAGTTCGATCAAAAATTTCTCCAGGTGTTTGACCAGTTCGGTTTCCAGTTCCCGTTCCTGGAATGGCTCGGTGAGGGTGAGAAAATCAAAAATATAAGGGTCTTTCAATGATTGGGTGGCGAGGTCTGATTGGGGTTTAGGAAGTGTAACTTCAAAATTGCTTACCAGTTTTCCCTGCCGATGATGCGCATTGCTCTTAATCATCAGCCCTAAAATATCCCGGCTCCAACCGTTTTGAATGGTTTGTTCCATATACCAAATTCGTATGGATTGATCTTTAATTTTTTCCATTAATAGCGCATGATGGCCCCATGGAACCTTCCAGAGCAAATGATTATCCGGTAATTTTGCAACGGGCTGTTGCAAAATTGGATTAATACTATATTCTCGTGCAAAGCGGATCATATAGCCGATATTCCGCTCTGAAAAGCCTTTTTGCTCGGGTAACTCATTGCGAATATCTTTGGCAAGTTGAGGAATAACAGCGCTGCCCCAGCCCTCATTTTGCTGTTTTTCAAGTATCATCTTACCAATATCAAAATACATTTGAATCATTTCAGCATTGGCAGAGAAAACAGCCTTGGCTTGCGCGTGACGGATACGATTTTTAATATCATTCAGTAAATTTCCGTATTGTTTTAGCTCGTTCATATCCTTGCTCCTTCAAATATTTATCCAATCCGGCGCTCCTGGGAACGCTGCGTTTTTTTCTAAGCCAGTCAATGTTCATAGGGCATTATATGCCGTTTCAAAAAAAAAGGCAAGCAGGAAGAAGAAAAAAGGGACGGGCAAGAAATCGCTCCCCAAACCACAAATTACAAACAAACCACAAAAGACAATGAACAAAAAACAAACAAAATCTGTGTGAATCAGTGAAATCGCTATTCCGTGGACAAAAATAATTCGTGGTAATTCGTGGAATTCGTGGGCGGTTTTTTCTTCGCGGTCCTTCGCGTTCTTCGCGGCTCATAAAATTAGGCGGCGGATTCAGGTTGCTATAATTGACATTGCCCGATGGTTGTAGTATACTTACTTCTAAAGCCGGTTGAAAGGATGGCGGCGGCGTCTTGAACTTTGAACGCTGCCCCTATAAACCGTTGGCCGTGAGCCATATGGGCAATAATAATGGTAATTATTAAAGAGAGGCTAAAATGAGAAAGAGAATTTTTATTGGCTTAATGATCGTATTGTTTGTGTGCGTTCCGAATTTCATCCAGGGCGCGATCCCGGCGCTAGAGCGCGCGGCATTGATCGCACTGTACAACTCCACCAACGGCGACGGTTGGACAGACAGCAGCGGTTGGAAAACACCACCGCTGGACATCGATGGATTTGCCATGCCCGGAACAGAAAGCGGATGGTATGGAATTGTAGTAGATGCAGATCAAGTAATTACAATCTCGCTTGGTGGCAACCAACTCATCGGAAGTATCCCTTCTGAATTAGGCAATCTCAGTAATTTGCAAACGCTTGAAATATACGAAAATCAGCTTAGCGGCAGTATCCCTGCTGAAATAGGTAATCTCAGTAATTTGCATTGGCTTGGCCTGCACAATAACCAACTCAACGGCAGCATCCCCCCGGGATTAGGGAATCTCAGTAATTTGACAAATC
Organism: Candidatus Aminicenantota bacterium; assembly: GCA_026393835.1. GTDB lineage: Bacteria > Acidobacteriota > Aminicenantia > UBA2199 > UBA2199 > JAKAGC01. The sequence continues at coordinate 44,430 of JAPKZK010000142.1, read as the reverse complement.
TTAATCTGGACAATAACCAACTGAGCGGTGGCATCCCTTCTCAATTAGGCAATCTCAGTAATCTGCAAGAGCTTTGGCTGCCCGGCAACCAACTGAGCGGCAGCATCCCTCCTCAGTTAGGAAATCTCAATAATTTGAAATATATTGGCCTGAGCATGAACCAAATGTGCGGTAATATCCCACCTGAATTAGGCAATCTCAGTAATTTGATGGGTCTTAACTTGAACGACAACCAATTGAGCGGTGGCATCCCTTCTGAATTAGGCAATCTCAGTAATTTGCAATATCTTTGGCTGCACAATAACCAACTGAGCGGCAGCATCCCTTCACAATTAGGCAATCTCAGTAATTTGCTTAATCTTAATATGTTCGGCAACCATCTGAGCGGCGACATCCCTTCAAATTTTACAAGTTTAACAAACATATCCCAGTTAGATGTCGGCTACAACTGTCTTTCTGCAACCGACCCAACACTTCGAACGTGGCTCGACACTCATGACCCGGATTGGGAATCCAATCAAACCAATTGCGGGACAATTACAGTCACCTCCCCCAACGGCGGCGAAACCTGGCTGATCGGTTCGACGCATGATATCACCTGGACATCGTCCGGCACTGTGGGGAACGTCAAGATCGAATATTCCGGCGACAGCGGGGTAAACTGGACAGAAATCACCGCTTCCACTGAAAACGACGGGATTTACAGTTGGACGGCCCCTGGGATTTCTTCCACCAATTGCCTGGTGCGCATCAGCGAAACCGGCGGCAACCCCAGCGATATAAGCGACGGAGTGTTCACGATTGTCGAAGGAATTACCGGTCGAGTGATGGATGAATCCGAAAACGGCATCGCCAACGTTCAGGTCCAGGCCTATACTTTTGCTTCGACGTCTTATGCAGGGGCCGCCGCCACAGACGCCGACGGCAATTACGCAATCGGTGGAATAACGCCTGGAAACTATAAAGTTCTTTTTTCCCCCCCAAACGGTTCCAATTACGTCTACCAATGGTACAACAACAAGAACTCATCTGAAATCGCCGACCCGGTTACCATTACAGCGGGCCAAACCACCAATGGGATTAATGCCCAATTGGTATTGGGGGGCGCCGTCAGCGGCCGGGTGACGGATGAAGCAGACGCCGGTATTTTAAATGTCAATGTTGGAGTTTATTTAAATAATATCAGTTATTGGAACTCCACGGATGCCGATGGGTATTATACGGTCAGGGGTATCCCGGCAGGTAACTGCACGGCATCTTTCTACACCGCTAACGCAGGCAATTACATACAAGAATGGTATAACGACAAAAGTTCACAAGAAACAGCAGATATCTTTAGCGTAACCCCTGGCCAGACCACCGGTAATATCGATGCCCAACTAGCTGCCGGCAGTATTATTTCCGGCCGGGTAACCGATGTCTCCGGCAGCGGGATTCCCAATGTCCAGGCCAGCGCCCAGGAAGTCGCCGATAATTCGTGGTATGCCGGTACAAGCGACGCCGATGGCTATTATGAAATCGTAGGATTAAGGCCCGGGAATTACAAGGTCGATTTTTATACGCAAAATGCAGGCAACTATATAGAAGAATGGTATAACGATAAAGTTAGCTTTGAAAATGCCGATACAATTTTACTTTCCGCGAAACAAACCATCGGTAATATCGATGCCCAACTTAATACCGGTAGTATTATTTCCGGCCGGGTAACCGATATCTCCGGCAGCGGGATTCCCAATGTCCGGGCCAGCGCCCAGGATGTCGTCGATAGATGGGGAAATAGCGGAACAAGCGACGCCAATGGCTATTATGCAATTACAGGATTAAAACCCGGCAGTTACAAGGTCGAATTCCATACGCAAAATGCAGGCAACTATTTAGAAGAATGGTATAACGATAAAGCAAGCTTTGAAAATGCCGATACTATTTTGCTTTCCGCGAATCAAACCATTGACAATATCGACGCCCAATTGGCCGAAGGCGGGATCGTCAGCGGGCGGGTGATGGATGAATCAGGGAATGGTATCAAGGATATCGAAGTAGACATATTCAATTTGAGTCATTCAAATGTCGCGGCGAGTGTCACCGACAGCGAAGGAAACTATTCGGTGGGGGGAATTCCCGGCGGCAATTATAAAATCTTTTTCTCGGGCTATCATCAAAACTATGTCCCTGAGTATTACAATGACAAAACTACCTTCGATACAGCCGACCAGGTTACAGTTACGGTTGGCCAGACCACACCCGGTATCGATGCCCAATTGGCTCTCGGGGGAATGATATCGGGCCGGATTACCGATGCCAACGGCAATGGGATAGCGAATGTGGGCGCCAATGTCCATAATCAAAATAACGAAATTCTATACCAGCATGGCTATGCGGACAGCCTGGGATACTATAGGATTTATGGCATCCCCGCCGGCACATACAAGGTTCATTTTACTTGCTATGATCTAAACTACATATCCGAATGGTACAACGATAAAAACTCTTATGAGACCGCGGACCCGGTAATCGTTACGGTAGGCCAGACCACACCCGGTATCGACGCCCAACTGACTGAAGGAGGAATCATCAGCGGCGCGATCACAGGTACAGGGGGGGCCCCACTGGAAAATACTCGCGTCGAAGCCCGTATATCGGCTTTCGTGGTCAGCGGCAGCGCCTATACAGACTCATCGGGCCAATATACTCTTCAAGGATTACCGTCCGGTGCTTACAAAATTTACTTCTCGAACTACAGCCAAAACTATTTCCCCATCTGGTATAACAATAAAACCACCTATGAAACCGCGGACCCGCTAAATGTCACTGTCGGTCAAACCATACCCAATATCGACGCCCAACTGGCGCAAGGGGGCACCATCAGCGGTACTATCACCGACGGCTCCGGGAATCCTATCGATCTTGTTGGAGTATCCATTTATGATATGAACAACCAATCCACAGCCGGCGCCGGCACCAATTCCAGCGGTTATTATTTAACCACCACCCTCCCGGCTGGGAATTATAAAATCCGTTTCACCCCCACTTATGGCAGTGTGTATTTATCCGAATGGTACAACGATAAAACCACGTTTTCCGACGCCGATGCGATCCCCGTTACCGCGGGTCAAACCGCCATTGTCGACGCCCAACTGCCCACCGGCGGCTCAGTTACCGGGACGGTTACGGATATTTCCGGCAACCCCATTCAAAATGTCAATGTTTGCGTCTACATCACGTCCGGTTCATATAAATCCGCCCTTACAAACCCCGAAGGAAAATATGAGGTCGTAGGAATGGCAACCGGGAATTATAAGGTCTATTTCAATGCCGCAAGTACCGGTTACTGTTCCGAATGGTATATTGACAAAAGTACTTATGCCGCCGCAGATCCAGTCGGCGTCACAGCCGAACAAACTACCCCCGGTATCGACGCCCAATTGATATTGGGCGGCACTCTCACCGGCCGGGTCGCCGATGAAAGCGGGAACGGTATCCAGAATGTGCGGGTGCGATTGTATGATTCCGGCAACAAAACGGTTTCGATCGTCGCCACTAACTCCAGCGGCAATTATACCCTGGTCGGTATCTTGCCCGGTAGTTACCGGGTCTATTTCGATGCCACGTATGTCGCCGGGAACTATGTCTCCGAATATTATAACGATAAATTCATCCTTTCCAGGGCCGACGCTATTAATATAACATCCGGACAAACCACCACCATCGATGCGGTCCTCTCTCCCGGCGGCATTATGTCCGGGCGCGTCACGGATACCGGCGGCAACGGTATCGCCAATGTACATGTTAGCGTGAGAAACGCATACTCCAATGGACAATATAAATATAAGTATACCGACGGCAGCGGAAATTATACCATCCAGGGCATCCCGGCAAGTTTATGTAAAGTTTATTTCAATACCGACAGTACCACGGCTAGTTATGTCCCGGAATGGTACAACGATAAAACCGATTCTTATTACGCCCAAATTTTTACCGTCACGCCGGGTCAAACTTTTTCGGGGATTAATGCCGTCTTAGCTTCCGGCGGTATTATATCCGGCCGTATCACCGACGCTTCCACCGGCGCCGGGATAGCGGAGATGGAGGTCTATGTCTACGATTTGAGCGGGTATAATGTCGATTCCTATGGCTACTCCGATGGAAACGGCGATTATACGATTAAAGGCCTTGCCACTGGAAATTACAAGATTAATTTCGACACCTATTACTATAATCTATCCCTGGGCGCAAATTACATCGATCAGTGGTACAACGATAAAAATTCGCTCCCGACCGCGGACAGCGTGGTGGCGACAGCGGGTCAAACCACGTCCGGCATAAACGCCGCTTTAACCGCCGGCGGTGGGACTATCAGCGGTCGTGTTACCGATGAAAACGGTGTGGGTATTGCCAACACCACTGTATATGTAGAGAAAGATTGGACTGACGCCGATTATTGGGACGGGCAAACCGACGCCGATGGCAATTACCAGGTAAGCGGAATCACGGAGGGGGCATACCATGTATATTTTTATCCACCCATAACCCCGGTCAGTTACGCGCCCCAAATTTATAACGGTAAAGTATTCAAAAATAGCCCGGAAGAGGAGGGCGATTGGGTCCAGGTCGCGAACGGCGGTACAACCCCCAATATCGACGCCGTGCTGTCGCCCGCGGGTACAGTAACCGGTCGAGTGACCGATGAAAGCGGGAATGGAATTCCAAGCATCCGGGTGCGTTTGTACGACGCCAATGGCGATTCCTTTGCTTTTATCAATGCCGCCACCGATTATTACGGATATTACACCATAACCAGGGTTCCCCCCGGCCAAATGAAGGCTTATTTCTCCAGCAGCGATGTTTTGGGAGGTAAGTACAGATGTGTCTTTTATAATAATAAACAGGGCCTAACCGCTGCGGATACCTTCACCGTCCAGGCCGGAATTACCACTGCCGACATCGATGCCGTAATGACGGAAGGCGGCGGCGGGACTATTTCCGGTTACGTCCGTCTTAAAAGCGGTCAGGCCCTCAATGGCGCTGTCATTAAACTGTACGATATGGCAGGTCCTTACAGCCTCCTGTCGCAACTTTCCACCAACAGCAGCGGATATTTTGAATTCAAGGGACTATTACCCGGTACGTACAAATTAAGTGCGTCGTGTAAGAGTATATACGCCGCGGAATGGTACAATGAGAAAGACACCCATGCCGCGGCCAATGCCATAACCGTTACCGAAGGCGGCGCCGCGCAGGTTGAAATCACCTTAGGCGAAACCGATTCCTTGCAAGTGACTTCGCCCAATGGCGGGGAAGTGTGGGATACCGGTTCGCTGCAAACCATTACCTGGACCAATGCCGGTCCCGTGGGAAATATCAAAATCGAGTACTCCATCAATAACGGCCTCAACTGGATAGAAATTGTTTCATCCATGGAAAACACCGGGAATTACAATTGGACAGTGCCGGCCGCTCCATCTCCCAATTGCAAAATAAGGATCAGCGGCCCCGGCGGCGTCCCGTCGGATATCAGCGACGCCGTTTTCACCATCTTCTCCAATCCCGCCGGTTGGGTCCCGGTAATAGGCATGCAAAACAACATGGCGGTTTACGGGAAAGCCTATCACGGCATTACCGCGGCGGCAGCCGGGGACTGGCTCGGCGCTTTCGGTCCCGGCGGCGTCGCCGATTGCCGGGGCGTCGCCATTGTCGGCGTTGATGGGAATTATTATATTACCATTCGCAGTAACGCTTCCTCCGCTGAAACAATCACTTTTAAATTATGGCCCAATCCTTCCGGCCCGGTCATCGATGCAAGCGAAACCATCGAGTTTATTTCCGATAACATCTATGCCGATCTTCCCCTCCATTTCGGCCCCAGGACCCAAAATATACCCATGATGCTCGGTTGGAACTGGAGTGCTTTCAATGTCCTACCGGCCGATACCTCGCTAAATTCCGTTTTTGCCGCTGTCCTCGGTTCCGTGGAACAGGTCAAAAGCCAGACCCAGGCCGCCATATATTCCAGCGGAAATTGGATTGGCGACTTAACCGATATGTCCGGCATTGCCAATGGCATCATGTACAAAGTCAAAACCACCCAAACCGGCACCTTAAGCGCCAATGGTTTAACGATATCCTTTAATAAACCCCTGCCGTTGGTGTTGGGGTGGAACTGGACCGCTTATTTGCCGATGCCGGCCCAGCCCGTGGAAACCGCATTGAATTCCATTATGGCCCCGCTGAACCAGGTCAAGAGCCAAACCCAGTCCGCAGTGAAAATAGGGAACGGTTTGATCGGCGACCTGACCCAAATGGAACCCAATAAAGGATACACCATCAAGACGACGGCCCCGGGTGTATTGATTTACCCGTACGGCGCTGCGGTCTCCGCCGATGGCCCCGGAGGATCAGGCGGATCAGGCGGAACATTGGCGGAGATAACCCCGGACGTTTCCGAAGTGCCCTGGAAAGTCATTAAAGGCAACCAATACAATATGGTGGCCTTTGGCAAAGTCTATTTAGAAGGACAGGCCGTCGATACTTCCGGGTATTACCTGGCGAGTGTAGGGCCCAACGGGGAAGGCGACTGCCGGTCTGTCAGTCCCATTGGAACCGACGGTTATTATTTCTCCACCATCCTGGGCAATACCAATGGGGAGACGATAAAATTTAAACTATATGACAGTATCAACCATAAGACTTACGACATCGTCGGTTCCACAACCTTTCAATCCGATGATCTCAGGGCCGATTACAATCTCGTTGCGTGCAGCATCAAAGTAACCGCGCCCGGCGGCGGCGAGTCGCCCGTTATGGGTTCCATATTCGACATCGCCTGGGATGCTTACAACGTTACCAATGTGAAAATCGAGTTGTACAAAAACGGGAAGTCATTATCCATCATAGTGGACTCCGTACCCGCGGCAACCACTACATACAGTTGGACCATCCCGGCCAGGATGCGCGCCGGTAATAATTATCAAATCAAAATTTCCGCCGTCGATGCCGGCGTCATGGCCAAAGACATTTCCAATGCGTTCTCAATCGCCCCCCTCGCGGCCATCACGTTAAATTACCCCGTGGCCGCCGACGTATGGCAGGTCAAGCGCAGCTATGACATCACCTGGGGTTCCAGTGGAATAAACGACATCAAGATCGAATTATATAAAGGCGCGGCGTTGAATACCGTGATTTCAGAAAGCACGCCGGCCGCCGCCGGGAAATTCACCTGGACCGTGCCCGCAAACCAGGCCCCGGGCAGCGATTACAAAATCAAAATATCCAGCGTGGACGCCGGGATAAACCTCAGCGACATCGGTAAGAGTCCGTTTTCCATCGCCGCATATAAAAATACTCCCGCCGATTTCGACGGAGACGGTAAAGCCGATATAATATGGCGTTATTACGGCGCAGGCGGGTACAACTGCCTATGGACGACGGGATTGGCCCAGGAGAGCCCGGCAATAAACGATCCGCGACTGGCCCCCCAGGCGGCGCTGATCCAGGATGAAACCGATACCGATAATAAAATAGTCGGATCCGGGGATTTCAATAATGACGGGAAAGAAGATATCCTGTGGCGCAATAAAACAGACGGCGCCAATTTCATATGGACCATGAACGGGACCACATACGCGGGGACCGCGCAGCTCCCGGCTGAGACCGACCTATCCTGGGACATCTGCGGAACCGGGGATTTCAACAGCGACGGGAAACCCGATATCCTCTGGCGGAACCGCACCGCCGGCGGCAATAAAGTCTGGCTCATGGATGGAATTGCGCGCACCGGCGAGGTGTTGCTTACTTCCGAGGCAACCCAGGCCTGGGACATCGGTGGGGCCGGTGATTTCGACAGCGACGGTAAACCCGATATCCTCTGGCGCAACACCGCGGACGGAAGTAATCGCATCTGGATCATGAATGGAACCACGCTGGTCAGAACGGAATCATTATCCACCGTCTACGCGGATTGGGAAACCGTAGGCGTCGGCGATTATGACGGTAACGGCAAACCCGACATATTCTGGCGGAACAAGGTTGATGGCAGGAACTCTGTCTGGTTGATGGAAGGACTCTCGCGCCAGAAAGCAGAGACCCTGACGCAGGCGACCGACGCGACCTGGAAAATAGAAAACTAAAAAATATGCCTCCGGCGGCCAGAAACCTTTTCGAGAAAAGGTTTCTGGACTTCCAAAAGCTTTTGTTTGTCCGTGTCAGTCCGTGTTCGTCCGTGGCTCTATTTTACCCTTTTTCAGTAAGATACACCCCGGCCATGACGATGACCGATCCCAGCAGCAGGCTCAGCCCGATGGTTTCTTTCAAGTAAAGGGCGGCGACAATATAGGTCATGGGAGGAATCGTGTACAAATAAACCCCCACTTTTTGCGATTCCGTGCGCTCCAGGGCCAGGACATAAAGCAGCGTGGCCAGGAAAGAACAGGTGACGCCCAGGAAAGCCACCGCGGCCCAACCTTCCAATGTAATCGACGCCAACGAGAAAGAAGAACGACTCAGCTCGATCCAACCCAGGGGCAGCATGTAGAGCGTGCCCATAAAGGTAACAGACGCCGTCAGTTCGACGGCGCTCAGTTTCCGGGTCATGCCTTTGCTCATCACAGTAAAAATCCCCCACATAAAAATACTGACAAATACCAACAAGTCGCCCAGTAGGTTGCCTTTCAGTTGAAAGTTTTTAAGAGTATCGATGCCCAGCACCACTAAAACTCCCACCATGGCGCAGGCAATCCCCGCTGCTTTTTTCCAGGTGATACGTTCGCCCAGGAAAAGAGCGGCGATAATGGTAATGGAGATCGGACCCGTCACCGCATATAAAGAGGCATTGGAGGCCGTAGTGTATTGAATACCGATAGTCTGGAGGCCGTAATGCAGGCCGGTGCCGAAAAGACTCAACAGGAATAACTTCCCTAACCAGGCCGGGCCGTGATATGGGATTTTTTTCCCCCTGGCAAGCAGCCACACCAGGAAACACAACGAAGAAATCAGCAGCCGCAGCGTGACAACCGTCAGGGGAGGGATGCTGGCCAGCGCCGTTTTGGTGGCAATAAAAGAAACGGCCCAGAAGAGACAGGCAGCCATTAATGCCAATTTGGCCGGCAGCGGGACTTTATTACCCACATCGGGGTTAGGGTCTTTTTTCATCATCTTATATTTTATAAGAAATGCGGGTCTAATGCAATATCCTCTTTTCAGATTTACACCATCCCTAAAAAATGGTATAATAATATAATAAAAACCAGAGGAGAAACAATGCCTATCTACGAATATAAATGCAACCGCTGCGGCGAGACCAGTGAAATCTTATTAAAAAGAACGAATGCCGCAGTCGTCTGTCCCCAATGTGATTCCGGCGATCTAACCAAATTAATATCGGCGCCGGGCGCCGTCAAGGTCAAAGGGTCGTCATCTGCGTCAGTCGATGCAGCTCCCGTCTGCCCCAACCGGCATCGCTGCGGGATGGACTGTCCGGGCGGCCATTAAAAACCATTAAGAAACCACGGGGAAAACACGAAAAACTAGCCACGGACGAACACGGACGGGGAAAATAATTATATTTTCAATGACCGATCTACTCATCTTCATCGCCGATAATGACAAACAAACTCAGCCCCTGGTACTTCACGATAATATCTTGCGGGATAGGGTTCCCGGAACAATATAATACCCTTTTGATATATTTGGGAATCCCTTCTAAGGTGGTTAAACGGTTATCCGTGCAATCGGAAACCCCATTTACAGATTCAGGCGCGTTTTCCAGTGAAGTCAACAGGTTCCCGGAACAGTTGAAACTTCCATTGACAACTTTGGGCGCCCCCTGGAGCGTTGTGAGAATGTTACTACTGCAAACAAAGGCTGTGCCGACCGTCTGGGGCGCGCCTTCCAACGATATTAAAAGGTTCTCATGGCAAAAAAAAGCAACCCCGACGGTGGTAGGCGCGCCTTTTAAAGTTTCCAATTGGTTATTGGAACAATTAAAGTCGCCTTTGACGGTCCCGAATTGCACGGGGATTTCCGTCAAATCCTTGAAACTGATATCCACGGTGCCGTCCACATCGACCTGCCCATCGCCGGTAATGGAGTACTTTTCAATCCCTAATTGGTTTAACCAGGCTTCAATTTCTTGTTTATTCACACGGGACTCCTTCGTTTTATACTGGAGGGATTATTTCCCGCCGTTGTTCTTTATATCTTAAAATAAATAAAAAATCAAGCCTTACCTCCTAAACAAAATTAGCCGCGAAGGTCCCGGCGGGACACCCTTTAAACGCGAAGGGACGCGAAGGTAATAAAAGAAAAAATTATAATCAAAATGATTACCTTTACCTCAGCGATTTCTCTAAGCCGCCGAAACCCCCATGAGAAAAGACTCAAACGCACAGGCAGACAATTAAAATGCTGCGATCGACGGACTCCCCGGATACGGCCCAAAACCCGAGAGCCCCCACTACCAGCCTGAACCGGTAAGGTAATCATTTTTAGTATTTATTATTCCCCGGAAGTGTGGTATTCATAACCCGGCAAATTGAACCCCCATATGAAATCAGGTCGTTGTCCTCTACTACCTCAGACCGGACATAATAGTTTAGCTCCTCTTCTCCTAAAGATACACAATACACTCCCAGCGGGACGTCCCGCTGGTCCGGGAGGAATCCTCACCCTCCCGGCGACCAGCGGAACGTCCCGTTTTTTTTCACTCTGCGCCCTCTGCGCCCCCTGTGGCTATCTTTTTAATAATTATCGGCTATTCTTTAAAATAAATTCTTTCAATTCGGAATATCTGGACAATTCCGGGTTCATTGCCCTGGCCTTTTCCAGGTATTGAAGGGCGTTTCCATAGTCCTTCATCCTGGCGCGGACGACCGCCATACGAAAATACAAGTCCGCTGTTTCGCCGATGCTTTCGGCTTTTTCCAGCATTGCCAGCGCCGCCGGGAACTCCTGCCTTTTCTCATGGAACTTCGACAGCACCAGGTAAGCAAAATAGGATATCTCCTTTTTTTCGGTTCCCGCCAGGATTTTTTCGGCAAGGGATTTACCTTCGCCAGCCCGGGCAAGGTCGCCCGATACCACCAGCAGGTTGGCTTTCAGCAGGCCGGCCGGTTCGGAAACATCCGCCCATCGGTCGCCGTTCATTGCCAATGCGCGGTTAACCAATTCAAGGGCCCCGCTAAGATCGGCGGGGCTGCCGGTTCCTGCTTTCTGAAGGGCCAGGGGCAGCAGGAGGGAACCGTCATCCGGGTAATATTTCACCAACTGTCGGTAATGATCGCCCTCGTTCTTAAAAAATCCCTGGAAACCAAAGGATTCCACCGTCCAGGCCCCGGCGATAAGGATCAGCATCCCGATAAAAACGCGACGCAGTATTTTGTGTTTTAAAAATTGTATGGTTTCCATGAAAAACACCCCGGCAAGGACGGCGGGTATATAAGCGAAGCGCAGGGCGATCCTGGGATTGGTGGGGATGATCCGCGGGTCCAGTACGGGCAAGAGAAAAATTAAAAACAACAGCGAATAAAAAGTGCAGCGATACTCCTTTCTCTTTGACGCCACCAGGGCCAGGAGCAGCAGCCCGACGAGGAAATAGACGTAATACCCGACATGATGCTGCTCAAACTGCTGCATGGAGTAATAAGGGGCGGGGGAAAAAGGAGCCAGGATGATTTTCGTGTAGACGCCGGCGGTTTTGCAGATAAGTAAGATATCTTTAAAGGAGAAGTTTTGCAGGATATTTTGCATACCGGTAAATGTATGGTGCAAAATAAGGTAAATAATGTCGATGGCTGCCAGGAAAAGGATAAGCAGATAATTCTTTTTTTTTATGCTCTCTTTCGAAATGTCCCGGCTGATTAATAACGCCGCCGCCAGGGGAAACAGTACGGCATTTTCTTTCGCAAGGAGCGCCAGGGTAAAGCAAATGACGGAAAAGAGGTAGAATGTTTTTTTTTCTTTTTCTAAAAACAAGAGAAACAGCAGGGCGGCGGAAAAGATAAAAAGCGCGGACAGCAGGTCTGTGCGGCCGGATATCCATGAGACGGCTTCGACATGCGCCGGGTGAAGGGAAAAGAATAGGGAAATAAAAAAGGCCGGGAGGATTTTTCTTGAAATGAAATAGAAAAACAGGAAGAGGAGCATGGCATTCAGGGCATTGAGCAGGATATTGGTAAGATGAAAGCCCAGGGGATTGAGTCCCCAGATTTGGTAGTCCAGGTAAAAGGAAAACAGGCTCAGGGGCCGCCAGTAATGGAGGTAGGGGAAATCCGGGAATGAGAAAAATTGGCCGTTAATGGAATTTAAAAAGGATTTGAAGGTTTTGATGCGTTGGTTTTCGACGATGAGGCGGAAGTCGTCTTTTAAAAAATCGTGCTGCAGGCTGGGAAGGTATAGGAGGACATTTACCGTCAGCAGGGCAAGGAGGAGGATTATTATTTGTTTTGTTGTGGTTATGGGCTTCATAGAGGGTATTATAAAGGATTCGGGATCAATTTACATTTCCCCATGATAGACCAACCGGGTCCCGTTGAAGATCAGCACTATTTTTTTTAGGGTAGTGCGGTTGAGGGTTTTTTGAAACTTCTCAGCGAGGCCATAGTGTTTCAATTGATCTTCCGCTTGAGTGAAGCCCATAATCTCGTTGATATCGGAATGAAGTGAAATATTTGTGGCGATATTGAATCCGGAAGTGACGTCGTCCAGGGTAATGGGGGAGACGCCGGTCATGAATAAGCGGGAGATGGGGGCTTCGATATCGGTAGTTCCCCATTTGAGTACATTAAAAAAGGCCCGGAAAAAGCCCTCTCCATGGGTTATTTTTTCAAATTCAAGCTCCCCGGATTCGGACAGGATGGTGTTGGCAAAGTTACGGGTTTTATCGACATAATAAAGGTTTTTTACTTTTAGATCATTGAAATCCGACACCCCATAGGGGATTTGTTTTAAATCGTGTTCATCATTCATCATGGATCAATCTTAAACCAAAAGAAGCCAATTGTCAATTCCTGTTTTTTCTTGTTTCTCGAAGATAAATGTGGGGATATTTACGATTTCCTGTTCCGTTTTGCCGGGAAAGTTCCAAAAAAAGCGGATTGCCGGACAAAATTCTACAAAACATTCGGGAAATAGTGATCGATTACACGCAATTGGACAAAAAATTGCGCCCCGCCAGGCGGCTGATATTTATTTGGAGCGACTGATATCGCCAGTGTCGTCGGAAACGATTCCGAGTGATGATAAATGGAATATTCCAGGCTGGGCGGGATTTTTCCCAGGAAAAATCCCACGCCACCGCTTTTTATGGGGTGTTTAGCCGAAAAAAATTCCTGCCGCCGCTTTTTGCATATCTTTTTGGCTGAAAAAAGGAAAGCCGCCGCGATTTGAGTAGGATTTCTTGTATGTCCCCTTTTCTCCCCTTTTTTATTTTTTAATTTCTGTTTGAGGGTTGAAAAAAAAATTTTTTTGAACTATACTTCTCTACCAGGTTTTAAGAGGATGGAGTGCGATGTTTAAGAAAAATAAATTTGAGCGAATCTTAAAGGAAAGAATAAACGAACTGGAATGGAAAATTATTGAAATCGAAGAGAAAAACCGTCAATTGGAAGAACAATCCCGGAAGTTTCAAGAAATGGAGGCTTTAAAGTCACGTTTTTTCGCCGACATTTCCCGTGACTTCCGTACACCGCTTACATTGATCATGGGCCCTCTGGAACAGATGCTTTCCGAGAGCAAGGACGACAGGCGCAAAGAGGAATTAAAAGTAATACTTCATAATTCTCAGCGCCTGCTCACATCCATCAACCAATTATTGGACCTTTCCCGGTTCGATACCGGCCAGATGAAATTGGAAGCCGCCTGTCAAAACATTGTCCCATTTTTAGAAGGGATACTGGCATCGTTCCAAATGCTGGCCCAACAAAATAACCTGGATATCGTTTTTCAATCTAAAGAAAAAGATATATCCCTTTATTTTGATACACAGAAAATGGAAGAAGTCATGTATAATCTTTTGTTCAATGCCGTCAAATTTACACCCGGCGGTGGGAAAATTGTAGTTGCCGTATCTAAAGAGAACAACGATTCTTTGGGTTTCGTTAAAATTTCAATACAAAATACAGGCATTGGTTTTCCCAAAGAGCATTCGGACTATATATTTGATCGTTTTTACCAGGCAGCGAATCTCAAGGAAGAGGGTTATACAGGCAGTGGGATAGGCCTCGCCTTAACAAAAGAAATCATTTTACTGCATCATGGAACAATTGATGCCCACAGCCGGGAAGAGAAAGAAACGGAATTTGTTATCCGGCTTCCCCTGGGTAATAAACATCTTTCACTCAACGAAATAATAACCCTAACTGAAGCAACATCCGCTTACAAAAAAAGCCAGGAAGGTGAAAAATTTTTTATGGCAGCAGTGGAGGAAGGTGAACCCGATACCGAAACTGTTGAAAAAATTGAGCCGTCTATGCTGCAAAATACAATCCTGGTGATCGATGATAATACCATTTTCAGGAAATATATCCGGGGACGGCTTGAATCGACATATCGGGTGGTAGAGGCAATAAGCGGCCAGGAGGGTATACGCAAAGCAAAAGAAACCATACCCGATCTCATTATCAGCGATATTGCGATGCCCGGCATCGACGGGTTTGAATTGTGTAATGCATTAAAAAAGGACATAAGCACCAGCCATATCCCCATCATCTTATTAACAGGTAAAGCAGCGGAAGAAGACATCATCAAAGGCCTGAAAACCGGGGCCGACGATTATATTACCAAACCCCCCAATACAAAAATTTTAATCGCCAGGATTAAAAACTTGATCGAACGGCGTTGCCAATTACGCTCGGAAAAAACACCCTCATCATCGCTCGATGAAGACTTTCTTAAGAAATGCCGGGAAATAATAGAGCGGAATTTAACAAAGCCGGACTTAAATGAAGACCAACTATGCCTGGAACTTCAATTGAGCCAGGACGTAATGTTTAAAAAACTCCAGGCTTTAACCGGTGAAACCCCCAATCAATTTATCCTATCTTATCGCCTTGAACGGGCGGCGCAATTACTAAAAGCCAATTTCGGGAATGTTACCGAAGTGGCCTTTGAGGTTGGTTTTCCCAATACCGCCGAGTTTGCAAGATGTTTTAAGGAAAAATTTCAGCAATTGCCCACCTCCTTTCAAACATTTCATCAGTCGCCGTCGCAAGCGGAGACGAACGGGGAATAAAGAGGAAAAATGGCTGTTGAATTGATATCCTTCAACCTGGGTCTCAATTGGGCGACACAACTTTACGAAAAACTTCAACATATTAAAAAGAAGCATTCGAAAGAATTGAATATGATAAACGATATCATGTTCGGCGACCCACTTGAACTCGCCAAATACTATGTTGAACCCAATTGCCAGGAAACCAATCCCGCGGACCGTCACGAAGAGGATTTCCTGGTCTCCAGCGAACCGATTTACAAGAAAATCGACGAATTTTTAAGGGCTAAATTCTTAGATCAGCCGGGGAATAACCAGATGTTCATCTTATCAGATGCCGGAATGGGCAAAACCTCTTTGCTGGTAATGCTTAAACTGCTGCACCTGACTTCATTCTGGCCCAAAAACAAGGATTGCGTTTTGAAAGCATTCGGAACAAAGACACTGGCTGAAATACAACTGATCGAAGACAAAATGAAAACCGTCCTGCTGATCGATGCGCTTGATGAAGATTCGGAAACCTATGGACAGGTAAAGGAGCGCTTGTTGGAAGTTCTTAAAGCAACAAAAAACTTTTTTAGAGTCATTATTACCTGCCGCACCCAATTTTTCCCCGAAGTGGAAAAGAACCCTTTCGATCGGCCCGGGTTGATAACAGTGAGCGGATATGTATGCCCCGCCAAATATCTCTCCCTGTTTAACGATGAAAAAGTCGACTTATATTTAAAAAAACGTTTTCCAGGGAACGCACTCAATTTCGAGAATAAAAAAAAGATCAAAAAAGCAAAAGAGTTAATCGGGCAAATGGGTTCATTACGGTGCAGGCCCATGCTTTTGTCTTACATCGATAAGTTGATGGATTCCCCGATTATCCGGGCTGAACAAAATGAGTACAAAATTTATAAAGCCCTGGTGGACAGTTGGTTGTTAAGAGAAGAAGCAAAAGCCGGGGCCCCTAAAAATGAACTTTTCCGCGTTTGCGAAATATTGGCCAAAGAAATTTCGCTGAGAGGCGCCCGGGAAATATCCGAAGCCGACCTGGACCAATTGATCGACGATATCGCCGAGCTTAAATATGTAAAGGCGATCGATATAAAAGGTCGGTCCCTGATTAATCGCAATTCCTCCGGCAATTACCGTTTTTCTCATCACAGCATCCAGGAATTCCTGCTTACCAAGCATTTGATTGAGAACCCGGGACTCATCCTGGGGAAAAAATTACCCATGACGAATTTAATCGCGCAGATGCTGATATCCAATTCGAAATTCAAAGCCTGCCAGAAATTTTTTGATTTTGATAATAAGATATTTAAAAATTTAAATATCCGGGTCCCGGAAATTTCCGAGGAAGACCTTAAGAATACCGATATCAAAGGAGTAGATCTCAAAGGGGCGGACCTCCGGGGGATTTGTCTCGATGGAGCTAATTTAAAAGGGGCCGACCTCCAGGCGGCCAATCTCCAGGGCATCAGCTTAAAAGATGCGATACTTGATGAAGTCAATTTGCTGGGGGCCAATCTCCAGGACGCCAACCTGCAGGGAGCCAGTTTCAATAAGGCCGATCTTAGTTGGACCGATCTCAAAAGAGCCCTCCTCCAGGGGGCCCGCTTTAATGGGGCCGATCTCCAGGGGGCGATTCTCCAGGGCGCCAACCTCCTTGATGTGAATCTCCAGGGGACCATCCTGGATAAGGCCGATTTCCAGGGAGCAAAAATTGATGTTCACAGCCTCCCGGGAGCCAACCTCAAGGGCGCTGTACTCCAGGGACTCGATTTCCGTGGAGTCGATCTCAAGGGTGCTGATCTGGATGGAACCGATCTCAGGGGGGCGGATCTCCGGGGGGCTAATTTCCAGGATGCCGGGTTCCGTTTCACTGATCTTAGTTGGGCCGATCTCCAGGACGCCGATTTCTGTCGGGCTGATTTCCAGGGGGCTGGCTTCGAAGGGTCTGATCTGAGCCGGGCCAATCTCCAGGACGCCAATCTTTCAGACGCAAAAAATATTTCAATTGAAATGTTATTCACTGTGAAATCGCTTTGTCGGGTGAAAGGGCTAGACCCAAAAATCGAAGCGGAATTAAAAAATAAGAAACCTATCTTGTTTGAAAATTACGCATAATCCGTTTTCTAACTTCTTTTTACCATCTCAAACGCGGGGGAACCTTTCCCCCAGGTGGGGGAACTCTTCCCCCATGTAGGGGAACTTCTCCCCCAAGTGGGGGGACTCTTCCCCTAAGTAGGGGAAACCTTCCCCCATGTAGGGGAAATCTTCCCCCATGTCGGGCAACTCTTCCCCTAAGTAGGGGAACTCTTCCCCCAGGTAGGGGAAACCTTCCCCTAAGTAGGGGAACCTTTCCCCCAGTTTTTTGAAAAGCTCAAGTGGTTCGGGGGAAGTCTCCCCGACCTGTAATGTCATTTCCCCTAACTAGATATAAAGGTTTCCTACATCATTTTCAATTAGATACAACCGGGACATCTTCCACCTCTTTTGGGGCGGCATCAAAAAAAAACCCCCCGGCGGGCGCCGGGGGGTTCATTATTTAAATGTTTACTGCGTCTACTTACGCTTGCGTATTAGAACCTGTATTTGATACCCAGCAGCATTTGCCAGCGGGAAAGAAGCTGGTTGATAATGTACCGTTTATCTTTCTCGGCATTACCCCAGAATTCGAATTTGGGTTTGCCGGAAGCCTGGTCCATTCCCATATAGGTGAGCGGGGCGTCATCAAACGTGATATAGCGGTAAACGCCCCATTTACTGTTCAACAGGTTGAGGAAATTTTTCAGGTTCATGTAAATCTCAATTCGATGACCCTTCAAAACGGGCACGGGAATATGCTGACTGATTTTGAAATCCAGTTCGTTATACCATTTGTCGCGGCTGGCATAACGGGGCAATATCTTACCGCGGTATTTATCCAGGGCCGGATCGTCTTTGATGTATTTATCCAGGTCAGCCCAGGTTCCCTTGGTCAAAATAATATCGCCTTCGTTGGCAGGCACCCAGATGGAGTCGTTATTCTTACCGTCGCCGTTGAAGTCGTTGTAATACCGGGTGTTATAAGGTTTCCCGGAACGTCCGCTGAAGAAAACGGAAATGATGGTGGGCGCTTTCTTGAAGAATTCGAATTTCTTTGAGATCGCTACCATGATGCGGTGCCCGGGATCAAAAGCAGATATACCCAATGTCGGGTTGTTGGGGTCGCCTTCGGTGATATTGTAACCCCAGTTGGAAATTGCCCGTGAAGATGTCCCGGCAAACTGGTCCCTGGCCACTCCGTAGGAGTAACCGATATTGATCATGTTGCCAACCCATTCTTTCTGCAACTGGCCGCTGACGGTCCACTGGTAACCCTTTTTAGTGTTTTTAATAAGGATAACATCTTTGAACTCTTTGTTGATGTAATTTGGGGAGCCATATGAAGACCCGGAGGTGCTGGGGGCGCCGTAAAGGGGACGGCCATCAAAAGCCGTGGCGCCGGTGGGCGCGATATTGATGTTTTGAAACATGGCATCATTGAGACTCTTGGAATAAATAAATTCCACGGTGCCGGTAAAGCCGAAAGGCAGTTGTTTATCGATGGCGATATTGGCTTTAAATACCTGGGGGAACCGGTATGCTTTATCGATCAGGTTGACATCGCCCACTGCATTGGCAGAGGGGCTTTCAGGCTGGCCATACGGATCGGGGTAGAAGAAATTGATGGGGTTATTGGTGGAGGCTGTGACATAGTATCTGCCAAGGTCCACACCGGTATTGGAATACTGGTTGGAAATCCAGACATAGGGGTTTCGGCCGGAGAATATACCTACGCCGCCGCGAATTTCCCACTGCTGGGTCCCGGTGGGATCAAAGTTGAACCCGAGACGGGGGGACCAGAGGATATTGCCGCCGGCATTCTGGTCGGTGGGAATCCCAAATTTTTCAAATACCAACGGGTTTGCGGGTGGAGAATCGGGCATCAAGGGAACGTCTGCGCGGATACCCACGGTGAATTTCAGGTTCGGGGTGGCATTCCATTCATCCATGGCATAGAGTCCAAGCTGGAAAACATTGAATACGGCCGGCGCATTTGGGTCGCCGGTGAGAGAGTAATACCGGTCATAGCGGGATACTTTTTTGGCTTCGAAATCGTCCAGGCTCTTGAATTCATACTTTCCGAAACTCCTCTGGACATAGACGTTGTAGAATTTGAAGATTTCATTGTGGGTCCCGAAAACAAAGGTGTGGTTGCCTTTGAAAAGGGTCAGGGTGTCGTTTATTTCCACCAGGTCCTGGTTGAGAATGTTCCGGTGACGGTACTCTTCGGAACCGGCGGTCATCGATTTACTACCGGGTAAATTTACAACCACCGTGGGGAAGGCTTTTCCCATGTAGGTGGGGTTATCCCGGAGGGTTTGATAGTTGATCAGCAGGTTATTGTGGAGGTTATTCCCCAGGGTGCTGTTTAATTCCAGGACCGTATTGTGGGACCTGGTTTTGTAAACGATACCCGCATTACCGAACCAGAAACTGGTTTTGCTGGATCTTGACAGGTTTTCATAATCGGATTTGAGATAACTGTGACGAAGGGTCAGGCGGTGTTTGTCGCTGATGTTCCAATCGATTCGAGCGAATATATTTATTTTTTTCCGGTCGTTAACTACCTGTCCGTATCCGCCAGCGTCATAACCATAGCCCTCCAGGATGCTGACGAAGCGGTCTGCCTCCGCCTGGGAGCCCCAGTCATACGCGGCGCCGCTGCCGTCGATATACATATCTTCCGGGAGTTTCTTGGCGTTATATTCTGCGTTCACAAAAAAGAAGAGTTTGTCTTTAATGATGGGACCGCCGAAACTACCGCCGTATATGCCTTCGGTAAATTCTTTAAACTTTTGATTGTCTGGACCTTTGCCCACGAAATCCTGGTTTCTGCCTTCGAAAAAAGCGGAACCGAAGAAATCATTTTGACCGCTCTTGGTGATGACATTGATGCCTCCGCCGGTGAACATACCCTGGCGGACGTCATAAGGGGCCAATACGATCTGGAATTCCTGCACGGCTTCGAGACTGATGATAGTCGCTTCGGACTGTCCACCGGGGGTTCCTGTGCTGCCGAGACCGAACAGGTCGTTGTTCTGGGCGCCGTCGATCTGGATGTTGTTGTAACGGCTGCTGCGACCGCCGGCGTTGAACGCGCCGTCGGTTTCATCATCCGCCAGGACCTGGGGCGATAGGCGGGTAAAATCGCTCAAGGAACGGGAGATGGTGGGCAGGTTGTCGATGGAATCCTGGGCCACGTTCTGGGATGCGCCGGTTCGATAAGGATTGATAATGGGGGTCGAGGCCGTTACGACGATTTCCCCGGCATCCACTGTCTGCAACTGGAGTGTGAATGTTACATACTTGGTCTCACCTAACTTTACTGCCAATTCTTCTTGTTTTTCCGGCTTAAAGCCTTCGAAACTGGCGGTAATGGTATAAGGCCCACCGACCCGGACCGCGGGAATATCGAACATACCGTTCATCCTGGTCAGGGTTACATATTTCGTCCCGGTGGGGAGGTGAATGGCAACGATGTCGGCGCCGGCGATGACTTTGCCGTCCACATCTACTACTTTACCGCTAAAACTCCCGTTAGTGAGCACCTGGGCAAACATTACCATCGGTGCCAGACACAGGAGCATTAGCATAAAACTAAGACTCTTTCTCATTTAGCTTTCCTCCTATATTTTTTTAATAATTTAACAACTTCTTGATTAGTCATAAATATGCTGTCAGAAAATTTCATCTGTCTAATTTTTACCACCTGCTTTTTGATGTTCAGGTTTCCATTATAACAAAAAAAAAAGTAAAAACAAACAACCATTTTCTTTTAAAATTTTTTTTTCTCTCCCAGCCGGGTTGTGATATAATGGAAAAGTGAGGATATTCCGAATGGTTGTGGAAACAGAGGGTATTATCCTGGCGGCCGGGTTTTCCAGCCGTGCGGGAACTTTTAAAATGGGGCTTCCGGTGGGTGAAAAAACGCTGCTGGAACAGGTCATCGAAGGGATGACAACGGTTTGTTCCCGGGTCATCGTGGTGGCCGGTCACCGGGCGCAGCGGGTTAGCCGGATAACCCGGGGATATCCCACGGTGGAAGTGGTATTCAACCGCTTTTATGAACAGGGCATGTTCAGTTCCGTCCAGGAGGGGGTGCGCCAGGTGCGCGGGGACTTTTTTTTCATTGTCCCCGGCGATCATCCGTGTATTCCCCCTGTGGTTTACCGGCGCTTAAAAGAGGCGGCGGAAAACTCGAATACGGGGGTGGAGGTTTTTATCCCTACCTTTAAAGGTAGAAAGGGGCACCCGGTCGCCATGAAGAGATCCATGGCAGTGAAAATCCTGGAGGAACCGCCTCATTCGACTTTGCGAACGGTTATCCGGCGGAATAAATCCCAACTGGTGGAGGTGGACCATGAAGGCATCCTGTGGGACATCGATACCATGGAGGACTATCGAAAATACCTGGGGGCGGGCAGGGAGAACAATCGTATCTTCAAATTGAACGATACATCCGGCGTAGTATCCACCGGGGGGAATTCCTCCACCATTGAAAACTCGAAATGTTTCAAAAATCTGAAACCGATGTAAATCAAATAGGCATTATTGGCAAGATCGCCGGTTTTAAACGGCGTACCCCGGTATCCCAGGCCACCGAAAATTTTCCTGTAATTCACCTTCAAGTCCGCTAAAAAGATATTTCCTCTTAAATCTTCTTTGAAAAGCCATCCAGGTTTTTTAAAAAAGGAGATATGATTGGAAAAATCGATGGAGAGCTTGCCATTCTTCTTTTGATAGGAGAAGATCACACCCGCGGTATAAAACGGTTTACTGCTGCTGAAACCGGGTTTCGGGGCAATCGGGATACCCACGGCCGCCCTGCCGTTGATCGAAAGATTCCCGGCCCGGTAAAGGTTTCCCACCATCCCCAGCACCAGGGGCGCCTGGATAAACAGGTTTTTATCATAGGAAAAAATATCTTTATAGCGATAATTGACACGGTTTCGCGGGTAGTCCTTTCGTCCGCCTTCGGTCATGCCGAACAATTTGTGGAAATCGATGATCAGCTTATCCATTACCCCGCCGTAGACCACCATGGTCCTGTAATACAATTCCAGCGTCACCCGGTGGGAAATTCCATACCGGAATCCGAGGATATTGCTCCACGTCTCCATATCGTTGATGGTGGTCCGTTGGTAGTCGTACATATAGACATTGGAATAAAACATGTCCAGCGAGAGTGAAAAGCCCCCTTTGCCCAGCGTATGGTGGTCCGAATAAGGGAAATAAGCCATGGATTGAACCAGTGGGAATTCCACATCTACCGCATAAAGACCGGGACCCGCCGCCAACAGCCACAGCAAAACAATACATTTCATTAATTTAAGACCGTTCTTGTTTCTCATGGTATCTGTATTTTACAGTAAAAATCGCATCCTGTCAAAAGCGACCCTGTCAACTGCAATATAATATGATTGACCTTGCTATTTTCTCTTTTTTGGCTTAATATGATTTAATTATTAAATTATTAACGAGGAGTTCAATGACAAAATTGTATTCTGAATTGGCCCAGGTCTACCACGAGATGTATCGATCCATTTTCGATTATGAAAGGGAGTTCCATTTTTATGACGGTTTATTGAGGAAATATGCCCGGCGGTCTATTTTAGAGATCGGGTGCGGCTCAGGAAACCTGGCGCCCTATTTTTTAAAGGCCGGCTATGAATATACCGGGCTGGATTTATATGACGAAATGCTGCAAATTGCCCGGCAGAATCACCCCGAAGCCGAAGCCGCGTTTGTCCGGGGAGACATGCGGGAGTTGCATCTACCACGGGCTTTTGATGCGGTCATTATTACCGGCCGCAGTTTCTGCTATATGACGACCAATAAAGATGTAATGAGCGCCCTGCAATCCATTTATAGAACGTTAAGGGAAAAAGGAATTTTGATTTTCGACAGTTTTAAAGCCGACGAACTGCTGCCAAACCTCAAAAAGGAATCCGGCCAGGAAGTGGAAAGCGGCGACACAAAATACCGCCGGGTGAACCGGACTTCGTTGAACCTGGAAACCGGTTGGACCTGGAATTGGGAAGCCGAATACCATATCGAGAAAAAAGGCCAGGAGAAAAAGGTCATCACGGATCGATCGGTTTTAAGGGCTTTTACCGAAGATGAGTTGAAATTGTTTTTACAGTTGAACGGGTATAATATATTGGAGATCATCAAAGAGAATACATTAACATTCGTGGCGCAGGCAATGTGATTTTATTAGACTTGACAAACATCGAAACTTTAATATAATGCAGTAATGGGTTACAAAGCGAATTATTTCAAAGATGCCGGGTATTGGATTTTGATCTGCCTGGGCGGCGGCCTGGTATTTGCCGTGGCAGATGCCATGGCAAATATTTTCCACGGTTGGTTTGCCAACTTCTTTGTCATCGCTGTTATTCTTTCTTTCTCTTACTATCTCTATCACCGGTATCAACGAACAAGAAAGAGAGAAGCGCTTCAGAAAATACTGCCGGTCTTCGAAGAGAGACGAACTGAAGAGTTCCGCCGAATGGTGGAAGCCGACCCCGGGTTCCAAACTCTTTGTTACCAATGTGTCCATTTTGACCATGACAGAAAAGGATGCACCCTCCATTTGCACAGTCGCAAAATGGAAATAAAACTTCATCCCGCGGATCGATACAAATATTGTCTTTATTGG
Organism: Candidatus Aminicenantota bacterium; assembly: GCA_026393835.1. Classification (GTDB taxonomy): domain Bacteria; phylum Acidobacteriota; class Aminicenantia; order UBA2199; family UBA2199; genus JAKAGC01. The sequence goes on along the minus strand of JAPKZK010000142.1, from coordinate 20,491 downwards.
AATGTAACCCCTGATTCGAAGTTACTGAAAGAAATCGCCCCGGAATTCGACGGCGGCATTTTATGGTAAACCCCATCGAACGGAGAATAAAATGAATCAAACCATTGGAATATTGGGCGGCATGGGACCGGAAGCCACTGTCCACATGTTTAACCTTATTGTAAAGTACACAAAGGCCGACACAGACCAGGAACATATCCCCATCATCGTATTCAACAACCCGAAAATCCCCGACCGTACAACCGCTATTCTCCACGGCGGCCCTTCACCACTCCAGGCGTTGGTGGAAAGCGCGAAACTGCTGGAAAAAGCCGGGGCCGATCTTATTGTCATGCCCTGCCATACGGCCCATTATTTTTATAATGAGATTATCACGCATATCCACATCCCGTTTCTTCATCTCCAGCGAGAGACGCTCCGCTGTATGGAGCAACAACCGGGAAATATAAAACGGTTCGGTCTAATCGCCACCGCCGGCACGATCAAAATGGGCTTATTCCAGGCTGTTTTCAATGAAAGTAAGAAAGGATTGGAGATTATCACCCCCGGTTCTGAGGACCGGGAGATAATGATGGCAGCCATGTACGGGGAAAAAGGAATCAAACGGGGTTTTAAAGAAGAACCCCGGGAATTGCTTTTAAAAGTAATTGCCCATTTGAAAGAACAAGGGGTAGAAGCAATTATCGCAGGTTGCTCGGAAACATCCCTGGTCTTAAGAGAAAGCGAGATGCAATTACCAGTAATCGACCCCCTTAAAATAACGGCAAAAGCCGCCATCTTAAAAGCAGGGTATAAAGTTAAGGAGTAAAATGCCGGAAAAACCCGCAACCAACGATCCTTCTCCATGGTGTAATGTACCGGCCCGAATTCGCCTCGTCGGCGTCGTGTTTCTTACAAACCTGGCAGTCTTCCTGCTCTTAAGACTGGGCTTCCTGTTCTTTTTTATCCCGGATACCACCCCCCTCTTCTCTCACCCTGTTTTAAAAGCCCTTTACCTGGGGTTTAAATTCGACGCGCGATTGGCCGCGTTGATCTGCCTGCCCATTCTCCTTTTGTCGGGCGTACCCTTCCTCGATCTGTTCAAAAAAAAAACCGCCCGGCGCTCCTGGACCGGGTACTTGCTGCTTACCTTTGCCGTGATCCTGTTCATTTACCTTCTTGATTTCGGGGTTTTTGCTTACGTTAAAACCCGGCTCAATGCATCACTGTTGATGTTTACCAATAACCCGGGTATGTCCCTTAAAATGATCTGGGAAACCTATGCAGTTCTGCGCATCTTGTTTTTCTTTTTTCTTTTTAATTTCCTTTATTTTTGGTGGATAAAAAGGCGGCTCGCTAAATTAAGCAACCTGCCGCCCCTGTCCCAAACCCGCCGGCAAAAAGTCGTTAAATATACATTGTTCGGCTTCCTCCTGCTTGCCGTCATCTATGGGAAACTGGCCCGCTACCCGCTTCGCTGGAGCGAAGCCTTTTTCTCGCCCAATACCTTCGTCAGCTACCTGGGGGTCAACCCCGTCCTTTTTTTCTATGATACGTTTTTATCCAACCCCCTTAACTACGACCTGGACAAAGTCAAACAATACTATCCCCTGCTGGCCGACTATTACGGCATCGCGGGTCCCGAACGGGAGAACCTGTCCCTTGTCCGCTCCCGCAGCCCCCAACCCCGCGTAAAAGGAACCCCCAACATTGTCTTTATTATCATGGAAACCTTTGCCGGTTTCAAGACCGGGGTTATCAACGACGGGCTTAATTCATCCCCCAATTTCGATAAATTATGCGAACAGGGGATTTATTTCACCAATCATTTCGTCCCCATGGAGAACACCTCGCGTTCCCTTTTTGCCCTCTTCGTCGGGATGCCGGACGCCAGCCGCGGTCGTTATTCATCATGGAACCCCCTTTTGGTCGACCAGCACACCATCATGAATTATTTCACCGGTTATAAGAAAATGTATTTCCTGGGCGGCAGCGCCAACTGGGGTAATATTCGCGGCTTGCTGTCCCACAATATTAAGGACCTGGAAATCTTTGAAGAAGGAAGTTACCATTCTCCCGTTCTCGATGTTTGGGGAATCTCGGACGCCGACCTGTTCATGGAAGCCAACGAAATCCTGCGTGAAAAGAAAGAGAGACCTTTTTTCGCTTTTATCCAGACTTCCGGCAACCACCGACCCTTCCTGATACCCAAAGACAGCCGGGGATTTAAAACCGTTAAAGTAAAAAAGAAAATACTCGGGAAAAATGGTTTCTATTCATTAGAAGAATATAATGGCTTCCGGTTCCTGGATCACTGCCTGGGGTATTATTTTGAGTTGGCCCGGGAGGAAGCATATTTTAACAATACCATCTTCGTTATAATGGGGGACCACGGCACGCTGAATGGGGCGCGGGACACCCGGTTCAGCGATTTGTCTTTCGGATCTTTTAAAATTCCCCTGCTTATTTACGCCCCCGGGCTTATTAAAGAACCGGCAAAAATAGCCACTGTGATGAGCGAATTGGATGTGCTGCCGACCCTGGCGGGTTTGATCGGGAAGTCCTACATAAATACGACCCTGGGAAGGGATGTTTTCGATCCCGCGTACAAAGACAGGATGTTTGCTTTTACTTATACGCCGTTTCGCATGACGCCGCGGGTGGGCCTGCTCGATGAAGAGTTTTACGTCAATGTGGAATCGGACGGTTCGTATAGCCTGTATCGCTGGGAACAATCCCTGGCGCCGCGGGACCTTAAAATGCAGTACCCGGAAAAGGCAAAACAAATGGCCGATATGGCCGTGGCAATTATGGAATATTCACGGTACTTGTTGTATCATAATAAGAAATAGGGACTCTCAGAAAAATTTCCACAAATTCCGGATGGCCATTTAAAATAAAGTAGCCACGGACGAACACGGACGGACACGGAGACAAAGTTCGCCCCTACTTCCGCCCTTCCTGTGGCATCCGGGGGTCGGGAAACGATAGGAAGCACCCTTCCTGTGGCATCCGGAGGTCGAGTTGCGATAGGAAGCACCCTTCCTGTGGCATCCAGGGGTCGAGTTGCGATAGGAAGCACCCTTCCTGTGGCATCCGGGGGTCGAGTTGCGATAGGAAGCACCCTTCCTATGCCATCCGGGGGTCCAGTTGCGATAGGAAGCACCCTTCCTATGGCATCCGGAGGTCGGGAAGAGGAAAAAGGGACAGGCAAGAAAAATTATGCATTTCTGAAAAGCCTTGATTATTCACGTGGACAGGATTGAATGGGGTGAAAAGCCTTGCGGTTGTCAGGCTAACCCTTGCGCTCGTCAGGCTAACTCTTGCGGTTGTCAGGCTAACCCTTGCGGTTTCCAGGCTATGCCTTGCGGTCATCAAGCTATCCCTTGCGGTCATCAGGCTAACTCTTGCGGTTGTCAGGCTAAGCCTTGCGGTCTCCAGGCTATGCCTTGCGGTCATCAAGCTAAGCCTTGCGGTAATCAAGCTATCCCTTGCGCTCGTCAGGCTAACACTTGCGGTTTCCAGGCTATGCCTTGCGGTCATCAAGCTAACCCTTGCGGTAATCAAGCTATCCCTTGCGGGATTTGTCCCACTTTTCTACTTACGAAGGATTTTTTAATAATAAACCCCCTGGTGTTTCTTTGTGTCTTTGTGCCCTGGTGGCTATTTTCATTGAAGCGTAAAGGCGCCGCTCCCGGAACTATAGAAACGATTGTCTTCGCTACGTATTTTCACGGAATAATTACTGCCGACAGGGGCCATGCCCCCGGAGTTTTTGCCGACGGTCCAGGCATAAGTTCCATTGGTAATGGGAATGCCACGGGCAATAACGCCCACCTGTACACCTCCTTTAAACAGCAGAAGCTTCACATTACCCGTAAGGCCCGCCGAGGTCCAGGTAATGTTCTGTGTGGTTCCCAGTTTCCAGTTTGTACCGCCACGGGGAGCGGTCAGGGTTAGGGAGGGCCGCACGATAGAAAATGCTGCGTTGCTGGAATCGTTATACAAAACGTTGGCGGTAATAATTTTTACTTTGTAGTCGTTTCCAGTCGGTGCAACTTCTGGGCCGCAATTTCCTACGAACCAGGCATAATGTCCGTTGCTAATGGGAATATTGGCGGCGATGGCGCCTAATTTTTTATTGGCTTTCCACAGTTCGAGCCGTATATTACCGGATAGTCCCGAAGAGGACCAGGCGATATTCCGTATTGTATTTAAGCCCCAGGATTCGCCGCCGTTGGGAGAAGTCAGAGTCAGGTTAGTTATCAGGTTTCCCAGAAAATCCTGGTTGGTTTGATTTACCGTCACATTGGAATAACTCCTGTTTACCGGTGAAAAATTGTACCCGGCTTTCGAGGGAGTAGTAGTACCGAACCAGCCGTAAGGGACTGTTAGTTCGTAATTTCCATTGGCATCGGTGGTTGCCGTTCCACCACCGTTGGAATGGGTAATGGATACCCCAGGCAATCCGATGCCGCCACTGGTGACTGTACCGGCGATGGTTCTGGTTTGAAGCAAGGCTGTATAGTTCTGGTTAGTTTGATTTATCGTCACATTGAAATAACTCCTGTTTGCCGGTGAAAAATCATTCCCGGCTTTAGATGGCGTGGCAGTACCGGACCAACCGTAATTGACTGTCAGCCCGTAATTCCCATTGGTATCGGTGGTACCTGCTCCACCACCGTTGGACAGGGCGATGTTTACTCCCGGCAATCCGATGCCGCCGCTGGTGACTGTACCGGCGATGGTTATGGTTTGAAGCAAGGCTGTATAGTTCTGGTTAGTTTGATTTATCGTCACATTAGTATAACTCCTGTTTGCCGGTGAAAAATTGTATTCGGTTTTAAAGGGAGTGGCAGTACCTGTCCAACCGTAATGAACGGTTATAATGTAATACCCATTGGCATCGGTTAATATTGGGTCGCAGTCATCGTAAAAAGTTATGGATACGCCCGGCAATCCGATGCCGCCGCTGGTGACTGTACCGGCGATAGTTATGTTTTGAACTGTATAGTTCTGGTTATTTTGATTTACCGTCACATTAGTATAACTCCTGTTTGCCGGTGAAAAATCATTCCCGGCTTTAGATGGAGTGGCAGCACCGGACCAGCCGTAATTGACTGTCAGCCCGTAATTTCCATTGGCATCGGTGGTTGCTGTTCCACCACAGTTGGACAGAGTAATGGTTACGCCCGGCAATCCGATGCCGCCCCTGGTGATTTTACCGACGATGGTTCTGGTTTGAAGCGAGGCTATATAGTTCTGGTTAGTTTGATTTACTGTCACATTGGTATAACTCATGTTTACCGGTGAAAAATTGTACCCGGCCTTAGAGGGCGTGGCAGTACCGCTCCAACCGTAATCGACCTTTACACTGTAATTTCCATTGGCATCGGTGGTTGCTGTTCCACCACCGTTGGACAGGGTAATGGTTACGCCCGGTAAGGCTTTGCCCCCGCTGTTGACAATACCGGAAATAATTAAAGAGACCGTTGAAGCTGATACTTCGGCACTGTATTCGCTGTCCACTGTATTCCGGTTATCTCCATGAGGATCTGTCCTGGTTTGAACCACGAAGTAATAGATGGGACTGGGGTTAAGTCCGGTGATAGTGAGTGAAGACGCCGATTTGTCCGCGGTTATGCCGAAATAGATATATGGCCCCCCGGGGGAGGTACTGTAAAACACCCTGTATCCGCCTGCATTGTATTTATAAGCAATAGGCGTCCAGTTGATATCGATTGAAGTAGTGGATACAGAAGTCGCGGTTACATTCGATGGCGCGATTGTTTGGGTGTTCTCCCAATATCCTCCAATTTGCTTTGAATACAAGAAAGATCTCAATATATTTTCATTCGTATAAAGAGCATTCCATCTTATATCTGAGTGATAGTTCAAAAGTTTTGTCAGGTTGGTTAAATTGGACGGGATACTGCCGCTGAGCTGGTTCGAGTTAAGCCAAAGGTATTGCAAATTAGCCAGGTTTCCCAGTTCCGAGGGTATACTGCCGCTGATTTGGTTCGAGTTAAGCTTAAGGGATATTAATTTAGCGAGATTTCCCAATTCCGTGGGTATACTGCCGCTGAGCTGGTTCCCCTCAAGAAATAGTTCTTCCAAATCAACCAGGTTTCCCAGTTCGGGTGGAATACCACTGCTGATCTGGTTCTCGTTAAGCCAAAGTTTTTTCAAATTAGTCAGGTTCGCCAGTTCCGAGGGTATAATGCCGCTGAGCTGGTTCGCGCCAAGAGAAAGCCATTGCAAATTAGCCAGGGTTCCCAGTTCCGGGGGTATGCTACCGCTGAGCTGGTTCGAGAAAAATCCAAGGCCTTGCAAATATGCCAGGTTTGCCAGTTCCGGGGGTATATTGCCGCTGAGTTGGTTCGCGTGAAGCAAAAGTTCTTGCAAATTAGTCAAGTTTCCCAGTTCCGGTGGGATACTCCCGCTGAACTGATTATCTCCAAGATCAAGGAATTGCAAATTAGCCAGATTTCCTAGTTCCGGGGGGATACTGCCGCTGAGCTGGTTCCAGTCAAAAATGAGAAATTGCAAATTAGCCAGATTTCCTAGTTCCGGGGGTATATTGCCGCTGAGTTGGTTCGCGTGAAGCAAAAGTTCTTGCAAATTAGTCAAGTTTCCCAGTTCCGGGGGTATGCTGCCGCTGAGTTGATTAGCCCAGAGCCTAAGACTTAGCAAATTAGCCAGGTTTCCCAGTTCCGGAGGTAGGGTGCCATTCAGACCATAATGCGCCAAGGTTATCAATGTCACTGTGGGAATGTACGGGTCACAGGTTATCCCTTCCCAGTTATTTTCAGTCCCGGGGAGGGCAAAGCCATCGCTTGCAAGGGGTCCCGATTTCCAACTGCCGCTTTCGAACCAGTGGTCTCCACCCGTACTATTGTATAATGCAATCAGGGCTGCTCTTTCCTGGGGTGGAATGGCGGCGGCCGCAGGCTTTACGGTCTGGGTACGGCTTTGTTCAAGGGTTAATTTGTTATTCCATTGATGGGTGGAATAAATCATTCCCGCGGCTTTTTCATATACCAATGGCCGATGTCCTGCCATCATAGGCCCATGAAATTGCACATGGAAAAGGCCCGGGGAAAACTCCTTGAGATCCCAGGACACATATTTCAATTGCAGCCGGAGGGTTCCCAGGCCAAGTTCAACGCCGCTTTTTTCCCGGAAACTAATTTTTTTTGCCACGGTTCCCGCTGTTTTATCGGGTGAAAGTCTCCACCGGGTACGAACTTTGTTTTGCTCATAAACATCAAAATGAAGGACGTCGGCTTCCCTGCGCAGGCTTTTATTCATTACATCGATTACACAAACCGGTTCGACAAAAGGAGCGCCGGTTTCCCGCAGCTCCAAAACCCTGCCGCTTTCATCCATCCACAGCAGGCAATTAAGTTCCCCCAGGGATAACACTACCGGCGTCCAACCATCTTGCATTTTATAATGCTCAAAAGAAAGACAGATAGGGAACCCCGCGCTTTGCAAAAGGACCTCTGCGTCCCCTATTCCTTCATTATTCCCAGTCCCGGAAAACATCGGGCTGAAGAATATTAACGCACTAAAAATGAAAACGATTATTTTTTCCATTTCTTAACCTCGCTTTTAACATCTCACATTATTTTAACCACTCATAATGATAGCATAATTTTTAGGTTTTTAGTCAATTTTTATAAATCTTTACCTTTTATTCCGTTTCCACTGGCCCGGATGAGCCGGGATCGAAACAAAAACAATCTTCCTCCAGGAGGATTTTTCAGGTCTGTCCCGAATGCCACTAAGTTAAGGCTACATGGTTGAATAATGTGCCTTTTCAAAATCATCAAGTGATTAGAAAAATGAAACCCGATAAAACTGACTGGGACAATATTCAGCCTCCCGTTAGTGTGCGATTTATCGATTGGTCTGGAAAACCCCATAAATTGAGAATATAGCCTTAACTTAGTGACATTCAGGTCTGTCCCCTCATTTTTCCCTTATTTGGATACATTCGTCCCTACTTCGCGGTCCTTCGCGTTCTTCGCGGCTATTTTTATTACGAAGATACGGGACAGGCCAATTTTCATCCCATATGATCTTTCCAATTACCGGACAAAGGATGTGGGTTATACTCCCTTTCCCCCTTTCCACTTCCCAGGCAATTTTTGTGGATGCGCGCCGAAACAATGGCGATTTTGACATCCGTTTTGCCGATTTCCGCTAATCGGAAGGCGATCGAAGCAAAATTTTGCGGATGCGCGCCAAAACGATGACGATTTTGACATCCGTTTTGCCGGTTTCCGCTAATCGGAAGGCGATCGAGGCAAAATTTTGCCAATGGCGGCAAATTTTTGCCGATATGCCGCAAAAGGGGCGCCGATTTCCGCATCCGTTTTGTAGATTTTCGTCAAATGGATGCTGATTGAGGCAAAATTTTGCCGATTGGCGCCAAAATGACTGTCAACTTCCGCAGCAATCCTGTCGATTTTCACAAAATGGATGCCAATTGAGGCAAATTTTTGCCGATCAAGGCAAAATTTTGCGGATGCCCTTATGCCCTTATGCCGCACGTACCGAAGGCATATTTCTCAATATATTGTTTTCATAAAGATCCATGATGGGAAAACACATTTCATAATCATTCCAGATCAGGTCCCCATATTCGATCTTGAATTTCTTAAATGCATTCATATCCAGGAATTTCCGGGTCATCGGGTTTAATGGGTTTTTGGGTCAGGTAAAATATACGCACGCCCGGAGACAATGAAAATTGTCCGTGTTTGTCCGTGATCGTCCGTGGCTAATAATTTTATTTTCATAGCAGACGATGTTCGCTGCGAGGTCATCAACTCTCGTCCCAGGCCTCGATTATAAGCCACTCGTCAGGGCGGCAGGCATCCATAGCCGCGGCGTCCCTGGTGGTCTTGCCGTGCCATTTTTCAGTGATAATATCCCCAGGATGGTATGTCCACACCGACCTGGCTTCGGGCGGCTCGACGCGAATCCGCGGAATAATGTGAACGGCCATGGCCGTGTATTCGAGAGGATAGCCGTCGCCGCCGAGATCGATGGCTCCCTGGTGTTTGACCAGGTCGTCGAGCCAGTTCAGGCCGTCAAGCCCGGTCTGCCACACTGCCAATCGCGCACCCTGCGGCGCTCCGAACGACGCTGGAGTTGAACTGTCGTCCTGCTGCCGATATACGCTGATGAGCCAACCGAGAGGCATAGGTTCCTGGGTGCGCGCGCTAGTCGCCTAACACAGAACGGAGCGACGCCGCCGCCGCTCCGTCGTGTGGTTCATTCGAGAGCTTGAGGCGTCGATGACGCCTAACCATAACTATACGTAATTCTTGTTTATTACTCACTGTGCCATATTACAATAAAACAGTGGCTTCCGCAACATTTTCCCATAATAAAATTTTTTTTCTTCATTATCGATTTGATAGGGAAAATGACAGGCAAAATTCTCGTCCCAAGACACGCTAGTACAAGGCACCAAGTTTTTTTAATTATAAACCTCTTGGTGTTCCTTTGTGCCTTCGTGCCTTTGTGGCTATTTTCATGGCCGGTGTTTTTTCTTGACAGCAGTCCCGATAAATGAGAAAATTCTATCTTAAAATTTACTGGAAAAAGGTGTTAATATGGAAAAAGAAATTATTTCGCAAGATTTACTCGATATCCTGGCTTGCCCCGTATGCAAAAAGGACGTTGAACTGATCGAATACAAAAAAGATGAATACGGTCTGAAATGCGCCGCCTGCGGCAAGGTGTATCCCATCAGGGACGGCATCCCGGTGATGCTGGTGGATGAAGCCCTAACAGCAGTGAACTGAAACGCCCCATTAGCAGCGTGGAAAACATCTTGTTCATTCGTTTACGTTTGCTGGGGGACATCATTTTCACTATCCCGGCCCTGGAAATTTATAAAAAACATTTCCCCCAAAATAAAATATATTACGTGGTGGAAGACAGATTCCGCGAAATCGCCGAACTGCTCCCCGGCGTTCACCAGGTTATCTCTATCCCCCGTAAAATGAGCGTAAAGAAACTGTTCCAATTCCGGGCGCAAATGAAAGCCCTGGGCATCGATACGGTGGTGGATTTCCATTCCGGCCCCAAAAGTGCGTTACTCACCCGCATCAGCGGCGCTAAAACCAGGATCGGCTACAAAACCCCCAACAGGAACTGGGCCTATAACTTCCTTTCCCCCCGCACATTCGGGGACGCTCCCACCCACTCTACCTTTAACCAGGCCAAACTCCTGGAACTCCTCGGCGTTAGAATAACGGAAACCGGGATTCCCCCTTACCCACCCATTACGATTAATGAGGACAGGGTTTCCGACGCCGTCAAAAAAATCCTTAACGAAAACCGGGACAATAAAACAGCGGTCATCCATGTGGGGGCCGGGAATGAATTCAGGGATTGGGGAATGGAAAATTTCTCCGGGCTCATTCACCGGTTGCTGGAAGATAAAGTAACCGTTTTCCTGGTGGGCAACAGCGAAGAGGAAAAAAAGAAAGGCGCCGCCCTGGCGGCGCAGCGCCGACCCCATGGGGAAACCCAGGTCCATGATTTAACCGGCCGGCTCTCTATCGTTGACATGCTTTTCCTCATTTCCCATGCCAATGTTTATTTCGGCGTCGATTCGGGCCCCCTGCACCTGGCCTCTTTAACTCAAACCCCGTTGGTGACTTTATACGGTCCCAATATCCCTGCAATCAGCGGCCCCTGGCGCAAAAAAAATGTCACCATCATGGAATTACCTTTAAATTGCCGGCCCTGTTCGCAGCGAAAATGTATTTATGATACAATTAGATGTATGAAAAATATAAAAACGGATGAGGTTCATGAAGCAATTATTCGATATCTCAAATAATACCTTTTTTTACCTGGCCCTGGGGTTTCTCTTTCTTATCGATTTTTCCATTGCCGGCTGTTACATCATATTCACCCTCCTGGCCATCGAGCTGGTTATTTACTATCTCTCCAGTCCCCGTTCCCAATGGCCGGAACTGCCCGGCTATTATAAATATTTCCTCCTCTATCTCCTGTTCTCCCTGGTATCCACCGCGTTTGCCATCGACAAATTGAAAAGCCTGAACGATAATAAAGATTTTTTCATCTACCTCTTGATCCCCTTTTTTCTCTTAGTACTCAACACGCGGAAGCGGCTGGAAAACTCCCTTTTCATTGTTTTAATGGCTGCTGTGGTCTCTTCACTGCTGGGGATTATTACCGTCCTTATAGAAGGGATTTCCCTGGACCACCGGCTGCGCGGCCTCACCTCGCACTGGATGACTTATTCCGGCCTGCTGATGATCCCCTTTATCTTTTTCTTCGTCTACCTCTTTTACGAGAAAAGGAAAAAAATAAAACTCCTGATCGCTGCCGCGCTCGTACCCATTTTAGCCGCTATATTACTTTCCCTGACGCGGTCCGCCTGGGTGGGCATTTTTATTGCCCTCGGCGCTTTTATCGTCTACTACAAACCCAAAATCCTATACGCCGCAGTACCGGCGGCGATTATCCTGGCCTTTATTTTGCCCGGTTCAGTGACCAGCCGCATTGTTTCCATTTTTGACATTCACAACGAAACCAATAAGGACCGCCTTTACATGGTTGAAGTGGCCGTAAAAATATTTAAGGAGTATCCCCTCACCGGTGTGGGCGCCGACAATGTCGGGGAAATCTATGACCGTTATAAGCCTCCCGAAGCGGCCCTGTCCAACCCCCACCTGCACAACAATTTTCTGCAAGAACTGGCCGAAAGAGGTATCTTTGCACTGTTAAGCTTGGTGGCCGCTTTTGTTTTCATTTTCATTCTCCTGGTTAAAAAGATAAAAAGCAGCGGCGATTTCGAAAAGGCAGTGGCAGTAGGCGTCTTTTTCACATTGATCGGCTTTTTGATCGCCGGTCTATTCGAGTACAACTTCGGCGATTCCGAGTTAAAGTTTCTCCTGTTCTATTTCTTGAGCATTCCATTCTTAAAATTAGCCGCGGCGTCACAGGCGTCACAGGAGCCGACACCAATGGCAAAAGGTGAGTAAGATGATGACATTGAAACGGGTCGAGGAAATCTGTTCCCAATTTAAAGAAAAGAAAATCTTGATATTTGGAGATGTAATATTAGACCGGTACATTTTCGGCAGCGTCAGCCGGATATCGCCGGAAGCGCCGGTGCCCGTGGTAAAAGTCGAACGTGAGGAATCCCGGCCCGGGGGCGCCGGCAACGTGGCGGCCAATGTCGCTAAACTGGGCGCCGAAGCCGTACTGGTGGGAATTACCGGCGACGATGCTTTTGCCCATGAACTCTTTAATAAATTAAACATCCGCTCCCAACGAATTGTCAGGTCCGGCCTGAACAAAACCATGGTAAAAACCCGGGTCATCGTTCAGCGGCAGCAGCTCGTGCGCATCGACCGCGAAGAGGAAATCCGGGTCACCCCGGAAATCGAAACGGCGGTCCTGGAAAAAATTCAAACCGCCGCGGTGGACGGCATCATTGTTTCCGATTACGCCAAAGGCAGTTTAACCCCGGCCATCATGGAAGGCTTGAAACAAAAAGCCGCGGCCGCACATATCCCCATCGTGGTGGACCCCAAGCCGCCCCATTACCACCTGTACAAAGATATCGACGGCATTACCCCCAACTTGAAAGAAGCGGAAGCGATTATTAATAAGACCATTAAGAACGATTCCGACGCCTCAACCGCCGTCAAGATTATCCGGAATAAATTCAGGGCCGGGTTTGCCCTGATTACCCGTGGGGACAGGGGCATTACGGCCGGGGAAAAAGGAAAACGCACATTTCATCTCCCCGCTTTCAGTCATGAAGTATATGATGTCACCGGCGCAGGCGACACCGTCGTTTCCGTGCTGATGCTGTCGTTGGTTTCCGGGGCCCTTTTGAAAGAAGCCGTGGGTTTGGCCAATACGGCCGCCTCCATCGTAGTGGAAAAGATCGGGACGTCCCAGGTGACCGTGGAAGAAATACAGAGACGCATGAAATTCCTATTGCGCAAGTTGTAAAAAAAATTGCCCTGCGGGAAATAGTCGCCCCATTTTTGGGGTTTTGATTTAAAAATACGTGTTGACAGATAAACTGCGAAATGATACACTTAAATGTAAAACTTTGCAAAATGAGTTGAAATATCCGGATAAAGTGGTGACTACAGTAAGATGAAGTGTTTAGAAGGGAACAGCATAAGCAAATCGTTCAACAAGAGACGGGTTGTGAATAAAGTCTCGCTAAAAGTAAACCAGGGCGAAATCATCGGCCTCCTGGGCCCCAATGGCGCGGGCAAAACCACCACCTTCTTAATGCTGCTGGGCCTACTTACCCCCGAAACCGGCCGCATACTCCTGGACAATTGCGATATCACCAAAGAAGCGGTCTATATCCGCGCACGCCGCGGCGTCAGCTTTTTACCCCAAGAACCGTCCATTTTCAAAGGGTTAACCGTCAAAGAAAATATCCTGGCCATCATGGAAATGAATCGTTACACCAACGGCAAATCCCCGGATAAACGCACCCGGCCCCCCATGCGTAATATCAATGAAGTGCTTTTAGAAATGGGCTTAACCGAACTGACCCACAGGAAAGCCGTTTTACTCTCGGGCGGGGAAAGACGCCGGCTCGAAATCGCCCGCTCCATGGCCCTGTCGCCCGACTTCCTCCTGCTGGACGAGCCCTTCGCCGGCATCGACCCCATTCAAATCAAAGAAATCCAGGATATGATCGTCTCCTTTAAAGCCAAAGGACTGGGAATCATCATCACGGATCACAACGTCAGGGAAATCCTCAAGATAACCGACCGCTCATATATTATCAACAAAGGCGAAGTCATCTTCGAGGGGGACTCGGAAAAATTGATCGCCAACGAAAGAGTCAAACAAGAATATTTAGGAAAGGAATTCAGGTGGAATTAAATGGCTACGAAATTACAATTGAAAACTTCCCATCAAATTACCATTAACCCCGTTATCCATTCCTTCATCGGGTTCCTTCCCTTAAGCCGCCTGGAATTCATCGATAAGCTCAAGAATGAAGTAGAGGCCAATCCCATGCTGGATATCGAACCCCCCAGCGCGGCCATCATAAGGGAACCGGAAGATGAAAACGAAATCGGGAAACGGCTGGAACGCGCGGACGACTCCTATCTTACGCCTTACCGGGATGAAAGTTTTTTATACAGGAACGATGACCGGATCGACAAAAACAAGGCCATCGAACTCTTCACCGCCTCCAACGTCACCCTTACGGATCACCTGATGGAACAGGCCATGTCCCAATTCGATGAAAAAGGACTGGATATCGCGGCCCATATTATCTACAACCTCAATAACGACGGTTACCTGGATATCGAAATCGAATCCATCGCCTCTTCCATCGGCACTACCCCCGGGGAGATCGAACGCATAAGAGAGATAATCAAAAACTTCGATCCGCCGGGCGTGGCTTCCAGGAACTTGCAGGAATGCCTCCTGGCCCAGGTGGAAGACGCCCCGGCAAACAAAAAACTAAGACAACTGATTGCCCATCACCTGGAAGATTTATCCAGGTCCAAATACGATGAGATCATAAAAACACTGGCCGTAACCCGGGAAGAATTAACCCGTTTAATCTCCATGCTGAAACGATTGGAACCCAGGCCCGGGGGCAATTTCGAAGATTATGACATCGATTACGCGGAAATAGACCTGATGCTGTTCAAAGAAGACAACGAATACAAAATCAAATACATCGAAGAAGGCATTCCCCGTATGCTGCTTTCTTCCTATTACGAACAAATGCTGGACAAATCCCCGGATAAAAAGACCCGGTCATACCTAAAAGAACGGTTCCGGAATGCCCAACTATTTATCGAGGGCATGGACCTGAGAAAATCCATGATCGTCAAAATCGCGGAAATCCTGGTAAAAAAACAAAAAGACTTCCTGGACTTCGGGGAAAAATGGAAAAAACCCCTGACCATGAAAGAAATTGCCCAGGATTTAGGTTACAACGAATCCACCATCTCCCGCGCCGTAAGCAATAAATTTATCGCCACCGAACATGGCTTAATCAGTATGAAAAAATTCTTCTCCTACGGTATAAAAGGAGAATTCGGGTTCATGCACTCCGTCGAGACCATCAAAGACAAGTTGAAAAAACTGGTGGATGACGAACCCAAAAACCGGACGCTCTCGGACCAACAACTCGCTGCCAAATTGGCAACCCTGGGCATCAGGATTTCCAGGAGAACCATCCGCAACTACAGGGATGAAATGGGTATTGCCAGCTCATCCAAACGAAAAGAACAATATAGGCAAAACCATAATAAAGGATAGATTAAAGGAGTGAAAAATGAATATTAACTTTACATCAAAAAATGCAAAATTCACGGGTGCATTGAAAGCTTTCACCGAAAAGAACCTGGAAAGTATCGAAAAAATCAGCGGCAATATCATCGACGCCGAAATCATTGCCACTGAAGAAAAATTAGGCTTCAAAGTCGAAATCATCGCAAAAACGAACATGAATGCCTATCATATCCAGGACAGGGACCCTATCCTGAAACAGGCCGTACGCAAAATTCTAAATACTTTGAAAACCCAGGCCAAGAAAAATAAAGAAAAATTGAAAGAAGAAAAAAAGAGGGTGGGCAAAGGAACTAATTTAAAAGGATTTACCGACGCGCCGGAGGAAGAACCCATGGAAACCCCGGGAAGAGCGCCGAAAGAAGAAATAATTACGATCCTGGAGAATTATTCCCGGAAACCCCTTTCCGTCGAAGAGGCCGTTTTTTTCCTGAAAGACAGCGGCGAAAACGCCTATATGTTCACCAACGTCGAAACCAATCACATGGCGGTCGTCTTTTTCAACAAAAACAACACCATCTCCATTATCGAAGCCGTATAAAATTAAAATATAAAAAGGAATGCGAAGTGCAAGGATAAAAAGAATCGCTATCCCACCGAGATAAGAGCATGAGTATCCGGATGATTAAATACAAAGATAAAGACCAGCCGTGCCTTGAAATCAAGGGGCTTATCGGGCACAATGATTTCGAGATAGTGAAAGTCTACAACGAAAAATGGCTCGCCAATAAAATCCTTCACCCCAGGATACAGAAACCCGGCCTGGCCCTGGCCGGGTACCTCAAATACCTGGACAAAGACCGCATCCAGATTTTCGGCAACACTGAAATGGGCTATCTAAAACACCTGCCCCGGCCCGAATTTGAAGAACGCCTCAGTATTTTTATGGCCGCCCGCATCCCGGGTATCATCATCTCCGGGAACCAGGAAGTAGAAGAGTTCATCATCGACAGGGCCAATAAATACAAAACCCCGATCCTGATATCCAATTTACGCACCTCCCTGTTAATGTCGAGAATTTCCACTTTTCTTTACCGGATATTTTCCCAGAAAATACGCATTAACGGCGTCTTAATGGATATCATGGGCCAGGGCATATTGATCCGGGGACAATCCGGGATCGGCAAAAGCGAAACCGCCCTGGAACTGATCAACAAAGGACACCGGTTAATTTCCGACGACCTGGTGGAATTCTATTTAAATTCCAATGACGAACCCGTGGGCCGGTCCATTGACAAAATACGCAACTGGCTGGAAGTGAGGGGGTTGGGGGTCATCAATATCGTCGATATATTCGGGGTGGGCGCGGTGCTGGAAGAAAAGAAACTGGACCTGGTGATTAACCTGGAAAAATGGGACCCCAAAAAAAAATACGACCGCCTCGGCGCCGAGAACCTGTATGCCCCGATCCTGGGGAAAGATATGCTGATGTTTAACCTGCCCGTGGCCCTGGGCAGGAACCTTTCCATCCTGATCGAGGCGGCCGTTAAATATTATATATCCCGGAAAAACGGGAGCCGCTCATTTGTCGATCATTTAAACAAAAACAAGATTATCGATGGTAATTATAATGACGATGACGATGACAATAACAATAACAATCAAGAACAACCCGGGATAATGGGAGAAAAATGATCAAAGGACTCATAATCACTCACGGAAACCTTGGCAAAGAACTGGTGTCGGTGGCCGAGGGAATATTGGAAGAAAAGGTCGATGTCGACTGTGTCTCGTTCGATTGGAGAGAAGATGGGACCGGGGCTGTCCACAGGGTCGAACATTACCTGGGACAACACCGGGATAGTAATATCATCATTTTTACAGATATGTTCGGCGGCTCGCCCACCAATATCTGTTATAAATTCAACCGCAAGAATATCGAGATTATCACCGGCGTGAATCTTCCCGGCTTATTAAAATTTCTCACTTATAAAGATAAAGATATACCTTTCAAAGATTTTGTAAAGCTGATAAAAAAGGAAGCAATCGAGGGAATCAACATAATCAGCGAGTTTTTAGGAGAGAAAAAAAAATGATCAAAGAAACCATTGAAATCATCAACAAACTGGGACTTCATGCCCGTGCAGCCGCAAAATTATCGCACCTGGCCAACTCTTTTCATGCCGATATCTATCTCACCTACAATGACGACCGGGTAGATGCCAAAAGTCTCTTAGGCATCCTGACCCTGGCAGCTTCCGTGGGTAACAAGATAACCATCGAAGCCAATGGAAAGGATGAAAAAAAAGCCCTGGGAGAAATCGTGACCCTCTTTAAAGCCAAATTTAACGAAGAAAGTTAAAAATGAAAACCATCAAAGGTAAATCCGTCTCATCAGGGATCATTATCGGTAAAGCATTACTCTTCAACTCCCACAAGGAAATCGTTTTCAAGGAAAATATCGATGCGGATGCCATCCGGAAAGAGATCGACCGGTTTGAAAATGCCGTCAAAAGGGCGCGGGCCCAATTGAAAAAAATTTATAACAATTTGCAAAAAACAATGGGAAAGGATTCCGCATTGATCATTGAAACCCAGTACTTACTTTTGAAGGAGGGGAATTTAGTCGATGACATCAAACATATCATCGCCACAGACCTGGTGAATACCGAATGGGCCATCAAAGAGGTTGAAAAAAAATACGTCGAGGTATTCGGCAATATCATGGACCTCGCGTTTAAAGAGAGAATTAATGACATTTCCGATGTGTTGAGCCGGCTGCTCAAGAACCTTAAAATCCATAAAAAAGATGAGGCCCCTGAGGTTGAAAATGTCATCCTGGTGGCCGACGATATCCCGCCGTCCATGGCGGCAAGCCTGATGTCCCAAGGAAAATTACTGGGCCTGGTGCTTGATTACGGCGGAGAAACAGGGCACACCACCATCCTGGCCAGGACGCTGGAAATTCCCACCATTCTTCATACCATCGACGCCTCCCGCGTTATTGCCAACGACGACCTGTTAATCGTCGACGGTTTAAGCGGCGAAGTGATCGTTAATCCCACCCCATCCGCTATCGCCAAAACCACTATAAAAAAAGAAAAATACCAGGTCTACAAAGACCGCTTGAAAGAAGTCATCAAATTACCGGATATGACCAAAGATAAACATCCCTTTAAGCTGCTGGGAAATATCGAATTGGCATTTGAGAGCGATGCGCTTCTCTCCCACGGCGCCAGGGGGATCGGGCTGTTCCGTACGGAATTCCTGTTTATGGACCCGAATATTGCCTTTTCCCTGGACCAACAGTATATGATATATAAGAGTGTCGCCCAAAAAATGTACCCCTACCCCGTAGTGATCCGGACCTTTGATGTCGGCAGGGACAAAGTTTACGATTCCTTTCAAATAGAAGAAGATGAGGTGAACCCGGCCCTGGGTGTCATGGCCGTGCGGTTGTTCCTCAGGCAGAAAGAAATGTTTAAAACCCAGATAAAAGGTATCCTGCGCGCCAATGAAAGCGGTAACATAAAACTCCTGTTCCCCATGATCACTGAAATTGAAGAAATCCATACCATTAAAGCATTGGTGGAAGAAGCCAAAGATGAACTAAGAAGGGAAAACAAATTACCCGATAAACAAGTGGACATCGGGATTATGATCGAGATCCCCGGGATCGTTTCCCTGATCCCGCACCTGGAACACGTGGTGGATTTCTTTTCTATCGGCACCAACGACTTGATCCAGTACTCCCTGGCGGTGGACCGCAATAAAGATTCTGTGGCTTATCTCTATAACCCGTTTCACCCCGGGGTGGTCAAAGTTTTAATGGAAATCAGGGAAGAAATCTCGAAAATAGGAAAAGAGGTCACCGTTTGCGGCGAAATGGCGGGCAAACCTTTCACGGCCCTGATGCTGCTGGGCATGGGTTATACTAATTTTTCCATGACGCCGCTCTCTATCACTGAAATTAAACGGGTTTTTACCCAGGTCCATTATTCCTATGTCAAAAAAACAGTAAAAGAATTAGCCCGGTTAAGTTCTAAAACCGAAATAGAGGAATTCCTCATCGAGACCATGTTGAAAAAATACCCCGACCTTTTTATCAAGCAACCGCTGTTTCAATAATATTCAAAAAGAGTTCCCGGACTTTTCCACCGGTTTTCGTCAATAATGTGGAAAACTCTTTTTAAAACTCACAAAACCCTAAATAGGCAGCAAACTTTCTTGATTTGCACAGGATTCACTTCCCGTATCAACCGATATAACATCATTTTTTGCTCTGGGGCCAGCCCACAATGAGAATGGCGATTCTTTTGTATGATTACTTCCAATCTACCTTGGTATAAGGTATTAAGAAGAAGCGAAGAAAATATTTTGTCTGTGCCCTAAGCTTCCTTTTCCGCAAGCTCCATGACCGGCAGCATTTCAAGAAATTTAAAGTAGAGGCAGATTGATCAATTGACATTCGGGACAGGCCGGAAAATCTATAATAAAACACTTTTGTGGGGGGGCGGAACCGATTGGGGACAGGCAAAATTTTATTCCCTTCACACGACTGCAATAAAAATAGCCACGAAAGCACGAAGGCACAAAGGAACACCAAGAGGTTTATTATTAAAAAAAATTCTTGGTGTCTTGGTGCGCCGTCTCTTGGTGGCAAAGTTTTCATGGTCTTCGTTACAGGTCCCGGGCAAATGGGCAAAACAATTAAGCGAAATCAAATTTTCCGATAACAATTTTTCAAAATCCCTGCATTTCTTTTGTGAACGGTTTCCTGAAGTAGAAGCTTTCCAGGCTGGAAGTATAGCCCAATCTTTGCGCAGCTTTACAACTTTGCGATTTCTTCCGGGGGCAGACCGGAAGTTTCTGAAATGACCGCGATATCGATGCCTTTTTCTTTTAATTTTTTTGCCATTTCAATAGCTTTATCTTTTGCTCCTACTTCTTTTCCTACTTCTATTCCTTCTTTTTTTCCTACTTCTATTCCTTCTTTTTTTCCTACTTCTATTCCTTCTTTTTTTCCTACTTCTATTCCTTCTTTTTTTCCTACTTCTATTCCTTCTTTTTTCCCTTCTTTTTTTCCTCTCATCTCGCCCACTTTATAACTGGATTCAAACATACTGGCTTGATAATGTAGGTTCTCAAGATAATCGTCATACTCCCTGCGTTCTTCGTCCGACAGTTTCATAATGTCAAGTTTTTCTTTGGCTTCTTTCAA
>JAPKZK010000083.1 GCA_026393835.1 Candidatus Aminicenantota bacterium | reverse complement strand
GCGTCCACGGGGGGACGCCGCGACACTTCTACAAAAATTAATCGAAATTTGGAATAATCATGAGTTTTCAATTCGGTAGGGGCAGGCCCCCGTGTCTGCCCCAATTGAAATTTCTTGTTTCTAGGTCAAAATGAGAATTGCCGGAGTTTTCAAGCTTCTCTTTACAGCGCTTCAATTTTATGGTATATATTGGGAAATCTTAAAAACAAGGAGGAAATTGTATTGTTAACTGGCGCAAAAATAAGTCCCGAAAACGCAGCAAAGGACTTTTTATAAATTCCCGCATTAACGATAACAACGAGGTGACCAATGAACAACATTATTATCCACGAAGTGGGGCTCCGCGACGGACTCCAGGTTGAAAAAAATGTCGTGCCCATAGAACATAAAATCAAATGGGTGGAGGCCCTCATGGACGCCGATATCAAAATCATCCAACTGGGCTCCTTTGTAAACCCCCAAAAAGTGCCACAAATGGGAGATACCGATGCATTGTTTTCCTATTTCACACAGCCCGGCAAAAAACCTGCAAACGTAACCCTGTCCGGGCTGGTTCTTAACGAAAAAGGCCTGGAACGCGGCATGACCTGCGGCGTCGATCTCTTTTGCATGGGCGTCTCTGCCAGCGAAACCCACAGCCAGAAAAATACCGGCATGTCCACCGCCGAAGCCGCAGAACGTATCACGGCCATGGCCATCGCCGGCATGAAAGCAGGGAAACGGGTGCAAGCGTCTGTGCAGTCTGCATTCGGATGCGGCTTCGAAGGCCCGATACCCGAAGAAAACGTTTTGAAAATTATCGAAAAATACCTGGCGGCCGGCGTCAAAAACATCAGCCTGGCCGATACAGCCGGCCATGCCCACCCTTTCCAGGTGGAAAAACTTTTCACCAAAATCCGCGTCCTGGACCCCGCCATCGACCTGGCCGCTCATTTCCACAATACGTACGGACTGGGACTGGCCAACTGTTTCGCCGCCATGGGCGCAGGCGTCAAATACCTGGAATCGGCCTTTGCCGGTCTGGGCGGCTGCCCCTTTACCAAACTCCCCGCCGGCAACGTCAGCACCGAAGACCTGGTTCACTCGCTGCAGCGCTCCGGCCTGTGCCCGGATATAAACCTGGAAAAACTAATCCAACTGGCCAAAGACGTCAGCCGATTTTTCGAACGTGAACTGCCCGGCTTTGTTATGAAATCCGGTTCTATTGTAAACTTTAAAAAAAAGGATTAGAATAAAGGGGTCCACAGATTACACGGATTAACACAGATTGTTTTTATTTGAATCTGTGGAAATCAGTGTAATCTGTGGACAAAATATTTAATTTTAAGGAGTATGAAAATGAAATTATTAGAAAACATTCGCGTCCTCGATATGACCAATGTGCTCTCCGGGCCATTTTCCACCCTGCACCTGGCCCTGCTGGGCGCGGAGGTCATAAAAATCGAAAACCCGGTGGGCGGCGACCTGGCCCGTATCCTGGGAAACGTTCCTAAACTGAATAAAGAATTCATGGGAACCAGTTTCCTGGCCCAGAACGCCAATAAAAAATCGCTTACTTTGAACTTAAAAAAAGAAGAAGGTAAAGTGATTTTCCGGAAATTAGTCGAAACCGCCGACGTACTGGTGGAAAACTTCCGGCCCGATGTCATGACACGGTTGGGGTTCCCCTACGCGGAACTGGCCAAAATCAACCCGCGGTTGATTTATTGCGCCATTTCCGGTTTCGGTCAGACCGGGCCCGATGCTTTCAAGCCTGCCTACGACCAGATCATCCAGGGCCTCAGCGGGGCCATGGATGTCAACGGCGATGAACGGCTGCATCCTTTACGCGCCGGGTTCCCGGTTTGCGACACGGTCGGCGGGCTCAATGCCGCATTCGCCATCATGGCGGCGTTGTTCTACCGCGAACGAACCGGCGAAGGCCAGTTTATCGACATCGCCTTGCTGGATTCCATCATGCCCCTTATGGGCTGGGTGGCGGCCAACTTACTGATCGGCGGCAAACCCCCTGTCCCCATGGGCAACGATAACTTCACCGCCGCTCCCTCCGGCGCCTTTATCACTAAAAACGGTTTCATCAATATAGCAGCTAATAAACAAGAACAATGGGAAGACCTGGTGGACGAACTGGGGCTGCCTGAACTGAAAGAAGACCCGCGCTTCAAGGAACGGGATACCCGTAAAGCCAACCGCAAAGAGTTAACCCCCCTCCTGGAAGCGAAACTTAAAGAAAAAGACACGGCCTACTGGGAAGAAGTATTAAACAAACGCGGGATTCCTTCCGGCGATATCCTTTCGCTGGCCGACGCATTAAACGCCCCCCAGGTCAAACACCGGGAAGCAATCGCAACGGTCAAAGAAGAAGGCATCGGCGATATCAAGCTTTTCAACATGAGCGCCAAATTCTCCAAAACCCCGGCTAAAGTGGATGCGCCGCCGCCGCGGCTTTCTGCCCATACGGAAGAAATTTTAACCACTCTCGGATATTCCGGGGATGATTTAAAATCTCTTAAAGAAAAAGGTGTGATTTAAGATTTAAGAAATATGATGTTTAAAAAAAATCTGCAGAAAACCGAAGAACACAATAAAATCTGTGTTAATCCGTGTAATCTGTGGACAAAAAAATAATAAGGAGTAAAACATGGGAATGACTATGGTAGAAAAGATATTGGCCAGGGCCACGGGCCAGGCGTCCGTCCGCGTGGACGACGTATTGGAACCCCGTATAGACCTGGCAATGTCTCATGAAAACGCGGCAATCGTTATCAATCAATTCCAGGAAATTTACAAAGGCACGGGTATCGAAGCGAAAGTGTGGGATCCTTCGAAGATCACTCTTATCTTTGATCACCGTGTGCCGGCGGAAACTTCCAAGACCGCCACGAACCAGGAGAAAATCCGTAAGTTCGCCGCGCAGCAGGGAATTTTGAAATTCCACGATATCCGCGGCGATGAGGGTGGCATCTGTCACCAGATTTTACCGGAAAACGGGTATGTTCGTCCGGGTTACGTGGTAGTGGGCACCGACAGCCACACCACCAGTCACGGCGCAATGGGCGCTTTTTCCTTCGGCATCGGCGGCACGGAAATGTCGGCCGTCTGGTCGCTGGGTCATGCGCTGAACATCGAAGCGCCCGGGACCATTAAAGTAACAGTGGAAGGGGAATTCCCCGCGCACGTGTATCCGAAAGACCTGATCCTGCACCTCATCGGCTTGCTCACGGCGGAAGGGGCGAATTTTAAAGTCATCGAATTCCACGGTCCCACCATTAAGAAAATGTCCACTTCGGGCCGCCTGGTGCTCTGCAACATGTCTGTAGAAGCGGGCGCTACTTCGGGTATCGTGCCCCCGGATGAAGAAACCCTGCGCTACTTAAAAGAAGAAGCCGGAGTAACGGATAAAATCGAAATGATGAGCCCGGACCCGGACGCGGTTTACGACCGGGAAATCAAGATCGATGTTTCCAAACTGGTCCCGCAAGTGGCCTGTCCCCATACGGTGGACAATGTGAAACCCATCGACGAAGTTGTGGGAATCAAGTTGAACCAGATCGTAGTGGGTTCCTGTACCAATGGTCGCCTGGATGACCTGGGAATCGTCGCCGGGATCCTCAAGGGTAAGAAAGTAGCCAGGAATGTTCGCATGATTATCTTCCCTGCTTCCGCCCGGATTTACCGCGAGGCATTGAAGAAAGGTTATCTTGAAATCTTTATGGAAGCTGGGGCGGTGGTAATGAACCCTGGGTGCGGTTCTTGTTTGGGAGTGCACCAGGGGGCGTTGGCGGACGGCGATGTGGCTTTGGCCACCACCAACCGGAACTTCAAAGGCCGCATGGGGAACCCCAAAGGCGAGGTTTACCTGTGTTCACCGGAAACAGCGGCGGTCAGCGCCATTACCGGTGTGATTACCGATCCCAGGAAAGGAGGTTAACATGAGTATTGTATCGAAAGTGGTATTTAAAGTAGGCGATGATATTTCCACGGACATCATATACCCGGGTCGTTTTATGGCGACGGTGCTGCCGTCGGAAACGCTGCAGTATGCGTTTGCGGATAATGAGGCGTTCAACAAGAAGCTGAATTCGAAGCAGGTTTTGCCCAATAGTATTCTTATCGGCGGCAAGAATTTCGGTTGTGGTTCTTCGCGGGAGCAGGCGGCTTCGACGTTAAAGGGTCACGAGTTGATTATAGTGGCGAAGCATTTTGCCCGGATATTTTTGCAGAACTCCATTAACCTGGGACTCAAGATGATCATTTGTCCGGATATCGAAGGTTCTGAGGGCGACGACATTGAAATCACGGACGCGGAAGTGATTAATAAAACCACGGGTAAGCGTTTTGCGATTCAGCCGCTTCCGAAGGCGAGGCAGGCCATTGTGGATGCCGGGGGCCTTATCCCCTACGCCCAGAAGCGAATGTTGGCAATGCACGGTAAATAGAATAAATAATCAAAAATTTTAGGGGGGTCAAGGGGACCCTTTTATAAAAGGGTCCCCTTGCCGCCGGGGGGCAGCATGCTGCTGCACCCTAAGATTACATCAGTTAACATATCCCAGCGTCTTAAGTCGTTGTTTTTCTTGTTCCGATAATCGGTTCTCTTTCCCTTCCCCACTTCTTTTGAACTTTTCCCGGAATCTTTTTGCCCTGTCAATCAGGCTTTTGAATTCAAGTCTTGCGCGCAGGTTGGTTTTTTCGCCCGGGTCTTTTTCCAGGTCATAGACCTCAACCGCGCTGCCTTTAATAATAACCTTCATTTTCCCATCGATATAAGCATAATGGGAATCGCCGATCCCGTCGGCGTAAATAACGCGGTCAACCGGTTCGCGGACCAGGAGTGAACGGCCCACCGTGAAGTCCGGCGGTTTATCCCCCAACCATTCCACTACCGTGGGATAGATATCCAGTGATTGTACGGGTTGGCGGTAAACCCCGGTTTTGATACCCTGCCCCTTAATCATCAGCGGGATACGGAGCACTTCATTATACACATCCGGCGGACCGTGGATCCAGGAGCGGTGCTGGTAAAATCGTTCCCCGTGGTCCGCTGAAAAGATGTACAGCGATTGCGGGTTCATAATAAGTTCTGTTTCCAGGTAATTGTTTACCTTCATAAAAAAATCATAAGCGATTAGTACCTCGTCTTTATACAGCGCTTTAAGGACGTTCAACTGTTCTTTATCCGGGTCGGTTAATATGGGGTAAGACGGCGATTGGGTTACTTTTTCGAATAGCGTATTCAAAATAACCGGGTCTGCGTTGACCGAATACTTTCGCATTTCCAGGGGCGGTTCATAAGGGACGTGCGGTTCCATGGTGTGAATATAAATAAAAACCGGTTTTTCCTTATTCTCTCGGACAAACCGATGGATATAATCTTCCATTTCCCCGTATTTCGAAGCGGCATAAATTTCTTTACTGGGGAAAGCCGATGCTTTTTCCCCTGCCGCATAGCCCCAGCAGTGGTTGACAAAATCGAAACCCTGGGAAGCATTGGTATGATCAAGCCAGGGGTTAGCAATAAAGGCCGCCGTGGTATAGCCTTTGGCTTTCAAGAATTCCGCCAGGAGGTATTCATTCTCGGCGATGCGGGGCGAATCGCCGTCTTTTTCCACCAGGGTAAATTTATATTTCCCGGTAAAAATGGCCGTTAACGAATGGGAAGTTAGCGCAGCGTTTGCATAAGCCGAAGTAAAAACGGTTCCATCCTGGAAATAGGATTCGAACAATTTCTTATCGACGCCGGCCATATCCGCCCGCAGTGCGTCCACCAGGTAAAACACCACGTTCCGCCGGTTATCCGTCCTGCGGTAGAGGCACATATTACCCAGTGCGCCCATCGAGCCGTTTTCGCCTTCCACGGTTATGGACAATGTCAGCAGGTGGTCGCCATCCCTGGGGTCCACGCGAACCCTGAAATAGGGTGGACCCACGGAAATTTTTTTCTCCACTACCGGGGTTCCATTGGCCATTATCTTAAACGTAATCGGTTTCTCACCGACGCTGCCCAGGTAGCCGTCGATGGTAATCTTTTTATATTTATAAGGAGCGGCCCGGAAAGTATAGGTTAGCGTCGTGCCGGCCGGGATAAAAACCGATTTTAGTTTTTTTCGATCGGCGCCCCCGTATTTAAAATAATCCAGGCGCGGTTCATTTTCAGACCTCTTGTCGGCGCGGTTGGCATTTGAAAAGGAATCGCAGCGATGATAGCATTCATTAAAAAACAATACCTGTCGAAGTACTATCGGCCCCGGTTTTTTAGTGCGAGAACAGGCCAAAAATCCCGCCGCAAAAAACAAAACCGCCGCGACTATCGAAAACCGTTTTATCATAACATTTCTACCCGGGACCTTTTCTAAAAGGCTCACTCGCTCCCTTCCTAATGGCGTGGGCGCTTCCAGGCGAAATAAACCGGGATTCCCAGCAGCACGATGATCAATCCGGGCCAGGTATATTTGGGTTTGTAAATCAGCAGCAGCGCCATGATAAATGTACAGGCGGCTATATAGAGCGCAGGGATTACCGGGTATCCGAATGCTTTATAAGGCCTTTCGGCGCCCGGCTGTTTTTTTCGTAAGATAAAAATTCCCAGCACGGTCATGGCAAAGAAAATCAATACCGCAAAAATCACATAATCCAGTAAGTTGCTGTATGTCCCGGACAGGCACAATAAACTGGCCCAAATTCCCTGGATGATTAAACCCAGGGCCGGGACTCTTTTTTTATTTAACAGGCCCACTTTCTTGAAAAACAGTCCGTCATTGGCCATGGCATAATAAACCCTGGCCCCGGAAAGAACCAGGCCATTGACGCAGCCGAAGGTAGAGATCATGACCATAACCGCCATGATAATCGCGGCGTTTGCCCCGAATATCCCGTCCATGGCGGCGGTTCCCAACCTGTCGTTGGCGGCGAATTGGATACCCTGGCCGAAAACGTCTACTGCGCCCGGCGCGCCGCGGAGGGGCAAGACCATTAAGTAAACCACGTTCACCAGCAGGTAAATGGCGATAACGATGAAAACCCCTAAGAATAAACTCATGGGGATGGTTCGTTTCGGGTTTTTGACTTCCCCGGCGGCAAAGGTAATGTCATACCAGGCGTCGGATGAAAATAACGGGCCCACGAGAGAGACCCCCAGGGCGGCGATTAAGGCAAACCCGCCTAATGTTACGGCCTGGTCCCCTTGAATTTGCACCGCATCCCATAGGATTTTCGTATTGAGTTGGATAGCGCCGGTGCTTTTGGCGATAAAGAGGCCGATAATGATAAAGGCCAATAAGGTCCCGATTTTCGTGTAGCTGAAAACATTCTGGATATATTTCCCCGCCGTAATGCCGCGGGTATTGACCCAGGTTAGAAAAATGATTACGCAAATGGCGGCGATATGGACCGTATTCAGTTTTACAAATCCAGTATCCAGCCACACGTTTTGTTCGGAAAACCAGGGGACCAGGACGCCGAGAAATTTAGCAAAGGCCATGGCGACAGCGGCGATGGTGCCGGTCTGGATAACCAGGAACAAAGTCCAGCCGTACAGGAAGCCGGCCAATGGGTTATAGGCTTCGCGCAGGTAAACATATTTCCCGCCGGCCTGGGGCATCATGGCGGCCAGTTCCCCGTAGCTTAAGGCGCCGAAGATGGTTAAAAGACCCGTGATGACCCAGGCCGTCATTAACCAGCCGGGGGAGCCCAGTGTGCGGGCCATGTCGGCGCTGACGATATAAATCCCGGAACCGATCATCGATCCGGCCACAAGAGCAGTGGAATCGAACAGATTCAGGCTTTTTTTAAACGAATGCGTTGTGTCATTGTTGGAAAGTTGATTTTTGCTCATAATTAATTATAAATAATAATAAAAGTTTTTGGAAGGTCCAGGGAACTTTTTTTTCAAAAAGGGGCGGCGCCCCCCCACTTGCACACATAGCGCGCCCCGGGGTTTTCCCCGGTTCTTGAAAGAGGCATTTTTTTAATCACTTTTTTTCTGTATCAGGTCAGGCTATATCCAATCCGAAAAGACATTACGCCGGGCGCAAATTAGGTAGGATATCGCGAACAGGCTAATGCATAAGAGACCTTACTTCTTTTTCAGTGAGGTCGGTACATTCGGCGATGGTTTCGATAGGAAGATTCTTGTGCAGTAACCTTTTTGCTGTTTTAAGCCTTTCCGCTTTCATCCCGGTTTTCATCCCGGTTTTCATCCCGGCTTTCATCCCGGTTTTCATTCCTTTTTGCATTCCTACCTGGATCCATTCCTTTTTACCTTCATCTTTCCATCTTTGGGCTAAAGTCGGCATAACATTTCCTCCTTCTATTTTGGCTTCTTCTAATATTTTCTTTAAAGTATCCGGGTTCACATCTTTTGTTTCCGTGATATACACGAGAAAGATCATCATTTTTTCCAGGTTCCTGGTGAAACCCTTCTCGTGCCAGAACTTAAATATTTCCCGGATTGTATCCCAGTCGTCTCTAAAGGCGCATTTCATCAATGCCAATGCGCTCAGTAGAAAGACATTGTCTCCCAATGCCTTATTCTTCTCAGTCGTAAAATTCCAGTTGACGGTATCGAACAATATGTACTTGAAATCCAATAAAAAATCTTTGATCCCTTCAGGAGCGGTAAATTGTTCGATAAAAGAATGAGGCACTGTCCATTGTTCACTGCCATGGTAAAACACCAATGGGATGATGACCCGAAGCGTTTTTTTTTCGTCGATATCCTTTTGCCACATCAGGTACATATAGCGGAGCAATTGGACAAAGACCGCCGTATCCCGGTAAGATTTATGTTCAAACAGAATATAGATATCGGTATCGATTTCGCTTTCCCCGTCAGCATTGGGTTTCATTTTGGTTTTCGCAATGATATCCGAGAAAGAATCCGCGAATTCATTGGAAACATAATGGGTGTTATCGATTTCGATTTGTGAAAGGTCGATGGCATTACCGATTGGTTCGGGCAAGGCGCTCTTTAAGAAGTCTTTTACATTCTCCGGGTTACCAAAGGTTTTGCTAAAGAGCTTGTCATGTACATTGCTTATTTTATCCATGGCTATCCCATTATATTTTAGAACGCAATTTTTTTCAAGTGCCTGCCCAATTACTTTCGATTGCCAGGTCAGTGAAAATCTGTGTAATCTGTGGACAATAGACGAATTGTTTTTGACAAATCTTGGATTTCCCCCGCTGTAGGGGCAGAAAAAGGGACATTCAAAAATTTTCATAACAATCTGTGAAATCAACGTAATCTGTGGACCCATGTTAAGAGTGATGTAATGATGAATGATGAAGAAAAAACAGGAAGAGCGGAAAAAACAATTCGTGTAAATTCGTGTAATTCGTGGGTCTTCTTTTCTTCGCTTAACTTCGCGTTCTTAGCGGCTATTTTTTTGACAGGAAAAATCGAATTGTTTCCGGTAAACAGTTGACTTGAGCAGCAAAATGTATTATTAATTACCCATGAGGAAATAAGCAATGAGCAGCGAACGAAGATTAGTCAGTTTTGATTGGGTAATGAAGCAGTTGTTACGGAATAAAGCAGATTTCGTTATTTTCGAGGGGTTCTTAAGCGAATTATTGCACGATGACATCAAAATCAAAAACCTGCTGGAAAGCGAAAGCAACCGCGAATCAAAGAACGATAAAACGAACCGCGTGGATATACTGGTGGAAAATTCCAGGGAGGAATTAATCATCGTCGAAGTGCAGCGCGAAACAGAATACGATTATTTGCAGCGCATACTTTTCGGCGCATCCAAGCTCTTACTGGAATATATGGAGAAAGGCATGCCCTATTCCAGGATCAGGAAAGTCATTTCCATCAGCCTGGTGTATTTCGACCTGGGCCAGGGGGAAGATTACGCCTACCAGGGGAGAACGGAATTTATCGGTTTAAATAAAAAAGATATCCTGAAACTCAACAGCGGCCAGCAGGAACTTTACAAAACCGAACAAATAGCGGATATTTACCCGGAATATTACATACTCAAGATCAACCAGTTTGATGACATTGCCCGGAACACCATCGATGAGTGGATTTATTTTTTCAAAAATGAAATAATCAAAGATGAATTTACCGCCAGGGGGTTGAAAGAAGCCAAAGAAAAACTTGACATTATGAAACTATCGGAAGAAGAGCGTAGGGAGTATGAATATTATCTTGAGAACCTACATTATCAAGCCAGTATGTTTGAATCCAGTTATAAAGTGGGAGAGATGAGAGGTAAGAAAGAAGGAATAGAAGTAGGCGCAAAAAATAAAGCCATAGAGATGGCAAAAAAATTAAAAGAAAAAGGCATCGATATCGCTGTCATTGTTGAAACTTCCGGTTTGCCCGCGGCAGAAATCGCAAGGCTCTAAAAAGGGCCGATTTGTGCGGTTAATGTGTTTCGCGTGTTTCGCGGGCATTGTTTATTTTTGGCGTCGCCCTGCGACTATGAAAACTTTGCCGCCAGGTTACCAAGGATTTTTTTTCTTCGCGGTCCTTCACGTTCTTAGCGGCTATTTGTAGAGTTTTTTCAAAAAGGTTCTTACCCACTTGAATTTTCTTTGAAAATGTATTAGTCTGTTTCCTTATACAATATACAATAGCCGGTGGCTAAAAATAACAATCTCTGGAGGTAAAGAATATGAGACACAGGTTGTTCGTGATGATTTTGATTTTTGTTTCTTTGGTAAGCGTTGGTTTTCAATTGTTCCCGGCCGAAACCAACCGGCAGGGAATCGATCGCTGGCTGATGCTGGGACCGGCCGCAATCCCGGCCCTGGAATCGGACCTACTGAAAAGTGCGGATGATATTTTGAAATTTAACCATATCCCGGTGCAGCAACTGCTGCCGATAAAAGGCGAAAAAGTGACCTGGAACGACGGTAATGTCTTTACCTGGCAGACAATAGGGAAATTGGACTTCGATACGGGCCCCGAGGCAAAAGTGGTTTACCTGGCCGCGTACCTGGAACCGGGTCGCTGGCTCAAGACCGACCTGGTGCTGACACCCCCTATTGACGAGTTGAAAGTCTCGGTTTTCCTTGATGGGGAACCGGTGACCGCCAATGCAGCGAAAGATATTATCCGCGCCCCTTTAGACCTCACCCATGAGAAACACCTCTTAATCGTAAAGGCGCTTTTACCCGCCGCAAAAGCCGACGCAAAAAAAATCACGACAGATGCATTCCTGGAAAATAAAGAACCTTTCTTAAACGAAACGGTGAAACTTTCCCTGGAACCGATCCACAATGTAAACCCGATAAATATATTAAACACCATAACCGTGGACGCGATTCATGTATCCCCGGACGGCAAACTGGTTGAGGTTTCTCTCAAGCAGGTGGATAAGGAGACCGGGAAAAGCAATAACTGGCTTGAAATATTAACCGTCGCCTCCGGCGAGACCATATTTTCATCGGAACATTTCGGGAAAATGAGCAATTTTGCCTGGTTGAAACATTCCCGCGGCTTTAGCTATACCGTTACCGCCGATGAGAAAACCTCCATTATCCAATACGATCTCAACTCCCATACCCAGCAGTGTATTGCCGGGGAGATAAAAAATTTCTCCTCCTATTGGTGGGCCAATGACAATTCCTTTTTGATCTATTCCGTGTCCCATGCGCGAGAGGATAAAGAAGGGTACCGGTACATCAAGGAAATCCCGGACCGCACCCGGTTTCCCGAAGACCGCCACGCCATGTTCCTCTATTTTCGCGGAGGGAGCGGGAACCCCGGCGTGACCCATCAAATCACCGATGAAACGCAAAATTTTAAAAATGCGGTCATCAGCCCGGACAGTAAAAAAATATTATTAATTAAAGAAGAACCGGATTATAAAACCCGGCCCTATATAAAAAACTTTGTCTATCAATTCGATGTGAAGAACCATGCTGTGAAAAAAATAATGGAAACTAACCTGCTCACGACATTCATGTGGGCGCCGGATTCCACTCGCCTGCTGGTAATGGGCGGACCTTCGGCGTTCGACGGCAAAGGCAAGAGCAGCAAACTGCCGCCGGGGATAATCCCCAACGAGTATGAAACCGAAGCCTATATTTATGATCCAAACACCCAGGAAGCAGTGGCCCTTTCAAAGGAATTCGATCCCAACCTCCAGTCGGCTTCATGGAATTTCCCGGGTTATATCTATTTCACGGCGGAGGATACGACTTATTTGCCGATTTTTAAATATTCCCTGGAGAAAAAAACTTTCACCCGGATGAAGACCATGTTCGACGTGGCTCAAAAAGTGGATTTTGCCGATCTTGCCAACATTGCCGTAACCTGGAGTTCGGGCATGAACAGCCCCCAACGGTTATATAAACACGACCTCGCCGGCGACAAAGTCTCGCTCTTGAAAGATTACAATCAACAGGACTTCCGGTATGTGACTTTCGGCAAGTGGGAGGACTGGAATTATAAATTAAAGGAAGACAAATTCATCGATGGCCGGCTCTACTTCCCCCCGGATTTCGACGGCGCTAAAAAGTATCCCTGTATCACCTATTATTATGGCGGGACATCGCCGGTAGAGCGGAATTTCGGCGGTCGTTACCCCATGGAATGGTACTCCGCCAACGGGTATGTCGTTTATGTCCTGCAGCCCACCGGCACCACGGGTTTTGGCCAGGAGGCCTCCGCGGTTCATGTCAATGACTGGGGCAAGGTAACCTCCGCGGAAATAATCGCCGCGGTAAAAGAACTGGTCCGGACCCATCCGTTTATCGATCCCGCCAGGGTTGGCGCCATGGGCGCTTCTTACGGCGGCTTCTTAACCCAGTACCTGGCCACCCAAACAGATATATTTGCCGCTTATATCTCCCATGCCGGGATCACTTCGCTTGCCAGTTACTGGGGCGAAGGGGACTGGGGCTATACTTACAGCGGTTTTGCCACCGCCGACAGTTTCCCCTGGAACCGGAGAGATATCTATGTGGACCGCAGTCCCCTTTTCCTGGCGGATAAAATTCAAAACCCCCTCTTACTGCTCCACGGCGAAGAGGATAACAATGTACCGACGGGTGAAAGTTACCAGATGTTCGCGGCCTTGAAACTACTGGGGAAAGACGTGGCGCTAATTACCTATGCCGGCCAGCAGCATTTTATCATGGAATATAAAAAACGGCTGCATTGGATGCGTGGGATTATCGCCTGGTGGGACAAGTACCTGAAAAACCAACCGGAACATTGGGACAATGTGTATAAGAAGTAAATTAGCAAAAGTTTTTGGGGGTGAAGGGACCTGGCCATCCGTGATGGTTTTCAAAAAGGTCCCTTCCCGCCGGAGGCAACCATTCTGGAGGACATATGAAACGAATCATTTCAATTTTAATGTTGGTTATGATAACCACCCTTTATCTTTACCTCTACCCCGGTGAACTTAAAAAACTAACCTTCGAACAGGTCTATATGAACCAGGGCGAGAAACTACTCAACCCCCTGCCCACCCTCCCCGGTTGGGCGGACGACAGGAATTATTACCAGGTGAAAGAGCAGAAACTGTTCAAAGTCGATGCCCGCGGCGGTAAAGACCGCCTGGTCCTGGACGGGGCAAAGTGCGAAAAACTCACGACGGAAGGCTTGAACCTGCTTCGTTCCGCCGACAAAACCGGCGACTACCGCCGCTTTCTTTTTGTTAAGGACGGCGATGTTTTCTTCTTCTCTCTAAAGGAAAATACCCTGACGCGGTTGACCAATACCAAAGAGACGGAAGAAAACCCCACCTTTTCCCCGGATGGCAATTGGGTTGCTTATACCAGGTCCGGGAACCTCTATGTCTATGATATAACCACGAAAAAAGAAAAACAGTTGACCGCTGACGGCAGCGGGGAAATACTAAACGGCTATGCTTCCTGGGTATATTACGAAGAAATACTGGGACGGGCCGGCAATTACAAAGCTTTCTGGTGGAGCCCGGACAACCGCAAACTGGCGTTTA
Organism: Candidatus Aminicenantota bacterium; assembly: GCA_026393835.1. Classification (GTDB taxonomy): domain Bacteria; phylum Acidobacteriota; class Aminicenantia; order UBA2199; family UBA2199; genus JAKAGC01. The sequence continues at coordinate 24,717 of JAPKZK010000083.1, read as the reverse complement.
TGAGATTCGACCAGTCCAAAGTCCCGGTTTTCCCCATCTACAGGGCCGACGGCGTCTACGGCGACCTGGAAAAACAACACTACCCCAAACCCGGGTACCCCAACCCCGAAGTAAAAATAGGGATAGCCGACGCAGCCGCCGGCGGCGTCGAATGGATTCCCCTGGAAGATAAAGACGACCATTATCTCGCCTTTCCCAGGTGGAATAAAAAAAGCAGCGCCGTCTATTTCCAGTGGCTGAACCGCGGCCAGGACCATTTAAAAGTACTGTGCTGGGACCCGGCGACAAAAAAAATAACCACGATTTACGAAGAAAAACAAAAAACCTGGGTGGACTTACTGGACGACGATGACCTGCAACTGCTGGAAAACGGCGACTTCCTGGTGCGAAGTTCAAATTCCGGCTGGTTCCATATATATTACGTCTCCGGGGACGGGACTACCCGTCCGGTTACTTCCGGCGATTGGACCGTGACCAGTATAGCCCTGGTGGATGAAAAAAACCGGCAGGTCTATTTTAGCGCCCGGAAAGAAACATCTACGGATACGGATTTTTACAGCAGCGATTTTTCCGGGACGCAGATAAAGCGACTGACAGACCAGGCAGGACAACACCGGGTGACCGTCTCGCCGGGGGGCGATTATTTTATCGATGAATATTCTTCCGTCCAATTTCCCACGCGCATGGACTTAAGAACCGGCAAAGGGAAACTCCTGCGGCAATTGGGCGACAGTGTTACCCCGGTAATGGCAACCTATGACCTGGCCAGGAAAGAGTTATTCAAGATCAAAACCGCCGACGGGTATGAGCTACCGGCCGCCTGGCTGCTGCCCCCGGGTTTCGATAAAACCAAAAAATACCCCGTGGTATTTTCCATATACGGCGGTCCCGGCGCTTCGTTCGTATTAAATTATTTTAATTATCGCGGCTCCTTTAGGGACCATTTCATGGCCCAGCAGGGGATCATTGTTTTTTCAGTAGACCACCGCGGGTCCGGGCATTTCGGTAAAAAAGGCATGGACCTGATGCATCGCTGCCTGGGCAAATGGGAAATGCAGGATTATATCGAGGCCGTAAAATATTTGAGAACGCTTCCCTTTGTGGACAGTCAGCGTATCGGCATCACCGGCTCCAGTTACGGCGGTTATGTGACGGCCCTGGCCTTAACCCAGGCCTCCGACTATTTTCAATACGGCATTGCCGGCGCCTCCGTGATCGATTGGGCCCTTTATGATTCCGTTTATACTGAGCGCTTCATGGATACCCCGCAGGAAAACCCCGAAGGTTATAAAAATGCCTCGGTATTGTCCTATATCGATAAGTATAAAACCAACTCCCTGCTGATTACCCACGGCACCATGGATGATAATGTCCATATGCAAAACACCATCCAGTTTATCGATAAAGCCGAGGATGCCGGTAAAATGTTCGAATTGATGCTTTTCCCCAATGAACGGCACGGCAGCCGCGCCAAACGGATTATCGAGACAAAAATGGAATTGGATTTCTGGCTAAGAAAATTCTTTAATAAACCATTATAAATTACCATTATAAATTAAGGAGTGAAAATGAAATTAAAAAATAACCTATCGAAATTAGTTCTTTTCTTTTTGATTATAACATTAATACCCCTCAGCGGTACGGCTAAAAAAAAACCCGCGAAGGATGCCAAAGAAAAACCCGTTTATGTGTTTAAAGTAGAGACCGAAGTCAAGCGGACGCCGGTAAAGAACCAGTATCGTACCGGCACCTGTTGGTGTTTCTCCACCGTTTCCTACCTGGAATCCGAGTGTTTACGCCTGGGAAAGGAAGAGCTCGACCTGTCCGAGATGTTCGTGGTGCGTCATACCTATCCCCAAAAAGCGATAAATTATATTCGTTTGCACGGCAAGGCCAACCACAGCCAGGGTGGGCAGAGTCATGACGTGATCGATCAAATCCGGCGATACGGCATCGTACCGGAAGAGGCGTACCCGGGTATGAATATCGACGAGAAACGCCATAACCACGGCGAGATGACCCCGGTGTTGCAGGGCATACTGGACGCCGTGCTGCTGCAAAAAGGCGCCCGCGTTACGCCCCGCTGGTTGGAAGCCTATGAGGCAGTCCTGGATGTCTACCTGGGGAAAGTCCCCGAAACCTTTACTTATAAAGAGAAAACCTATACCCCCAAAACATTCGCCCAGGAGTATATGTCTTTGAACCTGGATGATTATGTCGAATTGACCTCGTATACCCATTATCCCTTTTATCAAAAATGTCGGTTGGAGCTCCCGGATAACTGGACTTACAATGAGAACTACTACAATGTGCCCATGGCGGACCTGGAAAAAATCGCCGATTATGCGTTAAAGAACGGGCATTCCCTGGTCTGGGACGGCGATGTCAGCGAGAAAGATTTTTCCGGCGGTAGAACCGACAAGGACCATGGCACCGGTTATGCCGTCGTACCGGGAAAAGATTGGGAGGACATGACCAAAGACGAGCGCAGCGAGGAGATAACCAAACCCGTCGAAGAGAAAGAAATCACCCAGGAAATGAGGCAGAAAACCTTTGATAATTTAACCACGACGGATGATCATTTGATGCATGTCGTAGGGATTGTCCACGACCAGACCGGCGCCAAATTTTATCTGACCAAGAATTCCGGCGGCATCGACCAGGCTTATAAGGGATATGTTTACCTTTCCCGTCCCTATTTCCTCTTGAAATTAACCGCCATGATGGTTCATAAGGATGCGCTTCCCCCGGAGGTCAAAGAAAAGTTAGGCTTAAAATAAAAAAGAAATAAAGCGGAATACAATTTTTGGATGAAAGGGTGATATCCTTGTATTTTATCCATGAAACCGCAAAAACAACCTTGTATTTTGTCCATAAATTTTCAAAACAACCTTGTATTTTGTCCATTATTTATTTATAATACTTCCATGATTCAATTAGAACGCGATTTATCGATGGTCCTGGGTAAATGGAAAAATGACCCCGGGAGAAAGCCCCTTATTCTGAAAGGGGCTCGGCAGGTAGGCAAATCATGGCTTGCCCGTGAATTGGGTAAGACATTCGACAATTTTGTGGAAATCAACTTTGAAAGAAAGTCCGAAGCCTGCGCCTTTTTCGACGGGAATATCGAGCCCGCCGGAATCATCAAAAACATTTCCAATTATTTCGGTGTAAAAATCACTCCCGGGGCTACTCTTTTGTTTTTAGATGAAATCCAGGAATGCCCTAAAGCCATTATGGCCTTAAGATACTTCTATGAAGATTTGCCGCAATTGCATGTTATATCGGCCGGGTCTCTATTGGAATTCGAACTGCAAAACATCAATGTCCCCGTGGGCAGGGTTAATTTTATTTATGTATATCCACTGTCGTTCTCGGAGTACTTGACCGTGTCCGGGAAACATAACCTAAGAACGATGCTGCTGGAAAACAAGTTTAAGCCGGTTCCGGAACCCATTCATAAGCTGCTGAATGAGGAAGTAAGAAATTACGTCTTGCTGGGTGGTATGCCGGAAGTGATCGCAGATTTTTTAGAGTTCGGCCAATTTGATAGAAGCAGGGATATTCAAACCGATTTGCTTGAAACCTACCGGAGTGATTTTCAAAAGTATGCTAAAAAGCACCAGGTCAAATATCTCCACAAAGTATTCGAATCCATTCCTTTGCAATTGGGGGATAAGTTCAAATACACAAATGTATCTGAGGATATAAAAAGTAGGGAACTGGGGGATGCCCTGGATATGCTGCAAATGGCCGGTATTGCATATAAAGTCTATCACAGCAGCGCAAATGGTATTCCATTGAAGGCAGAGAGCGATATAAAAAAATTTAAAGTCCTGTTCTTCGATGCCGGGTTAACCCAGCAATTGTTGCAATTGGATTATCGCCCGTTTTTGCTAAACCCGGATTTTTCGCGGGTAAATAACGGCGCAATTGCCGAGCTTTTCACGGGTCTCGAACTGATAGCGTACCGGAATTACAAAGAAAAAGCAGATATATTTTACTGGCACAGGGAAGCCAAATCCAGTAATGCGGAAGTAGATTATATAACTACCCTGGCGGGTAAGATCGTCCCGGTGGAAGTTAAGAGCAGTACTACCGGCGGTATGAAGAGCTTGAGAACGTTTATGCAAATAAAGAATCGTAATTTTGCAATTAAAGTATCAGGGTTTAATTTTTCATTATTTGACTGCGTCCAATCGGTTCCTTTTTACGCCCTGGAATCCCTTGTAAAGGGAAATTGAGGACCTGTCGCATCCCCTGGCCAATTAACGGGCGAACACGGAGACACAGCGGCCGCCCCTACATCTTCTTTTCCTTCCCTTCTTCTCCGTCCGTGTTTGTCCATGTTTATCGCCTATCTGTGGTTCATCTTTTTTCGTGTTAATTCGTATAATTCGTGGGCTGTTTTTGTTTGGGAGTGGAAGACCCGGGCTAATAAACAGGTGAACCTTTATAACTTATCGATCTCTTCTGGAGAAAGACCGGTATAGTTGGAAATTTTTTCTAGCGGTTCGCCTTCATTTTTCATGACTTTTGCCATCTGCCTGGCCTTTTCATCTTTCCCTTTATCATAGCCTACTTTTTCCCCCTTATCATAACCTATTTTTTCTCCCTCTTCAAAAGAAGTATCGATGACTCCTTTCAAATCGCGGTAAATTTTTAAACTTTCCTCGTACTCCGTCAGTTCCTTTTTCACAGCGGCCTCCGGGTTTCGACGGTATTGATTAAGACAGGGAAGAATTCTGTATTTCTCATGCTTATAATATAACTTAAAATAATGGGATATTCAATAGGCTTTTGTTTTTTGTTCTTTTTCCCGCGGCATTATGGGAAATAGTAACACCGGAAGCGCCGGGAAAAGCAGGAGGGAGGATTAGGGGACAGCCCAATTTTTCAATATTTCACCTCTTGGGCGGGAACAAAATCGGTCTTAACCACAAGACCATCTCAGTCATTGGGAACAAATTTGAGGAGCACACCCGGTGCACTGACAACTACCGTTCCGGAATCTGTTACCAGAAAGCCTTGGGGATCGACAAAACCCCAGCCGTAGCGCGAATTGGATGCGCCGACAATGGAAATAGCAGTGCCTTTCACTGGATCGATGCAGACAACATCCTGAAAGCTAGGGCCTAGCGCTGCATACAAGTTCCCTTTGGCATCAGACCCAATATGAAACCAGTATATTGCGAACGTTGTATTAGGCCTCCATACGACTCGTTCTTCCGGAGATTTGGAAATATCCATCAGTTTTGTCCCGTCCGACGAAAAAACTACAGCATAGATATTCCCCTCCTTCGTAATGGTTATGAATACTTTGCTTACCGTTGACAAGAACCGATGATACGTTTCAGCTCCCTGCGCATTCGCCATGATTACGCTATTTGAATCTATGTCAAAGTAATAGATCTTGTCGTCCGCAGGATTATAAAGTAGACGGGTGTTCCATTGAAGATTGCCGGGAAGTGAAACACTGTATTCTTCTCTTCCTGTAGAGTCAAGCTTCTTGAGCACTTCACGGAAAAGCAAATACGTATTACCTGAATCGTCGAAGGTATATTGGCTCGGCTGAAGTGCATTGAGAAATGGATTCGGCTCGATACGACCAGGCTGGGTGATGTCGTAGTTAAAGAATGTCCGACCCGAGAAAGTTCCCCTCTCGCCAACAACCACACTCCCGCCCTGGTGGTCAATATACCAGGGGACAACTCCATCTAAGAGTATCCGCTTGGAGAGCACGGTGGTGTTGTTAACACTTATTTCGAACAACGTCGCATTATAAATACCCAGAGTATACAACAAGTCCTCATGGAAAAACAAATCACCGGAAATATTAATAAACTCAAGGGGGATCACCGTTCCATCTGTTGAGATCAGAGCGAGATTGTAGTCGATAGAACTGGTATAAAGGCGACCTGCCTGATCGAAGGCTAGATAGAACGGTCCACCGCCCGCGGTTTCAGGAAATCCGATCGAGAATATCTCAACTCCTTGCCCTTTTGAGTATTTTAAAATCTGTCCATACTGCGCATCGGCCATAAATAAATTGCCATTGGCGTCAAAATCCAAATCGGAAATCCGGTTGGAATTTATCGTAACAAGGTTACTGGTTGTGCCATTCAGTTCCATTTTTAAGATCCTGGATTCCCCCTGGGATCGGCTGGCAATATAGAGTCTGTCATCAGGTCCGATGGTCATGTGATCTATGGTTGAATTGAAACGCGCGAGACTCTCGGTGGTTCCATCGGATTTTAATTCCCATAATCCTCTTGAGGATAGAGCCAGCACCTGCCCTTGCGAAGTCGCCGCGACACAGACATTATCAAACCCCAAATTCTTCTCAATCGTATGATATCTGAGAACCTGACCGTCAAGACTTATTACTGCCACGCGGTTGTCAAGATTTCCGGAAACATAGATTTCATGGCCATTGATCACCAGATCATGCGGCGTGATAAGCCAGTCTTTCAGCAGCCCAGTCATGGTCCAGGAGGGTGGTTTCGGATTTTCTGGGGGGGGACCCTGGGTATCGCTTTGCTTAGGATTGCAGGCAGGGACAAGAAACACTATCACCAGCAAGGACAAGGCAACTAATTTTTTCATGGTTGACTCCTTTGTTATTTTTAATTCATAAATATCTTCGTATTGAAATAGCGCACAATAGGAAAATCAATTTCAGGCACAGGTTGATCTTATACCACGATTATAAAAGATTCAAGTGAAATCAAGTAAAAAAAAGAATAATAGGATTAGGGGATAGGCCGATTTTAATCCCAACCTGGCGTTTGAATCAAGTGACCAGGTGACGCCTTGATACCGCTAGAAAAAAAATAGCGCCCACATCACATGCCAACACACGGAAAATACGGAAGTTAGCCGCTAAGAACGCGACGCACCGCGAAGTAGGGGCGAGCCGCAGTGTCTCCGTGTTCGCCCGTTTATTGGCTGAATATCCCCTCATGCCTGACTAATATAAAAATAAGGTCCACGTCACATACGAACACACGAAAAACACGAAAATGTGGCCACGGACGAACACAGACAAACACGGACATGGGAAAAATAAATCCGAAATCGCGACACTTGAATATCGAAATTCGAAACAAATTCCAAATCGCGAAACGTAAATACCTAAAATTCAAAACAAAAAAAGGCTTCCGCTAAATAAATGTCTGAACCACAGATGCCACAGATAGCGCAGATTCCACGGATTCAAATTGAAAAGTTCCTCTAATTAAAAATCGAGCCGATTATTGCATCAGGGGTCTGATTTCATCCTTTGCGAGGCCGGTATATTTGGCAATAGCATCTATGGGAAAATTATCCTTCACCATTTTTTTCGCAGTCTCCAATTTGGTTTTTTTAACATTAACTCTTTCTTTTACTCTTCCTTCGGCTAATGCTTTTTTCCTTGCGATTCTTTCCCAACTGGTTACGTAAGGCATGATATTATCCTCCTTTAAAATAAGTAATTGATCGTTTAGCTTTCCCTGGCATTTTCTGTTTATTCATACCTGTATAATACCGTAAAATGAATTATAATTCAATCTTACTCTCTCAATTTTCATCCTTCGGTTTTAGCGCCGCTGCCAAAAAAATAGCCACAAAGGCACCAAGGCACAAAGGTTCACCAAGAGGGTTTTATTGGCCGCTAAGAACGCGAAGGGACGCGAAGAAAAAGAAAAAAACTGTTAAGATTTCCGGCCTCCCTTGTTCCGTTCCCCCTGCCGCGGCCATGTTTACGACTGCCGGCGTCATGTTTAAGTCTGCCGCGGTCATGTTTGCAACTGTCGCGGCCATGTTTGCATCTGCCGGTGCCATGTTTAAGTCTGCCGTGACCATGTTTACATCTGCCGCAGCCATGTTTAAGTCTGCCTCGGCCATGTTTGCAACTGCCGTGACCATGTTTACATCTGCCGCGGCCGTGTTTGCATCTGCCGGCGCCATGTTTAAGTCTGCCGTGACTAAGTTTAAAACTGCCGCAGTTAATTCCGCGCTTTTCAGTGCCAATTAAATTCCTGTCAGTGGTGAGAATGATGGAAGTGATGAATGATGAAGGTAAAACAGGAAGAGCGGAAGCGAGGAAGAGCAGAAGAGCGGAAAAAACAATCTGTGTAAATCCGTGTAATCTGTGGACGAAAGGTTAATTCGTGGTAATTCGTGTAATTCGTGGGCTTGTTTTTGTTTCGAATTTATTCCCAAATATGGTATCATTAACCAGGTGAAACTATGATATTAAAACTTAAACAGTATGGCCCATTATTAATTGGCATCGCACTATTGTGGCTGATATTAATCCTGGTTCTAAACGATTCCCTTTCAAAAACCCAGGGAAACCCGGTCTATGCTTTGGATGACGCCTACATTCATATGTCCATGGCAAAAAACTTTTCCCAACACGGCGTATGGGGCGTAACCGGCCACCAATTTTCTTCGACTTCGTCGTCATTACTGTGGACCCTGCTCCTTTCAGCCCTCTATCTCATCTTCGGCGTGAACGAAACCATGCCCCTGCTGATGAACTTTTTTTTCGCCACCCTGCTGATGGTATTCATTTTCCACATCTTTCGGGGCCATCGATTCCCCCCCTGGATTCAGGCGGCTATCGCGGCGGCCTTTATCTTTTTTATTCCTTTGCCCTACCTGGTATTCGGCGGCCTCGAACATGTCCTGCAAATCCTGATCAACCTGGGTTATATTTACATGGCGGCAAAAGTTATCGGCGATGATACGGATACCCAGGCCAATGAAAAACCCGCGAAATCCATGCGAAATATGCTTTTCCTCCTGGCGCCGCTGGTATCGATGGTCCGTTATGAAGGACTTTTTATCCTTTTCGCCGTTTCCCTTTTACTCCTGGCCAGGAAAAAATGGACCATTCTCATTATCAACGCGGCCGCCGGACTTTTGCCCGTGTTGGTCTACGGCATTATATCCGTTAGCAGCGGCTGGTATTTCCTGCCCAATTCCGTTCTTTTAAAAGGCACGCGGCCGGATATTACCCGCATCGGGAAAATCCTGGAGTTTCTCTATGCCGGATTACGCCAGCTTATTTACAATGTGCATCTCCTGGTATTATTGATCTGCGTGCTGGCCCTTTTTTGGTATATCTATAAAAAATATAACCGCTGGTGGCTGCCGGCCAACGCCATGGCCATGATCTTCATCATAACGTTGGCCTGCCAGGCGTTTTTTTCCGAAAGCGGGTATTTCCTGAACCGGTATCCCTGGATCCGTTATGACGCATACCTCGTGGCCCTGGGAATATTCACCGTTTTGATTGCCGCCGCTGACTTTCTGCCGCTGTCTCCGCAAGAACCGCAAAAGAATGCAGGAAAAATTGTCGGCGTCCTGCTGGTATTAGTTTTAATATTACCCCTGGCCGAGCGGGGAGTGCGAACAGACCTTAAAGTGGCCCGGGCCACAGCCAATATCTATGGCCAACAGTACCGGATGGGGCTTTTCTTGAAGAAATATTATCCCGGTCAACCCGCGGCGGTCAACGACATCGGCGCAGTCTGTTTCCTGGCCGACATCGATTGCCTGGACGTATGGGGACTGGCCAGCAAAAATATCGGCGATCTCCTGTTGAATAAAACCTTCACCGCGGAAAATATTGTCCGAGTTGCCCAGAAGTCAGGAGCGCGGATAGCGGTGGTTTACGATCAATTTTTTCGGTTAGTGGGCATCGACAGCGAGTTGCCCAAAAGCTGGATAAAAGTCGGTCAGTGGCGTATCCCCGACAATGTTGTTTGCGCCCGGGACACGGTCGCATTCTATGCCCTGGATGAATCCGAAGCCCCCCGCCTCGCCCGGAACCTCCGGGAATTTACGTCCCAATTGCCGTTGGAAGCGGTAAAACAGGGTCAAACTTTCCCGTCCCTTTGAAATACTTACCTTATCGCAAAGGCGATTATTTGGGCCCGCGACAGCGCACCCGGTGTACAACCATTTATGCCGCCGCTAGCAGGAAAAAACTTCGGAAACGTTGCTGGAACTGCCTTTGATCTGTTTTTCAAAAAAAAATTAAAAATACAACCGTTTCTAAAACTTTAGTTGTATTTACTTTTTTCTCCTGATCGCGTATCTTAATATTAATGTATAAATCTATTAAAACAAGGAGAAAAGACATGCAAAAAAAATGGTTCTTAGGTTTGTTGGTTGTGGCTATTGTGGCCGTGTTTGTTGCTGTACCAGCCTTACAGGCATCCCAGCGAGGAGACCTCGATAGGGATCCCGTCTCAAAACGGGCAAAACTGGAAGCTGAAATCGAAGCCATGCGGGCAGATATTAAAGCCAACGGTTATACCTTTACCGTGGGCGTCAACCCCGCTATGCAGTATGACCTGGAAACGTTATGCGGTTTTAGAACCGATCTTCAACTGCCCACCATGCACATGGGCGACGCACTCATCAACTCCGAAGGCATTGCCGGCGCCGAAGCATTACCCGCTTCTTATATCGGGTACGCTTCTTCCATTAGAGACCAGGGAAACTGCGGTAGCTGCTGGGCTTTTGCCGCCGTCGGTTTACTGGAATCCATGATCTTAAAGAATGACGGCATCGAAGTGGACCTTTCCGAACAGCACATGGTCTCCTGCAACCCCTATGGCTGGGGCTGCAACGGTGGATTCTGGCCCCAGGATATGCTGGCCAGCCCGGGATCCCCTTATGAAACCTGCTTCCCCTATACCGCCACGGACGCCCCCTGTAAAAGCACCTGCCCTTATCCCTACAATATCCAGAGCTGGGCTTTCGTAACCGAAGATTATGTGGTGCCCCCCACCGAGAATATTAAACAAGCCATTTATACCTACGGCGCAGTACAGGTCGGCGTTTTTGTGGACAGAAACTTCCAGGCCTATACCAGCGGCGTTTTAAACAGATGCAAAAAGAATCCCACCTACACCAACCATGCCGTCCTTCTCATCGGTTGGGACGACTCCAAAGGCGCCTGGAGATTGAAAAACTCCTGGGGCACCGGCTGGGGCGAAGACGGCTATATGTGGATCCAATACGGCTGCGACCGCGTAGGCGAAGGCGCCAATTACTACATCTATTAAAACCAAGAAGCAACCTTTATTACAACGATTATTTAAAAAAGGCCCCACCCCTTGCTGGATGGGGCTTCTTTTTTTCCATATAATATGGTATATTTGATAAGATAAGTAAGAAAAAAAATAACTTAGACGAGGTAAAATATGGCAGGCATGAAAACAAAAAAAAACAGGTTTAAAACACTCTCCTTCTTGGTTTTGGTTTCGGTCCTGTTTTGTGTGGGGGTCGCCATGGCGAATGAAACAGACAAAGAAAAGAAGATGTTTATGATGTCGGATGCCGAAGAAACCGCTGTCACGGTTAACGGCGCCGGTGAGTTTGCGATTAAAATCAAATCCAATCCCACCACCGGTTACAGTTGGGCGGTGCAGGAAATCACCCCCGGGGACCTGGTTAAATTCAAACAGGTAAAAACAGAAGCGCCGGGGGACCGGGAAGGTTCCCAACCGCCGCTGCTGGGGGCGCCGACTTATGAAATCCTTACCTTTGAGGCGCTGAACCCGGGAAAAGTAGAAATCCGTTTGAAATACCGCCGCCCCTGGGAAACCGATGTGGCCCCCATCAAGACACATAAAATCTTTGTGTCCATCGAACCGTTATAGGAGCGCCAATGTCTTATAAAGGAATAGCGGATTTCCGCAGCGATACGGTGACGCGGCCCAGCGAAGAAATGCGTCAGGCCATGTATAATGCCGAAGTAGGCGACGATGTCTTTGCCGACGATCCCACGGTTAATAAACTGGAAGAACTGGCGGCCGAAAAAGTCGGTAAAGAAGCAGCGATTTTTGTTCCCTCAGGAACCATGGGAAACACCATTGCCATGGTGTTGGAGGTGGGCGAAGGCAAAGAAGTCATCCTGGAAGAAAACTGTCACATTCTAAATTTCGAGGCCGGGAATATTTCCAGGATCGCCCATGCCGTGCCCCGCGCCATGCCGTCGGACCGGGGTAAAATTCCCCTGGATTTAATTGAAAAAAACATCCATACCACCCTCAGGGACCACATGCCCACCACCCGGGCCATTGCCCTGGAAAACACCCACAACACATGGGGCGGCGCTGTTATAGGATTGGACTATATAGAAAAGGCGGCCGCACTCTCCAGGAAATACAACCTCTATTTACACCTGGACGGGGCGCGGATATTTAATGCCGCCGCGGCATTGCAAGTAGACGTTAAAGAAATTTCAAAACATTTCGATTCACTGATGTTTTGCCTGTCTAAGGGGCTTTCAGCGCCCGTGGGATCTATGCTGGCAGGGACGAAGGAATTCATAAAAGAGGCGCGCTTTGTTCGAAAGTACCTGGGCGGCGGGATGCGCCAGGCGGGGGTAATTGCCGCGGCGGGCATCGTGGCCCTTGAAAAAATGATCCACCGCCTGCAAGACGATCACCGCAGGGCCAAACTCCTGGCGGAAAAAATCGCGGATTTGAAAGAACTCCGGGTCAACCCCCAGGAAGTGGAAACCAATATGATCATGCTCACCCTGAACACCATGACCGCGGACTTGTTCCTTAAAAAACTGGCCGCCCAAAACGTGCTGGCCCTTCCATTTAATACGAAAACAGTACGCATCGTCACCCACAAAGATATCGACGATAATGATATAGAACGCGCCGTAAAGGCCATTAGAGAAGCTGTGGGATAAACGGAAAGATTTCATTAGATTGACAGGCGGCGACCGGATTCGAACCGATGAATTGCGATTTTGCAGACCGCTGCCTTACCACTTGGCTACGCCGCCAAAAAATGGCTGGAGCGGGAAACGGGATTCGAACCCGCGACATCAACCTTGGCAAGGTTGCGCTCTACCGCTGAGCTATTCCCGCCCGATGCGGTTTTCAATTACCAGGTAATAAGCATAATAGAAAATCCAACTTTTGTCAAGGGGGGTACTGAAAAAAAACCAGGGCGCGAAATTTTATTCGGGGATTTGATTGTCCCGGCGATTGACATTCACTCCACATTTTGATAATATAGGCCGGGTCTAAAAAAATGTACTCTAATTTAAAACTTAACTAAGGAAATCAATATGAAAAATATAACTATATTGGGAATTTTATTGGCGTCGCTTTTTTATCCGCTGTTTGCGGAAGAGATGCCTTATCCCACTTACGATAATTCTTTGATCCTCGGTATGGTATTTTATATCGAAGCCGCTCCCCCCTATATAGCGCCCGACGAAATAAATACCATTATCGATCGGTTTGGAAGAGGATTGTACGCGCCGCTGCTTTTCTCCAGGTTTGTGGGCGTAGATATGGATTGGAAAGCCAACCCCGAAACCACCGACCTCAGTCTCCAGCAATTCAGGGATACTGTTGACCTGATAATCCAGAAAGCCCGGTTTTATAAAGTCGGCATCCATTTTATCCTCACCTATGGGTTATCAAGAAATACCCAGTTTTATAACCCGGCCAGGGAAGAAGATATACGGAATGCCCAGTGGTATAACGACAACAATATCGTCCGGGAAAACCAGTTAGATCCCAACCAACCGGTGGATGAAAATTTTAATATATTCAACCGGTTCAATGATTACATCGACGGGGAGACCGGGGAAAACTCATCCAACAGCAGCGTGGTAAACAAATATGTTTTCACCACCTTATCACGGTATGCCCGGAAATTGCGGGCCCACCTGGAAGCCAAAACCACTGCGGCCTTTGCTTATTTAAAACAAAAACAGCGGGAGAACCCAAACATCCTATTCGTAATCAGCGGCCCCGGCGAAGCGGAATTGAATTATTACGGCATCGATAATACCAACTCCCTGCAAACATATTTTTGCGATTATTCACCTTTTGCCGTGCTGGAATTCCGGGACTGGATCAAACACGAAGGCATGTATGCCCCCGGCGAAAAATACGCCGGCGAAGGATATCCCTCCAGCGGCGACCGGTACCGGGGAGACAGCGGCCTGGGAAATTTCAATAACGAGTTCGGGACCGGGTTTACCACGTGGGATTTAAAATATTACAACTGGGACCTCCGGGACCCGGTGGATGATAATTACCAGGATAATAACAATCCCGATCCCCATGTCATCCCTGCCGACCAGTTCCGTTTCGGAGAGATGCTTCCCCAAAACGGGGAGAAAGCCATCGGCGGCGGGTTCGACCCGCCGCGTTTAATGCTGCCCAAAGGGCAGGACGCCTTCAGCGACCTATGGCAAACTTTCCGGGAGACAATGGTATACCATTATGTTAAAGATATTGCCGTCATAGCCTGGAAAAGCGGCTTTCCCCGGGAACATTATTACACCCATCAAATCCCCGCCGATTACGTCGAGGGCAGCCGACCCGATGAATTCGGCAGTCCCGGCTTAAACCCCCGTTATTACAGTTCCGCCTCCCCCCTATGGACCGCCCGCGTTTACGATGACATAGGCATGGGTGTTTCCTTATACGATCTCAATTATGGCGACCGTTACGCCGATACATCCCAATATGTCATACCGGCCATCAGCGCCATGTCCACCAACTGGGCCGCGGTAGAGTATAATCCCGAAGTCATACCCGCCAACGTCTTCACCCCCCTTAGCGCCGTAGACCATATCTACAGTAAAATAATGCGGCTCTACCAACATAATGTCCATTTCGTCGACTTTTTTAAATGGAGCGGCGATAACCAATACCAATTTAGCGATACCAACCGCGGCCTGGCCGCCAGGCTGTTTTTCGATACAGTAAAAGACAAAGCCCGGCAGTCCATCGATACCCGTTTCACCCCCGCCGCCGTCAAGGGATTTACCGGGAATTATCGAGCAAGCGCCCGGACCATTTATTTAAACTGGTCTCAAAAAATATGGGCTGACCTCGATTATAATTGGAGCGATTGGGGAGACTTTAAGGAATTCGTCATTTACCGCGGTTATTCCGGCGATTTCCAGTGCAATGCCGATTCCGAGATTGCCAGGTTGACCGCGAATATGTATGAAGACGCCGGTTTTAATCAACCTGAAATGGTTTATTATAAAATAGTCGCAGTAAATATCGCCGGGGAAGCAGGCGATCCTTCCGTTATCAAAATAAACACTACCAGTGAAACCCGGGGGCCCGGGTTGAAGATATCCATGCACCGCTTGAATTTCGGGGCCGCCGTCCGTGAAGGGGCTATCCCGGCGAAGACTTTTATCGTCGGCAATACCGGGGTTGGGATATTGAACTGGACCGCCCACACCGATGAAGACTGGATTAGTGTTACACCCGCCTCCGGGATTAATTCCGGCGTTGTGACCGTCATGATCAACGGTACATTCAAAACCGGCGGACCCTATACCGGGACCATTACCGTCGCCGCCCCCGGGGCCGCCGATTCCCCGCAGACGATTTCTGTAAACATGGTTATCTACCCCACCGGCGCCGATAACGGTCCCTTTGGGGCGCTCGAATTTCCTCTCCAGGACAGCACGGTTCCCAATACGGTTCCTTTCACCGGTTGGGCCCTGGATGACATCGGCGTTAAAAGTGTGAAAATATACCTCCAGCAGGAAAGCAGCCGGATTTTTGTAGGCGATGCCGTATTGTGTGAGGGCGTTCGGCCCGATATCGCCGCCGTTTATCCTACCTATCCCAATAACCAAAAAGCCGGGTGGACCTATATCTTGCTGACCCAGAACCTGCCTAACCAGGGCAACGGCGTCTTTACTTTCCAGGCCGTTGCTGTAGACGGAACCTGGCATCAGACCGTGCTGGGGACCCGGACCATTACATGCGCGAATGCCGGCGCGGCTTTACCCTTTGGAACCATCGACACACCCATACCGGGGGGAATTATTTCCGGGAACCGTTACCGGAGCCATGGCTGGGTCTTAACCCCCCTACCCAACTGGATGCCGGAAGACGGGTCCACCATTAACATTTATATCGACGGCGTATTCGTCGGGCATCCTGTTTACAATATTTATCGCCCCGATGTGGCCGCCCTGTTACCCGGCTATACCAACAGCAATCGCCCGCATGCCTATTTCGATATCGATACCGAAACCTTAAAAAACGGCGTCCACACTATTTACTGGACAGCGAGGGACAGCGCCGGGAACACCGGCAATATCGGCGGCAGGAAATTTACCGTCCTCAACCTGGGGACTGGCGGCCAGGGACCGATGGACAGGAACCATGAATCCGAAGGCAAAAAGCACTACCCCAGACCATGACTAACGCAAACCCGGGAACATTTTATAAAGAACGCATCGACGCCTGCAACCTCCATATCAAAAAATTGAAAAAAAAAGATACGGTGTTAGCGATTTTAAAACTGGCCCTGTTTTTTTCCGGTCTCTTGCTCCTCATTAGTACCTTTTCAAACGATCCGGTTTCTGCGCTGGCGGGTTTCGGGATTTTCTTTATTCTTTTTGTCGCTGCCGTTGTCCTCCACGAAAACGTGCTGCAAAAGATCAACCATGCGAAAACCCTTATAAAAATCAATGACAATGAAATAAAAATGCTCTCCCATCGATTCCCCGCTGTCGAAGACAGCAGCATAACCGGCGGGGAATTTAAAAACCCGGACCATCAGTACACCTCGGACCTGGATATCTTCGGCGAAAAATCGGTTTTTCATTACCTCAACCGGTGCGTCACCAGCATGGGCCGGAAATGCCTGGCAGACTGGCTCCAGGCCCCGGCGGATAATGAACAAATTCACCTGCGCCAGCAAGCAGTACAGGAACTGGCGACGAAACCGTGTTTCCGGCAAAACCTCCAGGCTTGCGGCCTCTCCATCGACGATACGTCCCAAAAACTGGAATCTCTTTTTCTCCTGCTGAATGAACCCTTTTTCATTGCCGGCAAAAACCTTTTTATTTATTTTATCCATGTGCTGCCCCTCATCACAATAGGTCTTTTTATTGCCATGGCTTTCAAATTAACCCTGGCCGTACCGCTGGTATTTGTTTTACTTCAAGTAATTATTAACAAAAAAGCCGGCAAAACAGTGGCCCGTCTCTATCGCTTAACCTCGCGAAATTCCAAAATCCTAAAAGCCTATTCCCGGATCATCAAGACCATTGAACAAGAACCTTTCGAGGGAAGGAAACTGCAAGCCTTAAAAAAAGATTTATATGCCGAAAAGGAAACCGCTTCCCGCTCTATCAAACGTTTTGCCGCCCTGGTGGAATGGTTTGAACTCCGCGCCAATGCGGCCATGCATTTTTTTATAAACAATACGCTGCTGTGGGACCTTCACTGCGTCTATAGGATCGAGAAATGGAAAAAAGAAACCGCTTCGGCCATTCATTTATGGTTTGCAGTAATCGCCAATATGGAGGCCCTGTCGTCTTTGGCCGGTTTGTCTTATAATAATCCCGACTGGGCGTTCCCGGAACTCAGTGAAAAAGATTTCAAATTAAACGCCTCGGCCCTGGGCCACCCCTTGATTCCCCAAAGCGAACGGGTGTGTAATGACATCGCCCTGGACCGGGAAAAGAGTATCCTGGTTGTCACCGGACCCAACATGGCGGGGAAAAGTACTTTTTTAAGAACAGTGGGGGTCAGCCTGGCGCTGGCGTTGGCCGGCGCCCCGGTATGCGCGGCCCGTTTCGAAATTTCGGGCCTGAGACTCTTTACCAGTATGCAAACCAGCGATTCGCTGGATAAACATCTCTCCCTCTTCTACGCCGAATTGCTGCGGTTGAAAATGATTTTAGACGCCATTGCTATCCGGGAACAAGATAATCAAGTCCCTGTTTTTTTTATGATCGATGAAATGCTGAAAGGCACCAATACGTTGGACCGCCAGAAGGGTTCCATTGTGTTGATTAAACAATTGCTTAAGCAGCGGGCCGGGGGAATTATTGCCACCCATGACCTGGAACTGACCAAACTGGGCGCCGAAGAAGAGAAGATCATGAATGCCCATTTCGACGGGTATGTTGAAGAGGACAAATTGCTGTTCGATTACAAGTTGAAACAAGGCATCTGTGAAAGTTTTAATGCCGTGGTGTTAATGCGTAAAATAGGAATCGATGTATAACCAGAAACCCTTTTGAAAAAGGGTTTCTGGACTTCCCAAAACTTTTGTTTAGTCAAAAGCTTTTGTGGGGGTCAAGGGGGCGGTTTTCTCGAAAAGAGCCCCCTTGCCGCCGGAGGCAAAGGTTCACTAACATTACCCGCCGCGTCCATAAAATCAAACCATCGATCATACCCCACCATTAGCTGGTTCGGTTTGAATTGAATCTTATATTGCGTATGGCGGTTCCGGGGAATAAAATAACCCAGGTACAACCACTGGGCGCCCATCTCTTTTGCCAGCTCGATTTCTTTGTAAACAGCCAATTTCCCCGGGCTGAAGCGGCCATATTTCTCATCGAAATAACAGTAAACCGCGGACATTGCATTGGCCGTGACATCCAGGTGGGAGACGGCCGCCAATGCGTCGCCGTCCCTGATGGTCAGCATACGATTGAACCCGTAAGGATGGAAGAAACTGCGAACATAATGCCCATACCGCTCGTGAACCTCATATTCCTTGCTCTTAAATCTTTTTTTATGCCGCATATACAATTCAAAGGCTTCCGTAGAGGGTATCGGTTTTTCCAGCGCAACACGGAGACCTTTCGCCCGGTTGAACAAACGGCGCACCGATTTGGAGGGGGAGAACCGTTGGACCGGGATGCGCACCGAGATGCAGCGGAGGCAATGACCGCAAAGGGGCCTGAAAAAAATCTCACCGAAATGACGGAATCCCATATTCAAAAGAGTTTCCATGTCTTCATCCTCCAACTCGGCAACAAGGAGATTCTCGTAGATGGAGGGAACCCCATCGATGTACGGGCACTCTTCCGTCACCGGTTCAAATAACAGGCCTTTAATACTCATTCAATGCACCAATATCGTTTTTCAATTTCTGTGTCAACCCCCTATATTATATCACTAAAAACAAGGAAAATAGGAAAAATCACCATATTGCCTTGAAAAAAACAAATAATTGATATATAGTAATTAATCATTCATAATATAATAAATATAGCATGAGGAAGAAATATGAAACGCATATTAGTAATAGATGACGATTGGCAGATGCGTGAAATGATGCACCAGGCGTTGGAACGGGCCGGGTACGAGGTAGCGGAAGCCGCCAATGGTAAGATCGGGTTGAATATCCAGCGGGAAGACCCCGTTGACCTGGTAATCACCGACCTTATTATGCCTGAGAAAGAAGGCATCGAAACCATCCGCGAACTTCGGCGCGATTTCCCGGATATGAAGATTATCGCCATTTCCGGCGGCGGCCGCGCCAGCGCGGAAGGGTATTTGAGCGTCGCAAAAACCATCGGCGCCCACCGTACCCTGAGCAAACCTTTCGACCTGAAAAAAATATTGGACCTCGTGGAAGAACTCCTGGGGCAATAAAACGCTGCGCATAAAGCGTAAAAAGTAAAACAGCAGACCATAGAGAATAGGCAGTAAATCGTGACGATGCGGCATGGAAAAACAAATCTTTTGTTGAGTATTATTGTCGGCATTAGTATTCTCTATTTTTTGATCCCTACGCCGCTGGCCCCTTACACCCTTGAGACCTGGACCACGGAGGAAGGACTGCCCCAGAATTCCGTATTATGTCTTGTTCAGGATAAGACCGGTTACATCTGGTTCGGCGCCCAGTCGGGGCTGGTAAGGTTCGATGGAGTCGCTTTCCGCGTTTACAACCGGTGGAATACCCCACATTTAAATAACGATAAGATCACGGCCCTATATGAAGACAGCGGCGGCGGCCTGTGGGTGGGTACGGACGGCGGCGGTTTGAGTCGTATGAAAGACCATGAATGGACGTCGTATACCGCTAAAGAGGGCTTGTCCAACGATTCCGTCCGGGTCCTATACGGCGACCGGCAAGGCAATTTATGGATCGGCGCCGCCAATGGCCTGAACCGCCTGGCCCCGGGAAAAGAAAAATTCGAAATATTGACCACCGGCGATGACCTCTGGGGAAACTCCATCACGGCCATTACCGGCAGTACAAAAGCCGGCGCCGGTCCCTGGATCGGCACCGATGACAACGGCCTCTACTATATAAATAACGGCAAATACCAACCTTATAAACCCGAAGGAGAACCCATCCGTCACGGGATCACCGCCCTGAGTGAAGACCGCTCCGGACGTCTCTGGATCGGTACACAGAAAGGACTTTTATGTTTGGAAAAAGGCAGGATCCAGCGACCGGCCCCGGCCAACCACCCGCTGAACGACAGCGCCGTGCGTTCACTCATGCCGGACAGCAGCGGCGTTCTCTGGATCGGGACCGACGGTGAAGGAATTTTCCAATTCAACGGCAAAACTTTCTCAAGCCTTCCTTTCGACCGCGGGCTCGCCGATGATTTTATCTATGCACTGTTGGAAGACCGCGAGGCCAACGTGTGGGTGGGTACATTTACCGGCGGTCTCTCGCGGTTGACCCGCGCCAGGGTCTCCACTATCACTACCGCCGACGGCCTCCCGCAAAACCTGGTCCGTGTTTTACTGGAAGACAGGACCGGCGGTTTGTGGGCGGGAATGGACCGCAAAGGACTGGTTAAAATAAAAAACGATAAAGTAACCGGGGACGTATTCCCTATCGCCGGGATCACGGCCCTTTACCAGGACAACGACAACAACCTCTGGATCGGTACCCGGCAAAATGGGATCGCACGGCTTGCCGGGGGAAACTTGCGGAACAGCCCCGCCGAGACCTACACCACACGGGAAGGACTGTCAGACAACCAAATAACCGCCATCCGGGGCGATAAAGCTGGGAACATCTGGATCGGTACCGCTAACGGTTTAAACCGTTTCGAAAAAGGAAAGTTTACCGTTTGTACACAAGAAAAAGATAAGACCTACCCTCCCGTTCATATCCAGGCCATCGAAATCCAGGAAAACGCCGCAACTTTTACCTTGTGGGTAGGCGCCGCGCAGGGACTGATGCAATTAAAGGGGGGCCGCCTGGAAGAAGTTTTAACTTCCACTAACGGGCGCGAACGCCCCGCCTATGATATCCGGGGCCTTTATGCCGACCCCCGGGGCAACTTGTGGCTCGGCCTCAATGGCGGCGGCCTGGGACGGTTTTCAAATGCGGTCCTCTCGCTGTATACCACCGATTCCGGGTTACCCAATAACTATATTTTCAGTATCCTGGAAGATGATCAAAAGAACCTGTGGCTGAGTTCCTCCAAAGGCGTGTTCCGGGTTTCCACCGAACAATTGGACAACCTGGCCCAAAACAAAATCAAGGCCTTGACGCCCCTGTACCTGGACGAAAAAGACGGCATGGAAAGCAGCGAATGCGCAACAGGAGGACAACCCTCCGCCTGGAAAATGTCCGACGGGAAACTCTGTTTCCCCACCATAAAAGGCGTGGCCGTGATCGATCCCGGTTCGATAACACTTAACCATGTCCCGCCGCCGGTAATAATCGAAGAAGTCCTGGTAAATAGCGAACCCGTAACAAACCGGGTAAAACCCATATTCCAGGCCGGTCAAAATATGATCGAATTTTATTTCACGGCCCTTAGTTTCACCGCCCCGGGCAGGGTAAAACTGCGTTACAAAATGGAAGGTTTCGATTCCCGGTGGATGGAAGTCGCGCCGAGGGAAAAACGTGCGGCAATGTACCTGAACCTCGGCCCCGGCGACTATCGGTTCCTGGTTACCGCCTGCAACAGCGACGGCCTGTGGAACGAAAAAAGCGCGACCTTTGAATTCATGATTAAATACCCTTTTTATAAACAGCCTTTGTTTTATATACTTATGGCCGCCCTCTTGTTGATTACCGGCGCCGCCGCCGGGACCGCCCGCCGGTTTTACCGGAAAAAAACCCAACCCATGCCCGGCGCCAAACCCGGAGAACCCAAATACAAAACATCCGCGCTTTTACCTGAAACAGTCGAACAAGTCCTGCCCCGCTTGCTGCAGTTGATGGAGAAAGAGAAAGTCTTTTTAAAAGCCGATCTCAATCTGAAATCCCTGGCCCAACGCCTGAATGTTCATTATAACTACCTCTCCCAGATTATCAATGAACGGTTGAGCCAAAGTTTCAATGATTTTATCAACAGCTACCGGATCCAGGAAGCAAAGAAAAAACTACTGGACCCCGCGGAAGATAATAAAACCATCCTGGATATTGCTTATGATACAGGGTTTTATTCTAAGTCTGTTTTTAATACCGCCTTTAAAAAATTTACCGGGATGACGCCCTCTGAGTTTAAGAGAGATAAAAAAAAAGGGGGATAGAGACTTTATTTATGCTTTCGGCGACCAGGAAACCCTTTTATAAAAGGGTTTCCTGGACC
This sequence comes from Candidatus Aminicenantota bacterium, assembly GCA_026393835.1. GTDB lineage: Bacteria > Acidobacteriota > Aminicenantia > UBA2199 > UBA2199 > JAKAGC01. The sequence goes on along the minus strand of JAPKZK010000083.1, from coordinate 2,387 downwards.
TTCCCAAAATTTTTATTTATTCCAGGGCCAGTTCTTTTAAAATCCCGTGGGCTTTGGCCAGCTTTTCAGTTACGAACATCACAAAACGAATATCCACCGAAATAGTTCTTTGAATAGCGCTGTCATACTGCCAGTCGCAGGTCATGGCCTCGTAGTTCCCGTCAAAGAGAATACCTACCATTTCGCCTTTTGTGTTTAACACCGGGCTGCCGCTGTTGCCGCCGGTACTGTCGACTTTATGGGTAAACGCAACCGTTACGTCATTCATTCCCGGGTGCGTCCACCGGCCGAAGTCCTTTTTAGCATAAAGCTCTTTTATTCCTTCCGGCGCATTAAACGGTTCCTGGCCCGTGTCTTTTTCCAACATCCCTTTGATCGTCGTAAAAGGCTCAAAATAAACCGCATCCCTGGGCGAATAACCTTCCACGGCCCCGTAAGAGAACCGGATAGTACCGTTGGCGTCGGGATACAGGTTGGCGCCTTTCCAGGCATATAAAGCATCGATATATTTTTTCCTCAGTTCTTCCATGACGGCCGTATCCTCTCTATCCTTTTCACGGAAAGCATCTTCCACCGGGTAAAGCCTTTTCGCCAGGTCGATAAATGGATCATCCAATGCGTCCAGTTCCTTCACGTTTTTGTTATACAGCGATTTAGCAAATGCCACATCATTCAGTTTTGATTTTTTATAGGCGTCGTCCACCCACTGGTCGATGGTTTTGCCGGAGGTTTTCAGAACTTCGTCCAGTCCTTTCAGCCGGAATTCCGCCGGCAATTGGTCTGCCCATTTCAACCATTTTTTCAGCAGGGCCTTATCCGCCGGTTCATAAAAAGACATATAACCGAACTGAAGTCGTTCCACCGCACGTATCGTATCCTTTTCCGAGAATTTCGGGTCTTGCAGTTTCACCGGTTTTGAGCGCTGCACAGCAGTATAGTAAGCCCTCTGGGCAGTGCTGAAGACCGTCCCGTTCAAGGCCATCCTCGACAGGACAAAGCGGAAGACATCGGACAGGGGTTGGTATTTGGCCATCGATGCGTACTGTTCTTTGATCTTTGCCAGGACAGTGCCATATTTTTTGTAAAGTTTCTCATCTTTCTTTAAAAAGGTCATGAATTCATTTTCAAAATCGATTTTTTGTTGGACAAAGTGGGTGCGAGTCATTCCATCCACATTACCCTGGTAGTTTTTCATAGAATTGTTCAGGCCTTTCTTCATGCCGGCTACTTTTGCATCGGCGACCTGGGAATCTTTGCCAAACTCTTCCATCATATCGATGACCTCTTTATAATATTTAATGCGCAAAGGGTAACCGTGATCCAGGCTATCGGCCACATCGCTGGAGGTGCGGTAGCGGGTAGTGCGGCCGGGATACCCCAGGACAAAGGTCTGGTCGCCATTTTTTAAACCATCCAGGGCGATCTTTAGCCAGAATTTAGACTTGTAAGGCACATTTCCCTTATCGAAAGCGCGGCCGGTGCCGTCGGGGGCCGTGTAGATGCGCATAAAGGAAAAATCACCGGTATGACGGGGCCACATCCAGTTATCGATTTCTCCACCGTAATTGCCCACTGCTGCCGGCGGTACATAAACAACACGGACATCGTCGTACCGTTTGTATACAAAAAGGATATACTGTTTGCCGTTATGCATTTTGCCCACTTCAGCGGAAACATCTTTTTTACCTTTTTCGATCTTTTCGGTTATTTCCTTGATTTTCAGATCGACGGCCTTTTCCCGTTCTATTGGGTCTGTGATTTTTTCGCAGCGGGAGAATTCCGGGGTAATTTCTTTTATTTCTTCCAGTATCCTGGCCGAGTATCCAGGGGCTTCGATTTCATCTGCCAGGGTTTGGGCCAGGAATCCGTTGGTAATATAGTCGGTGCCCTGTGTGGAGGCGCGCTGTACAGCGCCAAAGGCGACATGATGATTGGTCAGCATCAAGCCGTTGGGGGATACAAGCCCACTTGTTCCGCCGCCCAGGTTTACAATGGCCTGTGCAAGGCAAGGTTTTCCCGGGATATAGATATCTGCAAGGTTGATTTCAAATCCTTTTTTCTCCAGTTCGAGGTTTTTTACCTGGCTCAGCAGCCACATCCCCTCTTCGCCGAAAACAAAAGGACTGACACATAACATAATGATTAAGGTGATAAAAATTTTTTTCATGAACGCTCCTTCTAGTTTGATTTGTTTTATAGAGATAAATTATACGAAAAAAAATTTTTTTTAGCAAACCGTGTGATAAGGGACAGTCAAAAAAATGAGAAAAAATTTGAAAAAGGTATTGACAATTTAATTCCAATGCAATATATTTAATGCAGAATACAGGGTGAGCCCAATCCGCTGGTTCATAAAAAAAGTTCAGGGCAAGGAAGGTTGAAAATGC
>JAPKZK010000053.1 GCA_026393835.1 Candidatus Aminicenantota bacterium | reverse complement strand
ATGAGGTGGATACCATTGAGAAAGTTGCCTGGCTAATGGAACATTCGATCCATTTACGGTCCACTGTCCTGACTTGCGTCAATAGAACCATATACGATGATAGAGAGATCATCCGGGAAAACATCAAAAGAAAGAAAGCCAAAGCCGGCGCCGATAAAATCGATTAAGCCAAGCTTCAATTTCCCACTTTGTGGGAGGGATGAAATCTTCTGAGATTATTTTTCAGAATGCATCTTAGAACAATTCCAGCGCCTGTTATCAAAAAAATAATAAAAAAATTTTTTTACTTGCCATTCAGATTAATTTATGGTATAGTCGATTTCCAGTTAGGTAAATAAATGATAAATGAATTATTATTAAAAGAATATTCGGTCTTAAATGGTGCGAGTCCCGTATGCAGATTCAAATCAAAATTAGTATCAGTGGTTATTCTGCCAACATCGGCGACTGGGAATATGGCCCCATTATGGTCTGCGATGTTTCCGGGACCAGTTAATCAAAATGGTTGGGCGCTGAAAAATTTCCCGGCAAAGGCAATCATCACCGGTCCACTGCACAAATCACCGGGCCTTACATCAAAACAAAACCGGGAGAGGGTTGAATCGGATACAGCCCTAAAATGGTCTTACGCGGATAAAACAACCTCACCTTCGGCTTCCGGGCATGAGGTCTCATCCCCCGAGGGACAAAATACAGCCCCGGCACGGTCAAACGCGAGGCCGGGGAAATCATACACGGATACTGCATACACAAACTCGACGCCTGCACGCACAACTTCAACCCTTGCACGTGCGAACTCGAACCCTGCGTGCGAAAACTCGATGCCTGCACACGCAAACTCGACGTCTGCTCTTGCAAACTCAACGCCTGCACGTACGAACTCGACGCCTGCGGACGCAAACTCGACGCCTGCACGTGCGAACTCGACGCCTGCGGACGCAAACTCGACGTCTGCACGTGCGAACTCGACGCCTGCAACTCTTCACCATCAAGAATGTGTATATCTATTTATAAGCCGTATGAGATAGCCTCAGGTAAAAGCGCAAGCTACACCAGCATAAAAATAAATAAATTAACAAAGGAGATTAATCATGTATATCTTAGGTTACAGTATTTCATTTTTTCTTGAGTATTCGTTACTCGTCTTGAAGAGTCTTAAAGATGACGTGGAAGCATTGAACCTGCTGTCCCACTTCACTTACTCCATCGCCACAATTGAAGAAGGGTTGAATGTCCATGAAATTGCCCAGCAGATGGAAAGCGCTCAAATCCAATATCATGCCGAAATGAACAACGTTGGATCATTGTTTAATGCCCTTTACAAATACGCCCACGAACAGTTTATGGATTACTCCGGCATCATCTTGCTGGAATTTAAAGACGATATGGATAGTACGCTAAAATCACTGGCAGCGGAAGCTTCTGCCGAAAGAAAACCCATCAACTGGCTGAAAAAGTCCAAAGAGTTCTATACCTACGTCCTTAAGACAAAAAAAATAATGGACCGAATCGCCCAGTACGGTTTTATCGCTGAAAAATTGGATGCCGCGTTCAATAAGGTAGTCGAAGCCGAAGATGCAAAAGCCCTGTACTTCAGAGGACACTGGCAATTTGGATTAGAAAATTACTTAAAGTGGCTGTGGTAGCATTCAAACCCAACCCGCAATACCTTGAAAAATGCGGTATCCTGGTTTTATCCGAAGGTTACAAAAGAGCAAAAGCGGCCAATGAACCGTCAGGAACAACCTCTTCCGCAAAGTCAAAGGTTGAAATGCCGGCCGGTATGGAATAAGCGGCGTTACCGGTAAGACGGCAAGTAAGATTAACCGGCCAACAGGCTTAACAAAGAAGAGAAAAATCGCGGAACAGGCAAGTTACAGCGTACAGCTTACTTCTTATCTTGATTCATTGCCTCGTCAACGGCATTAGATATATCGGACGGGGTAGCTTTCGCCGCCGTATCTTGTTCTTTCTTCAGTCGTTCCATGTCGGCGCTGTAATCGAGTTCTTCTTTTTCCATGGTGAGGGAAATTTTCCGGTTTTGTTCATCGATTTCGATTACGCGGACGGCGACGGTATCGCCGATATTCACCACTTCTTTGGGGTGTTGGTGGCGCCGGTCGGTGCCCAGGCGGGAGATATGGATCATGCCGTCTACCCCGGGGAAGAGTTCCACGAAAGCGCCGTAGGTTTTCATGCGCACGATTTTGCCCTGGTACTCGCCGCCGATTATAAGCTTCTTGACGGCCTCTTTCCAGGGGTCTACCAGGAGGGATTTCGCGCTGAGGGAGAGTTTTCTATTCTGGCGGTCAATGCTTTTGACCACCACATCCAGTTTCTGTCCCACACTCACCACATCGGCCGCATTATTAATGCGTTCATAGGCGATTTCCGAAATATGTAAAAGCCCCTCGATGCCCCCGATATCCACGAAAGCGCCAAACTCCCGTACTGCCGCGACTGTTCCTTGATAAACCGCGCCTTCTTCCACTTGCTGCCATAGTACTTCCACCCGTTTTTTCTCTTCATGCGCCAGGTGCTCACGCCTGCTGAGAACGATATTGGGGCCTTCCTCTTTAAATTCGATGATCTCGAAGGTATAGATTTTGTTCAGGTGTGCATCGGGATTGTCACAGTAGTGCTTATCGATCTGGGACAGCGGGCAAAAGGCTTGCAGGCCCATGACGTGAACCTCGAAACCGCCCCTGCTGATGCCGGTGATTTTTCCTTCGACGGGAATATTTCGGTTGAAGGCGTCTTCCAGGGCCGACAGGGCCGCGCCGTGATGGGTATCATCGCCCCCGGTATCCCCGCCGCCGACACGTGTGGAGCACATCCATATTCCTTCGCCCCTGCCGGTTACATACACGGTGAGGGTCTGACCTTCGGCGATTTTCTTATTCTCTTTTTCCGATAAATCGCGGCGCCTCAACATGCCGTCTAACCGCGTCCCCAGGTCCAGGAAAATGTTGTCGTTATCAAAACCGATCACGGCGGCCTGGATCTCATCGCCCACCTGCATGGAACGGGCTGGTTTAAAAGACTCTTCCATTAATTGCGCAAAACTCTCATCACTGATTTCTCGCTTATGATGATCATCCTGTTTACTCGGTCTCTGTTTCTTCATATTAGCCATCTACTTTACCTTGCTGCTCAACCTTTTTTAGGTTTTTTTTTAAATTTTAATACCTGAGATGCACAGTGTATTATCTTTTTGACAAAATGTCAAGAGATAGACCCCGTTAACCTCCTATTTTTTAAACAAGCAAGGCAGGATTTTTTTGCGCGGCGCTTAACCTGCCGATAAGATTATCTGCTAATGCATTCCACCGGGTTAAGCGATCCGGCTGTCCATACTGCAAAAATTCAAACCGGCCCGCAGCGGGGGCCTCGCCCTACCCATAACGGCTAACCTTTCTTCTTTTTAAATAAAATTCGTGGGAATCGGTGTAATTGGTGGGCGGATTTTTGACCGCGGGAGGGGATTGCCCCCGGGGCATAGTTGGCCTCGATATACTGCCGGACCTTAAGCGGCAAAGCCCTTAGATGGCGATCATAAATGACGACCTTCGTATTTTGTCCCGCCGCGCTTTTAATGATATCGTCCGAAAGTTCTTTTTCGCTGAGCATGGCGCGCATCTCTTTATGCAGGAAATAATAATAATATGCATGCGGTCTTAAAAACCCGTACCCGGAAAATCCATCCAATACGGCTTCGGAAGGTTTTGTCGCCGCCATTATATACCGAATATCGGCAAGCTGGCGGTGGTTTTTTTGCGGATGCCGGGTTACAACCAGGTACAACGGATGGGCAATTAAAATGATCGCCAGGAGCGTAACCGCATACACCGGTTTTTTGAATATAAACGTAAACGCGGCGGATTCTATGCATTTTATAATGATGTATGCGAAATACATTGCCAGCAGCGGTAGAAATAACAGGTAATACTGCCTTTGTGGGGCGGGTATTATAAATAGGCCGGCCACTACGGAGACCGTGCAGAAGATGGGGACAAAAAGGCCTTTTTCAACGTCCGCCCTTCGACGCATATTGGAAATGTTTACTAGCAGGCCCGCAACCCCCATAATAAGCAACAATGGATTTTGACCGGCCAACTGCTTTAGATATTTTAAAGGAGAAAGCTTCATTTTCCATTGAACGTTCATTAAAAAGTTACATTGGATAAACTGCCGCAGCCCATCTTGGGCGAGAAAAAACAAGCAGGTGAGTATCACGGGAATCGCTAACCCGGCAATAAAAACCGGGAATACTATTATGTTTTGCTTCCATTCGATCCGGCCCCGGCGATGGCAAAAGAGATATGCTAACGCCAGGAAAATCCCAGGCAGTCCAAACAGCGTCTTTTGACTGAACATAATCGCAATTCCCATCGACAACCCGGAAAACAAATACCATCGCCATGATGACTTCTCCCGGATACCATTCGCCATGAAGTATATGGAGGCCAGCCAGAATGTCGCTGCGCCGAGATCAGGCCGGATCTCGAGGGTTTTTTCCAGGAACATGAGCGTATAACTGAGGATAAGCGCTGCAAACAAGCCTGCGTCCGCGCCGTATAATTTCTTTGTCGCCATAAACGTGAGGAATAGGATTGAAGCAGTAAACAAAAGCATTAATGCGCGTGCGGCAAACAAGACGGTTATATTCTCCCCCGCGATAGGGTAGAGCCCGGCCAGGATGAAATGCATGAACGGCGTGTGATGATCGAAATAGTCGCGGTAAGGAATTTCACCGTTATATAGTTGCCGTGCGCTGTGAAGGTGTTGGAATTCATCCGGATCGAAATATCTTTCCTGCAAAAGTGGGATTCTCAATAAAAAAGCGGCTAATATGAATACCAGGATAAAGAACCGGGGGGCATGGCCCATTTTTAAACCTCCTTTAAAGAATACACGGTAGCAAAAAAATGAAATAGAATCAAGTGGAACAAAAGCGGGCCTATTTCGTATTATTGGTATTGTAAATAAAGACAAGGAGGATCTGTAAAATGAAACATTTGTATAAAAGTAGAAAGAATAAAATGTTGGCGGGTGTGTGCGGCGGCATCGCGGAATACTTCGATGTGGACCCGGTACTGGTGAGAATAATATTTATTGTCTTCACTATTTTCGGCGGGTTCGCGGTCCTGGCTTATATTATCGGCGCTATTATCATGCCTTACCCACCGCCGGAACCCGGGGAACTTGCCGCAGCATCTGCCACACCGCCGGCGCCGCTCCCGCTGACCCCGGCCGCGCCCACTACCCCGGCGCACAATAATGGGGCGCTAATCGTCGGAGTCATCCTGGTTGTTTTAGGCGCCTATTTCCTGATGCGAAATATCCCGGTTTTCCATGACTTCTACTGGTGGCTGCATTGGCATATTCATGATTACATTGTCCCGGCGATTCTTATTATGATCGGAACCGCCCTCCTGGTCAAAGGCACCCGAAAAAGCGAAAGTTGATTGTCAATCGTTTATCACTTGCTCTTGCAGGCGGATGGACTCTTCATGGATAAACTGGTATAAGCGGGACACGAAATCTTCGGCTAATTTCTTTTCCATCCCCTCCCTGGTCCTGCTCTTTATGATCTCATCAAAACGGGCAGGTTGAAGGATTGATATATTGTTTTTCTTTTTATGCATCGCGATTTCCCTGGCGTTATCCATACGCAGGGCCAGCAGATCAAGGATTTGATGGTCGATTTTATCGATTTCCCGCCGCAGGGCGCCAATATTCTCAAGGAAATCGCGGCTTTCGCTGGAAACTTTCTTTATTTTCAACCGCTCCAGCAAGCGGCTGTATTCTTTGGGGGTCAACTGTTGTTTGGCGTCGCTTAAGGCCGCCGGGGGATCGATATGCACCTCCAGCATCAACCCATCGAAAAGCAAATCCATGGCATTCTGGGCCACGGAGAAAAGCAGCCCGGTGTTTCCACAAATATGACTGGGATCGCAAAGCATGGGAAGGCGGGGGTTCCGGCGTTTCATCTCGATGGGGATTCGCCATATGGGTTGGTTACGGAAGACGGTTTTTTCATAGGTGGAAAAGCCCCGGTGAATGATCCCGAGCTTTTTAACGCCGGCCTGGGTCAACCGTTCCACGGCCCCTTGCCACAATTCGATATCCGGGTTGATGGGGTTTTTCACCAAAACCGGTATATCCGTTCCTTGCAGGGCGTCGGCAATATCCTGGACGGCAAAAGGGTTGGACGTGGTCCTGGCGCCGATCCACAGGATATCGATGCCGTGTTCCAGGCATGCCTCCACATGTTTCGGCGTCGCCACTTCGGTGGCGACGGCCAAATTGGCGGCCTTGCCGGCGTCTTTCAGCCATTTTAAGCCCACGGCCCCCACGCCTTCAAAGGAACCGGGCCGGGTGCGGGGTTTCCAGGCGCCGGCCCGCATCACATGAACCTCATAATCTTTCAGGGCCAGGGCAGTCCGCATCAACTGTTCTTCGGATTCGGCGCTGCAAGGGCCGGCAATATGAAAAATATTTTTAACGGGGAATCCCCATTCTGAAAATACCTGGGCGGTTAAATTTCCCGGCATGTTTTCCTCTTTTTTCGTTATATTTTCGCCGGCGGCTTGAAATAAGCCCTTAAACCGTAAGAGGAGATTATTTCCTGCTGCACCTGCGATGTACCTTCGATGATCTCCAGTATTTTGGCTTCGCGGAAGAGTCGTTCCACGGGGTATTTATTGTAACAGCCGTTGCCGCCGTGCACCTGGACGGCGTCGATGGCGACTTCCATGGCGATTTTGGAGGTAAAGTACTTGGCAATGGTGGTTTCGATAACGGCATTACTATCGTTGTTTTTTCGCAGTTGGCCGGCCCTGAGGCAGAGCGCCCTACCGGCGTGAACCTTGGCGACGGCGTCGCCGATGATGCCCTGGATCAACTGGTGGGTGTGGAGTTTCTTGCCGAACTGGCTGCGCTGGCGGGAATAGGTAATCATAGCCTCCAGGGCTTCCTGGGCAATGGCGATCCCTGCCCAGGCAATGCTGTACCGGCCGTGGTCGAGGGCGGTGTTGACGATATAGGTAAACCCGCTGCCTTCTTTACCCACGATGTTTTCCGCGGGGACTTCCACGTTGTCGAACTGTATTTCCGCGATGTGGGCGGCCCTGCCGGCCAACAACCCTTTGATGGGGGTGGTTTTGACCCCGGGCATGCCGCGTTCGATGATGAAAGCGGTGATACCTTTTTCGCCGGTGGTGACGGTAAGAAATAGATCCGCCGCATTACCGAAAGTGATCCATTTCTTGGCGCCGTTAACGATGTACTTGTTCCCTTCTTTGCGGTACGAGGTTTTTACGCTTTTGGCGTCGGTGCCCACTTCGGGTTCGGTGAGGGCAAAGCAAGCCAGTTTCTTACCCTGGGCCATGGGCCGCAGCCATTTTTCTTTTTGTTCTTTAGTGCCCCAGCGCAGCAGGGCTTCGCCGGCCAGGGAAGTATGGACGGTAAGCAGGCCGCGGGTAGAGGCGCAGGCTTTGCCGATCTCTTCGGTAAGAAGCCCGTAATAAATTGGGTCAAGTCCGAGTCCGTCGTATTCCCCGGGGAAACTGGCGGCCAGGTAGCCGCGTTGGGCCATTTTGTCGATGAGTTCGCGGGGTACGGCTTCATTTGCTTCGAATTGGGCGGCAAAGGGCCGAATCTCTCGATCGGCAAACTCCCTCGCTTCATCTACTATTTTTTGTTGAGAGGCGTTATCCATGATTCTCTCCTGCCAGGGCGTCAAGCGGCAGCCGAACGTTTGTTCCCGATAAACTCCGTAATACGGTTGACGGAATTGAAATTACTGATCTCCAGGTCATCGTTAGCCACCTGGATGCTGAAGTTTTCCTCGATGTAATTGACCAGTTTCATGGCAAACAGCGAATTCACGAACCCCATTTCAAAGATATTGTCGCTGTCGCTGAATTCGGCTTCATCTTCGAATACCACCAGGTTGCTTTCGATGAATTTCCTTATTTGTTCCTTTAATTCCATGGTCTTAATCTCCTAATTCTTCTATGTTTGTATTAAATGTTTCATTTTTTATGGCAATACTAGGTCGATATAGGGGGGGTAGGGTTGTATATTGACCAGGTCATGTTGGAACAACACATTCCCTTCCGGGTCGGAGGAAATTTCTTTGAAATTCCCGAGTTTGTAAGTGATGTACATTTGCCGGTTCCGTTTGGTGTGCTTGAAATCGGCCTGGAGTTTTTTGCCGGCATTTGTGCATTCCTGCATGATATAGGACATGACGACCGTACCGACTCCCCGGTTTAAAACGCGGCAGGACATTAACAGCAGCCGCAAATGCCAGTGGGTATCCAACATCTCCACCAGCGCCAGGCCGATTTTGCCGTATGAACCGTACCGGTCGATCAACTCGCACACCAGCAGTTTGTATTTGCCGGATACCCGGAACTCATTCAATTCATCATAATCATAGGTCTTGCCGGTGGCATTGAGCTGGTTGGTGCGGACGGTCAGTTCTTCGGCCCGTTTGAGGTCTTCTTCCCGGCACTCTGAAATGATGAACTTCATGTTCAGGGAAGACAGGAATTTTTCGGGGGGTCCCTGGAACGTATCTTCCTCTTGTTTGCGTTTGATATCGTCCTGGTACATTTTGCGGCGGCGCGCGGAGTCCTCGGTGATAAACCGGGGGTTCAACCGGGGTAAGTCCGGCAGGGTTTTATATTGGGATGCATCGATGCAGGTAGCTTCGGGATGAGCGCTTTGAACCTCCTCCCGTTCAAAGGGCTGATCATCCACAAACATGATGGCGTCCATCCCGACGTTGATATTCTTTTGGATAGCGGCCAACGAAACGGACTTGGCATTCCAGTGGATTTCCGGGTAAATGAAATAGTCAGCCAACTCGAACTCTTTGAGTTTCTGCATGGCATCGTCATCATTGTTCTTACTGGCAATGGACTGGAGGATGCCGCGGGCATCCACTACCCGGATGACCTCTTTTATCCCGGGTTTTAATATTACTTTATCCCCCTCCGCCAGTATGCCGTCCCAGAGGGTGTTATCCAGGTCCCACACGACGACCTTGATTTCTTTGTTGTTCTCAGACATCTAATAACTCCTCTTAATACTGGAAAAAGCCTTTGCCGGATTTTTTGCCCAGCAGGCCGGCGTCCACCATTTTGCGCAGCAGGGGGCAGCAGCGGAACTTGGGGTCTTGATAGCTTTCATACAATACTTCCAATGATTTGACCACGGTATCCAGGCCGATGAGGTCCGCGGTGGCCAGGGGGCCCATCTTGTGACCGAAGCCGTGGGTAAAGATCATGTCGACTTCTTTGGGGCCGGCCACGCCGTCCTGGACCAGGAAGGCGGCTTCGTTCATATAGAGATGGGATACGCGATTGGCCACAAAACCGGGGAAATCATTGACCACCACGCCGGTTTTGCCCAGGGTTTTGAGAAACTCCTTCATGGTCGCGACGGTTTCTTCCGCGGTATGGTAGCCCCGGATCACTTCGACGATTTTCTTTAAAGGCACGGGGTTCATGAAGTGGGCGCCGATTACATTGCCCGGGTTTGCCGTCAGCGCCCCGATTTTGGTAATGGAGATACAACTGGTGTTGACGGCATATATGGTATCGGTTTTGCATACATTGTCCAACTGGAGGTAAAGGGTTTTCTTGGCTTCCCATTCTTCGACGATGTTCTCGATGACCATGTCCACGGCGTCGAAACCGTCATACCCGGCGGTAAAGGTTATTTTAGCCAGGATATCGTCGATGGTTACTTCTTTCAGTTCCTTTTTCATCATCTTGAACAGTTTGAAATCCTTTTTGATTTTTTCCCCGGCTTTTTCCAGGATTTCATTGTCCAGGTCTTTTAAGATAACCGGGTAGCCGTAACTGGCTAAATCCAACGCCACATCGGTACCCATGATGCCTGCGCCGATTACTGCAATGGTTTTTATGTTCATGTAACATCTCCTCAGGATAGGTTTCTTATTATGTAACAGCCTGCGTTGAGTACAAACGTATGAGTTTTTCGACAGTCAATATATTTTACCACAGAATTAGGGGAATGTCATGCAAAATATTCCGCTAACCCATATTTTTATCATGCCGGCCCTGTTCTCTAATTAGCGGGATTATTTTCTATATATTCCCGTATTTGGAATAATTCATGTTCATCGCGGATGATATGTTCGTAGTAATTTCGCTGCCGCAATTTGCCGTTAAAGGTTTGCCAACCGGATTGTTTTACGCCTTCGGAATATTTTTTTGTAGACATTGTTTTAATGCGGCTAACAATATCCGGCAGAGGTAAACCCAGTTGGGGCAACCTCTTGTGGTTGCCCTTTTTGTTGTCCATTTCGATATAATTGGGGCAGACACGGGGGCCGGGGCAGACACGGTTATTATTGGGGCAGACACGCGTACCGGCGGTCTGCCCCTACGGGAATTTTAATATTAAATCCCTCTTCCATTTTTGACAAAATAATGGTATGTTTACCTGATGCCTTTTACGGAGATTCCAACAATGCAAAACAATGCCATTGTGGTGCTGTATTATAATAAAATTCGCTTAACCATCGACTGCGTCCGGTCCATCCTGGCCGCCGGATACCCGGCAGCGCAAATCCACTGCTTCGACAACGGCTCCAGACCGGAAGTCTTTGCCGAATTAAAACAAACCTTTCCCCAATGCGCCCACCACCGCTGCGAAGAAAACTATGGCTACTCCGGCGGTTTCAACCGCGCCCTCGATTGGGTGTTTGGCCTGGGATTTTCAGCCGCCCTGTTTTGCACCAACGATACCAAAGTCTTTCCCGGCGCAGTGGAAGCCTGCTCTCAAAAAGCACGGGAAACGGGCGCCGGCATGGTGGCCCCCTGTATTATTTACCTTTCCTCGGAAGGCAACCCACAGGAAACCATCGACTCCATCGGGGGCTGGTTCGACGCCGGGACCTGCTCCCTTAACCACTACCAGGACCGCAACCTGCCCGATATCCTGGACCCCGCCAAAGACTACATCCCTGGAACAGCCTTATGGATTCATAAGGACTTTTTTAAAGAAATGGGCGGCGCGGATGAAACTTTCCATATGTACTGGGAAGATGTGGACCTGAGTTTCCGCGCCCACCGCAAGAACCTTCCCCTGGCCCGCTGTTACGAAGCTAAAATCGCCCACGGCGTGGGCCAAACGGTTAGGAAAAAACCTCTTTATACGACTTTCTATTTCCATCGCAACCGCATCCGCTTCTGCCGGCGCTATCTGACTGGCGAAACCCTCCAACAGGCGCTCCAACTGCTGGAAAAAGAACTGCTGGATATGGGCCAACGATGGCAAGAAAATGATGATCGGAAACGTCTCGACTACCTTGATCAATTGCTCAAAGAACTTATGTCCCACGAATGACACGAATTATCACGAAAAAAGATAAGCCACGGACGGACACGGACTAATCACGGACAAAGAAAAAATGGGAGAAGGTAAGAAAGTGAGAGGGTAAGAAGGGTATTCTTAAGAGCTTCAATAGTGGCTATTTTCATACCAATCTGACTTTGATTTGAACCAGTAAAATCGGGTAAGTCACTCTGCGCAGCTTTGGAATATAGCAGAGATTGAAACCGATTCGTTTATATCCCACTGATAAAACAGGCAAGGCAAAAGGGCCAAATTTCCCGCCATTGTATTCATTTTTCTTGATCCCGCCAATTATTATGAACGGTTCAAACCACATTTTATTTTTATTTCCCAGGCTCCAGCCAACGACAAATCCTGTCCAGTATGCGCTGTTGTTGCGACTGTCTTTAATCATGAAATGTCCGTGAAAACCCCACAGCAATCGTCCGGAATAAAAGTAAAATTCTCCGCCAATGCCTGGGTGAAAATCCTTGAATTGCCGGTGATACGGATCGAAATGCTTTGATATACTTGGACCGTTGAGATAAAAGGAGTAGTGGGCGCGAGCAGCCAGGGCCGGGCTAAAAGCGATGATAATGCTAATACATACGGCTGCAAAGAAAATGTTATGTGTTTTAATTTTCATCTTGTTTAATTGAATATATCGCATCTGTTTTATCCTCCGGCATTTTATCATCAATAAAATTTTGTGTAAAGTGTAAAAACCCAGTTTGCAACATCAAGGATTTTTTATGGGAAAGAAAGCGGGGCCAAAGGGCCATGACGCCTTTGACCCCGCTTTTACTCTCACATCGTTTAAATATCCTTTGAATTGATTGAATTGAAAATATACTTCTCAGCCACGGACGAACACGGAGGGTGCACGGACAAAAAAAAAGAGCCACAGTTCCACCTCGATATGATACTTCTTTGTATAAATGTGTTAAATTCGAGTCAAACGAAAAAATGGCAAAAATCAGACGGGAGGAGGTGGTAAGTACCACCTCCATGGAGATTGATTCTACTTCTAAATAGCTGCTTTAATTAACGCTTTTACACCTTCTTTTACAGCTTCTTTTACAGCTTCTTTTGCAACTTCTTTTGCAACTTTTTTGAAAACTTCCCGTACTACTTGTTGGCTTTTTTCAATCACCGCTTTCACTTGAGGATCCTTCAGTGCGAGTTGTTTTTCGTACGGGGTTACCATTTCATTCCCGTCAACAGCGAAAGCCGCTGTCGAAATTCCTAAACACAAAACCATGGTTAAAACAAACACTGTAATCTTTTTCATTTTTTCCTCCTTTTAGGTTTTAATTTTCACACAATATTACAGCAAATTGCTTGCCAATTCACCTAAATAAAAATAAAATCTTGTATTATTTTCAGACAAAGTAAAATAAACTTAAAACCATTTTACAATCTACTTTTTCAGCCTCAGTGTTTTGGGTGGGATTCCATGCCGATATATTTATACTCACCCCAGAATGGTTGGCATTGACCGCCAACAGACAATCGCCGTCCAAAATAGGTTTTTTCACCACCAAAGGATAACCTGACACGTGGCAATAAGATGGCTTAATAATAAATGGGAATAGAAAAGAGCCAATTATATGATTGTAGACTCTTCTCGCCTATCTTAGAAAAATAAATTTAAACGACGAATCCCCCGTAAAGGTCGAATAAACCTTGCAATTATTGAAACCCACAGTAAGGCCCGGTGCAATTTTAAACTGACTTCTTTAATCCCTTTTTACTTTTCTTGTTTTTGGTTTCCGGGCTATTGCTCTCTTCCCAGTACCTGATAAATGTGCTTCTTGATAAATCTGCTTTCCTGGCGGCTTCAGACTTTTTGTTATCGGAGCGCTTTAGCGCTTCGTTGGTGTAAACGGCCATCAATTTCTTGTAGTCAGGGAAATCCCCGCCGAATAAAATCGAATGATCGATCGTTTGCCCATTTTGTGAAGCTGGTTTTTGTGAAATATGGTTTGGTTCCTCCCCTTGTTCCCTTATTTTTTCGACAAACACTTCTATAGAGAGCGGTCCCTTTTGATGAAGACTCATGGCGACCTCCACCATCCCTTGCAGCTCGCGGATATTGCCCGGGAAACGGTAATTATATAGAAGATTATATATTGGATCCGGTATTTCGGGTTCCGATTTATTAAAAGCAATGGCATACTTTTCTACAAAGTGGTTAATCAATAGAGGGATATCCTCTTTCCGTTCGCGCAAGGGCGGTAAATGAATGTGATATTTTTTTAAGCGGTAGAAAAGGTCTGTCCGAAACTTCTCGTTGTTTTTCAATTCATTGATATCCCGGTTGGTGGCAAAAATAAACCGGGCCGTGGCCTCTTGCTTTTTATCCGAGCCTAATTTGAAATAAGTTCTTTCCTGGAGTAACCGGAGAAGGCTGGATTGCAGGGATATTTGAAGATCGCCGATTTCATCCAAAAAAAGCGAGCCATTATGGGCTTCTTCTAATCTTCCTTTGCGTTCCGCAAGGGCGCCGGTAAATGCATTTTTTACGTGCCCGTATATGGTATCTTCAAACAAGGTATCTGTCCAGCCTGCAATGTTATCCTGGACAAAATCTCCTTCAATCTTTCCTTTAATCTTGCTGATTTTATGAATCGCTTCCGCGATCAATTCTTTTCCAGTACCATTTTCGCCAGTTATCAAAATTGGCACAGGGACAATGAATTTTGGGTCAGGCAGCGCCCCCCATATCTCTATGAATTTGAAGAGTTTCTTCATGGTTGCATTATCGGTAATGATGTTTTTAAAAATCCCCGGTTCTTTTAATTCATCGGAAGCCAGGGATTCTATATAACCGTCTATTTCAGCCTGGTCTTTTCTTTTTTCCAGTGCATGGTGAATAATAGAAGCCAGGCGGTTGTCGTCGACGGGTTTGGTAATGTAATCGTATGCGCCGTTTTTTAAACAAGATACAATCGTGGACGCATCATTATCGCTGGTCACCATAATCACCGGGATATGGGGGAATTTTCCGGCGATTTGCGGCAAAAGTTCTTCTCCGCTTATATAGGGCATGTTTAAATCCAATAGGATGAGAGAATAATCTTGTTTTTCAAGCATGGGGATTACCTGGCGGCTGTCCTGGCATTGAACGATGTTATTGATGCCTTTGGAGCTCAATTTGAAGGCAATATTTTTTAAAGTACTGTATTCATCGTCTACGTGTAAAATGGGCAATTCCGGGAATTTTACATCGCTCATTGTGCTGCCTCCCTGCTGTTTCTTGGTAATGTGACTATAAAGGTACTTCCTTTGCCTTCCTGGCTTTCAACTCGAATTTCTCCATCGTTGGCGGTTAAAAAGTCTTTGCAGAGTATTAGCCCGAGACCGGACCCTTTTTCGCCATCGGTCCCGGGGGTAGTATGACCGCCGTCGATATGGAAAAGCTTCCCGGTAACTGCTTCAGCGATTCCCACGCCGGTATCTGAAACGGAAATTTCTATGAGTTCTCCTTTATCAAGGCCAGTGATCTCGATTTTCCCGCCGTTTTCCGTGAATTTCACGGCATTATTAATAAGGTTGCGGACGACAAGGTCGATCATATATTTATCGGCAAAAGCATTGCAAGGTGAAGTAACCGCATTATGGATCGCAATTTTCTTCTTCCTGGCGATCTCTTCATACAGCGATATATTTTCCTCAATAATTGGATTGAGATCGACGAATGTCTTCTGGATTTTTATTTCCTTTAACTGCATTTTGGCCCATTCCAGGAGGTTTTCCAATAATTTAAATACTCTCCGGGAAGCACTGCTGATAATTCCGATTGATTCTACTCTTTGTTCTTCGTTAAGGGTTTTATAGTTGCTGCCGATAAATTTCGATTCCTCCGTGATGGTGATAAATGGATTTCTTAAATCATGGGCAATGATCCTGAAAAACTTATCTTTGGTGGCATTCAATTCCCTTAACTCTTTAATCTGTTTTTCGATAATATCCCGTGACCGCTTGAGCTCAGCGTGGGTCTTGATTCGCGCCAGCATTTCCTTTTCACTCTTTGCGCTTACCCTTTTGGAAATGTAATCAACTCCTCCTTCGTTAAAACCCCGGAGGATAACCTCTTCATTTTCATGGTGCGATAGGAAAATGATGGGGATGTGTTTAGCTTTTTCCGATTGTTTGAATCGTTTACACACTTCAAAACCCTCGGTATCGCCTTCCGATGACAGGGAAATATCCAGCAGGACGAGATCGATACGTTCGATGTTTGATGTATCCAGGTAGGCCAGGGCTTCTTTTTTATCCCGGGCTGCCGCGATTTCGTAACCGTTCTCTACCAGGATTGTGGCCAGGTAGTTAAGGTAATCCTGGTTATCATCTACAATTAGAATTAAAGGTGAGTGATTGTGATTATTGTCATTCATTTTTGTCTCCTTGATTCGATTTTATATATTCGACTATTTTGGAAAATACAGCAATGGCTGATGCAACCTTATTAATGTTAACCAATTGAATATCGGTTAAAACCCGGTCTGCCCAATTGATTAGTATTTCGGCGCCGCAGCTTGTTCCCAGTTCTTTGATTTGTATGGCGAAATTTTTGGCGTCTTTAATGATTAAACTATTTTGAATAGCCTGATATTTTCCCATGAAATTTTTTTCAAGGGATTCGATAAGCAGTTCGATTTTTCCCGCGGGAATGGGAGGAAACCGGTCGTTAGTCGATAAAAATTCATCCCATGTGGAAACATTCACAGCGGACATTGATCCGGATGATTCTTTTATCGTATAGGGTAAATGTTTTGCAAGCTCCATTACCAATTGATCTCTACTGACAGGCTTTCTCAAGAAACCGATGCATCCCAATGCCATGATTTTCTCCTCTTCTTCCTTAAATGCGTGCGCTGTAAAGGCGATAATTGGTATTGCCTTCAATTCCGCATCCGTTTTAATTCTTTTAACGACTTCAAACCCGCTCATCACAGGCATTTTCATATCCATAATGATGAGATCGGGATGGTATTTTTTTGTAAGATCAATCCCCTGGCCCCCACCTTCAGCCTCTATAATTTTGAATTCAAAGTCTTCCAGGTACAGCCTTAAAGAAGCCCGGATATCGTTATTGTCTTCCACGACTAAAATCGTCTTCTTTTCAAAAACAATAGAGTCGATGTCGGCAAAAGGCTGATTTTCAACGCTTTCCGTTTCTTTCATTTTTGTTTTAACATTTCTGATATTGATATAGAAACGGCTTCCTTTGCCCGGTTCGCTATCTGCTTGAATCGTTCCGCCCATTAACTCTACCAGCGCCTTGCTGATGGAAAGCCCCAGTCCTGTGCCGCCGTAATTATAGGAAATGGATTCATTTTCCTGGACAAAGGGTTCGAAAATTTCTTCGAGTTTCTTTTTATCGATACCGATTCCTGTATCTTCTACAGTGATGGTAAAATCGATTGCCGAATCCTCTTCCTGGGTTAAACAAAATTTAGCCCTTAGGCTGATATAACCGCTATCGGTAAACTTAACGGCATTTCCCACCAGGTTCAAGAGTACCTGCCTTAACCGTGCGCCGTCTAAATATATAAGTTGTGGTAAGGCGGGGTCTACGATTATATTGAAATCCAATCTTTTTTCTTCCAGCTTAATTGAAAATGACCGTTGTACGTCCGCAAAAGTGGTCCGGATATCCACCGGTTCATTAATTAATTCCAACTTCCCTGCCCTGATTTTGGAAAGATCAAGAATGCTGCTCAATAGTTGCAGGAGTAGGTTTGAATTATTTTTGATGACTGAGATGTAGTTTTTCTCCTGCTCTCCCGGTAATCGTTTTTCAAGGAGATCGATAAAGCCAAGGATGTTATGCATCGGCGTTCTAATGTCATGGCTCATATTAGCGATAAATAAGTTCAACGCCTGGTTATTTTTTTCGGCCACCTCTTTTGCTCTTTTGAGTTCTTTTGTTCGCGATTCTACCTTTTCTTCAAGGTTTTTATTTGATTCATCGAGGCATTGATTGGCGTTTTGTAAATCTTCAACCAATTTCTTAACTGATAGCCGCATACCATCAAATGATTTAGCAAGTTTCCCGATTTCATCATTGCTGTCGGTATCGATTACGGTTTCCAGGTTGCCTTCGGCAATTAATCCGGCGGAAGCTTCCAGTTGTGACAACGGATGGAAGATATAACGTTTGGTGATGGCGATGGAGGTAATGGAAATAGCGATAATGATTGCAAGCGTAACACTGATAATAACGATGATGCTGGAAAACAACTCATGCTGGAACACCTTTTTATCGATAGCCACTCGAATCGAACCAACTTCACGACTTTCATAAAGCAGATCGGATTTTTGATAAAGATAATCATCTATTTTATCCCCTGGATTTTTTTCATCCAGAAAAGAAAAATTTCCTCTTTCCGGTTTCTTGGCTATTGACTTACCGTCCTCGTCCCTGATTTCGATATATGCAATTCCTTTTTCTTTAAATAAGGCCTCCGTTTGCGCTTTTACCATATCATCCTGCACATTCCATAAAGAGTACGTTATACTTGCTTCTGCCATTCGAATCGTATTATCCAGCCTGGATTTCATATCAGCGTCGGAGCTCTTAATGCTGTAAGCAATCGCAACAACGCATGTTACCAGGAGAATCGATGTGACCACCAGTATTGTGGAAACGCTAATTCGCCTACTTAAGCTTGAGTTAATTTTTATCTGTGGCATAGGAATACCCATATTTTTTTTCATACTCTTTTATTATCCGGTCGAAGGTTCCATCTTCTTTTATTTGTTTTAAACCATAATCGAAATCTTTCTTTATTCGATCAGCCTCCTTATTTGTCTTCGATATAAAAAGAAACAGTTCACCTTTTCTATCGGTAAACTCTAAGAAATCCAACTCATTTTTATTGGTCATAAATTTTTTTTTGAGCAGATATTGAGCAACGGCTTTATCGATGATAACCAGATCGAGACGTTTTTTTAGCAAATTCATGATGCTTGCCTCTTCGCTGGTGGATTCGATTTTATTTAAGTAGTCCGCATTATCAAATTCCGGGACGGCATAAATATATCCCCGGGTTACCCCGATACGATACAGTTTCAGATCTTCCAGTTTTTTATAATTAATTTGCAAATCCTGTTTTTTGAGAAATGCCACCCTACTGCATATGCCGATGGGGTCAGAATATATATAATCTTTTGCTCTTTGTTCGGAATAATAGGCTGCAAACCCGGCGTCGCATCTTCCCGTTTTCAGCTTTTCCATAAGATTGGCCCAGGGTAAAAATTCGATTTTTGTACTATAACCAACCCATTTAAACGCTTCCCTAATGATTTCAGCAATGGGGCCCTGATTCGGCATATCAGGGCCGTAATAGGGAGACCAGTCGTTGTACGCCAATTCAATGGAATATTCTTTATTGACGAATTTATACTTATCAAGTATTTTTTTGTACGTCCCATTTTCTTTAAGCTGATTGATTGCATCCGAAAATTTCTGCGCCATTTCATTAGAGAATTTTTCCTTGGATTTGGGAAATGCGATGACATGGGAAAAACCAGTAAAAACAGGCGGTTGTAAGCATTGGATCTCATCCTGAATTTTCAATTTCTTTGCATAATAATTGATCACATGATTGTTGCCTATCGCAATGTCAAATCTTTTTTTTATTAATTTTTCTACTAAATTTTGATCCGTAAGGCATTTTTCTTTTTTTAAGAAATCTGCTTGATCAAAATCACCCCCATATTTATAGTCCTGAACAACTCCGACTGTGATTTTTTCTAAATCTTTCAATTGTCCACTGTATTTGATACCACTACTGCTCAGTTTGAAAAGGGAATTCTCTTCATATAGTAAATCGTTGTCTAAAAACTCAAAGTACTTGATTCTATCAAGGGTTTTGAATAACGCTATAACCGCGTCTATTTTTCCATTCCTGACTTCCTGGGTTAATCTTGCCCATAAGAGTTGTTTATATTCCACTTCTATTCCAACGATTTTGGCCGCAGCGTCGATTATTTCAGGACATATCCCCGTTGGTCTTTGGTTTCCTTCAACGAAAGTAAAAGGCGGATAGGGGTCACCTAATCCCACAATAATTTTCCTGGGAATCTCACCAAATAACAAGCTGCATGCATATCCCAGGAATAAAGCAAATACCCAAAACTTCTTTTTCATAGCGCCTCCTTATTGATTCTTTAGCATAGTACTACTTAAAAAAAAATGCAAGCTCTATAACCTGCATCTGGAAAATATGGGATGCAATAATCGTGCCAATTGTCATCGCCTGTCTGGTAAATTTCAAACATATTTAGAGCTCACGGAATCATTTTGCAGTCTAATTATTTAGGGGCACCCTCTCATCCCATGCACCATAATTATATTGGCTGTAAATGTTGCAATTGCCCACGGGCGGGCAGGCAGTGCCCAAATTCATTTTTTTATCCACAGGCGGTTAATTTGTTTTTTGTTTTCCTCAGACGATTCAGGAAGCGGCTATTCATTTTTCCCCTGTTATACGTAAGAGTATTAAAGAAAACCAGGGAGGCCAACCAGGCCTCCCTGGAGGTTTGGGATTCTTGCGTGGTCCCATCACCTTTACTCATGCTTTAATTTCACTTTTTCGGGTCGTCCTTAGTAAGATTATTGTAAACCGTTTCTACGGCAGCAACCGCACCAGTGCCTATAACAGCCCCTATTGGACCAGTTACAGAAGCAACAGCAGCTATCTCAGCCTCTACAGCGGTTTTTGCGATTATCTCACAGGCTTTTTTGCTTCTCTCCGCTTCTTTGGCAACAGCCTCGTAATCCTTAACGGATTCCTGTGCGGTTTTCTGCGCTTCCTTTGCCATTTCAACAAACTTCTCTTTCTGTTCAGGTGTCAGTTTGTCAAATTTTTCTTTGTCCACTTTCGTTATTTGCTGAGCATAGACGCCGACTGAACAAAAAACCACAAAGAGAGCGATCAAAAGAATAACCGCCGTCTTTCTCATTGAACCTTCCTTCGTTAAACCTAACATCTTGTTAAACATTTTACTTCCTCCTTTTTGTTTGTATTTGATACAAAAGGATTGCAATAACAATGCCAAACGGTTTAAATCTTTACCTGGAAACAAAAGATTCCTGCCTGGTCACAGCATCATCTTATAATAAACCTTTCCAACCGTCATGCTCCTTTTTTGATCCCGCTGCAAACCAAAGTTTGATCTCCATGAAATGGCAGTCTCCGTCCTTCCATAGACAGGAGGTGTCCAGATATGATTTTTTACCCACGGATAGGCAACATATAATAAATTCGAAATTCGAAATCCGTTGAAGCCGGTAAGGAAAATCAAATCACACTAAAGGATTTAGAAAAGTCTTAATTGTTTCCAAAAAAAATTTCGCTCCTTCCAGTATTATCGATGTCTCATCACGCGAAATTATATTGAACTCTTTATAATCCGATTCCACCCTCAAATTAAATGCCTTATGAAGTAGTTTACTCATCTCCTTTGAAAAATACCCGGTTTTAACATACTCCTTATCGAAAATCGAAATTGCATTTGAGTGTTTTGAACTCCCCATCCCTTTGGCTGCAATTAACGCCAATGTGGCATAAAACATCACATAATAGGAACGGTTTATTACACTTCTCAGACCTCCGCCCGAATTGAAAAGGAGAACTGCATCTTTGAGAGCGTCTTCCGCCTGCTCAATCCTATATTTAACGATCTCTTTTATTTCTTCTCTCAAAGGATTAATCCATTTTGCATGACATTGTGAAAAAACGGCGACCCTGTCAGCCTAACAAATTCTTCTTTCCCTGCTAACACCGGGGAAATCATCGCATCATACTTAAAACCGATTTCCCAGGCAATATCATAGACAGTATCTCGGATTACCGGGTTGACTTCATCCAGTATTACCAGCACATCATAATCCGAGTCGTCGCGGTTCGTCCTGCTTACCCTGGAACCATAAAAATACACCTTAGTTCCCGGGTAAACTTCTTGCGCCTTTTTTTTAAACTCCGTTACTATCTGAATATCGTCCATAATTTGATTATATTACGAATCTCTTTTTTTTTCAACTTTCGCCCAGGAAATTTTTTATTTTATCCCATTCTCTCCTTTATTCTTTCCCGGTTTCGCGCCCGAAAAAATAAAAGGGACAGCCGGGAAAACCCTTTTCTTCTTCCTTAATAGACGTTATTCCGCCTGCCAGGAAAATAGCCACAAAGGCACGAAGGCACAAAGGTTCACCAAGGGGTTTATTATAAAAAAATTCTGGTTCTTTCTCACTTTGAATGGGTAACGCCTTTTTTTGCCGGTGTATTGATGCATCGAACTCCTATACCAACCCCCTGGGATATTAATTGAATCCTTTAAGCGCCGGGACCACTCCTTTTTTCTATTATATCACTCCTCGAAGGTATGATATCAACTCTACGGTGGCTCTTATTTTACATCTAAAAGGATCGATCTCAATCCTAACCGGGCTAATTCGATTCCCAAAGGCTCGGCATCGATCCTTAAGGGACTGATACCACCCCCCAAATTTTTTTTTGTAAATTTTTGAAGAGGTGATGCAGGAGCCCGAAGGTGTGAGATAATAGTAAAAAGGGGTGGTACAATAACAAGAAGAGTTGATACAGGGCCTTTAAAGAGGTGAGACCTGCGCCCCGAAAGGGGAATAGCAGCAAAAAAAGGTAATTTCGCCCCCCAAAGGATCAATATAGGCTCAATTGGGTATAATATGTAGATGGGCGGGCTTAATGTATATGCCGGAAAGTGCGGCATAAGGATTCGATGGGTAAAAACCGGGCTATACAAAAATGGGAAATAAAAGGGACAACCGGGAAAATTCCCGTGTCCCTCCGTGTTCGTCGCGTACCTGCGGCCCCTTTTCTTTCGTGCTTTTTGCGTATTTCGCGGGCATTTGATTTTGTTTTGGTCATTTATTTTTTGATCATTGGGATTTGTTTCAGATTTCGAATTTCGGATTTCGGATTTGATTTCCTTCAATTTGATCTCTAAATCTCCGTATATTCTCCCATGTCCCAAGGTCCAGGTAAGATTGGAGGGGAATACTCCCCGGCGGATAAAAGGACTGCTCCTCCAGGGATGCCGGTTGATGCCGAACAGACCGGATCAAAAAATCATAAAGCGCCTTGCCATACTCTTGCCGGAACCCGTAACAACCCCAGAAACTATTGAATATCTCCGGGTCTTGCCGCGGTTTATCCTGGAAAGCCGTTACCACGCCTTGCTCCACCCGCATCGCCCCGAGGTTCATCAACATGCCGCGGTCGCGGTACGCACAAGGGACGCTTCCAAAGATCACGTTATGGTTTTTCAATGCCGCCAGGACCATTTCCAGCAGCGTACCGGGGGCGCCCCCGGCGAGAGTGAGATAGGAATCCGGCAGCAGCGCCAGGTTATATTGAGAAAAAAACGTCGCCGCGGAATATACGGAACCCGGCCACTCGCTGTAATCATCATTGAATAAAACCGTCTCAACCCTGGTTCCCGGGAGTTTCGCTGCCACATATTCGGCCACTTCTTTTTTCCAGGGACGAATCACCACCACGACTACCGGGTGTACTTTTCCCGCACCCCGCGCCCGGATATGCTCCAGCGAAAAATCGATCAACCGCTTTCCCGGGACGATTTCAAAAAGCTCTTTGGGGGTCGTTAGCCCCAACCGGTTCCCTTCGCCGGCGCAGGGCAAAATCACAGTCAAACATGGTTCCTGATGGTTTTTCACAATTGCCAGTTTACCATTTTTCCTGATTTATTGAAATACCGGCCTATTTATTATAAAATAGGATTGTTAAAAATAACTTTTCCAATGGGCACTTGCCGTAAGAGGAGGTAACCGTCCGTGAAAATTGAAGAATTAACCGCAACGGATATCCGGGAATACCTGGAAACCCAGGACGCTGTTTTGATTCCCGTAGGGTCCATCGAGCAGCACGGCGCCCATTTACCCCTGGGCACGGATACCCTGCTGGTCAACTATATCGTGAACCAGGTTTCCGACCTGACACATGTACCCATGCTACCCGTCATCAGTTACGGGCCATGCTTTAATTCCGCTTCCCATAAAGGCACAATATCTATTCCCACCCGGGTGTTGTACGACCTGGTGCAGGGGATCGTGTCGGCGCTCTATAGCCAGGGGTTCCGGAAATTCTTTTTGATTTCCGGGCATGCCGACGAGAGCCAACTCTTTATCCTGCGGGAAGCGGCCGAGGATTTCATGAAATCAAAGGAAGATGCGTTTTTTCACTTGCTGTGTTCATACCATGTGAACCTCGAGGCTGCGGAGGAATGGCTGGATACAACGCAAGACTTCCATGCCGGGGCAGTGGAGACTTCATTGATGCTCTACCTGAGACCCGACCTGGTAAACACCGCGAAGTTTACGGTGGGCATCAACGAAATCCCGGAATACGAAATTGTCCGGGATAAGAAAAAATACTGGCCCTCCGGCGTGGACGGAAACCCCCTGGCCGCTTCGGAAGACTTCGGCCATCGTATCTTCGAAAAAACCGTGGAACATATCAGGAAATATGTTTCGCTGAACTCAAAATGAAAGTGAACTCCGAAAATGAGAGGGATTGACATTCCTATTGAAATGGTGTATAAATAGGCCAAATGCGAAAGAAGATTTTTACTATTCTGACTTGTTTATTTTTCTTAACCATAACCTCCTACTCCCAGGAAGATTATTTAAAGATCGATACCATTGTCAATCCGACAAGCATCTGCCAGGGGCAGGGAGGGGTTTTGAAAATTAAGATCACACCCAGGAGCGATATCAAAATATCTTCCTTCCTGGGATTCATGATCAAACTGGATGATAATGAGAACCTCTCCTATCCGAAAGTTTTTTTTACCGCATCCGAACTGGACCTGCAGTCGAAACAGGAAAACGATACCCTCTACCTGGAACTGGCAAAAGATATTCCCATCCCCTTCAAAGTCAACGGCAACTCCCTGATCGGTAAACATAAGATAAGTGGAGAAGTGGTGTTTACGGCGGTTTTTAAAGATAACTGGTCTTTGAAAACTTATCAAAAATTTTATGCTGATTTCATTTCCATAAGAAATCAAAAAGAAGGCAAGAAGTAATTAACACCGGAACAGTGGATTACCTGGAAAAGTATTTGTCGAAAGCCGCGGCGCAGGCAGCACAGGTAAGTATAAAAATACAAAAAAATCTAACGGGAGTTTAATAATGGATATTTTTAAAAAATGTTATGAGTTCCGAAGGGCGGAAGAAGCTAAAGAGTCCGGCCTTTATCCTTATTTTACGGAAATTGAACGTGTGGAAGGCAACTATGTGTGGGTCAACGGTAAAAAAACATTGATGGTGGGGTCCAATAACTACCTGGGTTTGTTTGACGACGCAAAAATAAAAGAAGCCACCGTCGCGGCTGTAAATCAGTATGGCTCCTCCACCTGCGGTTCCCGGTTTTTAAACGGGACCTATTCCCTGCACGTGCAACTGGAAAAAGAACTGGCTGAATTTATGGGAAAAGAAGAAACCCAAACTTTTTCCACCGGTTTCCAGACCAACCTGGGAGCGATTTCTGCCATCGCGGGAAGAAACGATGTGATCCTCCTGGACCGGATGGACCATGCCTCCATCATGGATGCCGTCCGTTTATCCTATGCCCATGTAATCAAGTTTAAGCATAACGATATGGAGGACCTGGAAAAGAAGATCAAAGCGGTTTCCAAAGATAAGGGTAAGATCATTATCGTTGATGGGGTGTTCAGTATGGAAGGCGACCTGGCCAATCTCCCGGAGATCGTGGCCATTGCGAAAAAATACGACGCCCGCGTCATGGTAGATGACGCCCACGGCGTCGGCGTGATGGGCAAAAACGGCCGGGGCTCCTGTGAACACTTCGGCGTGCTGGATGATGTAGACCTTGTCATGACAACCTTTTCCAAATCCTTTGCTTCGCTGGGCGGTTTCGTGGCCGGCGACCGTAAGATTATCCAGTATATCAAACATGTGGCGCGGGCATTGATGTTCTCTGCTTCGATTACTCCAGCCTCTCTTGCTTCTGCTTATAAAGCATTGGAAATTATCAAGACCGAACCCTGGCGACGTGAACGGCTGTGGGAAATCACCCGCATTATCAACAAGGGATTAACCGACATGGGCTACCACACCGGCAACACCCAGACCCCGATTATCCCGGTCTTTATCAGGGATATGGAAAAGACTTTCCTGTTGTGGCGCTATCTCAGGGATTACGGCATCTTTACCAACCCGGTTATCTCCCCGGCCGTGCCGCCGGAAGACGCCCTGATCCGAACCTCCTTTACCGCCACCCATACCGACCAGGACCTGGAATTTATTTTGAAAGGGTTCAAGGAAGGCGGCAAAGCCCTGGGTATTATTTAATGTGGACCGGCAGGTAGTACAGGACAGGTAATCGACCTTAAGCAAGTAAGAAAGTAAGCAAGATGTAAGGAACAGGCGAACAGGCGTTACCTGTTCCTTCATTTTTATACCTGCCGGTTGGAATCTTTACCGGGGGCAAGGGGTATACGGGTAAGGTGATTCGTGGATATCTCCGTCGTGGTTATTAGTTATAATTCGGAACAGTTCCTGGAAGAAAATATTAACTCCCTCATCCATCAGTCTGTTCCCTTTAAAGAAATCGTGGTGGTGGACAACCATTCATCCGATGAATCTCTAAAAATCATCGAATCCTTTGAAAAAGACTGCCCCTCACTGCGAAAGATAGCGCTTGATTATAACAGCGGCTATGCAAAAGGCGCCAACATGGGCATCCGTGACACCCACTCCCACCTGGTATTGGCGGCCAACGCCGATATCATACTGGATGTGGATTTTAACGCCGCCGTCATAAAAAAATTTGAAGGGGACCCGGGGCTTTCCCTGCTTTCCCCCTTAATCATGCGCTTCGATAACCGCACCGTGGATTCCGCCGGGCAGACCTATTCCAAAGCCCTACACCCCCGGGAGATCGGTTTCAATCGTCCCCTAGCCAGGGTGGACGTTAACGAAAAGCCCATGTTTTCCGTGTGCGGCGCCGCCACGGTCTTCCGGCGGTCCGCCCTGGAAATTCTGAAACTGGGGGATGATTATTACGATGAGGATTTTTTTATTTTCTGGGAAGATTTCGACATCGGGTGGCGGGCCCAACTGCTGGGCATGAAAGTCCTGTTTTTCCCCGGGGCCCGGGTTTGCCATTTCCGCAGCGCCACGCTGGAAAAAAGTTTTTGGTCGCGTTTCTCACGTTTCTCTCTGGCGTTGGCGCGGCCCACCTTTATCAAATATCACCTGGTGAAGAACCGGTATTTAACGTTGATTAAAAACTTTCGTTTCAAGCGGTTCTACTGGGCCATCCCGTTTATTATTGTAAAAGATATCGCCTGGGTGGGTTTGTTGACAATTTTTTCTCCAAAAATTATAATAAGCCTGATGAAATCAAGAAAACTTTTCAAGATTGCATTGGCAAAGCGGAAAATGTTAAAAGACAAAGAGCAAGAAATTCGTAACAAGGAGAAGCAGCAAGATGGTTGAGATCGAATTAGCCCTGTCGTTTGCGCTTTCCTTTTTACTGGTCATTTACGGGACCCCCATTATCAGGAAGGTGGCTTACCGGTACAACTTGATGGATGTTCCCGACAACCGGTTAAAAAAACAAAAGGAACCGGTGCCCTATATGGGGGGTGTGATCGTCTATTTTGCCGTTATAGCGCCGGTCAGCCTTTTCCCGGTGTTCCAATTCAGCCAGGAGCTGTTGGGAATTTTGTTTGCCAGTTCCATATTATTAATTGTGGGGCTTTTCGATGATTTCAAAGCCATTAACCCGGGCACTAAATTTTTGTTCCAGGTGGTGGCCACTTACATTCTTATTAAGAGCGGCATCCGTATCAATCTATCATTTTTGCCCCCCTGGTTAAATGTCCTGCTGACGTTTTTGTGGGTGCTTTCCATTATTAACGCCTTCAATATCATCGATATCCTGGATGGTTTTTCCTCCTCTATCGGGGCTTTTTCCTGTTTAACCCTGTTTGTGATTTCCCTGTATAATGAGAAGATCATGATATCCATTCTATCCTTGAGCCTGGCCGCGGCGCTGCTGGGTTTTATGAAATTCAACTGGGAACCCGCGAAAATTTACCTGGGGGACGCCGGCAGCATGGTGCTGGGAATCATTATCGGTTCGTTGACTATTTTGGGGGATTACAGTGTATACAATGACCTGGGGTTTATTTCAGGGATCATGATCCTGTCTATTCCCATTTTCGATATGGTTTATGTGATTGTTTTACGGTTACTGAAAGGGAAGTCCCCATTTTTCGGCAGCCCGGATCATTTTGCGCTGCGGTTGAAAAAAAAATACGGTCTTTCCACTGCCCGGACCGTCAGTATCATCCTGGTGATTCAGCTCGTCTTATGCGGCCTGGTGATTTTGAATTTTTATACCGATAAGACCGTTACCATCGTTACCACGCTGGCAGTGGCGCTCTTTTTCGTCGTGTTCGGGGCCGTGCTGGCAAGAGTGAAAATGGAATGATCGTTATCATCGGCGCCGGGGTTTCCGGTCTAACTGCCGCCAGGCAACTGCAAGGGAAAAAAGAGTATCTCCTGCTGGAAAAGGAAAATTATCTGGGCGGCCTGTCTACCCAGTACCGGGCCGACGGCTGCCGGTTCGATTTTGGGGGTCATTATTTCCATTTCCAGGACAAAGCCGACATTCAAACCCTGGTGCAAAGTATCTGCACATTTAAAAAGTTTAACCGGAAAAGTAAAACTTTTGCATTGGACCGGTTAATCCCTTTTCCGATTCAATTCCATCTCTCTTACCTGCCCGTTGCGGTAAGAAACAAGATAGTCAAAGAGATCATGGAAAACCGGTTCACGCCGGCGGCCAATTTGCATGATTTTTTAGCGATCAATTTCGGGAAGACGCTGTTCGAATTATTTTTCAAGCCATTTTTGACCGGGTATTACAATATCGATTTGCGGGAGATCATTGCCAATATGGACCGGGGTAGTATCCCGCCGCCGGACAAAGAGCGCATTGTTGCCGGGGCCGGGGGAAAGAAGTTTTTCAACACCGGGTACAACCCTGTTTTCTATTATCCCGCGTCCTCGTTGACGCATTTTATCGAAAACTATGCCGGGCCCATTACCCCAGACCGCATCCATTTAAATGAAGAGGTTACCGGCGTCGATATACTTAAGAAACGGGTGAAAACCGCCGTCAGCGAATACGCTTATGATAAACTTATTACCTCCATGCCCTTGAAGAACCTGGTGAAGATAATCGAACCCGTGGATTTATTCCCGTCGCCCCGGGAATTCCATCATATTTCCACCTTGTTGGTAAATGTGATTTTAAAGCGGAAGCGCAAGCGGTTTCATTGGGTTTACCTGGCGGACAGGAATATCCCCTTTTACCGGGCCGGGTTTTACCCGGTGCATCCGCACCCCGCCTGTTATTTGGAAAAGACCGTAACCCCCGGAACCATCATCGATAAAGAAAAACTCCGGGAAGAGATCGTGTTTACCTTGAAGGCATTAAACGTGATCGAGGTAGGGGAGGAGGTGGTCTTTTTCGACGCACGTATCATTCCCGTATCGTATGTCCTTTTTACCACCAATTGGCCGCAAGTTGTGCCGCCCACGCTGGAGAAGTTGAAAGAGTATGGCATATATTCCATCGGCAGGTATGGTTCCTGGAATTACACCTCCATGAGCGACGATATCAAGGACGCCCTCGCGTGTGTTGAACAATTGAAAGTTTAGCCGCGGACGAACACGGATAAAAATGCGATATACCGTTATCTGGCATACCTGCTATATTATAATATTTATCAAAGAATGAAAGATAAGGCTTGTAAAAAAAAGGCGTTATGCATATAATATATTTTAAAAATAAAAACGGTAAATGGAGTAAAGGTTGAATCGTCAATTAGCAAAGGAGTTTGAACGCGGTCTCATACAACTGGATATGTTGGCGCCTGGTTCACAGGAAGACTCCGGCCTGGTTTTCGTCGATGAATTCCAATTGAATAATTATGAACACATTGCATTGGAAAAAGCCAAAAAATACCAGGTGGATGCCGTCTATTTCCGCCGGTTTGACAATGGAAGACCCCCGATCGCCCAGATTTACATTTATGACCTCACCACCAGGCAAAGGGAGGAAGATGAAATCGCTGAACTGCACCGTAAATTATGGAATTCGGGAGAGGTGAAACTGTTTTTTATATTTACCAGGTCAGAAGTCAAAATTTTCAACTGCTTAAAAAAACCCGGGCTGGACCCCGAAACAGGTAAAGTGGTTACTTCCCCCATGGAGATTATTAGCCTGGCCGCCGATGTTGAAAAAGAATTGGATAAGTTAAAAGAATTTTCAGCCAGGAGATTCGATAATGGCTCTTTTTGGGAAACATCCATATATAAAGACAATTTCAATTTAGATGATAGTTCTTATGAAACACTGCTGAAGTATTTAAAAGAAATAAGAAAGCGCATCATTAAAGAATGCGTTTTAAGAAAAGATATTACAGACAAACTCCTGGTGATGTCTATCCTGGTAAAATACCTGGAGGAGCGAAGAGATATGGAAGGGAATACCGTATTCCCTCAAGATTTTTTTAACCGGTTCGCGGAAGGAGCGAAAAATTTCGCCGAGGTGTTAAAAGAAAATGGGGCTGGCTTAAGACTATTCGATTATTTAAGTCGGCATTTTAATGGCGAAATTTTTTCATGGAAAGATCATGATGAAAGGGAGATGTTATCTCAAACCGATTTAAGGCCCTTTGCAAAATTTCTTGAAGGAAGAACCGAAATGACCGGTCAGGGCACACTCTGGCCGTTGTATTCTTTTAATGATTTACCCATTGAATTGATAAGTAACATTTATGAAGAATTTTTGGGGGACGAGGAAGGGGTCGTTTACACTCCTCCTTATTTGGTCCACTTCCTGGTAGATGAGGCAATGCCGCTTACAGGAACCGGGACAAACTTTAAAGTACTGGATCCCGCTTGCGGTTCCGGTGTGTTCCTGGTAGCGGCGTACCGCCGGATCATCGATTGGTGGCGAATTCAGAATGATTGGCAAACCCCGGGCTTGAATACTTTAAAAATATTACTAAGAGAGAGTATATACGGAATCGATGTAGACCCGAAGGCCGTCCAATTAACCATTTTTAGTCTCAGCCTGGCGCTGTTGGACGAGCTTTCCCCCCGGGAAATCTGGGAAAACCTTAAGTTCGACGATCTAAAAAACAAAGGCAATCTGTTTGAAAAAGATTTCTTCGAGATATTAGATCGGGGGGACTTGCGGGAAAAATTCGACCTGGTTATCGGCAACCCGCCATTCATCGCTAAATTAACGACCTTTTTTGCCGGGAAGATAGAAACCGCCCGGCGAAAAAATAGACCAAAGCTCCCGGACAACCAATTGGCCCTGTTATTCCTGGTGGAGGCCGTGACATTATGTAAAACCGGGGGCTTACTCTGCTTGATTTTGCCATCGGGTCCTTTCCTTTATAATCAAAACGCATGTGAATTCAGGAAATATTTCTTTCAGAATTATAACGTCAAACAAATACTGGACTTTACAGCTTTAAGTTCGGTTCTCTTCGGGAGTTCCAATGTTGCCGTCTTAAGCCTGTTTGCCAAAAAGGAAAAACCGGGTTTCAAGGACATCCTTCATGTCACCGTTCGCAGGACAAAGCCGGCAAAGGAAAAAATGTATTTCGAACTGGATCATTATGATTTTCATCATGTCCCTTATAAGATGGCGTTAAATGACAGTCTCACCTGGAAGTCCAATTTGTTGGGCGGTGGGAGAATTTATTATTTCGCACAAAGAGTTTCCGTTTTCAGGAAATTTGGGGACTATTTGCATACGAAAGAGGAGAGCGAAAATTGGGTGTGGGGAGAGGGGTTAATTCTCTCTAAAAGGAAGGATATCGACCGTTTTGAATCGCTCCGGGAAAAGTTGGACAACCTGTCCGAAAAAGAAATAAAAGAATATAATGCCTTAAAGGGAAAATGCAAAGAAGCCGGGTTCCTTACCGGTAAAAAAGAGCTGCCGGTAGAAGCTTTTTCGGATAAGGGTATCGAGGAATCGAAGATTCGCATTCTCCGGGATAAATATTTTCTCCGTGAAAGAAAAAAAGAAATTTACGAAGGGCCCCATGTTTTGATTAAGGAGGGTGTGGGCAGACAGTCGATACCGGTTGCTTTTCGAGAAGATTCCCTTTCTTTCAAGAACTCGATTATCGGCATCCATGCGCCCGCCGACCAGACGAATGAGCTGCAAGAAATAGAGCGGCGCATAAGGTGCAATAAGTTTTATTTGTTTTGGGCAGCGGTTTACAGCGGTCGTTATTTGATAAATAAGGCGTCATCGCTATTAAAGAGCGATATTGAAAGTTTGCCTTACCCGGGGGAGGAGAAGGAATTAGACCTTTCGGAAATCGAAGCGATTTTGATTGATGATGTGTTGGAATATTTGTTGGATTTTCGAAGACGGGGCGAAAATTCGAAAGCTGTGAAACCTGTTAACGGCAAAGAATTGGAGCAATTCGGGAAGATTTATTGCAAAGTACTTAACTCTGTGTACAAGGAGTTCAAACCGGCTGAACCCATCCAAACCAATTCATTCGTATGTCTACCCATTTATTATGGGGAAGATCCCAAATTAGCATGCGAAGACCCGGATAAATTTGAAAATGTTCTAAGTCAGCTTATTCGGAGGGATATCGCCGTGAATTTAAGGATTATAAGAGTTCTTCGTCTTTATGACAACAATGTGATTTACTTAATTAAACCGAATCAAAAAAGATATTGGCTGCGGTCTGTTGCAGTACGTGACGCGGATGAAACCTTTGCAGACCTGGTGGAACAAGGATATTGAGGGATGCTGAATTATGACAAAGGGAGAATCGCATCCGGCGGGCTAAAAGTTCTCCGGGCAGATACTTCCGTATCAAGGGTGGTGTCGTTTATTGAAAAACAATTGGCAGCGTTTTCGAATAAAGAGCTTATCTCCTCGATAACTAATGAAAAAGGGTTAACCCAGGAACTTTGTATATTCTTAACTAATCACGCGAAGAAAGAGAATTTCCCGTTCATGTTTGAAAAAGAGTATATGGAAGAGTCTGAGAAGGGCGGCAGTCCCCAGGTTGATATCGGGGTAATAATGATCGATTCAAAATGTTACGGTAACCGTAAATCTTTTTTCTCAATCGAGGCCAAGCGATTGAGTAAAATTTCAAAGGCAAGAGAAAAAGAGTACCTGGTAGGAAGAATGGAGAAAGGAAAATATAAACAATGCGGGGGCGTGGAACGTTTTAAAAAGGAGATTCATGGTAAAGGCATAAAATACGGAGGTATGATCGGGTATCTGCAAGAATATGATTTCGATTACTGGCGCTATACTATTAACTCGTGGATCGATGCATTGATAGAAGGAGAGATTCCGACTTCGGCTCAATGGTCCGAAAACGATAAATTGACTGAAGAATATAAATATTCAACCACGGCAAAATTTGTTTCTGAAAATTCAAGAAAGACCGGCAGCATCATATTGATCCATCTGTGGGTAAATTTAATAAATAGTAAGAGTGAAAAAATTCAATAAACGTTTGAATTCATTTCCAAATGGTCTATAATTGTACCCTTACAAAGGAAGAATAGTGTGATGAATGAAATGGAAAAAATAAGCGTGGTTCATATCATTACCAAACTGGAACTGGGCGGAGCCCAGGTTAATACCGTCTATACTTGTGAAAACCTGGATGAAAACCGTTTCGATGCCTTTCTTATCAGCGGGCCCGGCGGAATCCTGGCTGACCGGTTTAAAAAAAAGGACCGACTTTTCATCGCGCCGGACCTGGTCCGGCAAATCAACCCCATCAAAGATATCAAAGCCTTTTTCCAACTGCGTAACATAATGAAAAAAATCAAACCCCATATCGTTCATACGCATTCCTCCAAAGCCGGCATTATCGGCCGGGTGGCGGCTTTCTCCCTGCGCGTTCCCGTCATTATCCACTCGGTCCACGGGTTCTCTTTTTCCCCTTATCAATCATTTTTAAAGAGAACCTTTTACGTGACGGCGGAAAAACTGGTCTCAAAAATAACCGGCCATTTTGTCTTTGTCTCCAACGACGATATCGGCATCGCCCTGGGGAAAAAATTGATCAAAGAAAATTATACCCTGATCCGCAGCGGGTTTCCTTATAAAAAGTTTCTTGAGAAATGCGCGGATACCAAAACCCTCAGGGAAAAGTACGATTTGAAAGAAGAAGATTTCGTTTGCGGTATTATAGCGCCTTTTAAGCAGCAGAAGGGGTTGTTTCATCTGGTGGAGATCGCCGAGCGGGTGCTGGCCCCGGGGAAAACGCAAAAGAATGTAGTGTTTATGATTACCGGGGATGGCCAGTTACGGGGGGCGATGGAAGCGGCGTTGCAGGAGAGAAATATTTTCCAGCGGTTCCGGCTGCCGGGGTTTGTGTTTGATATAGAGAATGCCGTCGATGTTTTCGATTTGGGGGTTTCCACCGCATTATGGGAGGGGTTGCCGCAGAGCCTGGTCCAGTTGCGGTTAAAGAAAAAGGCGGTGGTGGCCAGCGATATACCCGGGAACCGCGAGGTGATAAAGGAGAACGAAAACGGGTTCCTGGTGGATGTGCGGGATTATGAAACCTTTGCCGAGAGGATATTATACCTGGTGAATAATGATCAAGAGCGGGAGCGGTTGGCGGGTTTTGCCGGGGAAGATTTATCGCCCTGGGATGCCGATTACATGGTAAAAGAGCAGGAAAAGTTGTATAAAAGATTGTCCACGGATTACACTGATTAACACAGATTATGAAAAGTTTTGGGGGGTGTCGGGACCTCGCCCTCCGTGAGGGTTTTTTTCAAAAAGGTCCTGCCCCGCCGGGGCAACGATTATGTTTTTATATTTTCGCGACTTTCATGTATTTCGTGCTTCGTGTCGAGCTTGCTCTTTTTCCATTTTTTCCAGTACGTCTAAAAATTTTTTGATCCGGACAATTTTAACATTTCGGTATTGCTTCTGTGGAAAATGTCGAATGTTTTTTGTTACCAGGTAATCTGCTTTCCCAGCCACTGCGCATTCCAAAAAACGGTTATCAGACCGGTCAATACAAACCTCTAATTGCAAGTTCGGGATGATCCATTCTGATTGAGCGTGTAATGTCTTCATTATACGTTTTTTCTCAATTTGTTTCGAATCAGGAATCAACCAATCGGCAACGGTATTATATTCATCCCAGATTGGTTCTGATAAAAGTAACCTGAAATAATCCTTCTCACGCGTTATCCAATCGATCAACTTTGATGAAGCCCCGCGTGCACTTAAAATCGCTGATACAATATGATTGGTATCGATCACAACCCGGAAAATTTTATGCATCTGGTTTTGCTTTATTCTTCCTGTAATTTTTGATGGCGTTTTCAATATCCTTTGAATGGATACCGCCTTTCCGGCGTACCTCTTTCCGAATGGAGTTCACATCATCCGCCAGTTGTGCTTTCCATCTATATTTGTCGTGCATTTTCATTAACGATACGATGGCGCTTTTTACATTGCCATTGTAGCTTCTTTTTATCATATCGACGAAATGTTTTTCAACATCCGTTGGTAATTCTATCGATAACATGGTTTACCTCACTTAAGGTATAAACAACTTACAACACTACCACACTACCACAAAAGTGACGAAAAATCAAGCTCTTTTATCGTAACTCGAATTCCGGGCTTGAGATTTCGTTCTATTTGTGTTATTAATAAGTCCTGGTTAATATATTAAACCTTCTCCAGGGAAGTTTGAAAAGGTGAGCATATGAACGAGATTACTATTTTGCACCTGTCCGATATCCATTTCAGGCGGAAAGACAAAGAGCCGCTTAAAACATACCGCCAGGATGTACGAACAAAAATGCTGGCCGCCATCCGGGCGCACCTGGACAAAGAGAAACCTGCCCCGGATTTTGTGGCTGTGACCGGGGACATTGCTTTTTCCGGGAAAAAAGAAGAATATGACGAGGCCGGGGAGTTCTTTAAAGAGCTTAAAGAAATATTGCCCGAAAGAACCGTAATCTTGGCGGTCCCGGGAAATCATGATGTGGACCGGGAAGAAACCGACCCCGAAATATTTAGTCTTCACACCATTGCCGGGTCCGGCAAAGTCGATGGTTTTCTCGAGGACCCGAAGAGAATGAAAAAACATGTTCATTCCAAATTTACAGCTTTCCGGGCATTTGCGCGTCAGTTGAACCCGGGATTATATCCAACGGAAGAGGATTATTTCTGGGTGAAGAATTGCGATGATAAGAAAGTTTCTTTTTTAGGACTTAACAGTAGTTGGGCCTGTGAAAACGAGGAGGACAAGAATAATATTGCCCTGGGGTATCCCCAGGTGATGAGTGCGCTTAAGGAATCTCATTTACCGAACCGCATCCTGTTACTGCACCACCCCTTCAACTGGTTGAATGAAGACGACTTTAACCGTTACAGCGGCGAAATATTTAAAAATTGCCGGTTGATACTCCATGGTCATAAGCATTCGGACCTGGCCCTTGTGGAGACATATCCATCCTGTTCCTGTATTTACCTGTGCGCCAATGCCTCTTATACCATTAATGAAGAGGGTTTTATCGGTTTCCAATTCATCCGGGCGTCGTTTTCCGGGGAAGGGGCAGCCGTAAGGGTGTGGCCTTACCGTTTGAATGAACGGGACCTGAAGCGGTTTGTCCCGGATACCCATCGCTATGAAGGGCAGACTTTGGATTACTTTGATTTAAAGACTTTTGATAACTCCCACGGGGAAGCGGATACACGAAAATCCCTGCCGCCCCTGGAAATCCCCGACGGGTACCGGGAGTGGCTGAGGGCCTTTCATTCCAAAATGGATATCGACCTGCTGGCCAGGAAAGGGGAGGTTATTACCGTCAGCCTGCCGGAAGTTTATATCCCCATTGAAACCCGGAACCCGTTTTATAAAGAAGAACTTGAAAAGTTGCGGGAAGCCGGGGCTAAGGAAGAAGTAAAAACCAAAGAACCCCCAACCGTCGATATCGAGGCCCTGGTAGGACGGAAGAATCTCATTTTACTGCGCGGCGACGCCGGTATGGGTAAGACTACCCTCGTCAAACACCTGGCTTATACCGTTGCCCATGACTCTTGCCCCGCCTCTCTCAAGGGTTATTTGCCGGTAATGGTTTTTCTTAAGGACCTCTGGTCCATCTACCGGGACGAACTC
The DNA here is from genome assembly GCA_026393835.1 of Candidatus Aminicenantota bacterium. Taxonomy (GTDB): domain Bacteria; phylum Acidobacteriota; class Aminicenantia; order UBA2199; family UBA2199; genus JAKAGC01. Next base: position 8,451 of record JAPKZK010000053.1, on the reverse strand, counting down.
CGGGATGGGCCTAAGAATATCATGTTCGAGCAATTAATGACCCTTTACCTGGAAAAAAATAAATGCAGGCTCACCTGGGAAATCATATCCGCGTTTCTATCCCAACATCGGGTATTGTTTCTCATCGACGGCCTGGATGAAGCGCCGGCAAATCTCCGGACCGAGTTAGTGGAGATGATTGCCCGGTTCCGCTTTGATAATAAAGAGAACCGTTTTTTACTGACGGGCCGTCCCCATGGAGTCGCGGGTACGGCAGAGGCCCGGTTCGGGGATGGTTTGCAGGATATCGAGCCCCTGGATGACCGGCTGAGCGCCAATTTCATTAAAAAATGGTTCCGGGCCGTATCCGGCCGGGCCGAAGGGCTTGGGACCGTAACGGCTGAGGGGATGATTGCGGATATCCGGTCGAACGATCGTATTGCCGTATTTACCGCGAACCCGCTGCTGTTGACCGCGGTATGCATACTTTACCAGGACGGCAAACGCATACCCGAGCAGAGGGCCGACCTCTATAACCGGGTTATCGTTAATCTTATCAGCCGCCGCTTTCATGATCCGGCCCAGCCCGGGAAAGAAGATGAAATCCTGGAGTTTTTAATGCGCCTGGCGTTCCAGGCCCAGGTAAAGAATACGCGGGGCATCGATATGGACGACGCCCTGGGCATATTAAGGGAGACCTTTCCCTCAAAGCCGGATGAAAAAGACAATCATTACCAGCGCAGGATATCGGGCCTGTTGGAAGAAATCGAACCGTCCTGCGGGTTGTTCAGCCGCCGCGGCAGCGGTGAGATCGAGTTTAGCCACCTTACTTTCCAGGAATTCCTGGCGGCCAGGCACATGGTTTATATGAATATCGAATGCAAAGATTACCTGGCCAACGGGTGGTGGGAGGAAACCATCTTGCTTTACATCGGTTATTGGAGTACGGTTTCCCCTAAGAAGAGCAGCGGTATGGTGGAATGGATTTTAAAAACAGGAAAGGATGTTAACCGGGATATTATCGATGTCGGGTTGTTGGGGGCCAGGGCGCTTTGCGATCTCCAGGCCTCCCAGAGGGACCCGCGGGTGGTCTCTTTGGCCCGCGAGGAAATGCTTCGTTTGATAGAGTCGGACGTCGATCTGAAAAAACGGTTCCAGGCCGGTGAGTTGGTGGGCAGCCTGGGGGATATGCGCATCGATGTAGTGAATCCAGCCATGGTTCTTGTCGATGCCGGGGAGTTTACCAGGGGATCGGAAAAAAATGATGATGAGAAACCGGTTCGACAAATATACCTGGATGAATTCATGATGGGGAAATATCCCGTCACCAATCGAGAATTCAGGGCATTTATGGATGATAAGGGCTATGAAACAAAAGAGTTCTGGACGCCTGAGGGCTGGCAGTGGCGGAAAAAGGAAAACATTACCGAACCGGGATCATGGCATGACCGCAAAAAGAACGGTCCCAATTTCCCGGTGGTGGAAGTGAGTTGGTATGAAGCCGCCGCTTATGCGGTTTGGTTGAGTGAGAAAACACGCCATAAGTATCAGCTTCCCACGGAAGCCCAGTGGGAGAAAGCCGCGCGCGGCAGCCGCGGCGCCGGTTTTCAATACCCCTGGGGAGATACGTTCGATAAAAATAAATGTAATTCGTATGAAAGTGGATTGAGGCGCACCAGTCCCGTGGGTATATTCCCGGACGGGAAAAGTCCTTACGGCTGCATGGACATGGCTGGTAACGTGTGGGAGTGGTGCGCCGATTGGTATGACGAGAACTACTATAAGGAAAGTCCCAAAGAGAACCCGATGGGACCTGCAGACGGCTCGAACCGGGCGTTGCGCGGCGGCAGTTGGTTCTTCGACGCCCCGGATTGCCGGGCGGCCTGCCGCGGCGGCTTCCACCCCGCCCTCCGCCCCGGCCTTGCCGGCTTTCGCCTTTCGAGGTCGTTATAACTTTCCCCTTTACCCCTTTACCCCTTTCGCGCTTTTACCCTCTTGCGCGCGAAAAATAGAATGATGAATGATGAAGAAAAATGGATAGAATGATGAATGATGAATGATGAAGAAAAAAAAGGAAGAGAGGAAGCGCGGAAGAGAGGAATGAGACGAATAAGGAGGAAAACGAATCCTTAATCCTTACGGTTGACAAATAAAGATATTGCCGCTATAATTGAACCGTGAGAACCGATGAGTAACATAATTGAAAAAGACGAAAAAAGTTCTACTGCCGGAAAAGAAATAAATTCACCCCACGACCGAATGGTGGAAAAGTTCCTCCAGGAAAACGAAACCGCCCGCAGTTTATTCCGGGAATACCTGCCGAAAGAGATTGCCGAACTCGTGGACCTGGATTCCCTCGAATATATCAAAGATAAATTCGTCGATGAAAACCTGGCAAAGTACTATTCGGATTTACTGTATAAAGTGAATTTCGCCGACCATTTGCAGGGGTATATTTTCCTGCTGCTGGAACACAAGAGTACGGAATTTCGCTTTTCAAGTTTTCAATTACTCAAATATATGGTGCAAATTTGGGATCGATTCCTGGTGAACAATAAAAAAGCCAGGTATTTGCCGGTTATTATCCCGGTGGTACTATATCATGGCGGTAAAAAATGGAAGTTGGCAAAACGCTTTAGCACTTTGTTTAAATTCCCGGTGGTATTGAAAGAATTTATTCCCGATTTCCAATTCCAACTCCTGGATATTTCCCACGAGGAAGATGAAGAGATTAAAGGAAATACAGTATTAAGAATCCTTTTAATGACTCTTAAATATATTTTTAAACCTGAGTTGAAAGATAAACTCCATGAGATTTTACAATTTTTTCTTGAGATTAAAGACAGCTCCAGCGCGAGAGATTACTTGTTTGCGCTGGTAAATTACCTGGTAAGCAGCCCGGGGAATTTAACCGATAATGAGATTCATGAATCGATTTCCGAAGTATTCAGTCAAGGAGGTGATATCATGGCTACCATTGCAGAAAAATGGATAGATCAAGGTGTCGAGAAAGGTATCGAGAAAGGTATCGAGAAAGGTAAATGGGATGTGGTTAAGAATTTGCTTTGTGAAGGACTATCAATAGATTTTATCGCAAAAATAACCGGCTTTCCTACCGAAAAAGTCAAACAATTTAAAGAATCGATACAAGGTCAACAGATGGCTGTCCCTTGCCATCGATAACACAATTACGGGCCACTAATACCGATGGGGGCGATGGGTCGCCCCCCTTCGGGGAGATCTAAAAAATTAAAAAGGTGAGACCATGAGTGAAATATCTATTTTGCATCTATCCGACATTCATTTTAAGGCGAAAAAGTACGAAGACTCCACTACTTTCCGTGAAGATGTCCAGCGAAAAATGATCGAAACCATTAAAACTTATTCGACCAAACACGGAATCCCGCATTTTGTCGCAGTTACCGGGGATATTGCTTTTTCAGGAAAGGAATACGACGAAGCCGCCGCATTCTTCCCGGAGCCTATAAAGAGTGGATAAAAGAGTTTCACTCCACCATGGACATCGATTTCCTGGCCGGCAAAGGGGAAGTTTTTCGCGCACGAAAAAGGGAATGATGAATGATGAAGAAAAGAAAGAAGGTGAGAAGGTAAGAGGGTGAGAAGGTGAGAAAAAACAAGAAAAGGCGGGAAAAAAGATAGAAGAAAAAAAACAGGGAGCAGGTGCAGAAATAGAGAAGGTGAGAAGCCCGTCGACGAACGCCGCAAAGCGGCATTTGATTTTTAATTAGAGGACCTCTTCCCAAAATAAGGGTTTGATGAATCTCTTAAGTTAAAGATTGACAAATCGATCCGAAAATACTATATTACAATCGATAGGGTTTTGAAATGAATGAAGCGAATATTAATAGTTCGATTGCCAGGCTGAAAAGAGCATTGATCTACCGTTTTGGAGATAAGGTAGAGCTTTATCTTTATGGCTCCGTGGCTCGGAACGATTATCGCTATGATTCGGATATCGATATCCTGGTGTTGTTTCCCGGTGAGGTGAATACAGATTTGATGGAAGAGGTTTTTGGTTTGGCTTATGACGTAGGCTTGGAACAAGATGTGGTTTTCGGTATTGTTGTCCAATCAAAGGAGTTTTGGAATTCCGAATTCGCTGCCGTTATGCCGTTCTACCAAAACTTGCAGCGAGATTCACTTCGGATATGAGAATATGACCTGCACTGCGAAGGAAGACTTTATGAAATATCGCCGCGAAAAGGCCGCACAAACCCTTGAGGATGCCCGCTATTTATTTGAAGGTAAACGATTATTCTCTGCAGTCAACCGAATTTATTATGCCCTTTTTTATGAAGTGAGTGTATTACTGCAAGTAAGAAACCTTTCTTCACCCAAACATACCGGGATCATCGCTCTTTTTAACAAGCATTTTATTAAAACAGGCATCGTAGCCGTTGAAATTGGAAAATTCTATTCCCAGATGTTTGATTTCAGACAACAGGGAGATTATGAAACTCTTATATTTTTTGAAGAGGAAAAGGTTAAGCGTTGGCTTGAAACGGCAGAAAAATATATGAAAATATTGGAGGATTGTGTCGATAACGAAATGATTGGGGCGATGAAGGCCGCTGAATAGAATGATGAATGAGGAAGTAAAAAAAGGAAGAGAGGAAAAAGAAGGAAGAGAAGCAGAGCAGCTTTCTATTTATGCTATTTACATTTAATATACAAAAGGTGAGACCATGAGTGAAATAACTATTTTACACCTGTCCGATATCCATTTTAAAAAGAAAAAAGATGACGACAATGATGTGTTTCGTCAAACAGTACAGGAAAGATTGATCGGGGCCGTAACCGGCCATGCCGAAAAACAGGGGAACCCGGATTTCGTGGCGATTACCGGGGACATCGCCTTTTCAGGGAAGAAAGAGGAATATGATCAGGCGCTGACCTTTCTTGTCAAATTGAAAGCCGGCTTACCGAAGGAAACCGAATTCCTGGTGGTCCCGGGCAACCACGATGTGGACCGCGATGAAGTGGACCCCTGCTTTCCTATCTATCAAAACATCATTAAGGATGATAAAATCGATGATTTCCTGGGAAGCCGAAAGCACCGCCTGCATACTATTCATGTTAAATTCAAATGTTTCAAGGAATTCGTAAAAGAATTGGCCCCGGGACTTTACCCGGGAGATGAAGATTATTTCTGGTTTAAAGATTACAAATCCCATGGGGTTTCCTTTTTGGGGCTGAACAGTTGTTGGGCCTCCGGCGACGATAATGAGAATTTGAAGATAGCCCTGGGCTATCCCCAGTTAATGAAGGCCCTGGAACAGTCCGGCGAAAAAAATAAAATTCTTTTAATGCACCACCCCCTCAGCAATTGGCTGGATGAAAAAGATACCCGCAAATGCGAAGGAGAGATCCTCAGCCACTGCCGGATGGTTCTTCATGGCCATTCCCACCTGGACGATGCAAAAATTTATAAAGACCCATCCTTTTCCTGCATTCACCTGGGGGCCAATGCCTCGTATACCAAAGATAAAGAAGACTATATCGGCTTCCAATTTATCGAAGCGGGATTCCTGGCCGGCGGGGTGACACTGAAAGTATGGCCTTATCGTCTCGATTCCAGGACCCGCACCCGGTTCGTACCGGATAATTATCGCTGGGAAAATCAAGCGGGCAAACCCTATTTCCAAATGGAGAGCATGGAACCGGTGGAACCGGCGGCGCCGGTGGGGCCGGGGGAACCTGAACCATCCGGTAAGACGCCCCCATTACCGCTGGAAATACCCGCGGATTATATCGATTGGATCAAGGAATTCCATTCCGTCCTGCCGGTGGAGCAACTGGCCAGGAAAGCCGAGGCGGTAACCATTAACCTCCCGGAGATTTACATTGCCCTTGAAGTGGCCAACCCCTTCTATCAACCCATGGATGAAAAAATGCTAAAAAGTAAGGCTAAGGAGAAAGAAGGAGAAGCTTCGAAAGTTCCGCCCACCATGGAAATCGAAGAATTACTGGGAAAGTGGAATTGCTTACTGCTGCGCGGCAATGCCGGGTCCGGGAAGACCACGGTAATTAAATACCTGGCTTACAGTCTCAGCCGGGGCGCAGGCCCTGTTCCCCTCCGGGGCTGCCTGCCGGTCATCATATTGCTTAAAGACCTCTGGCCGATATACAAAAATGCGCTGCGGGAGGGGGTGGAAAATATAACCATTGAAGCGCTGCTGCCCGGATACCTTAAGAAGATACAGTGTCCGCTAACCATAGAAACCATTAACGCCTACCTGGCGCAAGACCGGGCGTTTTTCCTGTTGGATGGACTGGACGAAGTCCCGGAAGAGAACCGGGATGACCTGGTGGACCTGCTGCATAAGTTTCAACACACTTACCGGGCGAACCGTCTTTTAATCACCGGTCGGCCCCACGGCGTCGAAGGACGGGCCAACCATAGTTTTGGCAAATACCTCCGCGATATCGAACCCCTGGGCGAAAAAAAAGCAGAGACGTTTATTACCCGGTGGTTCCGGGCCGTATCCGGCCAGGCGCGGGGGCTGGCCGATGTCACCGCCGCGGATATGATTTCGGAAATCCGCCTCCATGAGCACGCCGCCCTGTTTACCGGGAACCCGCTCCTATTGACCGCCCTTTGTGTGTTCTACATGGTGGGCGGCAAGCGTATCCCGGACCAGCGGGCCGACCTTTATGACCGCATCGTGGCCAATCTTCTTTACCGCCGTTTCCATGACCCGGCGGATAGGGAAAAAGAGAATAAGGTTCGTGAATATCTCATGGAACTGGCTTTTTCCATGCAGACCCGTAACTTAAAGAACATCGAAGCCTGCGATGCAAAAGATATTTTAAAGGGGAACTACCCGGGGCCGGTGGGAGAGTGCGAACCGGTTCCCGTTTGTAAAAGGCGCATCGAAGAATTATTTAACGGCATCGAGCCGGTTTGCGGGTTATTGAACCGGCTCAGCAGCGGGGAAATCGAGTTTGCCCATTTATCTTTCCAGGAGTTCCTGGCCGCCAAACATATGCTGGACCGGGACATGGATTATAAACCCCACCTGGAAAACGGTTGGTGGAAGGAAACCATCCTGCTTTACCTGGGTTTGATGAACCTGGAGATGAAAAAGCGCAGCAACGATATCGTATGCGAAATAATGAAAAAGTCTTCCCAGCCGCGCATTCAACTGTTGGGCGCCAGGGCTTTGCGGGACTTTCAAGCTTCCAAACGGGAAGGGGCCGCGGTTGATCTTGCCGTGAAGAAGTTGTTGGCCATTATCGAGTCGGATGCGTCGGCCTCTTTGGAGGAGCGGTTCGAAGCCGGGGAAATTCTCGGCCAATTGGGCGACCCCCGCATCGATGCGTCGAATCCACTCATGATTCGCGTCGGGGCCGGGGAATTTACCAGGGGATCGGAAGAATATGATAAGGAGAAACCGGTTCGGCAAATTTACCTGGATGAATTTATGATGGGGCAATACCCGGTCACTAACGCGGAGTTTAAGGAGTTTATCAAGGACAGCGGCTATGAAAATAAAGATTACTGGACGTCGGAGGGCTGGCAGTGGCGGGAGAAGGAAAACATTTTCGAACCGGGATTATGGCATGACCGCAAATGGAATGGCCCCAATTTCCCCGTGGTGAGGGTGAGTTGGTTTGAAGCCGCCGCTTATGCGCAGTGGCTCAGTGGCAAAACAGGAAAGGATTACAGGTTGCCCACGGAGGCGCAGTGGGAGAAAGCCGCGCGCGGCAGCCGCGGCTTTCAATACCCCTGGGGAGATAAGTTCGATAAAAATAAATGTAATTCATATGAATGTGGGTTGAATAGAACCAGCCCCGTGGGCATATTCCCTTCGGGAAAGAGCCCCTATGGGGGTATGGATATGGCCGGTAACGTGTGGGAGTGGTGTTCCGATTGGTATGACGAAAACTATTATAAGAAAAGTCCTAAGGAAAATCCCCAGGGGCCTGCAGTTGGCTCGTCTCGGGTGCTGCGCGGCGGCAGTTGGTTCAGCGACGCCCCGATTTGCCGGGCGGCCTTCCGCTACGACCGCCACCCCGCCCTCCGCTTCGCCTTTGCCGGCTTTCGCCTTTCGAGGTCGTTATAACTTTCCCCTTTACCCCTTTACCCCTTTCGCGCTTTTGCGCGCGAAAAATAAAATGATGAATGATGAGTAAAATGGATAGAATGATGAATGATGAATGATGAATGATGAAGTAAAAACAGGGGGCAGGGGGCGGGGTACAAGGGTTTCGCTGGCAATTAGTCCCTCTTAAGGAAAATTAACCACCAGGGGATTGACTTATATTAATGGCTATGTTAAAAGAAATGCATGAAACAAATAATATTAATTAGTGTCTGAACGAAAAGTCGATTTTTTCGCCAAATTCCGTCAAATTTAACGTTAAAAAAAAACAATATATGCTGAACAGATCAATGATTTTCGGCGCAGCTCCTGAAAATTGATGATTTTATTACAATTTGTCGAATTT
>JAPKZK010000032.1 GCA_026393835.1 Candidatus Aminicenantota bacterium | reverse complement strand
ATTAACCGGCGACGGCCTCGCCTCTACAAAAACCGCCGGTTTCCTTTACGGCACAAACCTGCCGGATTTAACATTGACCTTAACGGATAATATCAGCGTAGGCTTAAACTATACCTATAAAATAGCCGTAACCAACCGCGGAAAAACCACCTCGCCCGCCACAACCCTGGCGTTTACCGATAATGGAAATCCCGTTGAAACCGTTTCCATTCCCGCACTGGCTGCAAGTGCATCGCAGGAAATCACTTTTAATTGGAGCGGCAGCGGCAAGGCCGGGTCTCATAATTTTATGTTTGAAATAGACCCCACCAATACCGTTAAAGAATACTCCGAAGACAATAACCGGTTAACCATCAGTGAAGAAGTTCCCCTGCTTTTTTACAACCTGGAAGTGGAACCCATCATTTGGCCCGCTAACAGCGACATCATCATTATCACAAGGCTGATTAACAATCAAAACAGCATCGCGTCGCTGACCCTGAACCTTTCCATCATTCATGACAGCACCGGGACAGCCATTTTCCAGCGCACCCGCGTTGAAGAATTGCCCGCTTTCGGCAGTAAAGCGCTTAGCGACCATTTCAACACCGGCGTTACCCCTGCGGGAGAATACACCCTGGCGCAGGACGTCGCCTCCGACGGCGCGACACTACATAAAGAGATCGATGTACTCATCGAAACTACCAAAACCATTTCCGCCTCACTGCAACTATTACCCGTCAAAATACCTTCCGGGACCGATGCGGAAGTGGAACTGACCATGACATTGAAAAACATTGGCAACGTGGCCCTGGAGGATGAAATCGCGGTTATCGAGGTAGTAAATAAAGAGAGTCAAGAGACTGTTAAAACAGATACATTTATAATCGCCATTCCGCTGGGACAGGAAATTCCAATGAAAAAAAACCTCGCTTTGAACCTCCCGGAGGGACAATATGAAATTCGTTTAAAGTACCTGGAAAATGTCATTGCCTCAGCCGAACTAATGGCGGCGGCGGCCATCAAACCCAAAAAAACCATTGCCGTGCGGCCCCGGGTGTTAATCATGAACCTGCAAATCCCCGGCATCGGAAGTACCGGTCATCTCGACCCCGTCGTGTTTTTAAACAATTTGTTCCAATCCGCTGAAATTCAACATGAAACGGCGCAGGGTATATTGGAATCCTATTTTCAATTTCACAAAGGCCATACCAATATAAACATCGTATTTGGACATACAATGGGCCGGAAGTTGCGCGACGAATTAAAAGAGCGCGTATGGCGCGGTGAAGGGTTGATATTCATTGTCAGTAATCCCATTAATGTCCCGGATATGGTGGACTGGTTGGGGGTAAGCGTAAGCCCGCTGACCGGTAAAGACCGGGCGCAAGAAACCGTCATCGAAATATTGCCCGGCGAATTGACCGGCGGCGGCGGCCAAATGGAATTACTGGAAAAGAACCGCTTAATCCTGGAAAAGAAAAGCGCGGATGTAGTTATTGTCGGTCAAACCTTGCATAAAAAGCAGCCAGTGATTACCTATCGAAAGTATGGCAGCGGTCATATCCTGGTAATAGCCACGCCGGTGGCGCCGTTGGCATACAAATCCGGCGGCGAAATGATTGCGCAATTGCTGGTAAATGCAGTGAACCTTTTCAGCGGCGATATCTATACCATTTCCACCTTAACCCGCGTGTTACCCGTGGAAATATCCTTTTCCAATGAAGGTACTGAGGAGAAGAATCTCATTGTCAAAGAGATACTGCCTTACGGGGTAGAGGGATATGATTACAACCCGGCGCTTGAAGATACCGGGGATGAAAACGAAATACAATGGAACATAAAAATTCCCGGCGGCGCCACGGAAAACATATCTTACTGGTTAAAGTTGCCCGATCAAGCCGGAAACTATGAAGTCAAGACAGAAATACACGATGGCGAGACCAAATTGGAAGAAGTATCTCTTAATATAGATGTATCCCAGGCCGTGTTGTCCCGCATCATCGAGACGGTGGTAGAGTTGGAGGCCCTGGAAGTATCCGGTCATGACGCCAACGCCATACGCCAGGCAAAGACTTGCCTGGAGAATATCAGGAATCGCTCGGTTGGTTCATTAGCGGATCATTTACAGAACCTGCATGACGCGATTCAGGCAGTGGAATCCATCGGCAGTGTGACCGGGTTGGATGGTTCCTATTTGCGCTTAAAAACCGGGGACATCATGGTTATTATGGGCCGGCGGTTATATGAAGAAATCATACAATGGGGTTCATCAAGATTAAACCCCTTCACCGGTATAATAATGTAGGGGTTTGATTAATCAAACCCCTACCATTGGTAAAGATCATTGGTGTAGAAAATGAAAATGAAACGAAAAACAAAATTAACATGTTGTTGTATCCTGGCGGCCCTGGCCATTTATTCCGGCGGCTGCGCCTCCGGTAAAATGAAATTTAAAAAAGCCGAGGAACTGCGAAAAGAAGAAAAATATAAAGAAGCCGTCGATTATTACATGAAAGCCGTTCGTTTGAAACCCGACGAAGCCCGCTACCGCCTCAAATTGATGGAAACCATGATCGAAGCCTCTAATTACTTCTACCGCCTGGCTTTGGAACATAAAAATCAAAAAAACTACCAACTGGCCCTGCTGGAATTGAATAAAGCCCTGGAATACAACCCCTCCAATAACCTCGCCAACCTGGAAAAAAGAGACCTGCTGAAACTCGCCTCCGGCCAACCTACTGTATCTGAAAAAACCTGGATCGAAGAATTGAAAGAAAAAACCGCCCTCTCCCAAAGCCCCCTGGGTAAAACAAACGAAGAAAAAATCAACCTCAAATTTTCCAAAGAAGTTCCCCTGGAAAATGTTTTCTCGGCGTTGGCAAAAATGGCGGATATGAATATCATTTTCGACCCCGGGTTTAAAACCGGCAAACTGGCCATTACCATGGACGATGTCACCCTGACCCAGTCCCTGGACCGCATCTGCCTCCTGAAAAGTCTTTTTTACAAGCTGTTGGACCCCAGGACCATCATTATTATCCCGGATACCGATTCAAAACGCAAAGCCTATGATGAACAGATCATTAAAAATTACTACCTCTCCAATATCAGAGCCGATGACTGCGTTAAATTAATCACCCGTATCGGGAAAATCAAAAACATAACCGCCGACCCTTTCCAGAATACCGTTACCGTCCGGGATACCCCGGACAGGGTGGCCCTGGTGGAAAGACTCATCCGCCTCTACGACAAACGCAAAGCCGAAGTGCTGGTGAAAGTGGATATCATGGAAGTCAACAAAGACCGCCTGGCCCAATATGGAAGCGAATTCAGCCAGTACCAGATTACTCAATCGCTGGATACCGGTTCCGATAAAGCCGGGATCAGCGGAAACCGCTTTTATTACCTGGATGCATCGGATTTTAAGTTTACCATTCCCACGGTGATTTACACGCTGCTGGAAAGCGACAGCGATTCCCGGGTGATTGCCCGGCCCCAGGTGCGGGGTGAAGACGGCGAGAAAATCCAGATCAAACTGGGGGACAAGGTGCCGTTTCCCCGCACCAGTTTTGTACCCTTTGCCTCCGGCGGCCTGGATCAGCAGCCCATTACGTCCTATGATCTCCAGGAAGTGGGCATCGAAATAACTATCACCCCCCAGGTGCACCATAATGGGGAAATCGGCCTTGACCTGGATTTCAAACTAACCTTTATCACCAGCCCCGGGACATCCACGATGCCCCCCACCATCGGCAACCGCTCGGTCAAAACCCGCATCCGCTTAAAAGACGGCGAAACAGGCATCATGGCCGGATTATTGAGAGACTCGGAACGACGTTCGAAAAAAGGGATCCCGGGCCTTAACCGGCTGCCGATATTGGGAACGCTCCTTTCCTCCAACCTGAAACAGGTCAACCAGACGGATATTATTCTCAGGGTAACGCCTTATATTATTCGTATGCCGGATATCCAGGAAGAAGACCTGGCCCCCATCGAATCGGGCGTCGAAGACGATGTGAAATTAAAGAAACAAGAAACAATTAAAGAAGATATAGTGAAAAAACAATGAAAATGAAAAAAATATACATACCGGTAATTATTATCCTGTTGTTATTTCATTGCTGGTGTAAAAAAGTGCCTTTTTACGCCGGCGAAGGGGCGACGTTAACCATATCCGCGGACCATACCCAGTTGAAAACAGGGGGCGACCGCACCCGTCTGACAATAATGGGTTTCGATGGCCAGGGCCAGGCGCTGCACGATCATACCCGGGTTGTATTCAGCGCCACGTTGGGAACCATGGCCCCCACGGATGTGGAATTGATGGCCGGCAGCGGAGCGGCGGAATTTATATCCGGCGACCGCGGCGGGGTGGCCGAAATCAGGGCCAGGTCCGGCAATATTAAAGCGGAACCTGATCCGCTGCAAATTACCATCGGCGCCGCCGCCCTGGGCAGCCTCTCTCTTTCCGCCAACCCTTCCCGCTTCGACCCCGGCGGCGGACGCTCCCTAATCCGCGCCTACGCCTTTGACGCCGACGGTAATTTGTTGGAAGGTATAGCGCTGGCGCTTTCCTCGACTTCCGGCTATTTTGAAAACGCCGCCCCCCTGTACACCACCAACGCCGAAGGTATGGTGGAAGATTTCCTGCATCTTACTGAAACGGCCACGGTGAAGGCGGCCTCCGGTGAAAAAAACGCCGAAGTGGAAATTACCGTGGCAGCGGAAACGGAAAACCAACTGCCGCAGTCGGAGTTTTCCTATTCGCCGGCCCCGCCGGCGAGGGGCGAAACGGTTAATTTCAACGGCAGTCTCAGCAGCGACCCGGACGGTTCCATCGTCTCATGGCAGTGGGATTTCGGCGACGGCCAGATGGGGGCCGGCGAGAGAGTAACGCACGTATTCACATGGGACGGCAATAATACTCGCACCTTTACCGTTTTATTAAGGGTAACCGATAACCGGAACGGCGTCTCTGTTACGGGCAAATCCATTACGGTTGAAACTGAAGAGGAAAATCAACGGCCCACTGCCGATTTTACCTATTCGCCGTCCTCCCCGCTAAAAAAAGAGCGTATCTATTTTAACGGCAGCTTAAGCTGGGACGCCGACGGTACGATTACTTCCTGGCAGTGGGATTTCGGGGATGGGCGTAAGGCCGAAGGGCAAACAACCCGGCATGTTTATAATTGGAGCAATGACGAAGACCGGACCTTTACCGTTACGTTAACGGCCACCGATGACGGCGGCGCCGAGGGAGTAACCACAAAAACAGTTACGGTAAGGGGTTTGATAGTGAATAGTGAGTTTCCCTAAAGAACTAAAAAGAATAGAGTTTCTTTAAATATGCCAGGTAAACATCCGGCGCCCGGCGAATAAATATACCGATGCGGGAATGTAGTGTATCGCTCACGATCCACTTAACTGTCCCGGATAAGGATGCCCATTCCCCATCTATCTCCAACTCGAATTGTAGGTCCTCGGAAATGGGAAACCAGAATACGGGCATGTCGGTTTCTAATAATATACCTTTATTCGATATATTCAGAACCGCACACAGCGCATCTTTAACACGGGCGTTTAGTTGCTTTTCCAGTCTTATACTTTCCCTCTTCTCGATACCCGTATAATCTATACCATTTATGATTAACGCATTATCCATTACAGAACTCCAATTTTAATTACTTCTTTTTTTAAAAATAAATAATTATAGAATTAATTTATACACAATTATAAAGGATAATGCAATGGTATTTTTTAATTTTTCCGGGTTATTTGCGAATTTCGAATTTCGTGCTTACTCTCATTACCCCGGTATCCTTTCTTTACAAATGGCGTCGGCCAGGAGCTCGGCCTGCTTTAATATCGTGTCCACCACACCCGCGACATTGCCCGCGCGGCCCTCGATGGGGTATTTGTAAATCCGCAAAGTCCTTTTGACATTGACTTTTAACCGCGAACGGGCGCTCTCCCTTACGGCCCAATCGATGGTGGCATTTTCCTTGACTTTTTCCACCAACTGCCGCGCAATGAGTTTGACCGTCTTTTCAGGAAACAACCGGCGTGCACTGTCATGGGAAACCAATGCATCATAAAACGCCAACTCGTCATCGGTTAATTCCAACTGTTCTTTCCTGGAATCCGCCTGCCGGATTTCCCGGGCCAACCGGATCAACTGTTCGATGACCTCCTGGGTGGACGACTGGTTATCCCGGTAACTGCGCAGCGCACTGCCCAGCATCTGCAAAAACGAGCGGCCCTGCACCAGGTTCCTCCGGGCGCGAATGTCGATCTCTTGTTTTAACAAATTCTTCAACAACTCCAATGCCACATGCGGGTGTGGATGCGCCATGATACCGTCTAAAAATTCCTCTGAAAGAATGGAAAATCCCGGTTTCTGAATACCGGCGGCGGCGAAAATGTCTACGATCTCTTCGGTTACCACTGCTTTTGAAATGATCTGCCTGACAGCGGTTTCCACGGCTTCATCGGGCCGGTTGCCGTTGGGGCGCGAAGAAATGGGGGGCGCTGTATTTAAAGCATGTAACCGCGACCTGATCAACTGGAACAGGGCCGTTTCATCTTTTAATCTCAACGCCGCGGGATGGGGAACAGACAGGGCAAAAGCCCTGGATAACAGGGTTACTTCCCTGGCAAATATTTCCTTGCCGTTTTCCAGGCTTAAGATATGTTCCTGTAAGAGTAGGAGGACGCGGTTTTTCTGGAGCTGGGAGGCCCTGAAATAACGATTAT
Source organism: Candidatus Aminicenantota bacterium (assembly GCA_026393835.1). Lineage (GTDB taxonomy): Bacteria > Acidobacteriota > Aminicenantia > UBA2199 > UBA2199 > JAKAGC01. The sequence goes on along the minus strand of JAPKZK010000032.1, from coordinate 11,715 downwards.
ATGAAAAACCGTCCAGCAATTGCTTAATGATTTCATAACTCTCTTGCATCCGGGCCACGGCGTCGGACTGGTGGAGCAAGAGAGTCCCTTTTCCACCGCTGTCGATATATATGGAAAGTGCTTTTTTCAACTGGACGGCAATGCCGAGGTAATCCACTACCAGGCCGCCGGGTTTATCGAGGAAAACGCGGTTGACGCGTGCAATGGCCTGCATGAGTATATGGTCTTTGAGGGGCTTGTCGATATATAGGGTGTGCAGGCAGGGGACGTCGAAACCGGTGAGCCACATATCGCACACGATCACGATTTTGAGGGGATCGGCGGGGTCTTTTAAGCGGTCCCCAATGACCCGGCGCCGGGTTTTATCCCGGATGTGGGGCTGCCACTCCGCCGGGTCTAAGGAGGTACCTGTGATGATTGTTTTAACGGCGCCCGCGAAATCATTATCGCTGTGCCATTCGGGCCTGAGCCGGGTAATCTCGCGGTAAAGTTCCACGCTTACCCGCCGGCTGAAAGCCACCACCATGGCTTTGCCGAACAACCCAACCTGGCGCTGCTCAAAATGAGAGACAATGTCGCGGCTAATGGTACGAATACGCTGCTGGCTGCCTACGATGGATTCTATCTTTGCCCAGCGGCTCTTGAGTTGTTTCAACTCCAACGGGTCTTGATCCCGGGTGACGGTTTCAAATTGGGTATCGATAAAGGTTTTTTCTTCCTGGTTGAGCGCCGCCGCCACCAATCGGCCCTCATAATAAATGGGTACGGTGGCCCGGTCTTCGACGGCTTTGCGGATATCGTATATATCGATATACTCGCCGAATACGGCCCGGGTATTGCGGTCTTCTTGTTCCAACGGGGTGCCGGTAAACCCGATAAAAGACGCATTGGGCAGGGCGTCCCTCATGTGGCGGGCGAAACCGTCGATAAAATCATACTGGCTGCGGTGGGCCTCGTCGGCCATGACGATGATGTTCCTGCGCAGGGATAATAATGGATGGATTTTGCCCCGGCCGGGGAAAAATTTTTGCACGGTAGTAAACAGGATACCGCCGGAATTTTGTTGCAAAAGTTGTTTAAGGTGGCGGCGGCTTCGGGCCTGGCCGGGGGTCTGGCCCAGCAGGTGGACGGACGCGGCAAAGAGCTCGAATAATTGGTCTTCCAGGTCGTTGCGGTCGGTAATCACCAGGATGGTGGGGTTGTTCAATTGGGGTGCGAGGGCCAGTTTAGCGGCGAAAAAGAGCATGGTCATGCTTTTGCCGGAGCCCTGGGTATGCCAGACCACCCCGCAGCGCTGGTCGCCGGAAACGGAAGCGGCCCGCACCGCGGCTTCGACGGCCAGGTTCACGGCATAATACTGGTGATAAGCGGCGATCTTTTTGATAATTTCCAGGGACGCCGCGCCGTTAACGCCGCTAACGGGGTCCTGTTTGCGGACTCTTTCAAAAACGGTGAAATGCTTGATCACATCCGGGAGTGTCTTCCTCGACAGTAGACCCCCTATCATTATCGACAGTTGGTTCACGGCAAGGGGGGAAATCGTTTTGCCGCAATCGAAGGAACGCCACATCATGAACCGGGTATAGCCCGCGGAAAGCGATCCGGCGCGGGCCTCAAAACCGTCGGTGATAACGGCCAGGGCATTGTACCGGAATAATAACGGGAACTGCTCTTTCCATGTCTGCAAGCGTCGATAAGCGGGTCTCAGTCCAGGGGTTTCGCTTTGACCGGCGTGGTTATCGACGTCCCGGTCAGACTCCTGGAACGCCATGACCACCAGCGGGAGGCCGTTGATAAAAAGCACGATATCCAGCGTCTGGCGGTGTTGGTTTTCTTCTACTATAAACCTGGGGGCGGCGAGACATTGGTTGTTTTGGGGGTTCTCATAATCCATCAACCGGATATGTTCTCTTTTGATTTCGCCTTGTTCACGGTATTCTACGGCGACGCCGCGGACCAGTATTTTGTGAAAGTGTTCATTGGCGGCGATGAGATCGTCTTCGGGTAATTGCAGGGCGCGAGTGAGGGCTTGCTGCGCGGCGTCCGTGGGGATATGGGGATTCAAGCGCTGAACGGCGTTTTCCAGGCTGGATTTAAGTATGACCTGTCGGCAGTTTTCCCGTTTCCAGTAAATTTTTCCTTTAGGGTCGACTGCCAGGCCGTCGATGCAGGAGTAATCCAGGCTTCGCAATAGATTTATTGCTACGTCATCGATATCATTATTTTTACATGCGGTCATAAATTAACCTCCTGCGTAAAAAAATGCCCTCACGGAGGGCAAGTTCCTGGACCTCCCAAAAGCTTTTAAATAAGCAAAAGTTTTTGGGGGTCCAGGACCCTTTTTTCAAAAAGGGTCCTGGATTCAATTGTCCTCCCGTCGCCTTTTAATTTTATTTTCCCTGCCATCAACTTGGGCAGCAAGGAATCCCTGAGAATAATTAAACGTTCCACATGACGGGTATTTAACAGTATCCGCTGGAAGAAAGGATGGACCACCCGGTAAAACTTATCCAGCAGCGATTGGGGCGGCCGCGGGATGGGCAGCCGGGAGAAACTCCCGGTGTTAAGGTTCAACGTGGTGGACCCCCCGGTACTGAGCGCTTCCAACCGCGGGCCCATGGTTTTGAGGTAACAATAAAGATAATAACGGTTCCAATGATGGTGGGGAATAATCGAATTGATCTGCTGATTCGTATGGCACCAGGAAGCGGTAAAAGCAACCAGGCCCACGGTGGCGATGCAGCTTACGCAGATAGAATTGGGCGGTATTTGTTTGCGCGGTTGGGTGGCGGCGCCTTCGTAACTGAGGGAATCCACGGTGTGGGTAATGTAAACGCGGCGCCGCAAATCCGGTATTTTTATAAAAGGAACCGGGCCGCCGAAATAATGACTCTTCTCTTTCGACGGGGTTTTGCCGCACACGATTTTACCGAAAGCGGCAAGCGGCTGCGGTTTTTGCTCGCCGGAACCGGGAAACCATTCGCGGTAAAAATTCATGGCCGCCCGTTCCAATAGGACGCTGGAGTGTTCCAGCAGGTTTATTTTGGTTTCCACGGCGTTAAGGAGGGCGGCGGCGGCGGTTTGTTCTTCCGGGGGCGGCAGCAAAAAGCAAAATTCTTTAATACGGCGGGGAGAGGTATGTTTCACTGTTGAACCGCTGGCGGTGGCCAGTATATGGGAGCGGTAATTCTTTGAGCGCAGCAACCAGTAGAGAAAATCCGTGTTTATTTTCCCAGGCAGGGGAATCGCCCGGCCAATGCGCTGGTTATGAAGGAAATATTGTCCGCTGCGGGAGGTAAGGCCGGGCGTCGCCGGGACGCGACCGGCGCAGCCCAGGATACTGCCTTCCCTGCTGAGGTCCGTGAGGGCGATAATAATATCCCCGGGATCCAGGATATACTGGGGGGGAACAGGACCGCGGCCCGCATCGTAATATTTGTACCTGGAACTGTCGAACCCGCCGCCGGCTTTGAAATTAGCCGGCGTCAGCAGGATATGACCGGTGGGCGCATCGGAAAAAAAAACGCTGTCGAAAGAGTAGCCGTGGGCGATCTCCATCAGGTCGCCCAACCGGGTTTCTTGCCATTCGTCCATGTTACTCTTCCACCAGTTTAATGTTAGCCAGTTCTTCCATGATAATCCGATCCACCTCTTCCCCCCTTTTTATAAGGATTGTGAAATCGTTGGCTAGTTGTTTCATTTTTTGGTAGAAAGGGACAGCGCCCACTTCGTTTTCTTCGGGAATACCCACGTACCGGGCGGGCGACAGGAGATATTCCTGCCGGTTGACTTCCCGCATCGGGGCGGATTTACACAGGCCCCGGATATCGCGGTAATTGCCGTCTTTGCTGCGCCAATTGCGGTATATCCCGGCAATGGCGCGGATATCGTCGTCCGAAAGTTCCCGGTTTTTCCGGTTTATCATGCGGCCCAGGGTGCGGGCATCGATAAAGAGAATCTCATTTTCCCGGCAGCCCCGGTCCTTTTTGGTCCGGGTCAGGAACCAGAGACAGGCCGGGATGCCGGTGTTGTAAAACAAGCGGTCCGGCAGCCCGACGATGCAGTCGATGATGTGTTCTTCCACCAGGTTCTTGCGTATGACGCTTTCGCCGGCGGTCTGGGTGGAGAGGGAACCGTTGGAAAGAACGACGCCGGCGGAACCCCGGGGCGAGAGGTGGAACAGGATGTGCTGGAGCCAGGCAAAGTTGGCGTTGCCGAGCGGGGGTTTGCCGTATTTCCAGCGCGGGTCTTCTCTTAACAGGCCCCCGTTCCAATCGCTGTCGTTGAAAGGGGGATTGGCTAAAATATAATCCGCTTTTACATGCGGGTGGGCGTCTTTGAAGAAACTGCCTTCGTTGTTCCATTTAATATTGGAGGAGTCGATGCCGCGGATAGCGAGGTTCATGCGGCAGAGGCGGTGGGTAGTGGCGTTGGACTCTTGCCCGTAGATAGAAATATCGTCTAACCGGCCCTGGTGGGCCAGGGTGAAATTTTCGCTTTGCACGAACATGCCGCCGGAGCCGCAGCAGGGGTCATATACGCGGCCGTTGTAAGGTTCCAGCATTTCCACCAGGAGTTTCACGATACAGGAAGGGGTATAGAACTGGCCGCCTTTTTTGCCTTCGGCGGCGGCAAATTCTCCCAGGCAATATTCATAGACCCGGCCCAGCAGGTCGCTGTTTTTGCTTTGGGTTTCGTCCGGGGTAATGGAGCCGATGAGGTCGATCAGTTGGCCCAGGTTCCGGGCGTCCAGGTGGGGGCGGGAGTATTCCCTGGGGAGAACGCCCTGGAGGGTGGGGTTCAGTTTTTCAATAGCATCCATGGCTTCATCCAGGGCTTTGCCGATTTCCGGGTCCCTGGCCCGGGTCTGTAAAAAAGACCAGCGCGCTTTGGGGGGCACAAAGAATACATTTTCAGCGCGGTATTCATCGACATCTTCCGGGTCTGAGCCGCGGTATTCTCCCTGTCCGGCTTTTAATTTCAAATATAACGCCTCGCAGGCATCGGAAATATACTTTAAAAAGATCAATCCCAGGACGATGTGCTTGTATTCGGCGGCATCCATGTTCTTACGCAGCTTATCCGCTGCTTCCCAAAGGGTTCGTTCGAGCGATTTCTTCCTATTCCTGGCCGACACTATTCACCTCGTCTTAAACATAATGTATATTATGCATTTATTTTGGTCATAAAGCCAATCTTAAACCATATATTAGCATATTTTTGATAATTAATCAACTGGTAATAATAATATTTTAGATTTTTATTCTTCTGCCCCGGCGGTAGAATGTTTTTTTTGGAAGTCAGGCGGGTAGGTTCAGATTATTTCCATGAGTTGGTAAAAAAGGAGTAAAAAAAAAGTAAAAACCCGGTTGCTTTTTTTTCTTAAAAGTATTATTATTACACCGTATTCCAGGAATGACAAAAGTAAAAAAGGAAGTAAAATAATGGTAAATAAAGAAAAAGAAAAAAGAAAACATGAAAACACCCATCCGTGGATTAATTTTAAAATGGATACCAGGGAATTTGATTTCAAGCTCTGGATGCTGTTGGGAGAAGCCCAATCGAAGTGTGAACATATCGCCGGTACTCCCTTGAAACCTGAAATTGCCGAAGAACTTCACCAGGTGTATTTGTTTAAAGGGGCTTCCGCCACAACCGCCATCGAAGGCAATACCCTGACCGAAGAAGACGCCAGGGCCTATGTGGAAAAAAGAATGGACCTGCCGCCCTCAAAAAAATACCTGGGAAAAGAAATCGAAAACATTATCGATGCTTTTAATTTTATAATCGATCATGTTGGTGAAGGAAACGCCGACTTAATAAAACTCGAAGACATCCATCGTTATAACCGGGAAACGTTGAAAGATTTAGACCTTCCGGGAGAAATCACGCCCGGGAAAATCCGCAAATATGCGGTTCATGTAGCCACCTATCGCGGCGCTCCCCCTGAAGATTGCGAATTCCTATTGCAAAAAGCATGCGATTGGTTGAACGATAAAAGTTTTACCCTGGGCGATGAATACAGGATCGCTTCCGGTATATTGAAAGCGATTGTCGCGCATATCTATATCGCCTGGATCCATCCTTATGGAGACGGAAACGGCAGAACCGCGCGTTTACTTGAATTTCAAATATTACTGGAAGCGGGTGTTCCATCTCCTGCCGCCCATTTACTGAGTAATCATTATAATCAAACGCGGTCGGAGTATTACCGGCAGTTGGATATGGCCAGTCGATCCGGCGACATCGTTCCATTTATTAAATATGCTCTAAGGGGATTTATCGATGGCCTGGCTTCGCAACTAATAATGATCCGCGGCCAGATATTGGAGGGGGCATGGATAAATTATGTCCATGAATGCTTTAAAAATAAAAACGGCCCTGCCCAGGAGCGACGCCGTCATTTAGTACTTGATCTTTCGAAACAATCGGAACCGGTTCCATTATCCGGGCTCAATCATATCAGCCCCAGAATTGCCGAAGCCTATGCCAGGACAAACCCAAAAACCATATATAATGATGTGAAAGAACTCATTTCCGAAGGATTGATGGTGCAAGGAGAAAAAGGTTTCGAAGCCAATAGCAAAATAGTCCGGGCATTCCTTCCTTTCAAAAAGACAAGAAAAGTTGGCTAGAGTTTTTTTTATAAAACTGCCTAGCGGCCCCTGAGCCTCAAAATACTTTTGATTATTACTTGACAATCACATCATCTTCCTCTATCATTGGTTCATGGATGCAAAACGATTATCCTATACAACACAAGAAGATACGGAAACTTCTTATACAGACTGTACAAAAATTTTTATAGTGAAATCCGGAACAATTTAAATGAAGGTGAAAAATGGCCGATAATAGCTTTTTTGAAGAACAGAAAGAACAGTCGCTGGTCAAATCAACCATTGTAGCAAAATACTTTGGTGTCTGGGCGAATGTTATCATCAGCACTCAGAAACGTTTCCCCAATCACTCTCAAAAAATTGCGTATATTGATCTTTTTGCCGGTCCTGGGCGTTATAAAGATGGTACCCAGTCAACACCAGTAAAAATATTAACCAATGCAATAGAAAAACCTGATTTACGAGAGCGATTGGTTGCCATATTTAATGATAAAGACGAAAAGAATTCAAAGGACTTACAAAATACGATTGCAGAAATTCCAGGAATTGAAACCTTGAAAAACAAGCCAATGGTGCACAATCAAGAAGTCGGAGAAGAGATCGTTAAGATGTTTGAAGATAGGAATCTTATTCCCACCCTGTTTTTTGTTGATCCATGGGGGTATAAAGGGCTTTCTCTTCGATTGGTAAATTCTGTATTAAAGATTGGGGTAGTGATGCCGTTTTCTTTTTCAATTACAATCGTATTAACATGGGAGTAAATAATAAAGCCGTACAAGATCACATGCAAGCTCTGTTTGGCGAGGAACGAGCGATGGCGTTGAGAGATAAAATAAATCGTAAAAATGCACTTGAGAGAGAATTACTTATTGTTGAAGAGCTGTGTCAGGCACTAAAAGCATACGGTTCGAGATACGTTTTGCCTTTCAGATTCAAGAATGATAAAGGGGAAAGAACTAGCCATCACCTTATTTTTGTGAGCAAACATTTACGTGGATATGAAATCATGAAGGAGATTATGGCGCACGAAAGTACAAACGACACGCAAGGCGTACCTTCATTCGAATATAATCCAGCGGATTTTTTACCACGGCAAACACTTCTGTTTCAACTTTATTGTCCACTTGATGATTTAAAAGAAGATTTATTGGATGCGTTTAGGGGGCAAAGCCTCACTATGCAGGAAATATATGAAAAACACAATGTGGACAAACCTTACATAACGAAGAACTACAAAGATGTCTTGCGTAAGCTTTACAAAGATGGTTCCGTTAAGGCAATTTCTCCTAATGGAAAACCACCACGCGAAGGAACATTTGGTGATAAAATTATAGTAGCTTTCCCAAAGTAGGAGAAAAAATGGCCATAAGCAAAATAGAATGGACGGGGTCCACCTGGAATCCTATTACTGGATGCACACGAATCAGTTCGGGTTGTAAAAACTGTTATGCCGAGCGAATGGCAAATAGATTAAAAATGATGGGACAACCGAATTATGCCAACGGTTTTCAGGTTACTCTACATGAACATGTTCTTGAATATCCCTTGGCCTGGAAAAAGCCGCAGACCATATTTGTCAATTCCATGAGCGACTTGTTCCACGAACAAGTTCCGGAATCATATATTTTTAGAATTTTTGATATTATGAAACAGGCTTACTGGCATCAATTTCAAATTCTCACTAAACGGTCCACTCGTTTGAAAGAATTGGCTCCAAAGCTCGATTGGCCGCAAAATGTTTGGATGGGGGTCAGCGTAGAGAATGAAGCGACAAAATTCCGGATTGATGATCTAAGGTGGGTACCCTCTTCCATTAGATTTTTATCATTAGAACCATTGCTTGGGCCGCTTCCATCTCTTGAATTGGGCAATATTGATTGGGTTATTGTTGGAGGAGAATCAGGAACAGGGGCCAGGTTAATGAAAAAAGAATGGGTAATACAAATTAAAGAGCAATGTATTGAACAAGATGTACCTTTCTTTTTCAAGCAATGGGGTGGAATCAATAAAAAGAAAACCGGAAGACTATTGGAAGACAGAACATGGGATGAGATGCCTATGAAACTTAATGATCATCAAACAAAAATTAAGCATAACAAATCGTTTCACCTGACCGCGATTCCGCTGGTGCCCCGCAGCAGTAGGCTAGATTTGTCGTTAGAACAAAGGATTTGAATTAAAACATTTTTTTGCCTGTTCCTATCTTTCTCCCCTTCGGTTTTAAGGTAGATTAAGCGCCCAGCAAAAATTCCTTCCTTTCAAAAAGACGAGAAGGAAAAAATAGATCGTTGGTTGAAAAAAACAGGCTGCCTCGGTACTTCGCTGATTCGCGGCAGCGGCTTTGAATTTATTTGATTTGTACAGGTATCGACCCCATTCCACCGGTGGATTTGTCGATTCTACCGGTTGATTTCCCATATCTACCGGTTGGTTTGTCATTCCTACCGGTTGAATTGTCATTTCTACCGGTGGGTTTGCCATTTCCACCGGTTGAATTCCCATTTCTACCGGTTGATTTGTTATTCCTACCGGTTGATTTGGCATTTCAACCGGTTGAATTCCCATTTCAACCGGTGGATATGCCATTTCCACCGGTACTTTTTTCGCCGGCGGAGGAGGACTGCGGGGACAGTTAGAAAGCACCTACCTCCAGGAAAAACAAAAAAGTTTGTCCACATAAGAGCCCGCGAAACACGCGAAAAATACGAAAGGGTATTGAATTCTTTAACCGTTTCCGCTATCATTGGGATATGAAAATAGCGAAAGTACATTTAAAGGATCATCCGCTTTTCGGAACCATGGATTTCGATTTCACGGGGCCGGATGGGAAAACACTGGATACCGTTGTGATTGCCGGAGTCAATGGCACGGGAAAAACGACATTGCTGGATGCAATCAGGGAGATGTTACATATCTTTGCCAGAAAATACGAAGGAAATTCCATTGAATTGGACTTTTCAACCTTATATGAAAAAAAACTTTTAAACAAGCCAATGGGAAAATTCACTAAGGATAGAAGTGCTGAATATCATCAACAGATAACCGATGATATACAGATACCCGGATTAGCTTCAGAATTAGATGATATCATCGAATCAGAAAGGCCCAAAATTATTTATATGCCCACGGAGATCAACTTTACAAAATTAGCCGCCAAAACTCTTTCCTATTCTGTTCCAAAATTTGGCATATCAGTGGTTATCGATCAAGACGTGATAGCGGATGTCCCCTCTTTTATTGCTTCTTCAATTAACAGCGAAGTATATAAAAATCCTGATTTGCCCGCCAAAAATGCAATCGATAAAATATGCCGGGAAATAAATTCATTATTTGATATCCTGGCGATCGACGCCCAAATAATCGGTTTGAACCCCGACAAGGAAAAGTTACCCAAATTCAAAAATAGCGCCGGCAGCGTTTTCGATATCAACCATTTGTCTTCCGGTGAGAAACAGCTCTTTGTCAGGGCCATGGCATTGAAGATGTTGAATGCCAATAATTCTGTGATTCTCATCGACGAGCCGGAAATTTCCATGCACCCCGGGTGGCAGCAGCGAATCGTCAAAGTATATGAGCAGATTGGGAACAACAACCAGGTGATTATTGCCACCCACTCTCCCTTTATTGTGGGTTCCGTTCCCAAAGAAAGCGTCAAATTACTAAAAAGGGTGAACGGTCAAATAAAGGTAGTAGAATATAATGAAATTAGCGGTTCTTACGGTTTACCCGTGGATATCGTTTTGAGAGAGTTGATGGACCTCGATACGGTCCGGGCCCCGGAAGTGGATAAAGAAATCAAAAGTTTATGGGACATGCTCTATCAGAAACAGCATGATACCAAAGAGTTTAACGAAAAATACCGGCAATTGGAACAATTCCTGGGCAGCGAAGATGAAGACCTCCTATTAATGAGAATCGAAATTGCAAAACTGAAAGTGGAAAAAGGTAAGCCGAATGCTGGAAATAAAAAAGGTTGAGCCACCTACTTTTTTCAAATCCTGGGTGAAGGACAAAAAGGACAGTCAGCGGTTAAGAGAATTTATTTTAGAAAAAGAGCAGCAGCATGTCTGCTGCTATTGCGAAAAGGGCATAACGCCCGACAACAGTGATTCCCATTTAGACCATGTCCGACCGCAGCACAGATTCCCTAAACTCAAAAACGATTATCGCAACCTGGTCGTCTCCTGCCAGACTCCCGGTAGATGTGGAATAGCAAAAAAGAGCAAATTTGATGATCATTTTATTGTTCCCACGGAGGAGAACCCGGAAGACTATCTGACCTACTTTATTAATGGAGAAATCAGGGCCATCGATAATAATAAAAAAGCCAATGTCACCATCGAAATGCTGAATTTAAATGCACCGCGCCTTGTAGAGGTTAGGCGGGCCTTGTTTCGTCAATTAAATGATATGAAAAATTCAATCGCTGACTTTGAGATATATTTTAATGAGTATCCCACTTTCATAAAATATTTCAAAGAGAGCTTTAATAAGCCCACGGAACACGCATCGCGGTAAGCCGCAACCAAAGTTAAAGCGGCCTCCCTTCGGGAGATGCTAATTAAATTGGGGGGAATTAGGCACCTCCTTATCCGCCTGTAACCCAAACCCCCCAACCACCGCCTTTCCATGTCCCCCTCGCGAAATTATGTCAATGGCCGGCAATCGGGATAAACAGGCTAAAAATAAAAAAGAAAAATAATTACAGCCATTTTTTGGGGCCTGTAATGCTTTTTTATAAAGGTTTTCCAGACCACTGCATGAATATTCTAGCTAAAAAAAACAGAAATTGCCAAATAGTATTACAGAAGACACGGAAATGCGTGAAAGTAAATAAAAGTTTTGGTTCTTTCTCATTTTGAATGGGTAACACATTTTTTGCCGATAGATCGATGCCTCGAGCTCCTATTCCAACCCTTAGAACTATTAATTGAATCCTTTAAGCGGGCCGGGTCACTCCTTTTTTCTACTATATCAGCCGTCGAAGGTATTATATCATCCCCCTGGGGAATGTAAATTTACATCCAAAAGGATCAATCTCAATCCTTACAGAGGTTAATTCGATTCCCAAAGGATCGGTATCAGGCCTTTTAGGATC
>JAPKZK010000121.1 GCA_026393835.1 Candidatus Aminicenantota bacterium | reverse complement strand
TGGGGAGGCCGGTTTAAAGGAGTCATCGTATACCAGGGAGAAGCGCAATTAATATGCGGTTCATATATCGATTTGAACCCGGTAAGGGCAGGGATTGCACGACTACCGGAAGATTATCGGTGGAGCAGTTTGGGGCTGCGGCTACGGTCGCCTGTACGAGCCGGGAATTTACTCTGGCCCTTGACACTGGTTGATTTATTGGAAAAATCGGAAGACTTATATGGACCGCCGTATGTAAAAGTGACAGCGGATTTATTTGGAGTAGAGTGGTATCGTCAATTTGTGTATACAGCGGGCGGAATAGAACATGAAGGGAAAGCGAACCTGCCGAAGGAATTAATAGATCAAGTAGTGAGCTGTAATGGTCATTTAGGAATACTGGGGCGATTGCGTTACCGGGTGAAAAATTTTTCGGAGGGAATTGCCATCGGAGGTTATTCAGCGATAGCGAGAATTCAGAAATCGGAAAACCGCAAAAACATTCGTCCGCGATTATTTTTAGATGCGTACTGGGCTTATACTACCCGGGTGTTAAGATTATAGGGATTGGGAATTGCTCGATCCACTATCGATTTTTTATTTCAAATTAACTTGCATCGTGCATCGAGCAGATGGAGTGATAAAGGGGTAGGATAGGATTGTCTCAGAGTCGGCAAAACGCCCTGCTGTGGCATATGTGATTGGGATTTTTTATTCCGGTTTGCGTAATTTTATTAGAAAATCTCAAAATTGACTCTTGTCCTCATGGGAAAAATTATCCACAACATTGGTTTATACCCCATTACTCTAATTTTCTAATTTTTGACTGTCCCGAATCTATTATTATTTGACTCCAAGGATATTAATTATGATCTATAAAAAACCGAAACGCATTTTTGAAGGTTCAGGCCTAACATGAAAATAGCCGCGAAGAACGCGAAGGACCGCGAAGAAAAAACATTTATTGAACAAATTATCCCGGCGGCACCCTCATTTGTCAGCGTATCAGATAAAAATCTCTTTCACCCGTAGGGGCAGACCTGTGTGTCTGCCCAATTTTTTATGACAATGTACACCTTTACCGTTTTCACGATTAAAGAGCAGAAATAAATTATCTTAAAGAAATACAAAAATGTCGAAATGCAGCAATAATAAGCGTTAAATAATTTACGAACGGTGTAAAATAAATCGCAAACGCTGCGAAATTAATTGCAAACGGTGCGAAGTAAATCGCAAACGCTGCGAAATAAAATGCAAATGGTGCGAAATTAATCGCAAATGGTACGAAATAAGTCGCAAACGGTGCGAAACAAATCGCAAACGCTGCGAAATATATCGCAAACGGTGCGAAATAAAATGCAAATGATGCGAAATGTATTGCAAATGGTGCGAAAATATTTTAAAATGGTGCGAATGAATTAACAAGCAGAACTATTAAAGTACAAATATGTCCAACTGCAACAACCAACACTAATATTTATGGAACGATTTGAATATAATTGTTTCAAATCCGTTCACTTGCGCGGCAGTTTGCGTTGTGTTAAAATACAAACTCGAGGTGATCAATGGATAAAGACAACGATTTATTAAAAGAAATGGGCCACAAATTAAGTCAACTTCGCCAAAACCAGAAAGATACAATCAGCCAGATGGCCGACCGCCTCGGCGTCTGGAGAAATACTTATGTCAGGAACGAAAACGGCGAAACTCCCCTTAGTTATAAGGCCATGATTGCTATGGTGGACTGCTATGGCGTTTCCCTGGACTGGCTGGTGGTTAACAAAGGCCCCATGTATTACAAAGAGAAAGTGCTTAAAAACGAACCGCCCCTGAACCCTGATTTCAAAGAATTGATCGAACATATGGAACGCATCCCCATGCTGAAACATGAAATGCTGCTCTCCTTCTGCAAATTCAAGGAAGACCGCAAAGACCTGGTAGAAGCCGCCATGAAAAATACATAAGAAGGGATTTCTCCTGCCTGTCCCTTTTTTATCCTTAATCGAACCGGTGCTTGACATATTCTTCACGCTGCATTATTATTTGACTCCAAGGATATTAATGATGACTGAAAAACTGTATTACAAAGATATTCATAAAACCGAATTCGAAGCCCGGGTGATTGAGGCTGTCAATGAGAAAAATGCATGGAAAGTGGTCCTGGATAAAACCTGCTTTTTCCCCGAAGGCGGCGGTCAACCGGCCGATAAAGGTTGGCTGAACGATATCCCGGTCCTGGATGTGCGGAAAGAAGGGGATACTATCGTTCATCTCCTGCCGGAAAATCCCGGCAAGGGGACGGTTAAGGGGAAAATTGATCCTGTCTGGCGAAAAGATTTCATGCAGCAGCATACGGGCCAACATATCATTTCCGGCGCCCTCTGGGCCGTCGGCAAATACAAAACTGTTTCCGTTCATATGGGGCTGGAGTATACCACAGTCGAAGTGGAAGCGCCGGAAATATCGGAACAAAATCTTATTGACGCGGAAAAATTGGCCAACCGGGTGATTAGCAATGATATCCCCCTCAGTTTCATCGAGGCGGACCCGGAAGAACTGGAGAAATTCAACTTGCGGAAACCCACCGACCGGGAAGGTAAAATCCGGCTGGTAAAAATCGGGGATTTCGATTGCGCCGCCTGCGGCGGCATGCACCTGGAGAGTACCCGCCAGGTGGGCCTTGTCAAAGCCGTGGGCATGGAGAAAATTCGCGGCAATACGCGCATTGCCTGGAAAATAGGCGAGCGGGCCTATGACGATTATAGGAAAAAAGATAAAATCATCTCTTCATTAAAATCGGTTCTTTCCACCAACGAAGATATGTTCGTTGAAAAAACCGGGGAACTGATGGAAGAGATTTCCTTGTGCAAACGAAAATATGGTTCCATTGAGAATCGCCTGGCGGAAATCCTGGCCCAGGACCTTTTTATAAACCGGCCGGCGACGCCGGGCGCTTCCTTTAATATAATCGCCGAATCATGGAAAGAGGAAGAAAACGAGTTGCTAAAGAGGGTCATGAAAAACCTGTTGAAAAATGAAAAGACCCTGGTTTGCCTGGTTAATGTTTTCCCGGGGAAACTGCAATGGAGCATCGGTTGTTCGGAGGATATCACGTTTCCATTTGATGAGGTAAAAGGTGAGCTGCTGGCCTTGATAGATGGAAAAGGGGGCGGGCGTCATCCGTTGTGGCAGGGAACCGGGTTAAAGCCGGACAGAGCAGCGGATTTTTTAGAAAGGTTCAGGTCATCTATTAAATGAGATAAAAGTTTTAGGAAGTCCAGAAACCCTTTTTCAAAAGGGTTTTTGGCCGCCGGAGGCACGTTTTAAAGGAGAATATAATGATGAAATTCAGATCAGTTAAATTTAACATGGTATTTTGTGTGCTGCTGATAATGGCGGTGCTGCCCGCAATGACGGTGAAAGGCCCGGCCCGGGAACCGGGGGCTTCGTCGGTTAAACCCGTGGAGTATAACCGCGACCGGTTGGTTATGATGGCGGTGGAGGGAGAAATCGCCGCCCCCGGTTTCACTGAATCGCCGTATGTCATCGATCCCCAGGGGAAAATACACGTTGTTCCGGGTACGGGCAGTATTACCTATAACTTCCGCACCGGGGATTCGGCGGTAAATATCGCCGGCGAACATGTGGAACCCGCGGTTTCCCTTTATAACCTGGGAACCAAAGGAGATCGTTCCAGCGAGGAAAGCAGGGCCTTAAATACTCTCGCCTGTATCGGCAATAGGGTCAGAATTCTTTCCGGGGATGCAAAAGGCGCGGAAGGCTGGGTCATCGGCAAACACGGCGGCCTGGAACATGTGATGGTGGATTTCCCGGATGCCCAGGTTTTCGATAAACTGGCCATCGGCGATGACATGCAAATCCGCGCTTACGGCCTTGGTATGGAATTTATAAATGTAAAAGATATAAAAGTTTTTAGCGCCGGGCCTGCATTAATCGACGCCTTAACCCGGGCCGGTATGGGGGTTACCAAAGAAGGAAAACTGCGGATTCCCGTAACTCACATCGTACCGGCAAAAATTTTAGGCTCCGGTCTCGGCAGCGACCAGGTTTACAGGGGCGATTACGATATCCAGCTATTCGATAAAACCACTGTTAAGAAATATAACCTGGATACCCTCAGGTTCGGGGATATTGTCGCCATAATCGATGCAGACCATTCCTACGGCAGGATATTTCTTACCGGCGCGGTTTCCGTCGGGGTTATTTCCCACAGCGCCAGCGATATCGCGGGCCACGGACCGGGGATGACATCATTGTTTACTTCCCCTTCCGGGAATATCGAGCCGGTAATCGACGCAGACGCCAACCTGGGTAAATTGCTTAATATAAGGTAATTGGGAAGGGGGGCTTTTTTCGAGAAAACCGCCCCCTCAACCCCTGCAAAAGCTTTTGTTTATAAAAAAAATACTTCAGGTTCAATATCTGTAAAGATCCAATTTGTAAGGACCTTCGGAAGGGATGCCCAGGTACCGGGACTGCTCTTCCGTCATGACCGTAAGCTTCGAACCCAGTCGCTCCAGGTGAAGCCGCGCTACTTCCTCATCCAGCTTCTTGGGTAAAGTATAGACCTGTTTATCGTGCTTTTTGGCCGCCAGTTCCATTTGCGCCAGGCACTGGTTGGTAAAACTGGCGCTCATCACAAAACTCGGATGCCCCATGGCGCAGCCCAGGTTCACTAACCGACCCTCGGCCAAAATAATAATCGACCGCCCGGATGCCATGGTCCATTTATCCACCTGCGGTTTAATATTGACCTTTTTGCATTTGGGATTCTTTTCCAGGTAATTCATATCGATTTCATTATCGAAGTGCCCGATATTACAAACAATGGCGCCGTCTTTCATCCGCTCCATATGCTCGCCCTTGATTACCCGGTAATTGCCCGTGGCGGTCACGAAAATATCGATCTCCTCCACCACATCTTCCACCCTTACTACCTGGTATCCTTCCATGGCCGCTTGAAGCGCGCAAATGGGATCGATTTCCGAAACATAAATCCGGGCGCCTGAACCTTTCAAGGACTGGACGCTTCCTTTGCCCACATCGCCGTACCCGCAAATCATGACTTTTTTACCGGCTAACATAATATCCGTTCCGCGCCGGATGCCATCCACCAGGGATTCACGGCAGCCGTAAAGGTTGTCGAATTTCGACTTGGTCACGGAATCGTTCACATTAATGGCGGGGAAAAGCAATTTGCCTTCATTGGCCAACTGGTATAACCGGTGCACACCCGTGGTGGTCTCTTCCGAAACGCCCCGGATTTTGGCGGCCATCTTGGTCCAGCATTTGGGGTCCCGTTTATAAGTCGATTTCAGGCGGTCTACCAATATCTGGAATTCCTTTACATCATAGGATTTATTTAAAAGAGAGGGGTCGTTTTCCATTTTAACGCCCTCATGGATCATCAGCGTCGCGTCGCCGCCGTCATCCACGATCAGGTCCGGCCCTGAACCGTCCGGCCAGGTCAACGCCTGCTCCGTACACCACCAATACTCTTCCAGGGTTTCCCCTTTCCAGGCAAACACAGCGGCGGTACCGTTTTTGACGATGGCCGAGGCAGCGTGATCCTGGGTGGAAAAAATATTACAGGAAGCCCAACGAAGGTCAGCCCCCAATTCCGCCAGGGTATCGATTAACATGGCGGTCTGGATGGTCATATGTAAACTACCGGTTACTTTTAAACCTTTCAACGGCTTTTGGGGACCGTATTTCTCACGGATCGCCATTAAACCCGGCATCTCGATCTCCGCCAGTTTCATCTCCTTCAACCCCCAATCCGCCAGGGAGAGGTCCTTGATTTTGTTCTTCAATGTTAAGTCAAGTTCTAATGTACTCATTATTATACTCCTTATATTTATATATTATCTAAAAATTTTTAACTGCTGTAATAAGGAATCCTTTTAATTTTTTTTTCAAATCGAAGGATTCCATCTTCTTAATGCTAAATCCGCTGCTGTCCAGCCAGTTTTTCATTTCCGTTTCCGAGAAACCCAGCCAGCGGTCGCCGTACCGTTCCCGCATGCTTTCCTGGTTATGAGTGAGCAGGTCCACGATGATAAACGTATTTCCTTTTTTTAAAACGCGGTGAACTTCCAGTAAGGCTTTACCCGGATCCGGCAGGTGGTGCAAGACCATGTTGATGACGGCCAGGTCGGCTTCGGCTTCCCGCAGGGGGAGGTGTTCCAACTGACCGATGCGCAGTTCGATGCCCGTTTCGTGGTCGGCAAAGCGCCTGCGGGCCCCTTCCAGCATACGGGGGGATTTTTCCACCCCGATGACGCGGCCGGCTTTCTCTTTAAGTAGTCCCAGTAGGTCGCCGGTTCCGCAGCCCAGGTCCACGATGGTGGCCGAAGACGGGATATTTTCCAGTATCAGCCCGTTTAAGTCGATATCTCCGAAAATCTCCCTTTTAAGTTTTTCCCAGTCTTCGGCAATGGAATCAAAGAACCGGACGGTCTCCCTGGAACGTTCGTCCAGCACGTGTTTTACTTTTTCCAGGTCTTTTGCAAAGACAGGGTCGTCGTCGAATAGGTACTTTACCGCTTCGCTAAATCGATAGCCTTCGCCCCCGGCCGCGGCTGAATAAAAAGTCCACAAGCCATCGCGGCGGAAAGTCAGCAATTGGGCGTCCGCCAGGATTTTGAGATGGCGTGAGATGCGCGACTGCCCCATACCCATGATATCGACGATTTCGTTGACGTTTAGCTCGTAATGGGTAAAGATGTGCAGCAGTCGAAGCCGTGTTTCATCGGAGAGCGCTTTGAAAAAGTTTACGGTTTTCACGTATATGATTATATCAAGATATCTTGATATAGTCAAGTGTTTTGTGAATTTTTATTTTACAAGATATTAACGGCTTTTTTACACACCACGGCCCCCAGGAGCGCCATAAAAGCCGCGGCCCAAAAACCGGGGCCGATGTTTACATGGAGATAAAGACCACTAATCAAGGTTGAGGCCAAAGGCGCCAGGTAGGAAATCGCCGTTACCAGGTTTTTATTGCCGTCCCTCATGGCCCTGTTCCAGGACAAATAAGCCAGCGCCGTGGGAAACGCGACAAGATATGCAAATTCCGCGTATTCCCATCCGGCCAGGGTCAGTTCCGGCGCCTTGCCTTGTAATATCATCGCTGCCAGGACAACCCCGCTGGATATGATAAAAATCAAGGGCACGGAAATAATATCTCCTTCGGTCT
Organism: Candidatus Aminicenantota bacterium; assembly: GCA_026393835.1. Classification (GTDB taxonomy): domain Bacteria; phylum Acidobacteriota; class Aminicenantia; order UBA2199; family UBA2199; genus JAKAGC01. Next base: position 171,736 of record JAPKZK010000121.1, on the reverse strand, counting down.
TGAATTTCCGGGCCAGGTTGGAATAGAGACCCCATGAAACCGCCGCCAACAGAGCAAGTCCGTAAGGCAGCAGGTTATCTTTTATGGTTAGCCGGATATCCGTTGCGGATAGCCGGTTTCCTTCCAGGAGTGCAGCCGCGGCGCCGGCAAAAGCAATGACAATCCCAATGATTAGCAAGCCATACCTGGCTTTGTGCTTTAGCAGGGGGACGGAAAAGAGAAACGTGAGCCCGGGCCACAGGTAATTGATAATCCCTACCACAATGACGGCTTCACGGGAGGCGGCCCCGCCCACGGCGGCGTAGAAAACCACCATATAGAGCACCATAAAAATGCCTACTTTATAAAAGTAAGCAAAAGGAAGTCGTTTGAACTTTAAAAAAAACTCTTTTTTATAAATCAAGCCCTGGATACCCAGCAGCAGCATCCCGCTGAACAGGAGGTTGAAAAACGCCGTATTCAAAGTACCCATATGCTCGGTAACGCTCCGGGAAAAAGCGACGGAAGTGCTCCAGAAGACCAATGCAAGAATACCCAGGAGCGTTCCGCGTCTTTTCAGCGCCAGATGTCTTTGAACCGGTGGGGTGTGCTGCAGAAGGCGCATTCCAAAATACCGCTCTCTTTGCGGATAAATTCCGGGGGCACATGTTCCGAATGGGAATGGTGGGAGATACAGGCTTCATTAGTGCAGCCGATGCCTTCGATCTTATATATCCGCGGCGGAACCGTCAACCTTAGTTTCCTTACTACTTTATTTTCTTTCACGATGTTCACGGTGCAACCCGCAGTTACTGCCGCCAATTTTTTCAAATCGCTTTCGGCCGGGTCCCGGTATTCCGGGAGAAAGATCAACCCTTTATAAACACCCTGTTCATTCTTGGATTCCCCGACGCCGATCGAGCCTTTGAACTTTTTAAAACTCATGATTTTCATGGCTTTATATAGGTAATCCCAGATATCTTCCGGGGACTCACCCCGGCAAAACCGGTCGATGACCACCCCGTTGGACAGGGGGTTGATGCCTTCTTTATAGGCTTTCGGTTTGGAATAATCCGGCCGGACATTCTTGATAAAATCATCGGTGTATTCTTTCTTGACGACGGTTTTCCCGCTAAAATCATCCCCGATTTTCCCGGCGATGGCGCCAAGCAATATTATTCTTATAAACATGCCGTTTATGGATTGTCTCTCCCAGTGGTTGAGGGGTAACGGGTCAAGGAAGGTTGGAATGGTCGGATGCTCTTTATGCCGCGGTAAGGGGTGATAGAAAAAAGTATTTTGCGGCAGTTTTTCGATAAATTTTTCTTTGAAGGTGATTTTTTCCCTGAGTTCATCCTGGCGTTTTAAAACCTGGTCGCCCATTCGTTCCAATTGGGGCCGGGTGAAATAAAAGCGCGGCGCGATATCTGCTTTGGGCTGCGCCAGGTATTCTTCCAGGGACTGGAATTCCCGCACCTTGAAACGATTTTCCTTCATTTTATCGATGTATTGTTTGGGCATGGCCAATTCCGGGGGTGCGATCAGGTCTACTTTAACTTTATCGAATATTTGCAGGCCGTCGGCTTTGGAGTGCACGGTGCGGCCGTGGAACAAATCGCCCACCAGGGCAATATGCAGCGAATCCGTACTCCAGTTATTGTCTTCGATCAAGGTAAATTCATCCAGTAGTTCCTGGGTGGGGTGTTCGTGTTTCCCGTCGCCGGCGTTGATAAATGCCGGTGTGCGTTTCAACCGGTTACGTTCGGCGAATTTTTCGCCCACAATTTGCAGCCAGCGGCAGACCCCTTCCAGTTTGCTGCGGACGATAAAGACATGATTGTTGTACCCCGCCAGGGTCATGAAACCGTCGCCGTAGCTTTCCTGTTTGTTAAAGGAAGAACTATCGGTATTGAAGATGGACAATTTTACGCCGTGGAACTCGGCGGCATTGCGGAAGGACTCCCGCGTCCGGGTGCTGTCTTCTAAAAAGACTTCGTAGACGCCGTAATCCGTATCGTCGATGCGGAAACGCTGTAATGTTTCCCGGTCATCGCTGTACCACGCCTCTTTCAATTCTTTTGTCTTCTGGAAGAGGTATTTTTTTTCATCGATGGAAAAATCCGCCGACACACAAAAGGAACGTTCTTTAAACACATTTACAGGCATTCGATGCCCTCCTTGTTTTTTTAGCCTATTGTATAAAAAAGAGGGCATGATGTAAATATGTAAAGCGAAGAAAATAAAAATTTATTCCCGGGTTACTTCCGCGCCTTTGACCTGGCCTTCGACATTGCCGCCCTGGGAGAGGTAGACTTTTACTTTTATATCTTCTTCTTTGACAATGATATCGCCCTTAACCAATGAGCCATCGGAAATGCGAATGTCCAGGGTGCGCAACCGGTCTGTAAAGCTGTGGCTTTCCTTGATGATGATATCTCCTGCCACGATGCTTTTATTTTTAAGGGTGATGTCGCCGTTATTGGTTGAGACATTTTCCTTTATCGAGGCGCCGGTTAGGTTGACGCCGCCGTTTATAGTGGACAGGCCGCCCCCCACTTTAACGCCGTCGCCGCAGGTAATAGAGCCGTTAACAGTGGAAATATCCTCGTCCACTGCGACGTTGTCGGCACAGGTGATGGAACCGTTAACGGTACGTATATCGCCGTCTACGACGGTATTTTTACCGACCGAGATTCCGCGGTTGACTGTTTTCAGGCTTTTTACCCGGCAATCCGTCCCCAGTTCGATTTTCCCGTTGACCGTGTCGCAACTGCCTTCGATGGTGCAATCGTTGCCCACGATGATGCTGCCGTTCACTGTTTTGGGTCCATGGTGCAGCGTCTCCCCGTCTTTGACATAAATACTTTTATTGATGCTCAGGTTGCACCCGTAGAGTAACATCATCATCCCGATGATTACCAAAATCATAATGATTCGAAAGGTTTTCATTTTCTCATCTCCTTATAATTAATGAGTCTTAGGAATATTATAACGAACCGGCCCGGGGAAAAGTTCGAATCTTTTTTCTGCCGTCCTTTTTTTCCCTTAATTATCTTACTTAATTAATTAATTATCTTATCATATAAAGGTACTCCGGGTTCTCCAGGTATTTTTCAACGTCCAATGCGGCCATGCAGCCGCTGCCCGCGGCAGTAACCGCCTGGCGATAGTGGGAATCCTGTACATCGCCGCAAGCAAACACGCCGGGGATATTGGCGGCCGTTAATTGCTTCTTATTTTCAGAGGTCAGGATATAGCCTTTTTCATCCAGTTTCAATTGACCTTTAAACAATCGGGTATTGGGCGTATGGCCGATGGCCACGAACAACCCGCTAACCTCCAGTTGGGAAATTTCATGGGTGACCGTATTTTCCAGTTTGACTCCCGCGACCTTTTCCTCACCCAGGATATCGATTACCGCGCTGTTCATAATGAATTCGATTTTCGGGTTCTCTTTGGCCTTCCGGATCATTATTTTAGAGGCCCTGAATTGGTCCCTCCGGTGGATAATATAAACTTTCGAGGCAAAACGGGTAAGGAAGGTGGCTTCTTCCATAGTACTATCGCCGCCGCCCACGACACATATTACTTTATCCTTAAAAAAGAACCCGTCGCACGTGGCGCAGGCGCTGACCCCGCGTCCCATCAGGCGGGCTTCGTTTGCCAGGCCCAGTAAATTAGCCGTGGCCCCTGTGGCAATAATAACGGTTTTGGCTTCATAGGCTTCCTCTTCTACCCATACGATCTTTTTCTCTGCCGCTAGTTCGACTTTGGTTACCTCTTCGGACTCCACATCGACGCCGAAACGCTCGGCCTGGGCCCGCATTTCTTGCATTAATTCCGGGCCGTTAATCCCCTCGCTAAAACCGGGAAAATTTTCTACTTCGGTGGTAATCATCAATTGCCCACCCGCCCTTACTCCTTCAAATAACAACGGCTTGAGATTGGCCCTGGCGGCATAGATCGCCGCCGTCAAACCGGCCGGCCCCGAACCTATAATAATCACGTCTCGTTTTTCCATGTCATAACTCCTGTTCGGTGTTTTCTAATCGCAGTTTTCTATATTATTCCAAAATGACAAAAAAGTCAAACGCCGGACTTTACCTTCTTGTTTATTTATCATATAATGTTACCTACCGGAGGTAAAAATGAAAAAGTTTTTAATCTTAACTGCTATTGTTGTTTCCTTTTTTACGTTTACAAACGTGGATGCCGTGGAGTACAAAGAAGACGGCCTTTATGCGGAAATAGAAACTACTAAAGGTCTGATCGTGGTGCGTCTCGACTTCGAAAAAGCGCCCATGACGGTCTGCAATTTCGTAGGACTGGCGGAAGGCAAGATAAAAAATATGGCCAAACCGCTGGGGACGCCCTATTACAACGGTTTGAAATTTCACCGGGTAATTCCCGATTTCATGATCCAGACCGGCGATCCCGCCGGCACAGGCGCTGGCGGCCCCGGGTACACCTTCCCGGATGAGTTTAACCCCGTCCTGAGGCACAATAAAGGGGGTATTATATCCATGGCCAACCGCGGCCCCGGCACCAACGGGAGCCAGTTTTTTATCATTCACAAAGCCACCCCCTGGCTAGATGACCGCCACTCGGTTTTCGGCGAAACCATCGCCGGCATGGATGTGGTCAATAAAATCCAACAGGACGATGCCATCAAAACCATCCGTATTATCCGCGTGGGTGAGAAAGCAAAAAACTTCAAAGCCGATAACGACGCTTTCAATAAAATGATTGAACAGGGCGACCGGAAATAGATCAAAAACCGCGGGGAAACCACGGGACAATTTTCAATATTCGGACCGTAATTCCACGATATCCATCCCGGAATCCCTGGAGTAAATGATTTTGTCCGAATAATGCACATTGTGCAAGGATAGATTGCCGGTAATAATGCAGTTGGAGAGGGTGGAACCCCCGGTAATCGAGGTGTTCTCCCAGGCAATACAATCCAGGACCCGGGAATCGGCGGAAATAACGACATTCTCCGAAAAAGAATCGGACTGTAAATCTTTTTTGATATACCGCCGGTACTCTGCGTTGGCTTCAAAATAAAGACGCGGGTCGCCGATATCCAACCAGATACCGTCATAAACAAAGGTTTTTATTCTAAAAGAGTGCTTTGCCAGGGTATGGAAAAAATTGCTATCCGCGATTTTCTCAATGATTTTTCTCCTGAACAGCGCCGCCCCCGTATACATGAAACTCTCCCCGCCAGTGCTTTTGCCCGTACCCAGGAAAAATTCCTTTTCCGTGAAAACGGCGGCATAAGCCGGATCGCTGTTCTTTCGCAGCAGCAAGCCGCCGTCGCAACCGGTTTCCTTAAGTTCATGAACCATTTCCGCGATGGGAATTTGCGGAATCTCCATAAACACGTCGCCATTCATAATGAACAGGAATTCATCCCCAGCCGTCATACCCTCCAGGGCCCCGGCCAGGATTCGGCTGCCGGAAAGTTCATCCTCATATAAATAATGAATGGCAATACCGGGCGCAGCGCCGATACTCTCCCGGATGGCTTCGGGTTTGTAATGAAGATTGATAAAGCCTTCCCCGAACCCCATGTCTTTTAACCGATCCAACAGGAGTTTAACCAGGGGGACGCCGTGGAGGGGAAACGCCGGTTTCGGTTTCACCAGCGAGAGCGGCCGGGCGCGCATTCCATACCCTCCGGCCAATATAAAAAATTTCATGCCCATGATCCCCTGCCCCCTATTTTCATGTTCCCTCAGAATCTCATATGGCCCGCCCCGCCGGCCTTGCGAAACAACGACAGGTAATTATCGGTAATGTAATCGTTTTTATTGTAGCCCAACTCATGGGCCGTCCGGTTGATCGCTTCATCCGGCCCTTCGATCTCGATAAAGGTCCCCATGGGCGTTTCATCAAGCATCACTTTGACATCCCCCTTTTGAAATTCCTCCCGGTATTTCTCATAAATAAAAAAAACCTCGTACCCCAGCCCTGAAAAGATATTTTCCATGCCCTCAAAATCGGAAACCTCCACTTCGGTCTCTTGCTTTATCTTGTATGCAATATCATCCCGTGAAAACGGTTTTTCCAGCGGCCGCTTAAATGTGACCGTATTGGTATTTCCCTTTTTTCTTAACCTCAGCAAGCATTTACGGGTCTTAAGCATTCCCTCCGGCGTATCGAAAACAAAGTTTCTTTCAAAAGCCCTTTCATGAAGCACCTGGAAATCGTTTGCCAGAATTCTGCCCCTCATATTTTCAACACCGGCGGCGCCGGCGGGGGTCTTGATTTTTATTTCGATTTCCAGGACTTGAATTCGTTTTATTTCAGTAGTCACGGTATTTTACAAACTCCAGGAGCCCCAGGAGAGATTTCTTGAAAACCGAGTCCGGGTAAGATTTTAAAAATTCGATACAGCGCCCGTGGTAGTCGGAAATCTTTTCCAGGCAAAGTTCTTTAATATTATGTTTTTCAAAAAGTTCCAGGAGTTTTTCACGGTTACCTTCTGAAAATGCGTCCCTGGTATCCTTATTCGTTTCTTTCATCAGCAGGATGAAAGGAAGGGTTATTTTTCCCTCTTCCAGGTCCCTGAAGCGATCTTTACCCGAACGGGTCGAGAAGATATCCAGCATATCGTCGCTGACCTGGAAAATAGTTCCGAAATTAAGGCCGAACTGGTAAAAAAGGTCCTTTTGCTGCTGGGATTCGCCGTATAAGAGGGGAACCAGCAGCGCCACCGACGCGAATAGGGAAGATGTCTTTCGATTGATAATATCGTAATAGGTGTCCAACTCGATATCGAAATTATAGGCGTTTTCCACCTCGATAATCTGGCCTTCCACCATTATTTTTGCCGTTTTCAAGACCGTGTCCAGGAGATAGGATTTACCCAGGTTATGAATAGCGGTAAAGGCGCTGATGAATAAAAAATCGCCCCACAGCACGGACCGGAAATTGCCGATGTTGGTATTGAGGGTCTTTTCGCCCCTTCTTTGCTCGGAATTGTCCATGATATCGTCGTGGATCAAACTGGAGAGATGGAACATTTCGACGGCCGCGGCAATTTCAATCAATTCGCGGGAAACGGCCGGCTGGGGCATAGGATCTTTCAACCCGGCCAACAAAAAGAAAAGAGTAGAGCGAATCTTTTTTCCTTTTGTGATGGGGGTCAGGTCGATCATCATGTTTAGTAAACGGATGTCGGACTTCACTTTTTCCTTCAGGATGGAATTGGTCTCTGCCAACAATTGCTCAACAGGTGTCTGTATTTCTTTTAAATCCATGCCGATTATTTTATCAGCATTGGAACTCTTTTGCAATAATAAAATAATTGATATAATGGGGGCGTTGTACAGGAGGATAAACCATGATTCGCTTGCATCATATTGAGATCGATACGCGGGGCAGGAATGAAATGGTGGATATTACGGATGAGGTCCGGGGTATTGTGGGTCGGTCGGAAATAACCGATGGGCAGGTGTTGATTTTTGTTCCCGGGTCCACCGGGGCGCTTTCCACCATCGAGTATGAACCCGGGTTGATCAACGATTTCCCCGAATTGATGGAGCATATGATCCCGGAGAAGAAATATTACCATCACAATGAAACCTGGCATGACGGCAATGGGCATTCCCATTTGCGGGCCACGTTGGTGGGGCCGTCGTTAACTGTTCCATTTGAGAACCGGGGGTTGATATTGGGCACATGGCAGCAGATCATTTTCCTGGAGTTCGACAACAAGCCGCACCGCCGGAGAATTGCCGTTCAATTAATGGGAGAATGATGGGGAAGAGCCATTACTGCCCCGGGAAGTGTGCTCACCCCTCAGGAATGTTTCCTCCCCGCTCAAAAGAGTTTCCCCACCGCTCAAAACTCTTTCCCAACCGCTTAAAACTCTTTTCCAATCGCCCAAAACTCTTTCCCAACCGCTTAAAACTCTTTCCCAACCGCCTAAAACTCTTTCCCAACCGCTCAAAACTCTTTCCCCACCGCATAAAACTCTTTCCCCACCGCCTAAAACTCTTTCCCCACCGCTCAAAACTCTATCCCAACCACTCAAAACTCTTTCCTCACCACTCAAAAGAGTTTCCTCAGTGCGGCCACCAATTTGGTTTAGTTTTTCTATATCTTATTATATCCATATTTTTCCACCGTCCCTTATCCTTTTTTATTGAAGGACTTGACATGTTTTTCGGAAAAAGCTATAATTATATCTGTCGAGTCATAAAAAAGTTATCTATAGCCAATAAAGGTGTTAAAATTTTTTTATACAAGGAGAAGTTATTACCATGAAAACCAGAAAATTTTCCAAAAAACTGATGCTAAACAAAATGACTGTTACTCAATTAGACCATCATGAGCTTCGGAAAGTCCAAGGTCGTGCAGCATGTTATCCGACCTTTCTTGTTTGTCCAACCGAAGGAATGGCCTGTACTCTTCTTTGTGGCACCATAAAGCCAACACAGGAACAATACTGTACTTTTCTTTGCCAGCCAACATACGCAAGCTAACCATGTAACCTTCTATAAGAAATCCGTCATTTTCAGTAAAGGTTATTTAAAGGGACATTTCTATAGCTGTCCCTCATCTTTTCCTTTTCACGGATTAGATCGATCCCAGTTCATCGATAATTTAGGGTTCTGTATGGCGCAATCCCTTAAATATAAGTTTATCAAATTCTGATAAGGGATATCCATTTCAGCAGCTATTCTTTTGAGGAATTTTTCTGACTGGCCCCTTTTAATTGAGGGATGGTGCGATAGTACAATGGCACGTGTAAACGCATTAGTTTTGTGATATAATAAAAACCATGAGATGCATACGAACAACTTACCAGGGAGCTTATCACCATGCAATGAATCATGGTTACGATGGAATTACCCCGGCTGCTGCCCAGGAGGTGAATAGGCATGAAAGATTATAGAAAAATATCCAGTTTATTTAAAAGTCAACCCACCATCGAAGGTGCTGGAGTTCATTTAAAACGTGCCTTTGGTTATCACCAGGTCCCGTTGTTGGATCCGTTTTTATTGCTGGATGATTTTCATTCCAGTAACCCGGAAGATTATATGGCAGGGTTTCCCTCGCATCCCCACCGCGGTATTGAAACTGTTACCTACATGCTGCATGGGAGTGTTAAACATAAAGACAGCATCGGAAACAGCGGCGTGATACAAGATGGCGATTTACAGTGGATGACTGCCGGGAGTGGGATTATCCATTCCGAAATGCCGCAAGAACAAAAAGGAGTACTCCGGGGCTTGCAATTATGGGTTAACTTGCCGGCCAGCCATAAAATGATGCCGCCCCGATACCGCGAAGTGAAACAAAAACAAATCCCGGAAATCCTCTTTGATAATGGCGTTAAAATAAAAATCCTTTGCGGCGAAGTGGCTGGAACCAAAGGCCCTGTCCGGGATATCGTAGTGGATTGCATCTACCTGGATGTCACTGTTCCTGTAAACGTAAAATTTGAATACCCGGTGAGAAGTGATGATACGGTATTTGCTTATGTAATTGACGGAACCGGGTATTTCGACGCGGAACAAAAACAGCAAGCGGATGAAGACCACCTGGTACTTTTCACTGCGGGCGATCACATCAAAATTATTGCAGGTGACCGGTCGGTTCGTTTTCTCCTGGTTTCCGGGAAACCAATCAAAGAACCCGTGGCCTGGTATGGTCCCATCGTCATGAACACCCGTGAAGAATTGCAAATCGCTTTTGAAGAATACCAAAAAGGCACGTTTATTAAAGGAAAAGGCGCCCCCAGCCCATAAAAATCCTGGATGAATAGGGATTAGAGGGATTAGGGACAGCCAAATTTTCCCCACTTACAGTCAGCGACAAAGTGGGATACGAATAGTTTTTACCTGGAGCTTGACTATGAAATGAGTAAAGAAGGCAAAGTACATCGATTCTAGTATTTCTTTGAGTGTCACTTTTTCTTCCCTCTTTTAATGAAAACCCGCTATAAGCTTTACGGTTGACAAAAACTATCTTTAAGTTTATATTTAGCCACCTGGATCATAATGAAAAGGAGTTATCGATAAAAAAACAAGATCATGAGCAAACTATCCAAAATCAAACCTAGTTCTACCCCAAATAATGAAACGCGAAAATATCGATATGTGGATCGTTATCTGCCGCGAATACAACGAAGACCCGGTCTTCCTGACCCTGGTCCCCTCCAATTGGTTCGCCGCCCGGAGAAACTCTATCCTGGTTTTCGCTGCCATCCCCATCGACGGCAAATCACCGGGCGTGGAAAGAGTGGAAAGACTTATCTTGAGTCGCCGCGGCATCGGGGATTTATACAAAGCTGCCTGGACTTCGGACAAAATCGATCAATGGCAATGCCTGGCGGAAATTGTGTTCCAACATAACCCGAAACGAATCGGCATTAACGAATCGGATGTTTTTGCTTTCGGCGACGGCCTCTCCGCATCCCTTAAAAAAAAATTGGTGGAAACTCTTGGCCCTAAATACACGGCAAGACTGACCTCCGCCCAAAACCTGGCCCTGGGATGGCTGGAAAAACGAATCCCTCAAGAAATGGAAATCTACCCCCAGATCGTGTCCATCGCCCACGGTATTATAAAAGAAGCTTTTTCCAACGACGTCATCAAACCGGGTATTACTTCCACCTCGGATGTGGAATGGTGGATGAGAGAGAAAATCAGCAGCCTGGGTTTAAAACCCTGGTTCCACCCGTCTGTGGATTTACAACGAAAGGAAAAAGGCGAAACCAGGTACGATAGGGAAGGGATCAGTAACCGCGGCGACCTCCTTCACTGCGATATCGGGATCACTTACTTGCGCCTTAATACCGATTCTCAAGAAATGGCTTACGTTTTACGAGAAGGAGAAACAGACGCCCCTATTGAACTGAAAAAGGCCCTAATCCTGGGAAACCGCCTTCAAGATATTTTTACCGGGGAATTTAAGGTTGGCCGCACGGGCAACGAGGTGCTGCTTTCCACCCTGGCGAAAGCCCGGGCCGAAGGTTTGAACGCCCAGGTGTATACCCACCCGGTTGGGTTCCACGGGCACGGGGCCGGTCCTACTATCGGCCTGTGGGACCAGCAGTGGGCAATCCCCGGGCAGGGCGATTATCCTCTATTTTATGATACCTGCTATGCCGTCGAACTGAATATTCGGACCAACATCTCCGATTGGGACAACCAGGAAGTAAGAATCGCCCTCGAAGAAGATGCGGCGTTTTCTGAAAAAGGCGTCTACTACCTTGACGGGCGCCAGACGACTTTATATATAATAAAATAGCCACAGAGGTCACGGAGGACACAGAGTTAATTAACCCTGGTTAACGCCCTGGGGCAATCCTGTATCTCATCGAAAAAAATAATATCCTGGGTTTTCTCAATGGTCGTCTCGAGGTACAACTGCATGGATTCGAGAATTTTACGGGGCGATAAATTACCGGTGAATATGTCGCAAGCGGTTTTATCTTTCTGGAAGTTGATATAGTGCATCCGACGAAATTCTATTTGCCCGAATTCCTTTAACGAGAAAGTCTTTCCCGTTTGGCGAGCGCCTTTCAATACCAGGGGCTTTCTATCCCGGCTGTTTTTCCAGTCAAGCAGTTTTTGATGTATTTCTCGTTTCATGGGTGTTATTGTATGACATTTTGTAAGAAATTACAATTTTTCCTATGAAAAATTGTCAATTTTTACAAAAATCCCCAGGAAAAGAGGTTCCGCCACGAACAAAAAGAGGTAAAAATAAGCCTGCCATCAAAATAGCCGCTAAGAACGCTAAGACACGCTAAGAAAATGGCCACAAAGGGGAAAAGATAGAAGAGAAAAGCATTGGTAAAAAATTCTTGGTGTCTTGTACCGGCGTGCCCTGGTGGCTCAAGGATTAATTGTTAATTGTCAATTGTTAATGGTTAATTTTTAATAAAAAAGAAAACCATGGAAGAGAAAAATTGGGAAAAGAACCCCAAATCACGACGGCTTTTATTTTTTCAGTCCAAAAGATCGGCAAAAAGCGGCGGCAAGGATTTTTTTTGATTAAACACTCCATAAAAAGCGGCGGCGTGGACTTTTTTTCGGAAAAAATCCCATCCAGTCTGAAATATTCCATTTTTCATCACCCGAAATCGTTTCCGACGACGCTGGAGATAGCATTCGCGCCAAATAAATATCAGCCGCCTGGCGGGACGCAATCTTTTGTCAAATTGCGTGTAAGCGACCAGAATTGCCCGAATGTTTTGTAGAATTTTGCCCGGCAATTCGCTTTTTCCAGGACTTTCCCGGCAAATCGGAACAAGAAACCTGGAATATCCCCGTATTTACCCGCGAAACATACGAAAAACAGGAAAAAAGATGCGCCACGGACGAACACGGACAAAAAGAGGTAAAAATAAGCTTAACACTTAAACAACCAATTGCCGTGCTCCAATGTGAATTAAAAATTTTTCTTGCATGTTCCTTATTCCTTTAATCGTTATGATTTACGCTTTATTTCCCTTTCTTTTCGGGCATGCGGGTAAATTCGATGTCCTTTACGCCCGCTTGAAGGGGGATGGTAATACTGTTAATGTTCCCTTTGAGATCGATATGGAAAGACGCCTTGATTTTTTGTTCACGGGAAATTTCGGGGGAAATATCGAAAATATCGTAATGGTAATGTTCGACTTTATAATCGATGCCGTTAAAGACGGCGGTCAGAGATTCCCCGTCTTTTCCGACGGTAATAATACCGTACCCGGGATTTTCGAATTTCCCGGTATAGTCATCCAGCGTGTGGGAAGGATTAGTACCGGTCTTTCGATCGGTATCTTCTTTTTTCTTACTTTCTTCGGCCAGTTTTTTGGCTTTTTCATCGCGTTCCTTGAACCGTTTGGACCAGGGGACCTGCCGAAGTCCGAGGATACGGTCATATACATTGTAAGCAATGATGGAAGAAAACCTGTTGCCGCCGCTGTCGCTGTTGGTCAGGACGACAACCCCGGCATTGTCCCGGGGAAGGAGAGAGACGCCGGAAATAAATCCATCGATGCCCCCACCGTGTGTAATGACGGGATGACCCCGGTAAGCGATGATCCCCCACCCCATCCCATAAAGCGCATAAAGGAATTCCTCGTCCTTGTTTAGCGCACCCCCGGTGACTATCTTGGGGGAGTGGATCAGGGTGAGGTTCGCTTCGGAGATGATGGCTTTTTCCCCTACTTTTCCATTATTAAGATTGAGCATTATCCATTTGGCCATATCATTGACGCTGGAATTGATGCATCCGGCGGGGCCGACGGCATCGAGATTCCTGAATGGGACGGCCTTGTTTTTCTCATCCCGCTTTGAATAAGGAAGGGCGAAATCCGCGGATTTCTGCGAATCGGTAACGGAAAAGTTGCTGTTCTTCATTCCCAGGGGTTCGAACAATTTGGATCGTACGAGTTCTTCCCAGGTGGTCCCGGCGATTTTCCCGGCCATGTAACCGGCGGTCATGAACATCAGGTTATTGTACTGGTAGGTAGTCCGGAAACCTTTGGAGGGTTCCAGGTATTGAAGACGGTTAAATAATTCTTCCCGTGTCGCGGTGGACCCGAACCAGGCGGGATCGTGCCTGGGAAGCCCGGAACGGTGGGTAACCAGGTCCATGGGGGTCATTTGTTCGGAAGCAAAAGTGTCCTGGAGTTTAAAAGTGGGAAGATATTCCCTCACGGGTTTATCCCATTCCAATTTTCCCTCGTCCACGAGGATCCCCAGCACCGTGGCGGTGAAGGCCTTGGTGCAGGAACCGATGGCAAAGAGTGTATCGGGGGTGACTTTCAACTTTTTTTCCATATCCCGGTAACCGAACCCTTCGGCATAAACAACTTTACCGTCTTTTACGATGGCCACGGCCGCGCCCGGGACGTCCCATTCTTTCAACATGGTCTCGACGAATTTGGAAAATCCTTTTAAATCGATACTGTTGGCGCTTTTTTTTGCATGGAGCGCGGGATTGATGAGCAATGAAAAAAAGATGAAAATAAAAATGATTTTAACGATACCTTTTTTCATGGTTATTCCTCCTTACTAACGTAAAGTTATACGTAGAATTTTTTCATTGGTTTCCCGTCCCGTTTTTTAATTTTCCCGGCCTGGGTATTCTTTTTCTTCCCCTAACCCGGGAGTGGAAACCGTGACGCCAAATAAAGCGGATAACGATGTATTTTACGCTCCGGATCGATGACCATTTCCCCGGCGCTCATTATCACCCTATACGCCGGGTTATATTTCTCCGCGAATACTTTGATACTCTTGGCTTGCGTCACCCAACCGGATTTTATCTCAATCGGGATAATTCCTTCCCCTGTTTCCCTGAGAAATTCTACCTCCGACGTTACCTCTTTCCATGAATAAAGCTCATCTACCCCCGTCGCCGCGAATTCCTGGGCTGCAAAATTTTCGGCAAAGTACCCTTTGTAGGTCCCGTAATCGTAATCGAGAATGGTTTTGGGGGACAGTTTCCCGATTGCACCCAGGATGCCGATATCGAAAAAATAGAGCTTGAAAAAGGTTTCATCTTTAAAGGCGGCAAAAGGAAGCTGGGGCTTGTCGATAATAAAAGTTTTTATGATGAGCCCGGCGGTTTGAAGCCAATCGATAATTCCCTCCAGGCGTGCGTAACCTTTTATACCCTGGATGACGTCTTTGAATTTGAATTTCGAAGCAGAGCCGTCCAATTCTTTTCCCAATTGCGCCGGGATATTACGCCACAAACGATTGATGTGCATCGAATTCAGTTTCCCGGAATGTTTGGCCATATCGGCTTCATATGCTAATATTAAATTGGTTTGTTTCTCGCGTACCAGGTGCAGGGCATTATATAAATCTTCTTTATGCCGGTTGAAAATCTCTACCACCTCCGGCAATCCCCCGGTTACGAAATATATTTTCAATAGTTCCCACAGCCTGGCATGAACAATAGAGGGGATTGGGGATTTTTTAGAGCAGTTCATGATGTACTCGCAAGCACTATTGCCCTGCTCTCCGCTGCCCTGTAAAAACTCGGTAAACGTCATGGGATACATATTTAAAAAATCGACTTTCCCCACCGGGAAGGAGCTTTGCCCGAATTGCAAGCCCAACAAAGAACCGGCGCAGCATATGGCTAAACCGGGTATTTCTTCAGCGAAATATTTTAAAGCGGTTAACGCCCGTGGGCAATGTTGAATTTCATCGAAAATGAGTAAATCGTCGCCGGGATTTATCGGCGCAGTAAGATGGAAACTAAGTTCCTTTAATACCCGCTGGGGATTGAGATCATCACTGAATATTTTCCCCAACCGTTCGTTTTCTTCGAAATTTATGTAATGGCAGCGGGGGAAATAATTTTTGCCGAACTCTTTAAGGATATAGGTTTTACCCACCTGCCTGGCGCCTTTAATAATAAGCGGATGCCGGTTTTGATTGTTTTTCCATTTCAACAGTTGCGTTGTCACGTTTCGTTTCATAGGGGAATAATAGCAAAAACTGGGAAAAAGTGCAAGGACTTTTTCTCACTTTTGTGAAAAAATCAAAGGACTTTTTTTTCTGCCGATTGAAATTAGCCGCTAAGAACTCGAAGACACGCGAAAAAAAAGGCCACCAAGGCACGCCAGTACAAGGCACAAAGGTACACTAAGGGGTTTATTATAAAAAAACCTTGGTGTTTTGTACTGGCGTGCCCTGGTGCGCCTCGTCTTTACCTGGTTATTACGAATATGGCATTCATGGCAAAGAGATTGGGGGTATTGTACCACAAGTGCGGCAGCGCATTGGTCACGGGCGTGACGCCCCGGAAAAATAACTGCACCCGCGCCTTAATATGGGCAAAATTGGGAAAACCAACCACGACCCTTCTGCCTACCCGCAGCGCTTCATTTAACACAACTTCCACATGCAAGGTCTCCTGCAAACTCTGGTTCAATACGACATAATCAAACGCCCGGTCCGGGTAACCGGATAACCCACTGTCCAGATCGAGATGAAACACACTGAGCCCTTTCTCTACACACTGGAAAATGGCGTGATCATTCACCTCGATCCCCTGGCAGCGGGCATTTTTCTGTTCCTGCAGCAAAACCAATAATTCCCCGCTGCCGCACCCCAGGTCCAACACGGTGGCACCGGGCTCTACTATTTTACAGATAATCCGGTGGTCTAAGCGGACGTATTTTCTCTCTTCAATCGCCATTCGTCACCCTCTTTAGGAAATGCGTAATCAACCGCGTCTCTTCTTCGAACTCCAATAAAAACGCATCATGCCTGTACGTGGATTTGATCTCGCAATAGGTGGTATCCTGCCGGCGCGACATGAGGAACCGCACAATCTCCCGCGAAGGCCACGAGGGATACAACCAATCGGAAAGAAACGATATCACCAGGAACCGCGTGCCGATCTTCTTGCCGACCGGGATGAGCTTGTCGCCGGATACATCGAAATAATTGAGCGCACGGGTGATGTAGAGATAACTGTTGCATCGAACCGCTTAACAAAATGATTGCCATTGTAATTCAAATACCCTTCGACTTCGAAATCCGTTGCAAAGGAAAAACTGTAATCCTTTCCTTTGAGTTTGCGGGCTAATTTTTCTTCCATGGAGGTCTCGCTCATGTACGTGATATGCCCCATCATCCGCGCGACGGAAAGACCGTTTTCCGGCCCCGGACCGTCATAATAATTACCGTTGTTCCAGACGGAACACACGAACAGGCGAAGACACGGAAGCTTTTTTGTTTGCTTTTTCCGCAATTCCTCGCTTCCAGTTTTTTCTTTTGCCTTCCATTTACAGACCCCTTCCTTCAATGAAATTTGAAAAGACATCAGGATTTATGTTATCATATAATCTAAGGAGTAAATGATTTCGATGACCGAAAAATATTCAGGAAAAAAATGGACATGGGAAGATGAATATTTAGTCAGTTCCTATGAAGTCGACGCCCGCGGCAGTATGCCGCTGCCCTCGCTGGGAAAATTTATGCAGGAAACCGCATACAATCATGCCAATCACCTGGATTTCGGCTATGATCAATTAAAGGAACAAGGCCTGTTCTGGGTGCTGTCGCGCCTACTGATATCCATAGACAAATATCCCCGCTGGGGAGATAAGATTCGTGTGCGCACCTGGCCCTCCGGGGTCGAAGGGTTGTTGGCTTACAGGGAGTTCAAAGTCCTGGATGCGCAGGGAAATCCCATCGCGGCGGCCAGCAGCGCCTGGTTAATGCTGGATTCGGAAAAACACCGGCCCCAACGGCCGGAATTATTAAAAGATAGGAACGGCCTGTTCCCGACAGAATGCGCCCTCGACCGTAGACCGGCTAAAATTTTATCGTTAACCGAACCGAAGGAGGGCATGTTTTTCCCGGTGCGTTACAGCGACCTGGACTTATACGATCATGTAAACAATGCCAAATACATGCAGTGGATATTGGACAGTTACCCGGAGGAATTGCTGCGCCGGAATGAAACAACGATTTTCGAAATCAATTTTTTAGCCGAAGCCAAAATGGGAGATGACGTGGCTATCCATACCCAGGAAATAGAAACCCCGCCCTCTCCGGTTTTTTCATTTCGCCACAGCATCAAACGAAAATCGGATGCCCGTGATATTTGCCTTGCCGAAGTCAGTTGGAAACACAATCAACTGGCCCGTATGGACCGGATGTGAGAAACTCCTTCGGAATTTTATTTGAGATTGATTTATTTTTTTTGTTTACAAAAACTGAAATTTCTGGTAAGATACACTGATAATGAAAGAAAAGAGTTTTAGGAGGAAATTGTGAGTATCACAAGCGAAGAAAAGCAGAAGCAGATCGCACGATTCCAGCGGAATCATAAAGACACCGGCTCATCGGAAGTTCAGGCGGCGATATTGACTGCCAAGATTAAAAGTCTAACGGGCCATTTCAAAGTCCACAAAAAAGACCACCATTCAAGACGGGGAATGCTGGGATTGGTTTCTAGAAGAAAAAAAGTCCTGGATTACCTTAGAAAAACAGATTATCAAAAATATCTGAAAACAATCCGGGAACTGGAATTGAGAAAATAAAAATTAAGTATCATTGTGGGATATGCTATATTTTCCCCACGGTATAAGGTATCAAGTATGAGGTCATACAAAACGTACACGTAATACAGTGGGAGCGATTGAAATACGAGGTAATATTTCCACAAAAGGAAGGAGCTAAAAATGCAAAAAACAATCGAAATACAGATAGGGAGTGATCTACTTAAAATAGAGACTCATCGATGGGCCAAACAATCCAACGGTTCGGCGGTACTTACCTGCAAAGACAATGTCATGCTGGTAACCGCCAATATGAGAGAAGAAGTAAAAGAAGGCCAGGATTTTCTTCCCTTGATGGTGGATTTCAGGGAAAACAATTATGCGGCGGGTAAAATCCCCGGCGGATTCTTTAAACGGGAAGGCAAACCCTCGGAAAGAGAAGTACTCCTGTCCCGCTTGATCGACAGACCCATCCGGCCGCTGTTCCCGGAGGGTTATTTTTACGACACCCAGGTAATAGCCATGTTATTGTCCGCCGACTTCAGCGCGGATTACGATTCCATGGGAATCATCGGCGCCTCCGCGGCGCTGCTTTCATCCACCATCCCTTTTACCATACCGGTGGGCGCCGTTAAAATCGGCCGCCTCAACGGCGAATTCGTGGTGAACCCGGGCGAAGACAACAAGAAAGAATTGGAAATGGTAATCCAGGTCGCCGGCACCGAAGATGATATCGTCATGCTGGAAGCCGGGGGAACTGAATTCAGCGAGGACCTTTTCAAAGAAGCCCTTAACCTGGCAAAAGGCATCATCGCCAAAATCTGCGCGTCCCTAAAAGAACTGATCAATCCCGAAAAAATGGAAGTCCCCGCGGATACCGAAGCCATGGAAATTTTTAACCAATTGAAGGAAAAATATGAGGAACGGCTCAAAGATGCGATATTTACCGTGAAAAAATTGGAACGGAAAGAAAAAGTAAAAGCCATCGCCGATGAAATTCTCAAACCCGTTGAAGAAGGAGACGATGAAACTAAATTAAAAAAATACCAGGGGATCTTAAATAAACTGGAATATGAAGTCTTTCGCAAGACGCTGCTGGCTGAGAAAAAACGGAACGACGGACGGGCCTTCGATGAAATCAGGGAAATCACTATCGAACTGGGAATGCTGCCCAGGACCCACGGCTCGGCCGTATTTACGCGGGGCGAAACCCAGGCCCTGGCTACCGTCACACTGGGTTCCGAGGACGACGCCCAGCGATTGGACACCCTGGCAACCAACGGCGAAGAGTTGAAACGGTTTATGCTTCATTATAATTTCCCGCCCTTTTCGGTAGGCGAAGTGAATGTCCTGAGGGGGACGGGCAGACGCGAAGTGGGGCACGGTAACCTGGCGGAAAAATCGCTGATGCGCATATTGCCCAGTCAAGAGGATTTCCCTTATACCATCCGCATCGTGTCGGATATATTAGAATCCAACGGTTCCTCTTCCATGGCCACGGTTTGCGGCGGGACGCTGGCGTTACTGGACGCCGGGGTTCCCATTAAGGCGCCCCTCGCCGGTATTGCCATGGGACTGGTAAAAGAAGGTGATGATTTCGTGGTGCTGACCGATATCGCAGGTTATGAAGACCACTTCGGGGATATGGATTTCAAAATCACCGGCACTGAAAAAGGCATCACGGCCGTGCAATTGGACATCAAGATCAACGGCCTGGGCGATGCGATTATCGATAAAACCCTGGAAGACGCTAAAAAAGCACGTTTGTTCATCCTGGAAAAGATAAAAGAAGCGATCCCGGTCCCGGCCAAATCCGTATCGGAATACGCCCCGGTGATTATGTTCGTCAATATCAACACGGATAAAATCAGGGACCTGATCGGCCCCAGTGGGAAAATCATCAAAGGCCTGGTGGCGGAATTCGGCGCCAAGATCAACACCGATGACGACGGCAAAGTAACTATCGCCGCCGCCAATAAGCAGGTGGGCGAAGCCGTGATCGAACGTATCCTCCAAATAACCGCATCGGCGGAAATCGGGAAAATTTACACCGGCAAAATAACACGAATCGAAGATTACGGCGTATTCGTGGAACTTTTTAGGGGCTCGGTGGGACTGGTCCATATTTCCGAACTCTCACCCCACCGCGTCGGCAATATCGCCGACCTGAACCTTAAAATAGGCCAGGAAATGAAGGTCAAAGTAATCAGCATCGACAAAGAAAATAGGATCAAGTGCAGTAAACGGGCGACAGAAGAACCCGAGGGTTCCCGTGATTATTCCAGTCAACCCCGCGAACACCGGGAACCCAGGGGCGAACACCGCGAACACCGCGAACGCCGCGAACCATCCAGGAGCTATCCCCGCGAACAGTCCAGGGACCACAGCAGACCTTTTAAAAGAAATATGTAAAATATGAATGAAAATTATTCGGTAAACTCCTAATTATGGGGGCGACGAATGAGAAAAAAAACCGAGAAAGGTTTTACATTACTTGAGATGATCGTTGTAGTGGTCATCATTGCCGTATTGGCCGCAGTGGCCGTTCCTATGGTTGAAACTTCGGTTAAACGAGAAAAAGAAATCGAATTACGCCGAAGCTTGCGTACCATCCGAACGGCCATCGATGATTACAAGAAATTCGTGGAAGATAATAATATCAAAATGGATGAGGATACTTATAATTACCCGGAAGAGCTGGAAGACCTGGTAAAAGGGATCGAATACAAAGACGAGAAAGCCGAAGAAAAAATCAAGAAGTTCCTGAGGAGTATCCCCATCGATCCCATGACCAATACCACCGAATGGGGGATGCGTTCATACCAGGATAAACGGGATGAAAATTCCTGGGGCGGGGAGAATGTCTGGGACGTCTATACGAAATCCGAACGTAAAGCCCTGGGCGGGACCTATTATAAAGACTGGTAAAATTGCTTGCTATAAAATGGCCACAAAGGCACGAAGGCACAAAGAAACACCAAGGGGTTTATTATTAAAAAATACTTGACGCCTTGGCGTCTTGGTGGCAAAGTTTTTATGGTTTTCGGGTGAGGGAATGCCCTCATGACGAAGTGCTATTATTATCGATTAACCGGCGGATCGATCTCGCGATCTTGTCCAGTTCGATGGGTTTCTTGATAATATCGCCAATACCCAGTTCTTTTGCCTCTTGCCCTGAAATTACTTCCCCATACCCTGTACAAAGGATAACCGGGAACGTCATGCCGGCAGTGCGAATCTTTTTAGTAAGCTGGGCGCCAGTCATTTTAGGCATGGTAAAATCCGTAATAATAATATCGAACCGGTCCGGCACAGCCTTGATGATCTCCAGCGCTTCGACGCCGCTTTTCATGGCGGTTACCTTGTAACCCAGTTCCTCGAGTAATTCCTTTTCAGCCGCAAGCAGCGGGGCGTCATCCTCCACCAGCAGGACACGTTCACTCCCCACCGGGATATCCCCCGCCTGTTTCTCTTTCACAATGATTCCCTCGGCCACCGTGGGAAGAAGAATGGAAAAAGTCGCCCCTTTCCCTACCTCGCTGTAGACGGAAATATTCCCTTCGAGGTTTTGAACGATGCCATGAACCACGGCCAATCCCATTCCCGTGCCTTCCCCAATTTTTTTGGTAGTGAAAAAAGGATCGAAAATTTTGTCCAGCAGATCGGATTTAATGCCATGACCGGTATCGCTGACCGTTAAGCGGACGCAGGGACCGGCTTTGAGTCCTTTGTAAAGCCCGGGTTCTACATTCTCCTCGGTCAACCGGACCTCCAGAACGCCGCCCTTGTCCCTCATGGCGTGCCCTGCATTGGTACAGAGGTTCATAATCACCTGGTGAATCTGGGTCGGGTCTGCCAGTACGGTATTTTTTTTGGCATCGATCTTTGAGATAATATCGATGGTGGTGGGTAGGGATGAGCGGATCAGTTTAAGCACTTCTTTGACAATCGCGCTGATCTGGACCGTTTCTTTGGCCATCCTGTCCCTGCGGCTGAAGGTGAGAATCTGTTTGACCAGGTCTGAGGCCCGTTTGGCGGCAATGATAACCTGTTCCATGTATTTCTGGACGGGGTGGGTCTCTTCCAGTCTTCTCCTGGCCAGGTCGCTGTAGCCCATGATGGCGCCCAGCATATTATTGAAATCATGGGCAATACCCCCGGCCAGGGTGCCGATGGCTTCCATTTTCTGGGATTGCCTCAGTTGTCTTTCCAGCGTCAGGTTCCCGGTAATATCCCGGGTGGTACAGGCCATCATTACGCCTTTGTCCGTCTCGATGGAAAAGTACAACTGTTGGATATCCCGCAGTTCGCCCCCGGGTCTTTCGATCCTTGAAACCTGGAGATCATTTTGAAAAGGATTAACGCCTGTTTTTAGAAAATCTTCCCAGGTGTTTTTGATGCGTTTATAATTTTCTTTCAGTCTATTTTCTTTGGGTTCATGCCGGTATTGGACGTCCCAGATGGGTTTGCCGATAACCATGGCGCGGGTGGCGCCGTAGATGTTTTCCTGGCCGAGGTTCCATTCGATAATAGACCCTTTTTCGTCTACCAGGAGGATACCGTCCAGGGATTTTTCGATAATGTTCCTGAACTTTTTTTCATTTTCCTGGATGGCCAGTTGGGCTTTTTTTCTTTCGTTTATTTCCAGTTCCAGTTTTTTATTGGCGATCTTTGCCTCCGCGGTTCTTTCATCCACCATTTCTTCCAAGCGAGACCGGTAGCGGCGGAGTTCTTCTTCCATGATGACCCGTTCGGTAATATCGTGGGCAATCCAGAGCCAGGCCGGGGCGCCATCGTAATAAATCTCCGCCGACGAAACTTCAACTTTCAGGTGTTTTCGATCTTTGGTAAGGTGGCTGTAGGTATTGGTAGCCCCGGACATGCGGGAATCGATGTTTGCCCTTAGTCTTTGAAACTCTTCGGGTTTATGGAGATCGAAAGGGGTTTTGGAGAGGATTTCTTCCCTGGAGTATTTATATTTTTTTATGACGGCTTCATTGCAGTCCAGGAAGCGATAGGAGGTGGCGTCGAAGATTAATACGGGGTCGGCAATATTGTTAAAGAGAGAATAGTATTTTTGCTTATTTTCCCGGTCTTTCAGTCGGGCCTTCTCAGCCTGGACTCTCCTGATCTCTTCTATTTCTTTGCGCAGCGTTTCAAGCTCTTTCAGAAGTCGCTCTTTGGTCATTTCGGAAGTTGCTTTTGCCGGGGGCATTATTCTCCTTGTATTTTTCGTAAATCGATATTTATCCTCAAGTTATATCAAAATTTGGGGAAAAGATCAAGATATTTATTTCCGATACAGCAATTCTCATTTTAGAAAATTACGGGCGTCCACGGGGAATGCGGCGACGCCGCGACACTTCTACAAAAATTAATCGAAATTTGGAATAATCACGAGTTTTCAATTCGGTAGGGGCGTTACCGGCGGCCCGCATATCTCGTGTCTTCCCCAATTGAAATTTCTTATTTCTATGCCAAAATGAGAATTGCTGGATCGATCCTTTGAGGTAAAACATGAACCCAAGAATCAGTAAAGTTTTTCCAACCGATGATTACAAGCTGGTACTTGTATTCAATAATGGAGAGCGAAGGATTTATGATTGCTCCGGTTTATTAAATTTCGGGGTTTTTAAAGAACTGAAGAATGTAGGTTACTTCAAACAGGAAAAAGTTTTGGATGGCACAGTTGTCTGGCCTCATGAGCAAGATATATGTCCTGATACACTTTATTTGGACTCCATTAAAGAACCCGTTCATGGAGTTCGATAAAAAGGTTGGCTACCTCCGTACCAGGTGTTTGGGGAAAAAAATGGGTTGTCCCCTAATCATCCCCTTGATTTTATTTTTTAACGCCGGATAGTTTTGAAGTAATCTGTTTTTCCTTTTTATTTTCGATGACTTCCCAACGGCCGCCTTTATCAGGACCGAGGCGTTTTAAAAGTTCATTTTGTTGTAATTTTTGAATATTCCGCTCAATGGATCGCTTAGTAACCCCGATTTGTTTTGCCAATTCCGGGATAGTTATAAACACATTTTGTTTAATGTGAGTTAGAATTTTCACCGACGTTTTTGGAGTTTTCTCTGAACTTTTCACCGACGCTTTTGAGATTTTCACCGACGTTTTTGGAGTTTTCTCCGAACTTTTCACCGACGTTTTTGAAGTCTTCACCGGCTTTATTAGCGTCGTTTTTGAAGTTTTCCCCGAAGTTTTCACCGACGTTTTCTCCGACATTTCTCCCGACATTTTCTCCGAACTTTTCGGGTGGTAATCCTTTGGGCAGTCCGCCGGGTCGCCCCCTGATGAGCGTACAATATGCCTGGCCCCGAATTATAAATTTATTAAACGAGAGGACAAAAAAAAGCATCCGGAAGCCTCAATAATATTGAATCTCGAGCTAAAAATAAGCATTGCTAAACCGGTGAAGAATGGGGTGACTCAAGGAAATGAACAGGGCTGGGGGAAAAGAATACAATTAGATATACGAAATCTAAACCATTTTGGCGGCCGCACTGAGGAGACTCTAGGAAAGGAAAACTCCTTTGGAAGAAGTGATGCTATTTGTCTCCGCCCTGGGGTCCTAAAAAACGCTCCCCCACGCAGCGTGGCGGAACCCAAGAAAAAAAATATAGAATAGAAGAATAGAAGTTGACTTTTTTTTTTTGATATGTTACAAATGAAACTGTTATAAGTAATATGAGGGTTACCAATGGGAAAAGTAATCGGAATAGATTTAGGTACAACGAATTCAGTGGCCGCGTATATGGAGGGCAAAAACCCCGAGATCATTTTAACGCCCGAAGGCGAAAGGCTTCTGCCTTCCCTGGTGGCATTCTCCAAAACGGGCGACCGCCTGGTGGGAACCCCGGCCAAAAGCCAGTTGATCACCAACGTCAATACGGTATACTCGGTAAAACGACTGATCGGTAAAAGATATTCAGAGGTGGCCCCTTACCTCCGCCAGTTCAATTATACCATCGTGGAAAGCGAAGGGGATATGTTAAAAATACGGATCAACGATGTGTTGTTCTCCCCGGAAGAAATCTCGGCCATGATCCTTGAAAGATTGAAGGATGCCGCGGAGGCGCACCTCGTGGATACTATCGACGGCGTGATTATTACTGTGCCTGCCTATTTTAACGACGCCCAGAGGCAGGCCACCAAAGACGCCGGCGAAATCGCCGGGCTGAATGTCCTGCGCATCATTAACGAGCCCACCGCGGCGTCGTTGGCTTTCTCCCTGGACTTAAGCAGGAAAATTCATGTCCTGGTCTACGATTTCGGCGGCGGCACCATCGATATTTCCGTGCTGGATATCCAGGACGATGTGATCAAGGTGCTGGCCACTGCCGGCGATATCAACCTGGGCGGCAATGACCTCGATGTCCTGCTCTCCAATCAACTGTTGGAAGAGATAAAAAAAGAGCATCACGTGGACCTGTCGAAAGACAAAATGGCCCTACAGCGCATCCGGGATACGGCGGAAAGCACTAAAAAAGAACTTTCCTCGGTGGATGAGTGTGAGATCAATTTGCCTTTTATCACTGAAACCGATGATGGCCCGGTTCACTTCCTGAAATACTATACCCGGAAAGAATTTGAAGCCCTTATCAAGAAAAAAGTCGACCGCACCATTGAAATCTGCAGCGCCGCGCTCAATAGGGCGGATAAAACCATCGATGAAATCGATGAAATTCTTCTGGTGGGCGGCTCCACGCGAATCCCCTGTGTGCAGAAACGCATCAGGGAGTTTTTTAAAAAAGAACCCAATAAAAGGGTCAACCCCGATGAAATCGTGGCCATGGGCGCGGCCATCCAGGCCGCTATTGCCACGGGCGAAAGTAGGGATATCCTGCTGCTGGACGTCATACCCCTCTCCCTGGGTGTTAAAACCTTCGGCGGCGCTTTTACCCGGGTCATCGACGCCAATACCACCATCCCCACAAACCGCAGCCTGGTCTTTTCAACCGCCGAAGACGAGCAGGTGGAAGTGGAAATCAATGTTTACCAGGGGGAAAGAGAAATCGCGGAAGAAAATAAATCGCTGGGGAAATTTACCCTGACGGGTATACGCAAGGCGCCCAAAGGCGTCGCCAGGATTGAAGTTTTGTTCAGTATCGATATTAACGGTATTCTTACGGTTACCGCCATCGATCTCTCCACCAAAAGTAAAAAACAGGTGATTGTTTCCAACTCGGGTTTGTTGTCCGAGGAAGATATCCGGAAGATTAAGAAGAACGCTGAAAAATACAAGGAATCGGACTTGAACAAAAGGGAATTGATCGACTTAAAGACCGATATTTACAATTATGTTTATTCCATTAAAAAAATACTGGCTAACCCAGGGATCGAGTCATTGATGCTCCCGGTGGCCAACAGTTTACTACAGGCTGCCGGCGAAACGCTGGAAAGGGAAGTGAAAGAGGAAATGGAAGAAGTTCTCGGGGAACTGGCAAATTTTAATATTAAATTGAGCACCATGGTCATCCAACCGCTTGAACCGCCCGGCCCCCCCGCCGCCAGGGCGCCCAAAGCCGCGGAACCTTCTTCCACGGTTAAAAAGAAACCGGCGGCAAGCGCGGAAGATAAAGAACTGAATGAAATCAAGCAAAAGGTATTGAATTCCGTCTATGGTCTCGAACAGTATGTCAATAACTTGAAATTGGATCACAGCATGCTCACGGAGTGTAATGTTTTAATTAATAGGGCCAATAGGGAATTGGAGAATGACAACCTGAGGGAACTGGAAAAAGTGTCCAGGGAATTAAAGGAACTGGGCAAAAAAATGGACATGGCGGTAAGCACTTCATTAGGATTTGGCGAGGACATGGAACTGGGAAATGGGTCCGGTCAAATCAAATTCAAAAAGGATGATACCCAACCGTTCAAGGTGTATGGAAAATAAATCCACGGACGCCGCCGGTTGACGGCATGGGAATTTTTTTTTGCGCTTGACTTTTTGATGTGAAGGTTGTATAGTGAATTCAAAATATATAAAGGAAGTAAAGAGATTATGTATTTTAGAAAGGATTTCGGGTTGCTTAAGGGGGTGACATAATGAGCACGAAAACCATTGATACCGATTATTACCGGGTAGTTGTTAACGCCGACGGTTCATTGACTTTTACCGACAAAAATACCGGGGCCATTATTTTAGACAACTCGCCGCACGTCTATTTAAATTCCAACCTGCTTTCCAATGGGAATAATGCAGCGCAGCAAATAACCACGTCCGGGGACACGACAACGGTTACGATTACCGATAACGATAATCCCTATGCGGCATTGACTCAATGCTACCGGTTTAATACCCACTCGCCGTACATCGAATACGCGGTTACCTGGCGCTATAAAAAGGCCGGGCTAATTTCCGAAGAACGCTTCGATTTCATTGTACCGGGCCAGGATGCCCGGGTTTTGACCCGGGATTTACAATTGGTCCCCTTTAACCCTACCAATACCTACCGGTCGGATTTATATACCCCGAGAGTAGTCAAATTTGTCAATGGGCTTTATTTCCTGGGCAGCGATACCATGGAATCGATGAAAATCCAGGCAGCCGACGGTAAAACACAAGTAAGTTTTTACTCCGATTACAGCGAAAACCACCCCCATTTTCACTATATCAAAAACGGCGGCGGCGCAAACGTGTTTACCAATGAAACACAAAGGGATGCCAATGATACGGCTTCGGCGTCGCTTCAATTTGCCGTCGATCCGGGCGAAACACGGCGCTGCCTTATTAAAACCCGCCAACCCTACGGCTATGACGCCGTTTTACTCTTAACCTCCCACCCGGATAGCTGGACCATCGAGACGGCAAACGCAGTCGCTTACGGGAGCGCCAATGAGAATGCCCCCGGTTTTGGCTCTAAAGGTATTGTGGGCAGGGGACTGGGCTGGACCCATGGAACTTTTAAGAATGGCCAATGGTATTCGCTGGAATATTCCGGGACCGCCGTTAAAAAATTTATCGACAGGATGTACGCCGACGGCGTTGAAATCGTTCCCCACAGCATCACACCTTCAACGGACAGCCGTACCGTAGTAGAGCATGGCCTGGAAACCTTTGCCCAATATAAAACCCGGAATTGGATCGATCACGGCGCCGGCGCCGGCAGCGATAATTTCGAAGACCTGGCGTCCCAGGGCGCAATCAAAGGAGATGAGTACTATATCCTGGACATCCTGGCAAAATATAATTACCGATATGCCTGGTCGTATATCGATTTAACCACGGACAATTACGCCATTAACCTGCTTAAACCGGGCGAAACCGCCGCTATCAGACCGCTTCTTTTTTACAATAACCGGCTGGATGATAATATCCATGACAATAACAGGATTTACCTCTGGTCTACCATGAATACCCAGAAAAAAGTCGATTTGTTTTATACCGCCGCTCATGTCGATGCGTTAATCGCTGAAAGGGGCGTACATATCGGGCATGAGTATTTCGGCTACCCGACCTGCGAAAACCATGTTTTCTATAAAAATAACGGCGTCACGGAAATTTACCCGGCCTTTGATGCACAACTGGAATACATTGCCAAAAAAAGGGCCGACGGCCTGGTATGGTCGCCCATAATGGCTGAACTGGGGGATTATTGGGTAACCCTGAAGGATGTAACGCTTTTATATAACAACGACGGTACGATAACCGTAACCAACAACAGTCCGGCCGACGTCGCCGGGCTGACAATGCTGGCGGAAGAGGATATCCGCTCCGTCATTTTCGCTAATAATGACCTGGTCTCTTTCGGCGAACCCCATGGCAAAAGGGAACTCGTACTGCCCGCCATCCCGGCGGGCAATTCCGCGGCGCTGCGGGTAAATTACGGAACCAAAGATTCCCGTTTCCCAACCATTGTTTCTAACGACGCCGGTAAAAACAAAGTCAATGAAATTACCGGTTATTGGAGTAATGCCAAAAAAACGTTAACCATGACTGCCGCCGCCCGCGGCGGACGCCATAGTTTTACCGTTAAAGTACCCGTATTTGCCGATAAAACCGTTACCGTAACCGATATTACCGCCGGGGCCGCGGTGGGAAATTATATGGCTTCCAACGCGGGGAAAATCACTTTCGAAACAGGGTTAAAAAACCTCCATACGTTTGAAATTAAAACGTCGGCGCCTGTTTCTTCCACATTAACCGTCGCTTCTCCCAACGGCGGCGAAAATTGGGCCGCCGGTTCGATGCAGATGATTAAATGGGCGTCGGCCGGGATAATGGGGGAAGTTAAAATCGAATACTCCACCGACAAAGGCGTGGGTTGGAATACGATAACCCCCGCGGCGCCCAATAACGGCGGTTATTGCTGGACCGTGGCCCAGGCCGCTTCAGCGCAATGCCTTGTCAGGATAAGCGGGGCCGCCGACGGAACCCCCGCCGATACCTCCAATAATACCTTTTCGATATTACACATAGCGCCGCAAATATCATTAAATCATACGCGACTTAATTTCGGTGTAAAACAAGCCGGTCCCCAGACCACCGCCCAATCGCTTCTTATCGCCAACAGCGGGGGCAGCAACCTGGACTGGTCTATCGCCGGCAATGTACCCTGGCTTAAATGGACCCCTTCAGCCGGTAAAAATAAAGGCGAAGTTACCGTTACCGTAGATCCCGGGGGCGTATCGCCCGGGACTTACACGGGGGTTTTATCCGTCGCCGCCCCCAATGCCGCCAACTCGCCGCAAGTGGTGGATGTAACGCTTAATGTGTATGATTCGCAGATTACCGGTTCTCCCTTCGGTTGCTTCGACACGCCGGCCCAGGACGCGGCGGTCTGCGGCTGCGTCGCTTTCACCGGGTGGGCGCTGGACAATATCGGCGTTGACAGCGTAAAACTCTACAGGGAAACCGAACAGTCGCCGGTTTATATTGGCGATGCCGTATTTATAGAGGGCGCACGACCCGATGTCGAAAAGAAGTATCCCGGTTCCCCCTTCTGCTACCGGGCCGGCTGGGGGTACATGATGTTGACCAATTTCTTACCCAATACCGGCAACGGCACATTTAAGATTCATGCGGCAGCAACCAATAAAGAAGGTAAACCCGTTACTCTCGGGATAAAAACAATTAATGTAAATAATGCCGGGGCGGTTAAACCCTTCGGCGCCATAGACATGCCTGGACAGGGCGGTACGGCTTCAGGTTCCAATTACCGGATCGCCGGCTGGGTATTAACGCCCGCGCCCAATTCGATCCCGACGGATGGATCGACGATTGCCGTCTATATCGATGGAGTTTATGTGGGGCGCCCCACTTATAATATTTACAGGGCCGATGTGGCGGGGCTTTTCCCCGGTTATGCCAACAGCAATGGCGCCCATGCCTATCTGGATATCGATACCACCGCTTACCAAAACGGGATGCACCAGGTCTACTGGATAGTCGCCGACAGCGCCGGTAATGCGGAAGGGATCGGCAGCCGGTTCTTTACCATCCGGAATAACGAGAATAAGGAGATGAAAGATGGAAAATAAGCAAGCTTTGAAAATTTTTTCGACGTTTAATGATGTAGAGGTATCATTGGTTTGTCCGAAGAGACTCTTAAAAATCAACCGGTCGCTCACTATTACTGCCCTATTAAAGGGCGGGAATGTCGATGCGCGGGAATATACGTTCCGCTGGTGGGTCAGCGAAGGTGCGATAACACAACCGGGGCCGGTTAATGAAGCCCTGTTTACCGCCCCCGGTCATAAGTGCACCGTCGAAGTAAAAGTCGAAGCAAAGGATACCAACAATGCAATCTCCACGCAAACCATTTCGATCATTGTTTTCAAACAGGTAAACTTTTTAAAAGCCGACGATATGCGTTATGATCCTGTCAATGTTCTATATCCCCAATGGACCCGATTGTTGGACTACATGAAAGGGAGACAAATAAAAATGTGTATCGGTCTTATCTGCAATTACCTGGAGAGGGGGAACGCCGAATTCTTTGACCGGCTAAAACAACTTGAAAGTCTTGAATATTTCGAGATTTTTAATCATGGGTATGACCATGTTTTAGACCTGGTAAATGAACAGGGAGAGCACTATTGGGAGTTTTTCAATACCCCTTTGGCGCAGCAAAAAGAACATTTTATCAAGGCCCAAAACCTGGCAAAGGAAAAATTGGGCATTACCCTTCATGTATTTGGGGCCCCCGCGAATAAAAATGATGCCAATACCACGATTGCTTTCGACTCGATACCGGAATTAAAAGTCTGGTTCTTTGGCAACCCTTCTTCTTCAAAGATGGTTTTAGACAAAAGGAATTGGCTTGAAACGTCCGCTTGCAAACCGGATTATGATTCGTTTGTCCTGCATTATACCCCGGATGAAGATTACCTCGTTCTACATTTACATCCCATAAGCTGGCTCCCTGAAGATTTTAACGTTTATATAAAAGTACTGGATTTTTTGGTTCAGCGGGATGTGACCTTTTTACTCCCCTATGAATATTATCAATTAATGGACCCCCCCAACATGCCCCCTCAAATCATTTTAAATAGATCGCAATTAAATTTCGGCAGCGATAAAGATGGAAATCGCACCCCTTCGCAGGTTTTGCGCATCGAAATCAGCGCCGGAAAAATATTGAACTGGAAGGCTTCCACCCAATCTCCCTGGATAAATATAGAGCCATCTTCCGGGACCGGTCCGGCTGTGGTGGGTATATCGGTCAATCCAACCGGCTTACCACCCGGGACCCACCGCGGCACAATTACCATTGAGGACCCCATCGCCGTAAATTCCCCGCAGTCTGTAAATGTAACGCTGACGGTATTTAATACCGGCGGCGCCGCTGTTCCTTTCGGCGATTTTGCGACGCCCGCGGACGGCTCGACCGTTAGCGGGAGTATCGCGACGACAGGTTGGGCCCTGGATGATATCGGCGTGCAGCGCGTGAAGATTTACAGCGGCAACACCTATATCGGCGACGGCTCATTCGTGGAAGGCGCCCGGCCGGACGTCGAGAAAGCCTACCCCGGTTACCCGCAAAATTACCGGGCCGGATGGGGGTACATGTTGTTGACCAATTGCTTACCCGGCGGTGGAAACGGCAAATATACATTGAATGCGTTCGCCGTCGACCAGGAAGGCCGCGAAGTAAAACTGGGTTCTAAAACCATAACCGTCGCTAATAAAACTGCAGTCAAGCCTTTTGGCGCCATCGATACGCCGGCGCAGGGGGGTACTGCCTCAGGGAAAAACTTTATCATCTATGGCTGGGCATTAACGCCGGCGCCCAATATGATACCCAAAGACGGGTCAACCATTCACGTGACGGTGGATGGGGTCGACCTGGGGAAACCCGTCTATGATATATATCGCCCGGATATAGAAAAACTCTTTCCCGGTTATGCCAACAGCAGCGGCGCTGTAGGGTATTTTATTCTCGATACCACGGCTTATAAAAATGGGGTTCATACCATTGCCTGGATGGTTACGGATAATAAGGGCAACGCAGACGGAATAGGCAGCAGGTATTTTATTATCAATAATTAACCGCTCGCCGCTCCACGCTCCACGCTCCCCACGCGCCGCTCCGCCCTCTCGCCCCATGCCGGGGGTCCCGTTTGCAGCGCCATTACGCAAGATTGTAAGTAAAAGCACTTTTGAAAAAACTTGACTCTTTTCGTATATCGTATACAATATACAGGATACAGCATGTTAGATGCTTACGAAATCTGCAAATAAAAGAATATATAATATAGAATATAGGAGCTAAAATGATTGAGATTATCGATAAAGTGGTCGATCGAACAATCCTGCTGAAGAGCGTGAAGCGGTTCCGCGAGAAAGGGATTATTCTGCCCACCTTTGCACAAATGAAAAACCCGGACCTGGTCCCGGCAAAGATAAAAGAAAAATTGAAAAATATCGGATTGTGGGACCGCCACCCATTGAATCTATTCAGGATTACCTGGAAGAATGAGCCCAAAGAAAAAGGCGGGTTTTTCGGGGAAGTCAATTATATAGAACTGCCGCGGGAGTTAACCGGCGTCGCTGCGCGGATCGTGGCGTTGGTGGGTAAATATTTCCCCACCGGCGCCCATAAAGTGGGCGCCGCATACGGTTGCCTGGCCCCCCGGATCATTACGGGCCGCTTCGATCCCACTTATCACAAAGCCGTATGGCCCTCCACCGGTAATTACTGCCGCGGCGGCGCTTTCGATTCCTTTTTAATGGGCTGCACTGCCGTGGCCATCCTGCCGGAACAGATGAGCAGAGAGCGGTTCCAATGGCTGGAAGAAATCGGCGCGGAAGTCATCGCCACCCCGGGCTGCGAATCCAATGTCAAAGAAATCTATGATAAATGCTGGGAAATACGTAGAACCCGGCCCGATTGCATTATCTTCAACCAGTTCGATGAATTCGGAAACCCCGCCTGGCATTATACGGTCACCGGCTCTGCCATCGAAGAAGTATATAACAAAATAAAAAATAAAAAGAGCATGTTGGCGGCATATGTATCCGCCACAGGTTCCGCCGGGACTATCGGCGCCGGCGATTATTTGCGGACGCTGTTCCCCTTTATCAAAGTGGCGGCATCCGAGGCGCTGCAGTGCCCCACGCTGCTTTATAACGGTTTCGGCGGGCACCGCATCGAAGGCATCGGCGACAAGCATGTGCCCTGGGTACACAATGTAAGAAACACCAACCTGGTCACTGCCATCGACGACGAATACTGCATGCGCCTTTTCCGCTTATTTAACGAAGAAAAGGGTAAAGAATACTTACTTGACTCGGGCGCTTCCGCGGATGTGGTGGGCAAACTGGATTTACTGGGCATCTCCTCCATTGCCAACTTGCTGTCGGCAATCAAAACAGCCAAATACTTTGAAATGACAGCGGACGATATAATCTTTACAGTTTTCACCGATTCGGCCGACATGTACCGCTCGCGGCTCCTGGAATTGCAAGGGGAGCGGGGCGAATACTCGACGCTGCAGGCGGCCAAAGACCTGGAAAAATGCCTCCACGGCGTCACGGTAGACCATTCCAGGGAATTAACTTATATGGATCAAAAAACAATCCATAACCTGAAATACTTTACCTGGAGAGAGCAGCAAGAAAAAGAAGTGGAAGACCTGGACCAGTTGTGGTATGACCGGGAAATCTGGCAAAAAGTTTTTCAACAG
This sequence comes from Candidatus Aminicenantota bacterium, assembly GCA_026393835.1. Lineage (GTDB taxonomy): Bacteria > Acidobacteriota > Aminicenantia > UBA2199 > UBA2199 > JAKAGC01. Next base: position 137,633 of record JAPKZK010000121.1, on the reverse strand, counting down.
CCTGCCCGGTGGGATGAATTGATCAACGAATTCAACGGCATGACCGGGTTGTTGAAAGAATTATAAGAAGGAAAAGGAAAGCGAATATGCCGACCCGGGAGAGAAAAAACAGCAGCAAGAGGAAAGACGCCGGCCGGGCCCCGTTATTGATTAAAAACGGTCATGTCGTAACGGCGGTGGATTCCTTTAAAGGGGACATTCTTGTGGCTGACGGTAAAATCCGATTGTTGGGCAAGCACCTTGAAGTAATCGAGCCGGGGGCAAAGATCATCGACGCCGCCGGACTTTATGTGCTGCCCGGCGGCGTCGATCCCCATGTGCATATGGAACTGTCCATCGGCGGCGGCCAGTTTTCCTCCGATGATTTTGAAACCGGGACCCGCGCAGCGATTGCCGGGGGTACGACTTCCATTATCGACTTTGTCACACCGGAGCCCGGGCAGCCGCTGTCGGAAGCGTTATATGAGAGGAAAGAAGCCGCCAAAAAGTCCCTTTGCGATTACGGTCTGCATATGAGTATTACTTCCTGGAATGAAAATATCCCCGGGGAAATGCGACAGTGCGTCGAAAAAGAAGGCATTTCTTCTTTTAAAGTGTATATGGCTTACAAACAGACCATCGGTCTGGATGATAAATATATCCTGGCGGTTATGGACGAAGCCGCGAAATTAAAAGCCCGGGTACTTGTACACTGCGAGTATGATGAGGTCATCGCGTACCTACAAAAAAAATTCAAACTGGAAGTGCAAAACTCCGGGCCCAAAAATTATGCTATGTCCAGGCCCCCCAGCGTGGAAGCGGAAGCGCTTTCCCGGGCCTTATATTTGGCCGCAACCGCGTATTGTCCCGTTTACATCGTTCATCTTTCCGGGGCCCCGGCGTTGTTGAAAATAGTCGATTTACCCTATAAGAATCTGGATGTGGTAGTGGAAACCTGCCCCCAGTACTTGATTTTGGATAGGAGCGAGTATGAAAGACCGGGTTTCGGGGGAGCGGCGTATGTCATGAGCCCGCCGCTGCGCTCCGATGTGGACCCGGTGATTTTGTGGGACGCCCTGAAAAACAATAAAATCCAGGTAGTGTCTACGGATCACTGCCCGTTTAATATGAAAGGCCAGAAAGACAGGGGCGTCGATGATTTTACAAAGATACCCGGCGGGGCGGCCGGGGTGCAGCACCGCATGGCGCTGCTGTATACTTACGGGGTGTTGGAGAAAAAAATTTCCCTGAACCAGTGGGTGGCGCTAACTTCCACCATGCCGGCCAGGGTATTCGGACTTTATCCGCGAAAGGGCGCCCTGGTAAAGGGGGCCGATGCGGATATCCTATTATGGGACCCCAAAGCGGAAGGTTTCATCTCCGCTAAAACGCATCTTCACAACTGTGACACCAGCATTTATGAGGGATTTCGGATCAAAGGCAAGCCGTATATGGTAATGATTAACGGGGAAATCGCCTACGAACAGGGCGTTGTAAAATTTGAAAAAGGTTCAGGTCGGTATCTTCAGCGAGCGTGAAGGGTATTTTTAAGATAGAATGATGAATGATGAAAAAAAATCAGGAGTCAGGAATCAGGGATTAGGTTTCCGTAGGGGCGCGCCCCCGTGTGCGCCCCCGTGTGCGCCCGTTTCCATCTTTTTCTCACCCTCTCACCCTCTCACCTTCTTACTTTCTTCGCGTGTCTTCGCTTTCTTAGCGGCTATGTCTATGGATAGAAAAAAGGTTGGTTTTGGATGGCATCCAGGCATTCGTCTATGGTTAAATCGATGAAAATCTTTTCCCATTTTCCCGTGCGGCCCATGTAGGAGAGGTTGAAACGGATATCCCCCACATAGTCCAGGCGGGCAAATTTCGTTTCGAAAGAGGGTGTTTTGGCCTTTGGGTCGGGGTAATGATATTCCGCACAGAAGTAAAAGTAGTGGCCTTGCCATTTGGAATAAATATCGACGATATGGTTCAAGTTTGTATTTTCCTGCTGTGGGGTAATGTGCGCCGGTTTGAGTACCGTGTCTATAAGAATTTTTGCTTGTTTTTCCAGGGTTAGTGTAAGACCCTCCGGGGCTTTGGCTTTAGGTACTTTTATTAACCTGTGGCCGACTACTTTTTTCGAATTATTCATTCGCCATTACCTCGTTTCCTTGTTTCCTCATTACCTCCATCCGGGTTTCCCGGCGTAAGGTCGTCAGCCATTTCCCTTTTCCAGGGCTTTTAGAATTGCTTTTTTAAATTCCGGGTTGATCTTGACGCCGTTGGCTTCGGCCTGGTTAAGGTAATCCAATGCTTGTTGATACTTTTTGATCATAAAATAAAGACTGGCCAGGTTATTACTGGCATTGCCATGCAAAGGGTTTAATTTTAAAGCTTCAAGATAATTAGCATGGGCTTCATTGAATTTCTTCATTTTCATAAAAATGTTGCCGGTAAAATAATAATAATCCGCGGACATCTCCGCTACCAGGGGCAGGGGGTCATTCATCCGGGAATTAATTATTTCGATTTTATTCTTCGCTTTTTCAAGTTCTTCCTTATTTGATATTGAAGGCAGGATATTCTGAATCTCTTGTTTTTCGATTCTCAATTCATCGAGGTATTTTTGCTGCGAAGCCACCAGGAGGTCGGCCATAAATTTATAGTTTGCTTTGGCTTTATTAATATGTTCCAGGGCCTTTCCAAAATCTCCTTTTTGATAATAGAGTTGCGAGAGGAAATAATCCGCCTGGGAATAATTGGGAAAATTCTCCAGGCATTGTAGAAGGGCCCCCTCTGCTTTGCCGTACTTCTCTTTAAGAAAGAGATCCTGGCCTTTTTCAAACATCCGTTTAGCCAGTTTGAATTTCTGGAACATGTTTTCATCCATTTTGAAAGCTTCCTGGCAGAAATCCAGTTCGATTCCTATTAACAAAGAAAATACCAGTAATAAGCATGGGATAGAGTCGCGCATCATTTTTTTGAACCCCGCCGTTTTTTTGTTGGCAGTCATTTTTATCCTCCTTTTAAAAAAAACTATTTTACAATTGATAATTATACAATAAAAGAGAAATGAAATGCACCACGTAATTCGTAATAAAAGTAACTATCCCGTTTCGAAAAATGAGAGAAGGTGGATAGGTTGTGAGTGGTCACAATAAAAATAAAATCAGCAGAAGTTTATCCATCTCTCGTCGTCGCTGCAGGCAATGCCTTTTTCTTTGCAATACTCTTCCGCATCCGCGGTAAACCCACAGCGGGAATATATAAATCCCACTGCCCGCTCTATATTCTCATGCTTTCTAACCTCTGCAAATTTTCTTTCAAAAGTAACCGCCTCTTCTTTTGAAAACTTTTTAACTTCACGGCTCTTCACTTCACCGATAATGGAATAATCTTCCGCCCGCACGGCACGGGCAAATATATCGACGCTGAAATTCCTTGAATACTCCGGGGAACTATCGTACCGCCATACCCGGGAATATTCACAAAAATTAAAATCCCCGGGTAAATAACGGGTAACGGCTGTGAACAAAGCATTGTTTTTACCGGCCCGGTATGTTAATTGATCCAGTATTAAATATTCCGCGAAATAACCCTTCTGGGAGTGGTATTTTCCCTGTAACCGCCGATATTGGCGCTTCAATTTTTCAAAGGACTTTGCGTATTCCCTGCCTATATCCTTGACATCGAAATGTTCGATCTCTTTTTGGTAGACGCCGCGAAACACCTTATCGAAAATATTGTCCCGGACACACCGGAAATCGAAATGAGTTTGCCCCTGGTTTATTATATCTCCTTTAACCAGGGCTTCCAATTTCTTTTCAAGTTCTTCATCTGTCATTTCCAATTTTAATTGATCGAGTATTTCTTTTCGGGTCAGTTCCCGGTCTTTATATTTAAATAAATGAAGTACGATTCTTTTGGCGTTACGGTCGTTGACTTTGCTGAAAGCAGTATTTACATACTCCATCCAGGTGGATTTGATGTTTCCGCGGTTATCCAGGGTTTCAAAATCCAGGGTGTCGGTAAGTCCTTTAACGGAGGTCAGGTCCTTATGTTTGTAACGGGAACGAAGGATGGAACTGGTATAAAAAGGGCTGCCTTCGGAGATTTTGATTATCAAGTAAGCGGTTTCTTCGGTGACCGGGACTTCAAAGAAGCGGGAATATTTATACAGCATTTCCAATGCTTCATCTTGCGGCATGTTTTCCAGGTATTCGTATTTGAAACGGTTGGGCAGCATGGAGTTAAGTTCGCTCATCAGCCAGCCCACCCAACTGCCGGAGATCAGCAAAGGAGCGATTTTGCTTTCGGCCGAACTTAAATACCCCCCGGCCAGGTCTTTGGCAGGAATTTTCATGTCTTTATCGCGAAAGATCATGGCATTTAAGAACTGGAACTCATCGATCATTTGTACGATAAATTCACCCTGGCTTTTAGCGATAGTTTTGGGGGCTTCGCGAACCGTGTTCCACAGCATATCCACGCGTTTGTAACGTAAGGAATATTCTACGTTTTCGATTACCCCGGTCAAATGGTCTAATCCTTCATTGATAGCTGCTTGTTTTGCTTCTTTCAGGCTATTTCGTTTATCCCGGTCCAGGTAGTTGGTTTTCCTGGATTTAAATGCGATGTACTGGTAAAGAAAAGTAAGAAAAAAATCCTGGCAAAAATCTCCCACCCACATTTCATTCTCTTTGATTTCATAGTAAAACGGGATGACGCCATCGTTTTTGAAAAAGGTGATATTGAACAGCCGTTCCAGGATGGCGGTTTTGCCCGTTTTACGCCGGGCCAGGAGGGCGGTACTCTGGGATTTTCTTTCTTTGATATCGTTAATCCATTTAAGGAAATAAGTCATTTCCTCATTTCTCCCGGTAAACAGGTCCGGGTTGCCGATTCGTTCTTCTAATGCGTATTCCATGCCCCAGTATATACCATAAAAGGGAAAAAAAGGCAAACCGCATTCATGAATCCATGAATCCTGCTGTGAAAATAGCCACAAAGGCACGAAGGGAAAAGATAGAAGCGAAGAAGCGAAGATCAGAGAAAAGCATTGGTAAAAAATCCTTGATGTCTTAGCGCGCCGTCTCTTGGCGGCAAAGTTTTCATAGTCTCAAGGCGAGGCCAGTAGACATAAAAAGGGCAAAAAACGGGGCAGACCGATTTTTAGCCCTTGATGGTGGGCAAAAACTCAACGAAACCTGGAATCGGCAAGATACCGATTGACAATTAGAGCATTAAATATTATATTACTAGGCATGAACATGAAAAAGAAAATTATAAAAAGATCGGTATCAGAATTGAAGAAAATATTGAGCCACAGATTCGGAAAGGGTCTAGAGCTATATCTTTTCGGTTCCGTTGCAAGAAACCAATTCGGCCCGGAATCGGATATCGATGTCCTGGCCCTGCTGCCCGGCGGGGATGATATGAACCTGAAAAAAGAGATTGTCGATCTGGCTTATGATATCGAATTGAAATATAACATCGTTTTTGGCATTGTTGTCTGTTCAACGGAATTCTGGAGATCGGAAAAGGCTGCCGTTATGCCTTTTCATCGCAATCTACAAAAGGAAGCGCTGCGAATATGAATTGGGAAAGGGATTTAATTAAATATCGGAGGGAAAAAGCCGCTGAAACTATTGAAGATGCCCGGTTCTTATTTGAAAAGGGCCGTTTGTTCTCTGCGGTGAATCGCATTTATTACGCTTTGTTTTACGAAATAAGTGCATTACTGATGACCAAAAACCTTTCTTCACATAAACACACAGGAATAAGGGCCCTATTCAATGTACATTTTGTAAAGGAAGGCATTGTTGAAACTGAAATCGGGAAATTCTATTCAGAAATGTTTGTTTTCCGGCAAGAGGGTGATTACAAAGATTTTACTTTTTTTAAAGAAAATCATGTGAATGACTGGCTTCAAAAGGCAGAGAAATACCTGAAAGAATTAGAGATATGTATCGACAAAGAAATAACAAAAATGGATAACCCAATCTGAGATGGCGATTTACGCCTGCCCCTGGATTTTTTGGGGATCATAGAATTGGGGTTTGAGCGTTTTTCGTTTTATGAAGTCTACTACATCCTTATACATCTTCTGTGTAGAAGCCCTTTCTGGCTCCCGAAGATCATGGACTGCTCGATTCCGCATTTCAATTGCATTGCGAAGTTTATTTTGGTCTTCCAATGATATCTGATTTGCTTTCACGATCATTTCCACCATACGCCCCATATTTTTCACGCTGACGAAGGGATCACGGGGGCAAAAAACGGGGCAGACCGATTTTTATTACATCGATTTCGGGAGTCGAATTTAAAAATGCCTGGGAAAAAAGGGTAGTAGGTAAGTATGGGGTTGTCCCCTGGTTGTTACCGGATATCAGGCGGAAAATCATCCCGGAACGTTGGGAAACTTCCCGCAGGAAACGTAAATTTTCCTGTTTTAAAGCCCAACCATTATTATCTTCTTCCGGTCATGGGAAACTTCTTTAAAATAAAGCTTCTCTTTCCAACTCTTCTTGCCCGGGTCGAATATCACCAGGTAGCCTTGATTTAACCCCAATCGATCCAGGTAACGGCCCAGTTGTTTTTTCCCATCCGGGATGGTGTAGGCATCTCTTTTAATTTTCAATTCCATGGCAAATTCTTGTTTTTTGAACCGGACCAGCATGTCGATGCGGCCATTCCCTACCGACATTTCCCGTATAATCTCGCCGCCGGAATTAACGACTCTTTGTAAAAACGCCATCAATAATAAATGGTGCGCCGATTCCTTGTATTCGTATCTGTCCAGCCAGGCGCCGCTGTTTCTCCGGTAAAACTCCTGGAACTCTTTTAATATTTTTTCCATATTCAATGTCCCATCAGGGTTAACAAACCATGCGGTTTGAATATCGATGGGAATCATCTCCTGGATAGGCGAAGCCATTACCCGCGGGATAATCTCCGCATAGATGGGATTGGCAAACACCAGCGGCGACGACTGCGAAACGATCCCCAGGTCCCGCAGATAAGCGATATCATCCACTAATATATCGAAAACAATGGTATCTCCGTTAATGATGGCTTGAACGATTGTTTTCACTTTTTCTTCCTTTAACTTATCCACCAGGCTGTCCAGGTGAGTGTCGCGGCGCAAAATCAACTGATTTTTGGCTTCCGATACGATATCGAGAGTTATTTCCCTGGAATAATCATTTCCCAGAATCTTCGATACGATTTGATTGGCCAGGGCATTAACCAACCACGGCTGACCGCTGGAAAGATAAAAAATTTCTTCTTTTACCTCCTGGGGGAAAGCCTGTCCGGTTTCCATTGCATGTTGTTCCAGCAGATCGAACATTTCCTGCTTTGTAAAGTTATTCAATAAAATAGATTCCGCTTTTATATTGAAAGGAGACGCCGTGCCCATGGATTCTTCACCTTCCCGCACTTTCGCTTTGTAGTCCCGTACATCTCTCAATCCGACAAGGACCACGGAAGAAGGGAAATGCTTGGGCCTGCCCTGGTATCCGTCTCTTAACTGCCTGAGCATGGAAATCAGGACATCATCCAATAAAGCATCGATTTCATCGATAAAAAGAACAATGGGCTTTTCCTGGCTTTCGGACCATGCTTGCAGGTAATTATATAGATCCGGGAAATTTTTTCCGCCGGGATTTTCAGGCCGGCGCTTCTCCTCCAATTGCCGGGTAGAAGCGTTGAATATAGCATTTATAACCGTGCTGTTGGCATTTTCAAGAGTCATGCTTGCGACTCCCGCCCGTTCAAAGGAAACCACCAGGGCAATGTATTTTTCTTCCGCATTGAGTTTACGGGCCAGCGCATACAAATAAGTGGTTTTCCCCGTTTGCCGGGGCGCATGGATGGTGAAATAAAGCTCTTGCTCGAATAATTGTTCTACCTCTTTCAACCGGTTTAGAGGCTCCACCATATAGTGTTTATCCGGTGAACACAACCCGGCTGTATTAAAAAATTTACGCATGCGTTACTCCTTCAAAAAAACAAATCTCAATCATGGTTAATATTTTATATGAATCGTTCCGATAATGCAACCCATGTACCCATATGCGGTTTTTTAAAAAAGAGGAAGGGCAAGGAAAACAAACAGCCTGCCGGAAGGCTTCCGCAAAACTCCGTAAATTTTGCACTGTCTCTCGCAAGACTTTCTCAAAACCCCGGAAAAGTTTCCGAACACCGCGCAAAACTTTTCCAACACCACGGAAAATTTTCCGAACACCCCGGAAAACTTTCCGAACACCCCGCAAAACTTTTCCAACACCGCGCAAAACTTTTCCAACACCCCGGAAAACTTTCCGAACACCGCGCAAAACTTTTCCAACACCCCGGAAAACTTTCCGAACTCCCCGGAAACCATTTCCAACAACTCTATAGGTTTTATTTATACCCCAGACAACAACGGACACAATTGTTATTAAAGGGCAGACTTCCACCCGGTCCAGGGGGGAAAACTAATGGGACGGACGAATTATCCATATTATCCTTCTATTGACAAAAGTTACACAGATATATATAATCACGCTTTCTAAACTTAAAAAAAAGGAGAAATTAAGTATGAAACCAAAAATCAAAAAAAAGCTTCAACTTTCAAAAACTACCATCACTAATCTGTCAGATGAAAAAATGTCACAGATTAAAGCTGGCTATGTCTCTGCTTCATGTCCTGGCCTGGGATGCCAAACAGATGTCGGTTGCACTACCGGTTGTCCTGCTTCTTATGGCCCACCACAATATTGCAAGCTCAAGGATACCGCTGAAAACTCTTACTGCATAACCTGTATTTGTATGTTTACAGATACTTGTAACTGTTGATAAAGAGTAATAACGATTTTTTTCAATTAACTTTTAAAAAGGGGCCTGGTTCTCAGGCCCTTCTTTTTGGGGATGGGAAAACTTCAAGTATCTGCCCTTATAATTAAAAGATAACGGTTTCCGGTTTCTTTTCAATAATATGATAATTGTTAATGGTTAATTTAAAAATAAGTCAAGAAGCCGAAACGGGCGCCCCAGATGGCTTCCAGGACGTAGTGGATCCCGCCGAAAAGCAGGATGATTAACGATAGGGCCATGGTTTTTAACAACCGCTCTTTGAAAGAAGCTTCCTGGAAGAGGAAAAACGCCAAAACATTAACCAGCGCCGCCAGCAGCCCGATCAAGTGGGTAAACGCAGTGAAACCGGAAAAAATCCCCAATAATAAAAGCGCCAACGGCGCCTTGCTTCTCAAACTGTACGCCAGGAACACCCAGGAAAGTATAAGAAAAAACAATCGGTACGAATCCAGGTGATAACTCATAAATACCTGGAAAAATTTCAATCCTGAAAACATCACGACAATGCCCAACAACGCCAGGTACCGGTTTCTCCTGTAAAGCCAATAAAAGGCCACCGCAAGTATCAATAGTCCGTAATAAACGCTGATGCTGCGGAAATATATATCGAAAGACAGGTCGTTGCTCCCGGCGAAACCCCTGTTCATCATCATCTCCCAGGTCAACAGCAAGGAAAAAGAGGGCTTGGGCGATCCGATAAAGAAGAAACCGTCGATGGAGTTAGATATATTTTCAGAATAGGTGAGGGCTTTTTCCTGGTAATACATTTTCCCGATATTGCCATGCACCAGGATATCGTGGTCCGCGATAGGAACCTGCAAAATACTGCCCAGGTACAGGTACATAAAAACCGCCAGCAAGACCAGGAGAAAAGAGAAAAAAAGTATATGTCCCAACCGTTTCCCTTTCCCGGGCATGAAATTAGCCACCAAGGCACCAAGGCACGAAGGTACACCAAGAGGTTTATTTTCATGGTCTTCGGGCGACGGCGGGTCGTCATGACGAACTGCTAAGGGAATGGATTTCCTTCCCCACACCAGCAGCGCCAGGTACACCAGGAACACCACGCCCAGGTAAAAATAATTGGGCAGCCCATGGAACACCAACAGCAGGTAATACAGGATCAATACGGTAAATACCGGCCCCAATCCCAATGAATACAGCATTAATTCCAGGTTCGGTACTTTCTCCCCGGACCCGGTAAACCAATTGAATTTGTCAAGCTTGTTAACCCTATTAAGCGTGTTAATTCTTACCAACACACAACCGATTATCAAGGAAAACAGGATATTGGTCAGGATAAATTTGATGATAAATAAGCCCATGATTGCCTTTTACATTGGTTTTTCCGATACATATATGCCGATATGCCGGATGGTCAAACGGTCCTCCTTACTTTGGGGAGTAAAACGAAAGCCCATGATCAACCGCGTCGTACCGGGTTGTATTTTTTTGGCCAGGATATAAGTCCGCCATCCGGGGCTTGAAAAGAATTGTTTTTCCGCGCCAAATCCGCCGGATTGACCGGATTGACCGCTTTGACTGGAAATAAATATATAATTGTCTTCCCCCGCCAAATGAGGGGAAACCGCCGCGCTTGCTACCAGGTATATGTATTTGCCTTGCATTGCCGCGATATCCTTCGCGAAACCTTTCCGGTTGGGTTCAAAACCGAAACCGGTTTGCCTTATTCCCTTTTCATCCGCCGACAAACTGTGTACTTCCAGGACATTCCCCGTCTGTTTGGCTGTAAATTCATAAGCAAATTTCCCTTTTTCAAAAAAAGTAAGCAGCGCCGGGGACGTGTCTTGCGGCGCGGCTGCGTTGGCATTCCACACGGCGGACACGGCGGGACTGGGGATTAATTGCGCCTTTGTTTCCAACCGCCCGATGGAAAACGCCGGGTTCCCGGCGGGAACGGGACGGTAATAATTGCGCAGCACTTTATTGCCCGCGAAAGCGACCGCGTCCCGGGACTTTTCTTTAAACGCTTCCAGCAGTTTCAAATCCTTTGCCGTCAGGCCGTCAACGTCATAAACGGTGAATTCCGGGACCAGGAAATAGGGCCCGTTTAAAAGCGCGTCCAGGGTTTCGAAAGTGGTTTCTTTCAACTGTTTAAAATCGCGCGTATAGACCTGGTAGTCGTCTTGGAGCGGGGCCGCGTCCATTTCCAATTCAGCCGGGACCACCAATGATGCGCCTTTGGGAACATTGGCCCGCACCCATTGGACCGCCCGCAAGCGGGAATCGGGTTCCGCTTTGGCTTTGGCCCATTGCAGCACGGGTTTGTACGGCGGGAAACAGATGCAAAACAGAATCGCCACCGCCGCCGCCGCCGGGATGGCTTTTAATTTCAATCGTTCCCGCGCCAGCCGGTACAATTCGATAAGACCGAGAGCGGCAAACACGGCAAAAAAGGCATAAAGGGTAAGTAAAAGGGGGAAAGCAATAAAGATAACGGGTTTTCGCCAATCTTTCTTAAAAGCAGTGACCAGTCCAAACAGCGATAGAAGAAGGCCACCAACGCCGAAATTCCCGGATAATCCTTTCAACGTCCAATGGATATGATGATGATATGAATATCTACCTACGCCCAACATGTCCAGGGGTACAAACAGGGCAAAGGATAAAGGAATCATTGCCAAAAACACCGCCAGGGTAACGCCGATTAAAAGGAAAATCCGTTTCAATTTTTGGTTTCCCGGGAATAGCCAAATAGCCAGGATAGGGGAAAGCACTATCGGGAATAAGCTGTAATTGACGGTCAGGGCTGCGCCGCACAGCACACCGGGGATAAGAACTTTATGCAGCAGTGTGTCTTTCTCCAGGAAAGTAAATATACACCAGTAAAGCAGCGCCACCCAGACAGCGGCAAGCGGATTAACGTCCAGGTGTAAGGAGGAAAAATTCAAATAATCACCGGCGATAATAAGAATTAGTGGAACAAGCACTGTTGCCTCCGGCGGGTCAGAACCTCTTTGAAAAGAGGTTCCGACACTTCCAGAAACTTTTGATAGTGAAAAACCCGTCAGGCCCAGGAAAAACATGGCCAACAATGCAAGCACAGTGAGCAGGAGGCGTTCCATTCCCAGGTAAGGCAGCGATAGAACAATCAGGTGTATTTTTAATAAAACAAAAGCCAGGATGGGGATCGCCAACCACCATGCAGGCGTTTCTTTGAACTGTTTCAAAACCTCTTTAATTTTCATTTTTCCCATGTTCTGTTTGTTCTGTGATACCATTGGTAGGGCCTTCTTTGGGTGCGGGCGCCGCCCGCTCTTTTAATAGTATAATCGTGGGATTCTCCTGTGGGGATTGTTTATTAATATCATTGGCGCCGCCGGGTTTGCCCAGGATTTTAACCGGGGTATATTTATTCAATAAGAAATCCCGGTCCGGTTCATATTTCCCCTGCTGGTCCACCTGGCCCTGCCCCGAGGTTTTATACAGGACCAGCGCCACGTACTCGTTGGCTTTAAGAAGGTCCGGCGCATCCGTTACTTCCGAAAAGGGAATAATCCGGTCATGAATATTGTTGGGCAAAGAGAAACCGTGATAATCATAAAAATATAATACCGCATCGTTAGCTTTTACAAAATCAATAAGCTCGTCGCGGCTCTCTCGTTCCCAGTTCGTGGAAAATTTCCCGGAGGGCAGTTTCGAAATCGCATCGATGGACTTACCCATGGGGAATACCCAGAGGGTGATTAGCAGGCAGACCAGGGTCAGGCCCGCTTTAATGTTTCGGGGGGCTTTTCGGAATAGGTAGATTAACGGGAAAAGCATGAGTATATTAAACGGCAGCAGCAAGAAAACAAAGTGCCGGGCATAGAGCATGTGTTTCATATTGGCAATGGTATACAGCGAGTGCAGGAAGAAAATCATAAACCCGGCAAAGGCCGCCGGGTTTCGTTTCACCATGAAGATACAGGCCAGCACCGCCAGCAGGATCAGCAGCGCCACCGGGAACGCATGGGACAGGTAAAGGTCTTTTAAAAAAGGAACAATCCCGTAGTCCCGGTCAACCCAGGCTTCGGGTTTCACGCCCGAGAGTTTACGCATGGCGCTTAACCAGGCTTTATACCCTTTAAAATTAATCACCATAGCCGGGTTGACCAGGACATAGGGGAGAATAAAAGTAGCGGCCAGTAAGGCCCATCGTTTAAGCTGGCCCGGTTTAAACAAATTAAAGGCCAGGTATTTTGCCTGCACCAATCGCCACAGCAGCGACAGGGGCAGGAGGACAATGAAGAACGCATTGATTTTTACCGCAGCCGTCAAAGAGGCCGCCGCGGCGCATATGATCAGCCATTTAAAGTACCGGGACAGATCGCCGATAATAACCGCTTTTGCAAAAGCAATGGCGGTCAATCCGGCCAGCAGGCCCAAATGGGTTTCCGGCAGCATTTGTATGGCGTAACTTGAAAAAATCGCGGCTGTCGTGATAGAGGGGATCAACCAGAACGGGGCCGGGAGTAAAAGATAGCAGAATAACGCCACATATAAAAAAGCGGCGCAGAGAAAAACAATATAAGCGATGATCCGGGTGATGTAAATGGGTTTGACCGGGTATATCTTGCGGGTCATGGGCCAATCCGGATTCTTGAACTCTTTGTCCAGCATCTTATAATTGGGTACAATGCCGGTGGCTTTGCCGTAGAAGTAAAATACCAGGGAATAGGGATAGACCGACGTGCCGCCGTAGTTATAAAATGCCGGGTCGCCCCCCCGGTGGATGGCGTTTATGCCGGAATTGATGGAGAAAGGTTCATCCCATGTACCGGTGTAGTAAGGTTGTTCCAGCGGTACGGTAAATATTTTATCCAGTTGCGCCAGGAAAACCGCCGCTATCACCAATATCATTAGCACCCGCAAAACCATCTCCGTTTTCTTAAACAAACCCGGCCTATGAAAGTCTAGTTTAACCAACTGGATCCATTTATTTAATGCGTTTTTCATTTTAGTTTTGGTCATTTGAATTTTTAATAGGCCGCCCGCGCCGCGGGCTCATTCTCCCCTGCCCTGCAGCATGGTGGGAATGGTGCGCAGCAGGATCAAAAGATCCATGAAGATGTTGCGGTTCTTAATATAAAAGAGGTCGTATTCCAGTTTCACTTTATGGTCTTCGGTGTTATTGCCGGCATAGACGCCGTTGACCTGGGCCCAACCGGTCAAACCCGGCGGCGCCAGCAGGCGCAGCTTATAGTAAGGAATCTCTTTGGACAGGGAATCGATAAACACCCCCCGTTCCGGACGGGGCCCCACCATGCTCATGTTCCCCTTCAAGATATTGATAAATTGCGGAATCTCATCGATGCGCAGCCGGCGCATGAATTTACCGATGGGGGTGATACGGGGGTCGTTTTTCCCGGAGAATTGCGCCCCGTTTTTTTCCGCCCCTTGCACCATGGTGCGGAATTTGATCATGCCGAAAGGTTTCCCGTGCAATCCCTGTCGCTGCTGGATAAAGAAAAGCGGCCCGCGGGAAAATAGTTTATGCGCCAGCGCCGCCAGTAGGCCCGGCGGAAAAAGCAGCAGCAGCAAGATAAAGGACATAATTATATTGAAGAACCGGTTGAGCCTGAAAAAACTCCGGTCCGCCACTTCGAAGTTTTCCAGGAACCAGTGGATATTGACGTAATCCAGGGGAATCCGCCCGGTTTCTTTTTCGATCAGTTCCTCCAGTTCCATCACTGTATAACCGGCCAGTTTGCTTTTAATCAGGGCTTCCGTAGTAGCCTCGTCGATATGCCCGTCCTGGTAAACCACGTACGGCTGCAGCCCGGCTTCTTCTCTTTCCCGGTCGGTCCGGATCACATGAAAACCATTGGGCTTTTTCAAGTATTTTGCCAGTATTTGTTCCGCCGGCGCCGGCGCCATCCATAACAAATTCCTGGTCCCGCCGCGGGTGCGCAGCCGCATATATAACAGGTAGTAAAGACCGTAAAGGATAAAGAAATACACGTAAATCAACCGGCCGATCTGGGCTTTATAAAAAATGAGAAATTCGATAAACGCCACCATCACCAGTATCAACAGGAGCTTAAAAAGTTCTTTGAAATAGTTCACCAACCGGAAATAGTTATCTTCGATGGTGAATTTTACCAGGCCGGCGATGTAACTGAAAAAGTAAGTGGCCGCCGCAATGGAAAGGAAATTAAAAATCCTGTCTAAAACAAATTGGTAAGAAACGCCCAGCGAATAAACAAAGGAAGCATAGGCAAACTTGTAATAGACGGCCACCGCCGCCAGGAGCGCCAGGCACAGCAGGGCAAATTGCAGCGAATGAAATAGCAGGCGTTTAATCATGATTTAACCGGCCTCTTTATCGAATTGCTTGATTTCCGTTTCCGCTTTTTTAATGGAAATACGGTAGGACCCCATATAAATGAAACCCAGGATAATCTTGGGCAGGTACGCCACCAGGTGCAGCATCAGGGCGTAACTGAGGGCCAGGCTTTTATCGATGTTAAAGGTGGAGAGAGTGAGAATAACCGCATATTCGAAAATCCCGATCTTCCCCGGCACAGAGGGCGGGGCCATGCCTATCATCAGCACCAATTGCAGCACCAACGCATCCCAGATAGGAAGCTTAAAACCGAAAGCCTGGAAAAGAATGAAGTTGGTCAACGCTTCGCTCATGATAATGATAAGGGTAATGAAAATTAGGGCGCCCAGGGTTTTCACATTTTTCAGCAGTGCAAACGCCTCGGTTCCTTTTTCAAAGAAATGAATAACTTTTTCCCGCAGTTTGAATTTTTTCGGTAACAGTTTGGTAAACCACAAAACCCATCGCAGGACCAGTTCTTTTTTCCAGACCATCAATACCAGTAAAGGGATCAGGATGGCGCAGACGATAATGGCCACGGTATAGCCTTTCAAGTTTTCCTTGAAAGCGAAGAACAGGGGCGCAAACAAACCCAGCAGCACCACGGCAAAAAAATCGAATATCTTGTCCACTACCACGGTTCCCAGCACGTAGAAGCCCGAACATTTATACCGGCGCGACACCAGCCAGGCTTTAAGCAGTTCTCCGAACCGGGCCGGGATAAGGATATTGAGGTACTGGGAAATGATGTTTACCTTGAAAATGTCCGCCATGGAGACGTTTACTTTCGATTTTAAAATGAACCGCCACCGCCAGCTTACGATAAAAACAGAAATTACGACGTTCGCCGCCGCCAGGAACACCCAGAAAAATTCGATTTGGGAAAGGGACTGTTTTAACGCCGGCCAATCCAGGTTGCGGAAACTCAACCATAGGGTCAACGCCGTCAGTAACAACCCAACTAAATAACGAAGCCATTTGTTATTCATACGTTATACCTTTACTGAAAATAAATCCGAAGCACGTAAAAAATTAGCCACGGACTTACACGGACGAACACTGACGAAAAAGCATCCCTGTCCGTGAGTGTCCGTGTTCGTCCGTGGCTACTCAATACGCACCTCTACCGAAGATCATAACCGGTAACGTTTCAAACAGGATTTCCAGGTCGAAAAAAATCGATTGGTGTTCCACATAATAAAGGTCCAAAAACAACATATCTTCAAACGTGAGGTTCGACCGGCCCGAGATTTGCCACAGCCCCGTGATGCCCGGTTTAACATTGCCGCGCTGTTTATGCCACTCGTAATTCATGCTTTCGTCAACGATTTTATTAAAATCTTCCACCGGTAAAGGCCGCGGCCCAACCACCGACATCTCGCCTTTGATGACATTGATAAGCTGCGGCAATTCATCGAAACTAAACTTCCGGATGAACCGCCCGAAAAAGGTCACCCTGGGGTCTTTTTTCATTTTGAATAGGGCCCCATCGGCTTCGTTCTTTTCCAGCAGTTTTTCCTTTATTTCTTCCGCGTTCACATGCATGGACCTGAATTTGTAAAAATAAAACTCGGGCCCGCCTTTGTACAACGAACGCCGCTGCTTGAAAAACACCGGCCCCCTGGAGGTTAATTTTATAAATAATGCGATAAGAAGACACAACGGTAAAATCACCGGGCTGATAAAGGCCACGAAAGTAAGATCGAAAATCCGTTTGAGCCGCGAATTAAACCTCTGGAAATGGATGCGCCAGTTCTCCAGCACCAACGACACCCCGTATACATCCCGTATCCTGGAGTTTTGAAAGATAGTGGCGATTTTCGGGGTTACCATTTTAAGTTTTATGTTGTGCTCGCGGCAGAGCGTAAGTATGGATTCATATCCTTTCATTGCCATCGTATCCGAAACAAAGAAAACCACATCCGGTTGATATGTTTCCACGAGCTTTTCCAGTTGCGTTTCAGTACCGATAACCCTGTCTTTGATATCCTTGTAAACCCGGCTGCTTCGCTCCCCTTTCTTGCGTACATACCCTAACACATGAAAGAACCCGCCGAACAGGTGGCTGATTTGCTGGGAAAATCTAAAGGCCCATTCATCGGCGCCGATGATAACGGTCCTGAACCCGATGAACTGCCGTTTCAACAAGACGTTCCGGATGCGCCGCATCATGCTGTGGGCAAATTCGAAAAAAACATAAATCACAAAAAAATTAATCATGATGACAATACGCGAATACACCTGCCCCCGGATAACATACAAAAAAGCCATTGTCAATACCGCCACATACATAATAAGCCGCTTGTAACTGGAACGCATCGCATCGCGGGTAAAATTATACCGCGACCGGTAAACCCCCAACCCCAAACTCACTACCAGGAATATAAAGTTGATGAACACCAAAGGCTTGGTGTAATTCTTAAAGTCGTGCAGGTTGCCGAATCGCAGCCAGATACTGACAAAGAAAGATAGATTCAACAAAACAATATCCACGATCAACGAGGAAATAGAGTCGATCATACCCCAATTCCGTTTTAAAAACCCTTTTCTTACGTGGAACATCCTATTTTAATGCCTCCGGCGACCAGGAAACTTTTTGAAAAAAGTTTCCTGGACCTTCAAAAACTTTTGATTATTCCTATATCTTTTATCCATACGTTGCGGTCCCTCTTACCTCCCGCTTCCAAATCGTCATTGACAAAGGAAATCTTTATCCTGCCTATACCGAGACCTGTTACGGAGAACTTCATTTCCCGCTTTTCCATGGCTGAGGTTAAAACGATAAAACTACGGGTCTTTACGATCAGGTATTGCCCCTCCAATTCTTCAAACTCTACCTTCACCGCCGCATACTCATCCAACGCTTTGGTCCCCCGCGCACTGAACTCCACTTCATACTCCCCCGGCTTGAACTTTACCAGCGGCGTAACCATAAAACCATCATAAAATAACGCCAACGTATTATCCAATATCGCCGTCGTGTTCCGCTCATGCCTCCCATTCAACTCATCCATCTTAATATCGCTCACCGGGAAAGAAACCGAAACATCACAGGTCGCCAATGCGCCTTCATTCAAACCCGTTACCCTGGAAACCAACAACTTCGAGGTAGGAATCTTAAAATTGAGCAGCAAAACTCCCAGTACAATCAATCCCACGCTAACCGCGCTTACCCCGAACATTTTCACGGGAACCTTACGGTTAGAACGTGAGAATTCCATGACGGACAAAAGAGTTAAAATAACGGCCGCCCCCAACACCCAGCAGGCGTGACCGGCCATCAACACCCAGTTTATTTTTACGATTTCAATCATTTTGATATGTATAGTTATATATCGCCATAACCAGCGCCAACGAAAGCCAGAAAAACACGTTTACTTTAGCGCCCAAAGGCACGGCATCCGTCATTTCAAAAATAAAATGCGCCAATTGCCCGCATCCCAACCCCAACGCCGCCAATGACAACCATTCGTTCCCCGGTTTCTTCCATATCCGCACCACCGCAACACCCACGCAGCCCAACAGCGCCAGGTAAGCGATTAGCCCCGGCAAGCCCAACTCCACCGCCAATAACAACAACTTATTATGCGGATGCGAAAGTTCCCGCTTCACTTCATAATGATAGCGGAACTCATTCAACCCAATGCCCAACAAAGGGTTTTCATGGATCATGGGCAAAACCACATTCCATAATTGGATACGAAAGAAAAATGTTCCTTCCGCTTGCCGGGTGGTTAGGCGAACCTGGTCGTTTTCCAGCAGAGACGGCGCAATAACGAACGCGAATAGCAATATCCCCACCAGGAAAACAATGAGGAACACCTTTCTTTTTAAAAGGAACAGGAAAAATCCAATTACACACGCCAGCAGCAGACCGAGCCACGCGCCCCGCGACTGCGTCAACAGCAGCACGCACAATGTAATCGCCAATCCCGCCAATAAGAACAATTGCATCAAACGGTTTCCGGCGGCGATGGACGCCTTTTCCCCTATTTTCTTCCATAGGTACGCAAAAAGCAAAACCATAAACAGGGGAATAATCAACACCAGCGTTCCGCCCACGGCGTTGGGATGGAACCCCTCCTCTGCGCCGGGCAGATTGAAATGAATCCGCGGCAGCCACTCTTTTAGTTTCATCAGCAGCGTGAGGTATTTGACTTTGAAAGTAAACATCCCCACTACCCCTAATAATGAAAACAAAACTCCGCCGCAAAGGAACAAGATGGTTGCTATTTTTATAAGTTTTTCCGTTTTCAATACGGCCGTAACCGCATAGAAAAGGCCTACGCCCAGCAGGAGGCCGGCGATTTTAGGTAAACCGTGCAAAGGATTCGCTTTCCACACCGTGGTGATAAGCACCATGACCAATATCACCAGCAAAGGAATATCGATGATGGTTCGTTCGATAAATTTCTTATTAACAATCCTTCGGGCCGCCATCAGCAGGGGGACGATCGCCAAAACCCAGGCCCATTGTTCCCTGGGAAAAAGAAACACCGGCGACAGCAATACCAACACCGCCAACTGGACCCAATCGAACCGACGAACCAACCGCACATAACCTCCTGTTATTTTTATCTTTATAAAGATATCAGCAATCGATAGATAAATCAATCATTCAAATTATTTTTGCGCCGCTCGTTTTTCCCAGGCGGCATAAATCTCTTCAAAAATGGTCTGCAAATTCTTGCTGATATCCCAGCCGGGATAATGCGCCTTCATCTTGCTTAAGTCCGAGATGTAACAAATATGATCCCCTTCCCTATTCTTATCCACATACTCGGAGATCATTTTCTTACCGGAAATAGACTCGATCATTTTAAACGCTTCCAGGATGGAAACCGAATTACCCCTGCCGCCGCCCAGGTTATATACTTCGGCCACACGCGGGGCTTTCAAAAACGCATCGATAAACCGCGTCACGTCGTAAGAATGAATATTATCCCGCACCTGCTTGCCTTTGTAGCCGAAAATATTGTATTTCTTCCCTTCCACGTTGCACTTGATCAGGTAACTCAAGAACCCGTGCAACTCCACGCCGCTGTGGCTGGGGCCAGTCAAACACCCTCCCCGCAAACAACAGGACGGCATATTAAAATAACGGCCATACTCCTGCACCATAATATCGCCCGCCACCTTGGACGCCCCAAACAGAGAATGCTTGGACCGGTCGATGCGGAAATCCTCTTTAATGCCGTTGTAATACCCCGGGTCCGCATAATCCCAACGGGTTTCCAGTTCATCCAGTTTCAATTCATTGGGCGCATCGCCGTATACTTTATTGGTGGAGAGGTGTGCAAAAGGAATCTCCGGGTTGGTCCGGCGGTTGGCTTCCAATAAATTCAGCGTACCCACGGCATTGACATCAAAATCATCAAACGGCCGCGAAGCGGCCAGGTCATGACTGGGCTGCGCCGCCGTATGTACGATGGCGTCGGGTTTCAATTGTTTCACACATTCCAGCACACTTTGCCTGTCCCTGATATCGATCTCGTGGTGATGGAAATTAGGATAAGTTTCCTTCAAACGTTCCTGGTTCCAGCGCGTATCTCCTTGAGGTCCGAAGAAATCCGCCCGCATATTGTTGTCGATCCCGTGAATTTCCCAACCTTGCTCGGCAAAGAATGATACCACTTCGCTTCCGATCAAGCCACTGGATCCTGTAACTAACATTTTTCGCATGTTCAACTCCTATTTTTTCTGCCCACGAATTACATGAATTTACACGAAGTGGGCATGTTTTTCATTTCCTTTTTAATAATTTATGTTTTATGGCTAGATAGATGAAATAGCTATTGGTGGTGAAGTAGCGTTTCCATAAACGGCGGGGTTCTTTTATAAGGCGGTAAAACCATTCCAGGCCGTGGTCCTGCATCCATTGGGGCGCTTGTTTCACCGTACCGGCATGGAAATCAAAGGCCGCGCCGACGGCCATCATGGCGGCTTGGACTTTTCCCAGGTGGTCCGCCACCCATATTTCCTGCCGCGGGCACCCGCGGCCCACCAGGACGATGTGCGTCCCGGCCCGGTTGATTTTTTCGATATCCGCCGCATCCTCTTCGGGAGTCGCGTCCCGGAACCGGTCCACGTGGATACCACAAAGATTCACGCCGGGATAATTCGCTTTGATAAAAGTGGAAAAAGCCGTTAACGTCTTTTCCGTGCTGCCGTAAAGATAGACATTTAAGCGTTCTTGCGAAGCCTTTTCCAGCACATGAAGAGTTAAGGTGGGGCCGTAGACGCGGTCTTTCATACCCACTTTATGGAAACTATTCAAAGCCCAGCGCACCGGTTGGCCGTCCGGGACCACCATATCGATTTTCTTTACCCGGTCGCCGACGGTTTTGTCTTTGACGGATGTCACCAGTCCGTGCACTGCCAAAGCAGAGACCCCAAAGCTCTTATGATTTGCAGCTTTCTCTATAATAATGTCGGACACGGACTCATAATCTACTATGGCGTATTCGATGCCGAATAAATTTCTTTTTTCAAATTGCATTGTTTTTCTGTTTTGCATCCATGACCATTTGATACGCCGTGAAGAAACGATCGATTCTTATCGTCCTGTCCGCTTTACCTTGCCAGTTAATTTGGTAGAAAAAGGTTTTCCGTTTATAACAAACGGTGTCGTGGTTTATCCGGAGTACCTTGATCATTTTCTTGATTCGTTCTCTTAAAGAGTTATCTTCGATATCGCGATGCGGTACAAAAAGATGGGTTTGTTCATTATACTCCAATAATTTAAATGGATCATAGGCAGGTGAATCGGGTTTCAATATCTCATCAACCTCTTTATCTCCTTTTTTTACATTAATATCCAGGGAAACCACAAAGAGGTTATCCCATTCCCAGTATTTATCTTTTTTCAATCGTGGATCAAAGTGTTCCAGGCTGCCGAACCGCTCGATTTTTTCGGGCTTGTACCTGCCGTTTTCCCATTTATCTTCGTTTACTAACGCCGGGTTACAAACGATCATCTCCGTATACGCACACACTCCCTTTTGACAATGGAGCAAGTTCATTACGACATCATCATAATATTTATCACTTTGGGCCGGATGTTTTACTTTATCTTGATTTAAGCGCTCCAACCAATTTTGGTATTGGGTGGAGAGCAAAATGGTTTTATCGATTTTCCTCATTCAGCCCCCTGGATGCGCCAATCCAGCTTTACACCCAACGCCAGGTATCGATCGACCAATTCTTTGCCTTCGGACGTATCCAATTCAGCTTTTTCTTTTAATTTACCGATCCGGCTCATTAATTCCGTAAGTTCTTCCAGCGCATCTTTGCGTTTTTTATTTCCTTCCTGTTCCATGTCGAATATATGCCTCAATATGGAGTCCCAACGCAAATATTCGGGGTGGTATTTGTAATTATCCACGTGGTTGTCGCCATCGAAATACAATTCCCGGTATGCGTATTTATTTTCTTTATCGAATTTTAATTCGACGATTTCCCAGGGTTCGAAGGCGGACGCGATGATAGGTGAATGGGTGGCAAAGAAAAATTGGCACTTCGGGGCCAGTTTGACATAGGCATTGATGATACTTCTTTGAATATCGGGGTACAAAGACCGCTCCGGTTCATCCATTAATATAATCGCATTTTTGGGTTTTAATTGGAAGAGGGGAATCATTGTTTGTACCAGTTGGCGTGTTCCCGTACTCCAAAAACCATGGGGCAGTTCAGCGCCAAATAACGTCTGTAATTCGATAAATCCCAGGTTCAGTATCGTATTCTTATCGATATCTGTTTTGGTTTTCAAACCGATGTTATAGAGAAGCGGGTCCAGGCATTTTTCCGCCAGGATTTTCAAGGGGCTGGGATTAGCCGCCATCCATTCTTTATATTCTTTGGTTTTTTTCTCAACTTCCTCTACCTGGAAACTCGTTCTTGAGGCCACTTCGGCTATTTGTTTGGTGAATACTAACTCCTGGGCCAGGTGATCTTTAATATCTTTTAATATATAGAGCCAGACCCTGCCGATATCTTCAAAATTAAAATCGATGATTTGCTTAAGTTCCAATTCCCGGAGAGCGGTTAAACCGTCTCCATTTTCATTCTTTATCCCCATCCCATTGAACATGTCCGCCGGGTAATTAATAAGAAGAGGTTTGATCTTTGCCAATTCATGTTCAAAAGATGGAAATATTTTGGCCGGATCGCTGCTTATATATTCCTTTGATTTATCGGCATATTTCAATTCATTGGCATGATAAAAAATTTTCAAATCCAGGTCGCCACGCAATTGAACATCCATATAAATGCTGTTATCAGGGGGAAGCGGCAGCTTGAGATTGCCGTCGATATTCCTATCCCTGGATACAAACCATTTGATCAAACGCAATAAACTGGTTTTCCCGGTTCCACTCTGACCGACAATGCACACTTTATCCAACGGTTTGCCTTCTTTTGTATGCCCCTGGGGATACGTCAAATCTATCTCCAGGTTTTTAAATTGGTTATAACCTTTAAGCTCTATTTTTTTTATTTTCATCGCTGCTCCTTCACACCCTTATTGTAAAACAAATCCGGGCGGATTTCAATATTCAACCGGCGCCCCCTTTTCTTCCATTTCCTTTCGTGTGTTTCGCGTGTTTCGCGGGTCCCCGTTTTTATCGATATGCACGATTCCCATGATACAGCCCAGCAATATCCATAAGAAAATCCCGGTGGGCGGGGATTCCAGGACATCGAAAAAGAACGCCACGCCGTGCCAGTACACGAACCCCGCCAGGACCGCGATCAGGAACCGCCGGTTAAAGGGGTCGCGGCAGGTTTTGATATACCCCACCCCCACTAGGAAAACCCAGAGATTAATCACAATAAAAAACGCCAACCCCACGATTCCCATTTTATAGAAAATCGCCAACAAATGATTATGGGGCGGAATAACCATCGAACCCGGGCCCAACCCTTTCGCCTGGGGCGCCTCTTTGCCCCAGACAATGTACCGCGGAAACGAACCGAAACCCCATCCCAACAGTGGTTTTTCCTTGATTTTATCCAGCGTCTGGTTCCAGATGCGCATGCGGAAAATAATATTCATTTTGGGATAAGTTCGCTCCGCCCCGGGCAGCAATGACTCTACTTCCTCGGATAACTTCGCCAGTAATTTGGTCCGTTCGAACACGTAATCGATCACGAACACCGATACCACCAGCACGGGCAAAATGATGATCATTACCTTGATTTCTTTTTTCAAGAATATCCACAGGAACACCAGCGCTATAATCAACCCGGCCCAACTGGCCCGGACATCGCTCATTACAACAAACAATAATCCTAAATAGATTAAAAACCCTTCAGCGATCTTGTGTTTCCGGGTGAAGTTTTCTTTTTCTTTAAAGGCATAGAAAGTTAAAACCACCAGGGCGATCAACCCGTAAATAAGCGCCCAATTAAACGCCTTGGTTGCGGAGGTAAACCGTAATATCGCCACACCACCCACGGGGGGTACGAAGTTCCTGAGTATCCCGATCACAATTAATAAAACGACGCCGGGGATAAACATGGGCAGCAAGGATTTGAATTTCTCGCGGTTGTCCAGGACATTGACCGCCACAAAGGTTAGTAAAGCGTAATGGCAAAACACCACATCCCGGAACGCCATGGAACCCCTGGTTTTAAGTCCTACCAATAAATAAATTGTTCCAATTGCCACATAAAAGAGCAGGATGACAATCATTCCCGGCGGCAGGGATTGTTTCCAGTTTGCCAGGGCTTTCCGCGCCCCCAGGAATACCAGGCCCAGGGAAATGAACAACAGTAATTCCGTAGCATAGATGGGAATGCCGGCGACCGTAAATCCCAGCAAAGAAAATGCCTTACCGAAAACGAAAGTACCCACCAAAAGGAACAAAAACGGGAGGTCCTCCAGCCGGTATAGCCCTTCGAAGTAATAAGTCGTCGCCCCCAGCAGCAGCAGCCCCACGACTGCAATCTTAAAAGGGATAAGGGGTATATACACATACATGGAAACAATGGATAGCACCAACAACAAAACCAGGCAAATGATTCTTAATATTTTCATGCTTGTTTATTTACTCCTTGGGTATTACCGATAAGAATACTTTCTCCATATTTTCATGGAATTTTTCCAGGGTATATTCCCGGAGGAAGATTTCCCGGCTTTTGGCGCTCATTTCCGTGCGCAGGCCCGGGTTTGTGATTAAGGATGCCAATTTATCCGCCAATGCGGCGCTGTCTTTGATGGGGACCAGGAACCCGGTAACGCCGTCCCGCACGACGGACTGCACGCCGCGCCAGCGAGTGGCCACTACCGGCAGCGAGAATTGCATGGCTTCCAACAAAGCAATACCGAAAGTCTCGGATTCGAAATACGTGGGGTAACAGAAAATATCCGCGTTGGCGTACCGCTGTAATTTGGCATCGCCTGTCAACACGCCGGGAAACTCCACCATTTCGTCTAAGTAATATTGCGCCACATTCAGCAGCACCCCTATCCGGAAGGCAATGGATTCAAATTCGCCCACGGCCTGCAGCGTGAAATCCAATCCCCGCTCTTTTAATAATCCGCAGGCTTCGATCAACACCATGAGGCCCTTGGTCTCTTTCAATGCACCGACATATAGGATGCGGCAGGGAGATTTTCCTGCGGCTGTTGCCGGTGGTTTCGGTTTAAAACCGACAGCATGGTCGGCGATCCCGTTGGGCACGATAAATTCTTTTTTGGCCTTGAGAAACGCGCCGTCTTCCGGGTTGAATTCGGATAACCGCAGCGCTGCATCCGGTTCAAAATAACAGCGGCGATACAGCCATTTTAAAAGGGCGGGCAATTGTTGGTAAAACGTCGATACGCCGCCGGCATGAAAATGGAAGATCACCCGCTTGAAGAGGAAACGGGTAAAGAAGAGTATGATCAAATCCCTGAGCACCGGGACTTTGTTGGGGCCGGCCGGGGGATAATAGAGCACTTTGATATTGTACCGGAATTTGTAGAAAATAATTTTCATAATAACGGCCAGCAGGTGCAGCATTTTCCCAGGCTGGAAACGTCCGACGTCGTCCATCCCCCTGGAGAAGTGCATGCGTACGTGGTACAATTTAATGTCTTTATAGTTGCCCTTCAACATCAGGTCGATCATGATGGATTGACCGTGAAAAGGTGGGGGCGTTTGTCCGACGACTAAAATCCTATTCATTTTTCAGTAAATCCTTTTTAACCAGCAGGTAGATGCGGCATTTGCCCATATCCATTCTCGTCCAGGTTTGGTTGGGGACCCCGGCCAGGAATTCTTTGAATTCGTTATCGTTTTCAAAGCGTGTATCGCGTTTCAACCGGTTATCGATCAATATCATGTTGATTTTTTCTTGTTCCAGGAAGGTGTTGAAGGGGGCTTCTTTTTGATATTCGGGCACATGCCGGAAATTATCGATATAGGGTTTCATGCTGCCGCCAGCGGCCAGGAAAACGATCCTGTCGTTTATCTTTAAATCTTTAATAAAGGTAATTTTCATCCGGTTGGAGCAGCCATTTTTAAGGTCTCGTACCGGGTGTGGCAAAAGGCCGCGGTTTTTCCCGGCGCGCCAGGGTACGGCGATCAAGATTAAAATAAGCACAACATAAGACGCCCACACCTTCAAATTTGCCCCCGGCGGCCAGGGACCTTTTTGAAAAAAGGTCCCTGGACCCCCAAAAACTTTTGATGACGGCAAATTTTTAGCCGCCAGTACCGACACGACGGCAAACAACACCAATAGGTAATGGTCGCGGGGAAAAATCAAGCATATACTGATGATGAGTGGAATATGAAGAACCGCCGTTAAGATATAATACACCCGGTCCTGCATTTGCGTGCGTATGTTCTTGATAAAACCCCATATCGCAGCTAAAGCAAGGAACCCAACAAAAATTAAAAAAGCGATTTTTACCTGGAAAGTATTTTTTGTCTGATACGGCAAGGATATCTCGATGATCCGCCTGGGCAATCTCTTGATGTTGGTAAGTATATGGTCAACCATGGCCCGGGGATTATTCATGAAAGCCTGCTCAACGGAATCGGCTGTCCCGAACGTGTCTTTCATAATCGTTTGCCAATTGGTGTTGGGGTTGATGGAGATTTTACCTTCTTGCTGGAGGTTCAAGGCATAATGCTGGCCAAAAGCCACCACGCTTCTTTCGCCCCCGGCAGGATTTTTTATAAATACGATAAACACACTTAATAATAACGTAATAAGCGCCAGGAAAACGTATACTTTTTCCCGCGACTTTATGAACCGGTATACCAGGTAAATAAGAACGGCAATGGCAAAAATGACCAGGGACAAAACATATTCCGGCCTGGTATAAAGCAGCAGGATCAAACCGCACAAAGCGATCAGGTATTTTAATTTCTCATTTTTGACCGAGAGAATCAATAAGCAGGTCAACAGGATTAAGCAGACGGCAAAGCGCGTAATGAAAGGCCAGGCAATGATATGGATATTGGAAACGGCAAAGGCGATGGGAAAAAAAGCGGCGACAAAAGGCGCACGGCCCATTTTGCGCAGCAGCGCATACATCAACATCGGCAGCAGCGTAAACAGGATGCTGTAATTGGCATAGTATAAGGTTATGGCATCTTTCACTACCAACGACAGCAGTTTGTACCATGCGTAATAAATAAACCCATCAGCGAATAAACTGCGCCACCCGAATTCAATCCCGCGCCCCAGGTACGCGGTCTCATCGGCAAACTGGATATCCATCACTTTAGTAATATCATGCAGTAATTTAAAACATACCGCTGCGATTACAGCCACAAAAAACAACTCGATCACTATTTTCTTACTCTTCTCACTCATTTTTTTTCTTCATCATTCATCATTCATCATTAGAGCCTTTTTCCTTCTCATTTCCATTTCCATTGAAATGACGCTTTTTTTACTACAAATGCCTGCCTCCGGGTTTGGTTTTCCTCGGTATAAACTTCATAAGTAAGCGGTTTGGCCAAAAAATAAGCCCCGCTTAAGAACTTCTCCGCAAACCGCACCCCATCGATAATCCATTTGAAGCGTCGAATAGACCCGGGCAGTTGATCCGCTGCCATTTGTTTCTCTTCCGCAACCCGCTCATCGACACTCAGGTTCTTCCCGGTCATGGCAAACGCACCCAGGAATTTTCCCACATGACAGGCCCGATACCCATTCCTCAATAACCGCACCACGAACTCCTCATCCCCTATCACCCGGAACCGGGCATCGAAAAAGAACCCGTCATCGATAATCCTGCGCCGGAAAAACATGGAACAGGATTGTAAATATAAATGCGACGCGGCTATATAAACCCACCGCGGCTTATACCCTTTACGAAATGCTATCAACTTCCCGTCCGGCTTTATTAATAACGTATCCCCAAAAATGATATCCACCTCCGGATTTTTCGCAAAAAACTCTTTGACAAACGCCAACGTCCCCGGCAAATACTGCTCATCACAATTCAAATAAGCCGCGATATCCCCACCGGCCATCTTCAACCCTTTATTTATGGCGTCATACATGCCGTTATCTTTCTCACTGATACCCTTGACCCGCGAATTCCGGCCCAACCACTCCACTGTTCCATCTACCGAATCCCCATCGATAACGATATGTTCAAAATCCACCCCCTCCTGGTCTTTCACCGACGCCGAACACCGCTTCAAATATTCCAACATGTTATAACTGGGCGTGATGATAGAAAAAATGCAGGAAGAAGAAGGAAGGTGAGAAGGTGAGAAGGTAAGAGGGTGAGAAAAAGCGGAATTTGTATTTATCGGCTGCCCGCGCCGCGGGCCTGCACCCTGCAAAACTTCTGCTAAGTTCTTTTTATACTTTTCCATAACTTTCTTAACCGGGCTGTCCTTTCCCTTCCAAGACATTTGTAGGACATTAATTTAAGACTTCCCAACACTGACGGGATATGATTGTTCAATATAAAGGAAAAATGTTTCTCACTAAAAAAACCGAAATACTGCCTGTTAATCTTCGACGCCTCGCGGATCGATTTTCTCATCCGCATGGTACTCTCGCCACCCCGCCTGAAATTGACGCCGTGGGTTTCAATCTTCACAAACTCCACCCCCTCATTGACCATATGCAGCAAGAAATCATAATCCGCCGCCAAACGGTATTCTAAATTATAATCCCCCAATTTCTCATATACTCGCCGTTTAACAAACATGGACTGGTGCAATATCGACATCCCTTTCCAAAACTCCCTGGTGGAAAAACGTTTCACTTTACTATCGGCGCTCAACTCCTCATCATAAAGATAATAATCGCAATATAACACATCCCACCCGGACCACCCCATTATCTCGGCAAGTATTTTCGCTTTCCTTGCCTCCGCTGCCACTTTCCTGATAATCCCCGGCTCATACCAATCATCGGCGTTCAATATCCCGATAAAATCGCCGGTGGCTTTCTTAATTCCTTTATTCATGGCATGGAAAATCCCCTGGTCCGGCTCACTCACCCAATAAGCAATTTTCTCCCCATATTTCCGAATAATATCAACCGACCCGTCGGTAGACCCACCGTCGATAATGATGTATTCAATATTCTCATAATCCTGGTTTATTACACTCTGTATCGCCTGCTCCAGGTGCTGCGCCCCGTTATAAACCACGGTAACCACTGAAATTAGCGGTTTTTCTTTAAATAAAAATTCTTTTTTTAAAAATCGTTTCGAAAAGTCCATGATATTTCTTCGCCATATCCGTTAACGAGAAATGGGTCTCCGCCCTTTGCCGGGCGTTAACAGACATGTTCCTTAATTTCTCTTCGTTAGCCAGCAGCGCCAATGTTTTATCGGCAAATGTTTCTACATCGAAGGGTTCCACCACGTGTCCGTTGACATCGTCGCGGATAACGTCCACGCATCCGCCCACGCGAAAGGTAATACAGGGAGTTTCGCAGGCGATGGCTTCCACCAGTACCAGGCCCAGGCTGTCGGCGCGGCTGGGATAAATAACCAGGTCCGAGGCGGAAAACAACACCGGTAAAAACTGTTCGCTGTTGATAAAACCCAGGTGATGAACTCTTAAATTTTTTAGATGCACCAATGATTCCAGGCGTCCACGGCCCAGCACCAGGATATCGATGGTTTCTTTCGTTTTGGCGTCAATAGCCGCCAGGATATCCAGCAGCAGCTTGCCGCCTTTCCAACTGCTTTTGGAAATATCATCGGCGCTGGAAAACATAAAGACTTTGGCGTCTTCGGCAATGCCCAACGCGCGGCGGCAGCTCTTTTTATCCCGCTTTTTAAATAGCTCCAGATCGATACCGTGGGGAATTAGGAAAACCCGGTCCTCTTTCCCGGCCAACACCGGCGCTTCTTTGGCCAAGTTATAAAGCCACTGCGAAGGGGCCACGAAATAGAGATCGGATTTGCGATAGATTTTCTTTTTCTGTTTAATCAGCCAATTGCCGGTATCGATGCCCAGGAAAGGATAAATATTTTTTTCATCCTTGCCGCTTTTCAAACGTTTCCATGAGTCATCGCCGAAGGTATGGGCGGCGTTGGCCGTGATGGCCCACATATCATGCAGCGTCCACACGATGGGCGCAATCTTCGATAACCGTTTTAGCAGCGGCGTCCGGAAATAGCCGCCGTGAATATTGTGCAGGCTGATGATATCGGGTTTAAATTCCCGGGCTTTCTTCATTATAAAACGGCTGGAAAAGGGAAAACACCGGTACTGTAAGCCCAGTTTATTGAACAGTTTATTCAGCAAATATTCAATAAACGTTTTAATTTCGCCCGTCACCTCGCCCTTATTGCGGCGCGTATCGAAAACATTGGCGTCATTGGAAACCTTTTTCCCGACGACCAGTAAATTCTCAGTCCCGTACGAGCGTTCCAGTTCTTTATTGAGACGATAGGCGGCAATGGCCGCGCCGCCTTCGATGTCCACGGTATTAATGAATAGTATTTTCATATGTCCGTGTTTGTCCGTGTTCGTCCGTGGCTAAAATTCAATTATTTAAAAACGATATCCCATTTATAAGGGACCTTATCGCCCAGTGGGTCATAGCGCAGCATTTCATCCGGGATATGGGGCAGGGTGGCGCAATTGGCAACCATGGCTTCTTTAATGCCGATGACTTTATAGCCGTTGATAACGCCCACCGGGATCCGGACCAATTGGTAATTGTCTTCGCCAATGAAAATCTCCATTAATTCTTTGTGAGTGGGAGAATTTTCACGATTATCGTACAGCACCAGTTTGATCATGCCCTGGATCACGGCGTAATTCTGCACTTGCTGGGTGTGCTCATGCC
Organism: Candidatus Aminicenantota bacterium; assembly: GCA_026393835.1. GTDB lineage: Bacteria > Acidobacteriota > Aminicenantia > UBA2199 > UBA2199 > JAKAGC01. Next base: position 106,210 of record JAPKZK010000121.1, on the reverse strand, counting down.
AGCCTTTGATGACGCCGGGATATGCCGTCGAAAAATAGATTTCGCCGAATTGTTCGAAATGCGGCGCGTCGCAGCGCAGCATGTGCATGATCATCCCGCGTTCATCGGGAATCTTTCTTAAAGGTATTATTTTTACTCCATCGATCATCTTACCTCCGTTTTTCATCCACAGATTACACAGATTACACGGATTATTAATTATTTAATCTGTGTTAATCAGTGTAATCCGTGGACATTTTTATTTCTTCCAATATAAGTTGCTATTCACTAAACCGCTGTCCATCAAATGTTGAATTTGTCTCAAGCGGACGAAATAGCGGCCGTTGAATTTTTCCTCATCCATTTTGTATTTAAGATAACCTTCATAGACCTGTTCAATGCCTTTTTTTAGAGTCCATTGGGGTTTAAAGTTCGGCAGGGTCTTTTTAATTTTCCCGAAATCCACGCGGTATGAGCGAGAATCCGAACCGTGTTCGCCGGTTATCACGATTTCGCAGCCCGGGATGACTTCGCCCACCATTTGGGCGACCTCTTTTACCCGGAAATTTTCACTGTCCATGCCCACGTTAAAGGCTTGTTTATTGACTGTTTCCGTTGGGGCTTCGATGACCGCGATAAAGGCGCGGGCAATATCTTCCGCGTGCACCAGCGGACGCCAGGGCGTGCCGTCGCTCATGATTTTGATCTTTTTCGTTACCACGGCCCAACCCACCAGGTCGTTGACCACCAGGTCGAGCCTCAACTTGGGCGAGAGGCCGTAAGCCGTGGCGTTGCGTAAACTGGTGACGCAAAAATCCGCATCGCCCATGGGCAGCAGTTCCTGTTCCGACATTACCTTGGATTTGGCGTAAGCTGTGATGGGGCTGAACTCGGCCGTCTCGGAAAGCGCCTCGTCGCCGGCTTTGCCGTACAGGCTGCAAGAAGAGGAATAGATATATTTCGGAACCCCCGCCTTTTTACACAGCCGGGCCAGTTCTACCGACGCTTTGTAATTGATATCATATGTCAAATCGGAATTTATTTTTCCCAGCGGATCATTGGAAAGGGCAGCCAGGTGACATACGGCATAAATGTCTTCCAGGTCCTTCTCCGTCGCTTCCCGCGAATCCCGTTTTAGAATCGTTATGTCTTTTTCCGTATCCGCCTGGAAAAGCGCGCATTCGGGGCCGTAAAAACCCGTATCCAGCCCGACGACGCTGTAACCTTGTTCTTTTAACAGTTTCACCAGCAGCGTCCCGATGAAACCGTTATACCCGGTAACCAATATTTTTTTCATTTATATTCTCCTCTAAAGAGGACCCGCGAAACACACGAAAAAGAAATTTCGTCTTTATTCCTATATTCCGGGGGTCTTATTATTTTCATTATTTTATTCCGAATCCGAAAAGCGATAATAGTATTTTTATCATGAATTTAAAAGTGCGATAAAGACCGACCTGAAGGTATAAGTGGTGGTTAAAAAATATTTTCAAAATAGAATTACGATATTTAAGATTTACTTTAAGGATAAAGAATAACCGTTCGTTTAAAAACCGCCGTAAGGCGTCCGCTTCATAAATCTTTTTAAGATTGTTGGCTGTTTCCAGGTGGTTGAACCACTGCAAGACGTGGTCCGGGAATTCCGCGCCCCTGTTTTTAGCGTTCATGGTTTCCAGCGCAACATCCCGGTGTATTTGGCGCAGGGGGTGGTTTTCCAGGCCCAGGCGTTCCAGTGTTTGATCGTCGATCAGTTTAGCCGCTTTTTCTTGCAGGTGGAGGGTCTTTTTGCTTTCATTGGTTTCATGGAGCCGGTATCTTAAGAGGAACGCCGGGATATTGGACAGCGGGAAACATTCCGCGGCCCGCTGCCACAGTTCCCAGTCGAAAGAGTGGCCGATGGTTTCGCTGTAGCGGAGGTTAAAGCGGTCCAGCAGGTCTTTGCGCATCATGACCGACGGGTGGGCCAGGCAGCATTCGAAGAGCAGTTTGACTTTAATATCCTCCGGGCGACATGGCCACTGCCAGGATATTTCCCGTTTCCCGTGGAAAGCGATAGCAAACGTGCCGCATATGCCTATTCCCGGGTTTGCGTCCATGAACTCAACTTGCCGCTCGAACCGTTGGGGCAAACAAATATCATCTGCGTCCATGCGGGCGATAAACGGGGTGTCGATCATTGCCAGGCCTTTATTCAATGCGGCAACCTGGCCGATGTTTTGGGGCAGCGCCGCCAATTCGATGCGTGGGTCGTTATAGGAACGAATAATATCGCGGCTGTTGTCGGTGGAAGCGTTGTCGATAATCAAATATTTAAAATCCCTATAGGTCTGGTTTAAAACACTATCCATGGTTTCGCGGAGAAAAGGTCCGGCGTTGTACATGGTCATTAAAACGGTTAGTTTGGGCATTTATGATTATTGACCGGGTTTTGTTCCCTACTATTTCCCCTGGGTTTCCAATTTTTTCAATAGTTCTTGAATATATTTATCTTTTTCTTCGAGGAGTTTCTCCTTTGCCTGGAGTTTTGCTTCAAAAGGGCCGATGGCTTTTTCATATTCGCGTACCGCCATCTCTTCCATATCCAACTGGTGAAGCAATTCACTGTCTGCCGCGGCTTTTTCCAGTTGCTTTAAAATCTTCCGTATCAGTTCATCATTGACCTGGTATGAATAATCCTTTAAATGATGATCTTCTCTTATAAAATTCTCCTGCTTGAATATGGATAATACATACTCCAGCCGATTCTTCATATCCAATTTTAATCCCGGTATCTGGATCACATACGAATCATGCGTCAGGCATTCGATAAATTCGTTGCGTTCATCGATTGTCCCCCCAGATAATGCATCTATGTATTGCCGGTTTACTTTGATCACTCCCGGTAGGGTATGGGATAAGTAAAAACCTAAAAAATAGATAGTAACAATCGGTAAGATTTCCTTTGAGCTGGCGCCGTCTTTCAATATCACCCCTTCTTCCCTGCGGTATTGGTCGCCAAGGTATCTTCTAAAACGCATCAGGTCTAGTGGGGTATTGGTTTTTTGCAATTCGATCAATACATCTTTATATCCTCCTCCCCCGGCCTGTCTAATCCGTGCAATGAAATCGAGATGATAAGAAAACCAATATGATTCAACCTTAAATATATTCTCCTGGGCTTTGAAATCCAGGTGGTCGATTTCTTCCCCGATGATGGTGGAGATGACCCCTTTGGCGATATCCAGGTTTTCCATCAGGTACTTAAAAACGGTATCATAAATAGGATTTGCAATCAGCATCGGCTTTAACCTCCTGGTTATTGTTTGTCATTTATTTATGGCTTTTTTTTACGGTAATACTATAATAATATAGATCGGTACGATTTGTCAACATCATACCCATATTGCTGCTGGTATCATCGTACGCTCTTCTGCATTTCGGCCATCAGCATTTGCAGACCTTCGTCCACATCGTGGAGTTTGGTTTGGATGAGTTTCTTTACCTTATCGATGTTGAGGTTGGAAAGAAACGGCCGCGGCACGATATTTTTCGGCGGTTCTTTGTTTTCGATTATTTTGCTTTGGTCCAGCCCGGCCAGGCGGCAAAATTTAAGCGCCCAGTCGTACCGGTCGATATAGCCGCTGCCCACGATATGGTACAACCCGTAATGTTTTTTATCCAGCAGTTCTAGCGCCGCTTTTACCAGGTCTTCCACGTGGGTGGGGTTGCCGTACAGGTAGGCGGGGGTATTGAAATTCTTGCCTTCTTTTAGGGTTTGATAGAGGTACATGAGGAAATTGGGCGTCGGCGTATCCGGGTCCCAACCGAACACGTTGGTGGTGCGGGCAATGAGGTAATGCTGCATATGTTCTCTGATGTAAATTTCGCTTTCCAGTTTCAATTGGCCGTAGAGATTGAGGGGGCCGGTGGGGTCGTCTTCTTTGTAGGGTGGATTCTCGCCGTCGAATACGTAATCGGATGAGAAATAAACGAATTCGGCGTTTTTATTATTACACCAGTCCACGATCTGTTTGACGGATTCCACGTGCAGTTTCCTGGCGGGTCCGGGATTCTCTTCGCAGAAATTGACGCCGCCGGCTAGGTTCACGCAGTTGATCACTGCCGTGGGGGTGGGGCAAAGATTTTCCAGGGCTTCCCGCATATGGTCGGGATCAAGGAAATCCACTTTTTTCAAATCCCCTTTTTCCCGTGAGAACCGCGTTCCCACGTAATCGATGTTTTTTCCCCGGCACAATTTAACGAATTGTTGCCCGATCAGTCCGTTTGCACCTAAAATAAGATATGTCATTTCTACTCCTTTAAATTAGCCACTAAGGCACCAATGCACCAAGAATTTTTTATATAAAACCTTTTCTTGGTGAACCTTTGTGCCTTGTACTGGCGTGCCTTGGTGGCAATATTTTTTCCATAATTACCACAATCTCCAACTGGCTTTGTTGTCGTTCCAGAGTTTATTTAGATGGTTTAAATCTCGTTCCGTGTCCACGCATTCCCAGAAACCGTGGTGTTGATAGACCATGACTTCGCCTTTTTTGGCCAGGTTTTCCAGGACGCCGAACTCGAAATCGCAGGTTTTATCCGGTGAGAGAAGTGAGAGCAGGTTGCGGTTGAACACCATGAAACCGCCGTTGATCATTCCTGAGGAGACCTGGGGTTTTTCTTCGAAAGAGAGTAATTGCCCGTCTTTTATCATTAGTTCGCCGAACCGGGAAGGGGGGCGGACGCCGGTGAGGGTTACGGTTTTGCCGTGGGAGTGGTGGAAAGCAACCAGTTTTTCGATATCGATATCGGCGACGCCGTCGCCGTAGGTCAGCATATTGACGTCATCGTCCAGGTATTGTTCCGCCCGTTTGATGCGGCCGCCTTTGAGGGTATCGAGGCCAGTATCTACCAACGTGACCTGCCATTTTTCGATATTATTGCTGCTGGAGTATTGGATTTTATTATCGGCCAGGTTAATGGTAAAGTCGTTATTCGTGAGATGGTAATTAAAAAAGTACTCTTTGATTTTTGCGCCCTGGTAGCCCAGGAGGATGACGAACTCATTGTACCCGAAATGGGAATATATTTTCATAATATGCCATAGGATGGGTTTTTCGCCGATAGTTACCATGGGTTTAGGAATATTTTCCGTAATATTCCCTAACCGTGACCCATAACCGCCGGCTAAGATTAATGTCTTCATTTTAACTCCTCTTCCAAATTAATAAAACTTAGCCACGGACGAACACGGACACTCACGGACAGTGATGTATAAAACACGAATCGGGCGAACACATAGGTTCGCCCCTACGGGGTTTAAATCTGTGTTAATCTGTGTAATCCGTGGACCTTGTTTTTCTTTTGTTTTCATGTTTTTAGTCCGTGCCCGTCCGTGAAAGTCCGTGGCTCATCTTTTACCATATACGCTGTTGGGCTGAAGCCCCAGGGGAAGGCTTTAAGTACGATATTTTTCCCTTTAAAGAATTCATCCACCGCCAGGGCTTCGCCCCATTGGTGCACAGCGTACTCGTCAAATGCGATAATCCCGCGGGGTACGACCCGGTAATACAAACATTCCAACGCGGCCAGGGTCGGCTCGTAGATATCGAAATCCAGGTTTAAAAGGGCTGCCCTGAACCCGATATTCTCCTGTACGTACTTTTTAATGGCAACCGTCGCATCCCCTTTAACCAACTCGATCCAGCGGTCCAATCCCAGGGCGGCGGCGGTCTCCATGATTTTCTCCGGCGAAGCGCCGGTGTACTGGGCGGCCTTTAAAAAGGAATCGCTGGTTTTCTTGTCCTGCTCGCCTTTCATGGACTCGGGATACCCTTCAAAGGTATCGAAACCGATGACTTTCCGCTGGGATAAGGGATTGAAAACCTGCAGCAAACGCGCCCAATAAAGCACACCGCCGCCGTTCAGCACCCCGCATTCGACGATGTCCCCGGGTAGATCCACTACCCGCTGGAATAACTCGTACCTGGCCCAAAGTTTGGTATACCGGTCCAGGGTCCCCTGCATTAAGAAATCATCATATGTTCGCCAACTTTCTTTTTCCGACATGTAAGCCTCCAATTTAAAAAAAACTAGCCACGGACGAACACGGACATACACGGACTTGGAAGAATAAAACATGAATAAAATCTTTTGTTTTCATGTTTTTAGTCCGTGCCCGTCCGTGTTCGTCCGTGGCCTTATTTATATGACTGCACTACCGCATGTATTTCCAGCAGCGGTTTCAAAAACTCTTCCAGGTTATCGATGCACAATTGACTGGCGGCGTCGCACATGGCTTTGGCCGGTTCCGGGTGGGTTTCGATAAACAAACCGTCTATCCCGGCCGCTGCGCCGGCCCGCGCCAATACCGGCAAAAACTGCCGCGCCCCTCCCTTCGGGTCCGCACTGGGTATCCCATATCGCCGGATACTGTGCGTGACGTCAAATATCACGGGATACCCGATTTGATCAAGCAAATAAAAACTGCGCGGGTCCACGATCAAATCATTGTACCCAAACGTATACCCCCGCTCGGTCAACAAAATCCGCTGGTTCCCGGAATCCTCCACTTTCTTCACCGGCTTGGCCATGTTCTCCGGCGCTAAAAACTGCCCATGCTTGAGATTCACAACCCTACCACTCTTTGCCACAGCTACCACCAAATCGGTCTGCATACACAAATAAGCCGGCACCTGGATAATGTCCAACACTTCCTTGGCCTCATCCACCTGCGACGGGTAATGTACATCGGAAATCACCGGCACATCAAACATCTTCTTGATCTTTGCCAGCATCTCCAATCCCTTTGTTAAACCGGGGCCGCTGTAAAACTCCACCGAACTGCGATTGTCCTTCTGAAAAGAGGATTTATATATCAACGGCACTTTCATTTTCCCGGTTATCTCTTTCAACCGCTCTGCCGTTTTTAACATAATACTCTCTTCTTCAATCACACACGGCCCGGCAATCAAAAATAACTCCCCGGACCCACATTGAATATTACCTATGTTCACGATCTTTTTTGTCATTTTTACCTCCGGTAGCCAGGGGAGGGCTTTTGAAAAAGCCCCCCGCCGATGCGGACCCCCGCAAAACTTTTATTATTTAACTTCATTCCGCTTTTTCCAATACTTTTGATATTCCCCATCAAACGCCATCCTCGATTCAATAACCTCTTGAAAATTTCCCAATACTCCTAAAAATAACTCGCAAAACTCCCGCACCGCATGCCCCTGCGCCGGGTTCCCGGTTATATAATCGCATAACCCCCGCCGTCTCGTATACTCCATAAACAACGGACTCGCCGGCCTGCGCACCTGCACCCTCAACCCACAATGCTTCACCATAGACAAATCATTTATATCGTCAAAAACACACCCTACCTCCAACGGACCAATCCCGGCCTCCTCACATACCCGGTCCAACGCCTGCTTCTTGTCGGCAATACCCGTATACACGGCATTAAAATGTTCCCGCCCGGCAAAAAACGAAGCGGTCTTATCATTCTCCCCGGATATAATCGCCATAAAAGGTAACTTCCCAATCCGCCGCCAGATACCATAACGCAGCATATTAATCCCCATGGAATCAGCCTCGGAAAACAACCCACTCTGCCCTTCACCCTTCCATCCACCATGAAACACGCCATCCCAATCGAAAATAATCCCCCGCACCCGGAGAATTTTCTCCGATAACTCCTCTATCGGCGTGCAAAACTCGCCACCCAATTTCCTAAATAATTCGTTCAATTCTTTCAATTGTTCTATGTCCATTCTTCCTTCACCTGCAATTTGGGGCAGACACGGGGGCCTGCCCCTACAAATTGTCATTATAAAAATTTCCTCATATTCTCATCGTTCACCGGGTAAAAATAGTTTTTCACAAACTCAAAACCCTTTTGCTGACGTTCATAATACTCCTCGTCGCGCAGCGCATAAATCGTATCGATGGCCCCGGCCAACTCCTCCGGCTTGCTCACCGTCCATTTAAAATCGTGGAAATCAAACAACGGGTCCACGGTAATGAAATCATCGAATTCGACGTTAATCACCGGCAGCCCATTGGCCAACGCATCCAGGCACGCCGTGGTGCCATGGTATATCACCAGATCATTGACGCTGAAACTCTCCTTCAACGACCCGGTAAATAACGTGAAATGATCCCTGTACTCAAAATCCAGGTGCGGGATAAACTTCTCCAACGGGTTGCACGGATGCGGACTAATGGTCACATGAAACTTCCCCGGGTGAATCCCGGCGGCATGAAGAAAATTAATCAGCCGCGCGGATTTTCCCACAGACCATAATTGCGCTAAAACCCGGAGTGTTTGCTTTCTTTCCACGCGTTCCCCCGAAAAAACATAATCCTGCCGCAGCGCGCAGCCGGCAACTACCCGCTCCACCGGGTAATGTTTCCTTTCAATTAAAAAGCGGCGCGTCACTTCCCCAACTGTTACGATACGGTCCGGGAAAACAACGGAATTGCGTTCCTTTTCACCCATGAAAAACTTGGCGGCGTTTAACGCCACCTGCGCATGTTGAAAGGAAATTACTTTTGCCTCCGGCGGGTCAGAACCCTTTTGAAAAAGGGTTCCGACACCTCCCAAAACTTTTGATAATAAAGCAAGGTGGGTCAGCTTCTCCCAGGCGTAATTCTCAAAGGGCATGTAAAAATGATCAATCTTGATCTTTTTCGCCAATTTAACCACCGCCCGGTAAGAAAGATAATTGGCCCGTATCTCCTGGTCCTGGCAGTGCTCCTGGAAATAATTTCGAAATACCGCATCCACATCGACGCCGAGGATTTTCAGGCCCGGTTGTAGTTTGATCCGCCGCGAAGCGGTATGCTGGAAACGAAATCCCTTTACAAAATCCCAGCCGTGCAGCAGCGACCGCCCCAGGATAACCGGGTCCTCCAAACCCTTCGTGATATTAGCGAACTCATGCTCGAAATCATACGCGAATTCACCAAAATAAAGCACATGAAGACCATTCTTTTTCAGAAACCCCGGCAGCCTTCCAAAGTAAATATCTTTGTTATCTTTCATCAGCGCGCGGGAGCGACCGTCGAACCAGGTTCGTATCACCGTATAAGTCTTGTTTTCATCCAGCCGTTTCCATAAAAAACGGCTTTTCATAAACCAGTACTGCTGCTGAATCGCCCCTTTGAACAAACGTACGGCCTTTTTAATCCACCGGGCCAACGCGGGTGCTCTTTTCCCGGCTTTCGAAACAACACACTGAAAAGTGAGAAAATCAATCAACCGGTCTAATAACGTATCCGGGGCCAGGTCGTTTTTCTCGGATATCGGGTGACACAACCATTCCAGGGAGAAACCGTTTAAAGCGCCCAGTTCGGAGATAATCTCATTGTATTCATCCAGGATTTGCTCTTTCTCTTCCCGGGTAAAAACCACCGCGGCATCTGTAGGGAACAGGCACTGCCTGTTCCCTACCAAATTGTGCTTTTTGGGAGAATCGTCAGTTACATCTTTCATGTTCCCCTCAAAACTTCATTTCCCTACCTGCACGTAAACTCCGCGCATGTACGCGGAAGTCCCGTTCATTTGCGCGGAAGTCCCGCGCAGTAAACGGGAATCCGGTTTATGTACGCGGAACCCTGTTTTATGTGCACAGGGAGCCGGTTCGGTTGCACAATGCAATCGTGCAGCTAAAACATTGCATTGCGCAACTAAATGAAGGAATTGTGCAACTGCACGGAGGAATTGTGCAACTGCACGGAACGTTCGTGCATGTGCACGGAAGCCCCGTGCCACTAAAAACAGGTCTGATTCCTCAACCATATCCATACAATTAATCCGCTCTACTATTTTTCTTTTTACCCTAAAAGATTCATCTTAACCAAATCCTGCACATCGATCATACCGATGGGGGCGTTGTTTTCCACTACGATCAGGTTATCGTACTCGTGTTTGTTGAAGATTTCCACGGCTTCGTAGAGCAGGGCGTCGGCGTTTACCGTAAGCGGCTTATTATAGGTAAAGTCCGACATTTTCATGTTGACGAAACCCGCGCCGTGTTCTTTTAATTTGCGGCGGATATCGCCGTCGGTAAATATACCCACCAGTTGGTTCTTGTCATCCACTATCGAGACGGCCCCGAGCCGGGATTCGGTCATCTGCGCGATGGCGTCGAAAACAGAACCCGAAATTTTGCAGACCGGGTTGGCTTCGCGGATGACTTCCCTGGATTTCATGGTCATCAGCCGTGTATGTTCCAGGAACTGTTCGGAACCCACTGTGGTCAGGTTATTCTGGGGCAGCATTTTCATAACGCTCCAGGGAATGGTACAGGCATGCGCGCCCAGCAGGAGCGCCTGCCTCACGTGTTCGGGATGGCGCACGGAAGAGACCATGATCTTGCTCTTGTAACCGTACCATTCGGCGGTATCCACCGCCTGCTCGATCAACGCCATGGCATCGTGTCCCTGGTCGTGCAGTCTCCCCACCAGCGGGCAAACATAAGTCGCCCCGGCGGCCATGGCCATATACGCCTGGTTAAGGGTATACACCAGGTGTATGTTCACTTCGAAACCTTTATCCACCAGTTGACGACAGGCGCTGATGCCGTGGTTGGACACCGGGATTTTAAATACCGGTTTCTTTTTCAACGGCAGTTTCATGATGCGTTCTACTTCCGCTTTGATTTCGTCCACGGTATTGCCCAGGGCTTCGATGTGAAGGCTGGGAACCATACCGGAAAGTTTCACGATGGCGCCGTCGATATCTGTTATGCCGTGGCGGAACATAAACGTGGGCGTGGTAGTCAACCCGGTCAATGTTCCTAATTTAACGGCCTCTTCGATCTCTTCGAAATTTACCGAATCTAAAAAAAGCTCCATTTTGACTCCTTATTTTTAAGTTATAAAATAGCCGCGAAGAACGCGAAGACACGCGAAGAAAAAAAATTCGTGTAAATTCGTGTAATTCGTGGGCTTGTTTTTATTTTAGTCATTCGAAATTTATACATATTTTAATATCTTCTCCAGGTCTTCCTGGGTATCTACTGCCAATTGCCTGTGGGTGGTTTCAAAGGTGAACACCTTTAAACCGTTTTGCAGCAGCCGCAGTTGTTCTAATTTCTCGCCGGCTTCCAGGTAACTCTTGCGCAGTTGTTTCAAGCTCAGCAAAACATGGCGGGGGTAGCCGTATATGCCGTAGTGGCCCCAGTAGGGGATCGTGTCCAGCCATTTTTCATAGGGGACGTCGCGGAGAAAGGGGATGGCGGCGCGGGAGAAATAGAGGGCCCAGCCGTCCAGGGTGCGGATGACTTTGGCCACGCCCCGTTCGCCCAGGTCTTCAAGCTCGGTAATGCGGAAAACCGGCGTCACCATATCCGCCCCGCTGGAAGCCAGGTTTTTAAGCAGGGCCTGGATTAGTTCCGGCGGTATCAGGGGTTGGTCGCCCTGGACATTGATAATATAATCCACGTTCATCTGGGGCGCCGCCGAGGCAATGGCGGACGACCCGTCCGGCAGTCCCTGCGGAGAACGATAAGCGTCGAAACCCCAACTGTTGACGATAGCGAAAATCTTCTGATCGGGCGTCACAACGGCCACATTGGTCCGGCCAACGGCTTTCTCGCATTGTTCCAGTACCCGCAGCAGCATGGCTTTGCCTTTGATATCCACCAGTACCTTTTCCGCCAACCGTTCCGATGCCAGGTGCGCAGGAACAGTCACTTTAAATGTGTAATTTCCATTTAATTCCATAATTAATTCCTCGTCAATTAATTGGTTTCTGTTCTCCCCAGTATTCGTTTGATTTTGTACTTTATCTTGTGTAAGAGGGTAATTTTCCCGAGGTTCCATTCTTCTGTCGTGACCGTAGTCCGGAAAGGATGCGCACCCTCTTTGTAATCATACTGCCGCAAAAACTCATCGAGATTATCCAACGCCGCTTTCATGCCGTTGCTGAATTCCCGGAAGGTCTCGATGTTCATGACGAACCGGTAATCCCGGTAATGGATATGAATGGCGTCAATCACACTTTCTTCCTGCAACTCCACCTGGAGACGGTTGGGATAATATTTACTCTCATGGGGTTTGGGGCTATTTTTCAACGGGATGATCTGGCGTTTGGCCCCGCCGCCCACCAGGATGCCGTCGAATACTTGCTGCTCCTGATAATCGGGGTTCCGCCGCAGGTACTTTTTAATGTCCCGCGCGCCCTCTTTTAATATCTCGAAAAACTCGAAAAACTCTTCCACTCCAAACATCATCCGGATTTCCCGGAAATGAATATGAATATTCTCGGACAAATCCACGAACATCCGGGAATTATGCAATTCCCTGTCCGGCAGGTCCTTATTCAATAGTATTTTTTTTATTGCACCCATTATATCTCCTAAATAAATCCGAAGCACGTGAAAAACTAGCCACGGACGAACACGGACACACACGGACTTGATGAATAAAAACAACCTTTTCTTTTGTTTTCATCTTTTTAGTCTGTGTCCGTCCGTGTCAGTCCGTGGCTTGTTTTTTATACATTGTTCTACAAAATTGCTGAAGTTAGCGAATTTCTCCGCATCATCCAAAAATGCGTACTCCTTGAAAATATCAAGGGGAACTTTTTTCGTGGTATGCTCCTCAAGTATCCATTTGATGCCGGGCGGCAAATGATCCTTTTGAGCGATGTAATAAACAGCGGAAACTTGCGTCGGGATGCCGTTTTTAATTTCTTGCGCATCCAGGTGGTTGTAACGGCGCCATTTATCGTATAATAAGATGGGGATATGATTGATCAGGGCCTCTTGCGCCGCGGTGGAAGAGAAACTGATCAACAGGTCGGCCATTACCAATACCTCTTCAAACGTCCCGGAATCACTCACGGAAACATTGGCAGGAACGGTTAGTAGGGAATAGATTTCTTTCTTTGTAATCGCGTCCCCGGGATGAATGCGGAAAATCAAATGGACATCCTCCATACGGGAAACGATTTCAAAAACATCCTCCATGGCGCTCAGGAGTTCATCGATGGATTCGAGGACATAGAAACGGCGGCTTTTTCGCGTTTTCATGGACGGCGCCCAGACAATGACCTTTTTCCCGCCCAAAACCTTTTCCTTTTTAGCCTGCTTAGCGAGCCGGGCAAAAATCAGGTTGCCGGTTTCGATAATGTTACCGTTATACCCGACCCACTTTAAATACTTTGTCACCAGCGGCGACTGGGCCGCGACATTGGTAAAGGTGTCCGTCGCCTGCGCCCTGCCGATATAACGCTCCTCGATCCGGGCGATCTCATCCGAAGGAACCACCAGGGTTTTCTGGGGAATCACCAGCGCCGGGATTTGCAGGGACCGCGCCGCTTCGGCCCACCCCTGGTACTCCCCGGTGCTGACCGGCGAAACCACCAACCGGGGCTTTAAATACTCCAGGAAGGTTTTCTGCCGGCCGATAGTATCCAGGAGATCAGCCAGGGAATCCAGTAAATCGGTTTCCACTTTCTGCGTCCATTCTTCCCGGAACGAACAGTTTTCATAAACCCATTGTTCCCGGTGAGCCGCCGCGAATTTCTCATAGCCTTGCTTTATTTTTGCTTTTAACGGTTCCCGGTTCTCTTTGGGTTTAAACAACTGCACCGGGACAGTGACCGGCATGGCGGGATCATGCATGCCTACGCCGGTGAAATGCACGCCGCCGCCGGTAAACTGTTTTTTCAATTCTTTCAAACATAATTTCAAGTATCCGCCGGCGGAAGCCGGGGCGCGCATATCCGTGACCGCCAGGACCCCGGGGAATTGGGCTTGTATGTCCCGGCACACCCGGTCCAGGTTATACGACGTAACCGCGGTAAAAACCACGGGGAACCGGGAAAACCGCCGGAGTTTCCATTGCAATAATTTCCTCGCGGCGGCTTCCAGGATCGCGGACGCCCATCGGCTTCGCTCTTGCTTTTCATTGACAACAGCGGGGCCTGTTCCTTTAATCACTTCCACTTTCAGACCGTTGGCGCGGCAGTATTTTTCCGCCAGGGAATGGACAAAACGGTCTTGCTTCGTTAAATATGGATTGCCGCTGCGTGTGCTGCGTGTGGATGAAGATTCGACAACAACAATTTCCACCGCCCCTTCCGCGCCGTATACGTCTTTTATCCCTTTCATCACCTCGATGATCCAGAGGTAATTATTTATATAAAACCGGGAATAAAATATAAACGTGTCCAGCAGCACTTTATTGAGCGAAGCTTCCACTCCAAACGCCAGGTTGTTATCGATCAAGGACGTCAATTCATGGGATCGTATCAACACCCGGCGATGGGAATCGGTATTGAAAAAGGGCAGGGTATCGATAACAGCCATGCCTTTTTCCTTGCACGCCGCTTTTACTTGCGGCTCCAGGGCCAGGATTACAAATTGCGCGGGATCGCTGTTGTTTTTGCGGCAATGCCAGAGAAAAACCTCCAGTTCCCGGGCGAATTCCACGATTACTATTTTTTTTATTTCAGCCATTTTTTCTTTATTCTTTTTAACCGGCCATAAAGGCGAAATGCCAGCGTGGGCCGGAATTTATTAATAAATCCATGTTCTTCGGCGGCAGCGGCCCAGCGGTCCAGGTAGCCGCTGAATTGATAACGGTATTTGGTTTTCTGATCGAATTCTTTCAACAACACTTCCGCTTTGCGAAGCGGCTCGCTCTCTTCGAAAGTTCCTTCGATGACGATGCATTTTATTTGCTTTCGCCCGCTCTCCAGGTAAGCGTAATACCGGTGGTGGCCGTTCACGATATAATAAAAATCCCCTTCTTGCACCACCACGATGGGCGGCATGTATTCCCCGTCGGCCAGTTGTTTCCTAAGATGCGCGATATACTCCGGGTTGGGCTGCCATTGGGCCATGATATCCTTCACCCATTTGGATTTGATCTTTTCCAGGTCAATTTCTTTGATAAACTGTTTCATAGGAGTTTTCACCGGTGATTCGATCGTTTCCCCAGCGCAGGGCGTACTGTTCATTGGTTTTTTCCAGGATCGACGGCCAGGGGAGGCTGGCGTCGAAACCTTCCAGACAGCGGTCCAGGTATTCCCCCATGCGGTTGGCGCCTTTGCCGTCGTCGAAGGGGTCCAGTGCGGGTAAGATGTCGCTGCAAGCGCCGATGGAAACGGCAGACTCGCCGCCGCCGGCAAAGGTCTTGATGGCCGCTGTCATGAGTTTTATATCTTCGAAAATCCGGCGGTTCAAGCCCTTGTTGCTGTAAAACAACCGCGAACCGGAACGCATGGGATTGTAAATCATGGTGGGCGCCTTCATCATGACGCTCTCAAACGCCGCCGTGGACGGCACGCAAACCACCAGGTCGGCGTTGGCCACGGCAGTGGAAACATTCACCTTCCAATCTACGGCTAAACACCGGCCCTGCTTGCTTAATTCCTGTATCTCCCGGTGGATTGCCGGCATGCCTTCCAGCACCTGGGGCTTTTTGGTTTTGATCAACAGGGAGAAACGGCGATCTTGTTTCACCAAGTCCACCAGGCAGCGGTACATCTCCTCCACGGAATTGCCGAAAAACGCCTCGTTGGGAACTTCATCGAAAACCGTAATGATTTTTTCCGCTTTCCGTTTCAATTCTTCAACGCCTTCCAGGGGCGTGGTATTCTCGATGATGTTGATGCCCCCGGCCTGGACAGTGAAGAGGCTGAAGCAAGGTTCCGGGGTCTGGGTTAAACTGTAGGGACCGGTGGCAAAATAGACATGGTTGGGGGAGTTATGGATATAAGTGCAATAATCGAAACGGATGGAGCGTTCCAGTTCCACGGCCAGGCCGCCCACGGCGGCCATGGCGATGTTGGGAACGAAATTATCCACCGCCGGGATGGCGTTGACGATAATTCGTACGTGATTGGCCAGGAAAAAATCTTTCCACCAGGTCATTTCCATGCCCAGGGCCCAATAGGTGCGCAGCACCCACAGGGAATGTTTTTTCTTCTTCGCCAGGCACTGGCGTAGGGTTTGTAAATAGACCCGGCCAAAAAGGGCGCGTTCCTTTTTCCAGAGCGGCGACGGTTTCCAGGTGGGAACGCCCTCCGGCGGGTTTTTCATATCCTCCCCGGCAATGGCCCGTATACCGCTTTCTTTCATGAAAGCCAATTCCTCCTGCGCCGGGAAATGATGATCGTCTTTGAAAAAGATCACCATACGGTGGGGATCGATGGCGGAAGCATGGAAAAAAGCAATATCGTTGCGTTTGTCTTTCAATACCCCCATTTTGTAGGTCACCATGATACTAGAAACCCTTGGTGTCTTGGTGTCTTGGTGGCAAAAATTTCCATTATCCCCGAAAGTTTTGAATAAAAATGCTTTTAATATATAAGTAACCAGGGAAACCATGTTCTTTGTTTTACCGGCCTCTTTTTTATCCACCTTTACTTCATCCAGTATCTTGCCCAGGTGGGAAACCAGGGAGTCGCTCCAATCGGAACGGGGAATCACCAGGATGTTTTTACTCTTTGTTTCATCGGTTTTATATTTCCAGCGGGCATAGTGGGCCATGTAGACCGCGGGGTTGATGTCCGAAGCGATTTTCAACCCGATGTAGGAATGGATCATACTCACGGGATTTTGATCCTTTAAGAAAGCAGTCTCTTTAAAATTCTCGGCCAACCGGCGCAGGATGTCCAGCCGGATTTCCAGGATATGATGGTAAATCTCCATGATAATGACTTCTTCATTATCGTTGCGCACTTCGGAAATATTCAACGACGGCCCGGACACCCGGATGCGACCTTTGATTTTATGCAGGGAGACGGCGGATAGTTTTGTTTTTTTCAAGAACTTTAGCAGCAGTTTGGCCGGGCGGGTGGCCTCGATATACGTCAGGCGTTTTACCGGCGCCATTTTATTTTTCTTCACGATGTTTAAAAGGGCGCCTACCCGGAGTTTCAATATCCAATAATCGATCATTTAAAAAGTCTCCGTTTCGAATATCACTTCGCCGAACGTCCGTACGCCGAGCCCCTTTTTAAAGAGGGGTTTATAAGACGCGGGTTTTCCTTCGCATAAATCCATGGTCCACAGGACATCTTTAAACCCGAAGCAATGTCTGAAATAGACCGTGCTGGAGAAGCGGGGGTTGATTTCAAAGGCGACGCAGCCCCTATCCGTCAGTCGGAACTGGACATTGAGGGAGCCTTTGAAATGCAGGACGCGGCCCAGTCTTTCGGCGAATTCGACGGCGGGGCCCGCGGTGATTAGTTCCACCTGCTGGCTGAAACCGCCGGGCGCCAGGAAGCGGCGGAACGTAATGGCGTGAGCGGTATGAGGCGTTTGCCCGTCGCTGAACAGCCCGGAAGTGTATTCGTTGTCTTTGCCGTCCTTTTGCCGTAAATATTCCTGGATAATCATGCCGCTGTTTCGTTTAAGATAAAAGTCCAGTTCTTCGACATCCGTCACTTTAAAGAGTTTTTGGCTGCCGCTGCCCTGTTTTCTTTTTAAAATCAACGGGAACCCCAATTGGCCGTTGTATTCTTCCGGCAGATAAGTCACAGGGTAAAGGAAACCGTTGTCTTTAAAGAAAGCGGCGGTTTTGTACTTATCCATAAAGGTATCGATAATATGGGGTTGGCAAACCGCGAAAACCGCGGGGCAGTCATGAAACCATTCCTTGTGCTCATTGTAGAAAAGAATCTCCACGTCCGACATGGGGAACACGTAATCGATTTGATGTTCCCGGATCGTTTTCCGGAGGAAATCCCTGTAGTTTTCGCTTTCATTCGCCGGTGGGGCCTGGAGAAACAGGTCCACGGCGGCGCGTCCGCCGGCGTAGGGGTTCATGTCGCAGCCCACGATATGGGGGGCCGGGTAGGAATCTCGTAAGCATTTAATAATGCTTTGTCCCAGGTCGCCGCCCACGGCGGAAACCAGTATTCTCCTGTTTTTGTTTTTCATGTTTGGGTCCGCGTTCGCTGTAAAATCTCGATCAAATAAGGTTTGTTTTCGTTCATGTTTTCAATATCCCGGATCAAAGCGGACACATCGTAGGGTACGCGCCTGGTTTCCGCTTTTTTCGTTTCAGTATCGTAGACCGCGTAAGAAGGCCAGCCCTTGTCCCTGGGCTGCCCGGCGGAGCCGGGATTAATCACGCGAACGCCGTCGCACGTCCTATCCATGGGATGGTGGGTATGCCCCAGGAACACGATTTCGAAGGGAAGCTCGGCGAATCGCTCCAGCGGGGAATCGGGATATATATACTCGACAAACGGTCGCCAGGGGCTGCCGTGATACACGGCGATGTTGTAGGGATGTAACAGTAATTCTTCCGGCAAATTTCTTAAAAAAGTAAGATTAGGCCCGCTAATGTTTTCTTTTAATAACTGGAAAGAGCGGCTGAAATTATTCGAATAAAGCATCATAAGGGATGGGTCGTCCAGGGCTTCCAGGAACATATTATCGTGGTTCCCGGCCACGGCGCGCAGGTGGGGGATATCTCTTAATATATCGATCACTTCATTTTGTTGGTAGTAATAACCGCAAACGTCGCCCAGGAAAATATGCATATCGCAGGTTTCTTTTTTTAGTTGTTCATAAATTTTTTCAAAGGCATAGCGGTTGCCGTGGATATCGCCGAAAATTCCTATTTTCATGTTATCGCTTGCTCCACATTTGACCGGATGTCTTTGATGGCGTCGCGGAAACTCCTGCTTTGGGGCAGCAGCGGGGAAGGCTCGACGATTTGATCGTGCGCCCCCCTGATATTATCCGGCCGGATTTCGGGTTTGGCGCCCGGCAGCAGGATATCGCAGATGGTTTGCAGCATTTCGGCCATGGTGTTCGATTCTTTCCCGGCCGCCAGGTTCCAGCCTTCGATCTGATGATGGAGGCAATATTTGACGACGGCGCATAAATCCTTGACATAGATATAATTGCGTTTGATGTTGCCGTCGCCGTACCGGACCGGCGGTTTGCCTTGCAAAGCGCCTTTAATGGCGCTGTTGATGCCCAGGTGGGACGGGCCGTCTTTGCCGAAAATCCCGGATATCCGCAAAATGCCGTGCCGGATCCCGGACGTCCGTATGATCTCTTCACCCAGCCATTTGCTGTACAAATAATCGTTATCGGTGTTCAGTTCCGGGCCTAATCCCGGGGTAATGTGGGGGTTATGACTGCCGGCAATAAACGCGGCGGAAGTGAAAACGAAATAACTGTGACGCCGCCTGGCCCAATTGACCAGTTGGGCCGTGGCCAGGACATTGGGTTGGAACAACTCTGCCCGGGAGCTGCCGTCCCAACCGACCCGCGTGGCCAGGTGAACCACCGCCTCCACCGGGGGCAGGTTTTGAAGCGCCCCCACAA
Organism: Candidatus Aminicenantota bacterium; assembly: GCA_026393835.1. Lineage (GTDB taxonomy): Bacteria > Acidobacteriota > Aminicenantia > UBA2199 > UBA2199 > JAKAGC01. The sequence goes on along the minus strand of JAPKZK010000121.1, from coordinate 86,942 downwards.
ACCGCTCATCCGTGAAATCAACGGTTATTTCATTTTTTAGGCCGGTCTTTACCTGGGTCATGGGAATAATTTCCCATTCGGAACCGGCCAGGGTTTCTATTAAGGCCCGACCGGTAAAGCCATTGGCGCCGGTGATTAGTACTTTTTTCATATTAACACACTTTTAGCGCACCAGCCGAACGACTTTGAAGGCTTCGGCAAAGGGAACGCCGATTTTCATGCCCCATTGTTCCGCGTTTAAGCGCATTCCTTTGATGGACCGGGGATGGGGAAATTCTTTGAGTTCACTTTCATATTTCTCCAGGGCGGCGGTTTTTATGTCTATGGTTTGGGTGATATCGAAGAAGCAATCCGGGCTAAAGGTCAGGGGAAAACGCCACTCGGTGGAGGATAATACTTCGAAAGAATAGATTTCCTTAACGGTTTCCGTGGCCAGCGGCCGCGACGCCGTCAGCACGGCCCGGTATGTGATTTGGTGGTCGATGTTCAAATCGTTTTCAAAATGGGTAAACAGGATATGGGGTTTGATTTTCTCTTTGATTTTCTCGATCATTTTGACGATATCCAGCAGCGGCGCGGTATCGAAACGGTTATCCGGGAAATTAAACATAAACACGTCGTTCACGCCCAGGACCCCATTGGCGTCGCAGGTTTGCCTTTTTAATCGTTCGAATTCCTTTGCCCGTTTTTCCGGCTGCCGGGCGTCGTCCCTGGAGGTAATGCCTTCTCCTATGATGACGGTATAGACTTCGTGTCCTTCTTTTGCCAACCGGGCGGCGGTCCCGCCGCACCCCAGCACTTCGTCATCCGGATGCGCGACAACGATTAAAACTTTTTTGCTCATTTTAATCCGTCCTTATAAAACATTCTTTTTTTGCAGGATTTTAATGATGTCCCCTAATTTTTCGATTTCGAACATTTCTTCGATTTCAATTTTGACCGTAAATTCCTTTTGAATTTCCATGATGAGATTCAAATGACCTACCGAGTCCCAGTCCGGGATATCATCGGAGGTCCAATTTTCATCGATGGTTTCCGCTTCGATGGGAAAGACCCCGCGGATTACTTTTTCCAACCGTTTATCCAATTGATCACCTCATAATTTATCTTTATCCCAATTTCCTGTTTTTAGCAATTAGTACGGCATAATCGATAGCGTCCACCAGGCTTTGTTCATTGGCGATTCCTTTGCCGGCCTTGCCGAAAGCGGTGCCGTGGTCCACGGAAACGCGGATAATGGGCAGCCCGATGGTAATATTAACGCCGCTCACCGATGTCCAGGCCGCGCCGTCATGGAGGAACCCCATTAATTTCACCGGGATATGGCCCTGGTCGTGGTACATGGCCACGATCACATCGAAAGTACCGGATTTTGCCCTGGGATAAATGGTGTCCCCGGGTATGGGGCCTTCGACGTTCAAACCGTCGGCCCGGGCTTGTTCAATGGCGGGCATGATTTCCTGCACTTCTTCATACCCCATGATGCCGCCTTCGCCGGCGTGGGGGTTCAACCCGCAGACGCCGATCCTGGGATTCTCGATGCCCAGTTCGCGGCAGGCTTCAGAGGCTTTGTGGATGGTGTTGTACACGCGCTCTTTTTTGATTAAATCCACGGCCTGGCGCATGGGCACATGGGTGGTGACATGGATAACCCGCAGGTTTCCGCTGGCCAACATCATGGATGCTTTTTCCGAGCCGGTCAAAGCGGCCAGCATTTCGGTATGACCGCGGTATTTCTTGCCGTAGCCGCCCAGGTCGAAAGACTCTTTATTAATGGGGGCGGTAACCATGGCGGCGATTTCTTTATTCATGGCCAGTTGAATGGCTTTTTCAATGTATTCCCCGGCCGCCCGGCCGCAATCGGCGTCGATCTTGCCGTAGGGTATTTTTTCCAGGTGGATGTTTTTCAAATCAAGCACTTCGATGAAGGCGAAGAGAAACCGGGCTTCCGCGATGTTGTCGATTCCACGAATGGGCAGCTTCACCCCGGCTATTTTCATGGCTTCTTCCATTGCTTTCTTGTCACCGATGACGACAGGCCGGCATTTTTCATAAACATCGATATTCGTTAACGCTTTGACAATGATCTCAGACCCGATTCCGGCCGGGTCTCCCATGGTGATTCCAATTATCGGTTTCATATATTCTTTTCTCCTTGTTTTTCATTTATCATTTATAATTTATAATTAATAATTTATAATTTATAATTATAAAGTGTTAATTAACGATCTCCAGCAGCTCCTCATGTATCTTCCCATTCGACGCCACCACATGCTTCGAATCCAGCGTACAGGCCGCGCCGTCGAAACTCGTCACTTTCCCCCCGGCTTCGGTTACAATCACTATGCCCGCGGCGATGTCGCAGATTTTGGTATTGACCCAGATGCGGCCCCCCAATTTCCCTTCCGCGGTCATACACAAATCATTGGTAGCGGTTCCCAATATCCGCGTGGTAAACGCCCGCCCCGTCAGCTTCCGGTAATATTCAAATGAGTTCTTATTTAAATGAAACTGGTTATCGAAACTGATGATGGATTTGGATAATTCCAAACTCGGCGATACTTCAATGGGCATATGATTGAAATAAGCGCCTTCTCCTTTGACAGCATAATACAATCGATCCTCCATGGGAAACAAAATAACCCCCAATTGGAAATCATTCCCTTTTGCCAGGCCGATGGAGACGCCGCTGAAAGGAAGTCCGGCGATGTAATTATGGGTGCCGTCCAGGGGATCGATGATCCAGTTTTTTCCGTTTTTATCGACGATGGTGGTGCGTTCTTCGGTAATGATGCCATAGCCGGGGAAAAGGGGTTCCAGGATATCCAAAATCACTTTTTGGGCTTGCATGTCTACGACGGAGACCATTTCCTTGGGGGATTTGCGAATCACGCGGTACTTTTGCCCAAAGTTGTCTTTCAGGATTTCCCCCGCTTTGCGCGCCGCTTCGATGGCTTTATTTAATTCTTCGTTTTCTTTTATCATTTTATTTTTCCCACCTTTTTGAAAAAAGGTGGGGCCAAAAACTTTTATTTATTTGTTTCTTTCTCTTAACTTTTTCCTGAGTAGCTTCCCTGAATGGGTTTTAGGAATATCATCCACAATTTCCACGAACTTCGGAGTTTTCATTTTTGGTAAATACTTCGCGCAGTGATCGATAATCTCTTCCGGCGTGACCGACATCCCGTCTTTCGGAACAATGAAACTCTTCACCTCTTCGCCGAACATCTCATCCGGCACGCCGATGGTGACGCCTTCCTTCACGGCAGGATGCAGCATCAATATCTCATCGATTTGACCCGGCACGATATTCATGCCGCCCTTGATAATCAAATCTTTTTTACGGTCCACGAAATAATAAACGCCGGTTTCATCTTTATAACCCAGGTCCCCGGTATGAAACCAACCATCCTTAACCACACTTTTGTACTGGGCCTCATTTCTAAAATACCCCACGAAAACATTATCACCCTTAATCACAATTTCCCCAGTCATGCGCGGGGGCAGTTCATGATCGTTTTCGTCTACGATTTTAGCTTCATTGACATCCAGGGGTACGCCGATGGTCCCCGGTTTCCAGCCGGGCATCAAGGGATCGTCGATATGGGTTGGCCCGGTTTCGGAGAGCCCGTAAAGATTGGCCACTTTCAAGTTAAAGCGCTCCTGGAATTGCGCCTGGATGCCCTTTTGCAGGGGCGCGGAACCGCAGCCCACATAGCGCATGGAAGAAATATCATTGCCGGGATGATTGTGATATATATTTAATATGGAGTACAAAACCGTGGGCACCACTTCCATGTAGGTGGCCCGGTGCTCCTCGATCAACTTCCATATTTTATTGCGGATATGCCAGAAGGATTCGCCCATGACGATCTTTCCCCCCACGTACGCGCAGGGCAGCAGGGAATAATTGGTGGAGGCCGTATGGCCCAACGGAAGCATGATAATATGCGTTTCATCCCCGGCGCTGCTGAACTTGAAACCCCGGCAGAGAGATGAAGTAAGTGCAATCATATTTTTATGCGAATACAGCACGCCTTTGGGATCGGCTGTGGTGCCGGATGAGTAGTACAGGCACGCCGGGCTGTTTTCATCGATCTTGAAACGGCAGATGAGCTGGTCCTGCAATCCCTGGAGACTTTTTTCAAATTCCCGTTCTACCCCCACGGGTACAAAAAGAATATCCTTTTTTTCCTCATCATTAAATTCTTTTTCTTTGCGACCGTCGATCACAACCAGCCGCGGGTCCACCAGGCGGATATTTTTCAATATTTCCTCTTTGTGGGAGGTAAAGGGCATAGGATTGAAAATCCCACCGGCGCGGATAACGCCGAAATAAAAGAAACAAAACTCCGGGGAGTTTTCGATTACGCCGGTGACGCGGTCTCCTTTTTCAAAGCCGAAGGAGAGCAGGTAATTGGCGGTTTTCTCCACTGCCAGGTTAAATTCTTTGAATGTGTACATACGTTCCGACCGGACATCGTAAATAAAAACCCGGTCCGGGTTGTGTTCCGCGTGATAATAGATCACTTCCGACAAATTTTTACAGTCTTCTATTTTGGAGTAATCGCTCCGAAGTTCGCAGCAATCAGTCATGGCGTCGTCTCCCTTAGATATAATATGCAAGCTTCCGCCCCCTTGCTCATAAGCGCATTTGCAAAGCGGCTCATATCATTGATCTTTAATATCAAAATGTTCAATATAATAAGGCAGAATACCATAAAAGGAGGATTTTTTCAAGGTAGACAGGAGAGTTGTGGGCAAATGCGGGGATATTTCCGTATTCCTGTTCCGATTTGCCGGGAAAGTCCTGGGAAAAGCAAATTGCCGGGCAAAATTCTACAAAACATTCGAGCAATTCTGGTCGCTTACACGCAATTTGACAAAAAATCGCATCCCGCCAGGCGGCTGACATTTATCCGCCGCGAATGATACCTCCAGCGTCGTCGGAAGTGATTTCAAGTGCTGAAAAATGGAATATTCCAGGTCGCGGCGGACTTTTTCAAGAAAAAAATGTTTCCTACCGCTTTTTATGGAGTGTTTAACCGAAAAAAATCCTTGCCGCCGCTTTTTGCCGATCTTTTTGACTGAAAAAATGGAAATTGCGGCGATTTGGATATCCTTCAGCATTCTATCTTCCTCAAACTGCCGTCAACTTCCACAAGGAATCAAAGGGGAGAAAAACAGGTTCAGGAGGAAAATTACCCCTCATAAAGTGGAAGATATTCTTCCCGTAGCATATTGATGTAGTAAAGAACCCATAAGCGTTTGATATGGTATCCCTATTTCAATGGCCTTTGCTTTTATTTTAATAAAATCCCTTTCAGTTAAGCGTACATTAACGCGCCTGGTTTTTGCAATGGTTGCTTTGGCATATTGTCTCAATTCTTCTCTTCTTTTTTCGGGGTTGTCCACCGGTTCCAGGAGTCCTTTTTCGTAAGCTTCGAGTATTTCTTTTTCTTCTTCCGGATCATCCAGCAGGTTCAAACTACTTTTATCGATTCTTTTGCCCATAGTTTACTCCTTATTTCATAAGTTTAAGGTATTTTTTTGTTGCCTTCCTACTTCGATAAATGGTTTTAAAAAAAACTTTTTTACTGTCTTCCAGTAATGGGACAAGATAAGCATATTGGTCTATCTCCACAACCAGGATTTCCTGGCCTGGATATTTTCCCAGGTTGGGATGTTTATATGAGTCAAGTTTTTTGCCTTGATCAAGAGCAGCTACTATATCCTCGAAGGAGATACCTCTTTTCTTTTTTAGCCATTCATTTTTATCTTTATCCCAATCGTAAATTTTCATAGTGATATTTTATTTGATTTGTTAAGGGATGTCAAATTTCAGGATTCTCCCGGATCATCTTTTTTTCATCGTTCATCATTCATCATTCTATTTTCCTCAACCTGCCGTCAACTTCCACAAGGATTCATATATCAATTTTGCATCGTTTGAATATTTATCTGTCTTCGCATGATAGAGGTCGATCAATATTTCCACGGCTTTGTCTTTTTCTCCTAAATCTCCCACGGTGGAGGCGCAGGAACTCCGTAAAATGCTGTCCTGTTTCTCGTCTTCCGCCATGTGAAGTAATATTTCCACCACTTTGTCTTTACACCCTAAATGGCCCACAGTATAGGCGCAGTAACGCCGGAGATTGCCATCCCGGTTCTCATCTTCTGCTAAATGAAGTAATCGTTCCGCTAAGACTTTGTCTTTCAATCGGGAATTGCCCACAGCTTCGACCAAGCAAACCCGGAAATCACCTTCCTTCTTCGTATCTTCCACAAGGTGAAGTAATCGCTCAACTAGGTTTTTGTCTTTTATTCTAGACTCTCCCACATTGAAAGCGCATGAATCCCGAAGATTACTGGTCTGCTTTTCATCTTCTATCAATTGAAGTAATATTTCCACGGCTTTGTCTTCCATGCCTAATTTACCTATTGCCTTGGCGCAATCCTGCCGAAGAAAGCCTGTCTGATTCTCATCTTCCGCCAATTGAAGTAATATTTCTATAGTTTTCTCTTTCATGCCTAAATCGCCCACGGAATGGGCGCAACTAAACCGAAGACCACCTGTCTGGTTCTCGTCTTCCGCCAAATGGAGTAATATTTCCAACGCTTTATCTTTCACGCCTAATTCTCCAAGAGCGTAAGCGCAGGAACGCCGAAGATAACCCTCCTGGTTCCCATCTTCCGCTATACGAATTAATCGTTCCTCCATAGTCTTATCTTTCAGCATGAACTTTCCTACAACGTAAGCGAAAGTATTCCGGGAATCGCCATCCAGGTTCTCATTTTCCGCCAGGTGAAGTAATCGTTCCGCCACACTTTTGTCGTTTAAGCCCAAATTGCCTAAGACTAATGCACATTCACGACGGAGATCTCCGTTCTGCTTTTCATCTTCCGCTAATTGAAGTAATATTTCCACGACTTTGTCTTTCATGTCTAATTCTCCAAGGACACAGACGCAGAAACTCCTGAGACCTCCGTCCTGGCTCTCATCTTCCACAAGGTGAACTAATCGCTCCAACACAGTTATATCTTTCGACCCTAAGATTCCCACTGCATAAGCGCAGGAACGCCGGAAATCAACACCCTGTTTCTCATCTTCCGCCAGGACAAGTAAGCGCTCCACCACGGCATTGTCTTTCATCCCTAAATAGCCCACGGCCTCGGCGCAGTCACGCCGGAAACGACCGTCCTGTTTCTCATCTTCTGCTAGTGCTAAAAGTTTCTCTAAAAGATTGGATCCAGCCAATGAATCGGTTACCGTGGATACCCAGTTTGTAAATCTTTCCCAGGTATAATTGGGGTAGAGACTCCTTTCTTTACCCTCATTCCATGAGAAACGGAAGAAATCACTGATTTGGCTTTCGACAAACTCTTTGTCATTGAGCCACTCACCCTTCTCGGCAATGAATTTCATCACAAAATAATGGTTGTGATAAAAATAAGGTTCGATCTTCCGGGGATCCCGCTTCAGGATATGCTTCAGTGCATTGAGCGCTTGCTGCGTCTCCGGCAATGCTTGCAGCGCCAATAGGAGCGTTTCCTGCCAGAACGCATTATCTATATATTTATCCACATAATCGATCATAATTTGGAAGTTGCTTTTACAAAAACTTTGTTCATTGACAATCCATTTGGCCGCAAAATATTCCTGGAACGTTTTATGGGCAAATCCAAACCAGTCCGTCCCCACTTCCACTAACAATCCTGTCCGCGAGTGGATAATTTTCAAAAAATCATTCACCAATTCCTGCGCCTCCCAATTATCGCAATTAAATACCTTGCAAAAATCCCCCAGCAAAATATTATACAAATCATTCCGATGGATCATGGTCCCGGCTTCATCTCCTTTTTCCTGGGATTGCAACTGAAACGCTACCTGGCACAGGAAACGTTTACGGTGTGCTAATTTGAATCTCTCATCGATAATCTCTTTAACATTATCCCAGGTATTAAGCAGCGCTTCCGTGGCTTTGTCATAAAGAAGCAACCGGTCCTCCGGGAGCTGCTCCTCATCTCGGTGGACAATCCCGATAATGGTCAACAACAATGGGTTCCTGGCCAACTCTTTAATACGCGGCTTTTTCTCTAATGCAGCTTTTAAATCGTTCGCTTTGATTTCCGCTTCCTTTTCATTTACTATCCGGCTGCGATACCAATTCTTGATAAAGGCGTTGATCTCATCATCATCAAAATCTTCCAGGGTAAAATGACGGTAATCCGTGGTGGAAAATTGCGCCCGGCTGTACCCGGCAATGCGGGAAGTCACAATCACCGTATTACCCACGGAATAACCGCTTACAAACGAGGCGATCATTTGCCTTATTTCCGCCCGGCGGCTTTCGGCAGCCACTTCATCCAGGCCGTCAAACAACAGCAATGCCCGGCCACTGACCAGGTATTTTTCAAAGAAACCTTCGGGCAAATCCAAATTGTAATAAGTGCGCATGGAATCATAAAGAAAATCCAGGATATTGTAATCGGTCCGGTTGGTTTTGCTTAAAGCATTTTCAAACTTACGAATTTCCCCCAGGATGGGAAACAAAAGGCTGTCAGAGGCGCGGTGATTTTCAAGATGCAGGCGTACCGCTTCCAGGACCAGGAATTTCAACAGTGTGGATTTCCCGGAACCGGGTTTGCCCAGGACCACGAAGCGGTTGATCTTATTTTATTTGAGTATCCTATCAAACTTTATAGGTTCTTTTTTCCTTTTTTTTTTAGCCATCATCATCCACCGCAGTTGGATTTCTTCGCCGGTAAATTCATCATCTCCCTGTTTTTCCCGCATTAATTGCCGGTAATCATCCACTTCCACGCTTTCCCTGGCCCGCGGCATGACAAAAATAGCCGGTAATTGTATTTCTTTTTTTTCTTTCAGGTCCGGGATGCCTGCAAAAAACAATTGGTTATGATGCCGCTGCAATTGGTCCAGGTATTTAAACCGCGCATAAGAGAGATTAGGTTCCTTTCCCCTTGTTTGTAAAGATTTATAAATCTTTTCCAGGTGGGCCGTTTGAAACAATTCCTTGAATATATCCTGTTTCTGGGCTAATTGCTCAATCTCTTCAATCACATACGACATCGCCCGGCGAAAATCAAACGTCGGAATCTCGATTTCTTTGTCAATACAAATCCTGGCAAAAATCTCTTCCAATAGATCAAAATCCACTTTCTCGCTTTGGGTGTCAAATACCAATTGGAATTCCCCCATTACCCGGTCGTCGGTAAAAAACAATTCGAACACTTCCAGCAGGGCTTTTTCATCTTTCGCGCCTTTGCCTTCGGCAAGTACATTTCCCCTGAATTCCATGAAAGCGCCGTTCACGACGGCCTTTGCTTCATCCTCGGAAACCAGGTCCCTGATGGCTTCAAATGTTTTCTTCGCGGCGCCTGCCAGGATGGTTGCTCCCAACTTTGCTAAAGTAGCAGATAAAAGATCAATCATTTTACCTTTCCTCCGAATCCGATTAGCAGGATCATTTTATGTAATCCCTGAATTCAGCGGGAGTGGCGTCGAAATCATCTGCGACATAAGTGAAAATTGTTTTACCGCTGCCAAACTTCCTGGTTCCTCTCTTTTTATGGCGGCCAACTTTTTTCACTTTCATTACTTCATCCAGTGTGGAAGTATCTTTTAACTTTAGTACCCATTCAATAATTTCCAGTTTCTGTGCTTCAACACTCATGCTAATGGCCTCACTTTGGTATATAATACCTTAAATCGAGAAATATTTCAACCGCTTCGTCTTTAATCAAAAAAAGGGGACCAGGCCAATTTTTATCTCACTTCCCGGTTATTGGATTGTGGGGGGTTTGCCTTTTTTCTCCTTTTATGATATATACTTGGGCATGGAATACGCATTAAAAGAAAGAATCGGCAAACCGGAACTGTTTACCGGCAGAAATGAGGAAATGACTTATTTCCTTAAATGGATTAACGATATAAAAGATGAAAAATCCCAGAGTACCGCCATCCTGGCCCGCCGTAAAATGGGCAAAACCGCCATCCTGGAACGGCTGTTCAATATCACCTTTTTCAAAAACGATGGGGTCATCCCGTTTTACTATGAAATCAAAGAAACTGAAATGTGGGTGGGAGATTTTTGTGTTCAATTCTTTCTAAGCTTTATTTACCAGTACATCGCTTTTAAAACCCGGAAAACGGAATACTTGAAACCCGAAGAAAAAAGTAATTTTGAAAAAGTAATCAAAATCGTAAAAAAAGAGGGGCTGGGCTATTTAAGCGGTATCATCGAAAGCGCCGCTCACGCGGCTAGCCATGAAAATATCGACATCCTATGGGACATTGTCAGGGATACCCCACAAACCGTCGCTTTCCGGCAGAAGGAATTTATCGTACAGATGATCGATGAGTTCCAGTTCTTAAATGCCATGATCTACCGCGATAAAGACATGAAAATTCCTGCCAAAGACCTGGCCGGCGGGTATTTAAGTTCGGCCGAAAGCAAAATCGCACCTTTGCTGATCTCGGGCAGTTGGGTAGGCTGGCTGATGAACGAACTTAACTCCATGCTGCCCAACCGTTTCAAATACGAATACCTGGAAAACATGCCGGAAGATGAAGCATTGGAAATGCTGTATAAGTATTCCAGCTTCTTTGATGTCCCGGTCACTGAAGAAACCGCTTACTTGATAATCAAAATCTCCGAAGGCAGCCCTTTTTACACCAGTTCCATCCTCCGTTCCCGTTACAAACATAAGGACCTGACCACCGTTAAAGGACTTACCGATACCCTGGATTTTGAAACCCTGGATAATCGCGGAAACATCAAATCCACCTGGATGGAATATGTGAACACTGCTTTCAGCAAAGTCAATAACCGTAATGCCAAAAGAATCGTACTTCATTTATTTAAATATAAAGACAGGGAACTGACCCGGGAAGAAATACTCAATCAATTAGCTCTGGACATGACCGATGAAGAACTTGAACAGAAATTGGAAGCCCTGGTTAAAGGAGATATAATAGACCAGGGGCAAACTCATTTCGATTTCCGGTGTGTCCGGGACAATATTTTCGATAAGGTGTTTCGCGGTGTCTACCAAAAAGAGATCGAACATTTCGATGTCAAGGATATAGCCAGGGAATACGCAAAGTCCTTCGAAAAATTAAAGCGCCAATATCGTCGGTTACAGGGTAAATACCACTCCCAGAAAGGTTATTTCGCTGAATATTTAATACTGGATCAATTAACATACCGGGCCCGTAAAAACAATGATTTGTTCAAAGCCTTTACCCGTTATTTACCCGGGGATTTTAATTTTTGTGAATATTCCCGGGTATGGCGGTACGATAGTTCCCCGGAGTATTCACGGAGTTTCAGCGTCGATATTTTTGCCCGTGCAGTGCGGGCGGTGGATTATTCCATTATCGGTGAAGTGAAGAGTCGTGAAGTTAAGAAGTTTTCGATGGAAGAAGTAATTGATTTTGAAAGAAAATTTGCAGAGGTTAAAAAGTATGAGAATATAGAGCGGGTGGTGGGGTTTATATATTCCCGCTGTGGGTTTACCGCGGAAGCGGAAGAGTATTGCAAAGAAAAAGGAATTGCCTGCAGCGACGACGAAAGATGGATAGGATAATATCTCACTTCCCACTTCCCGGTTATTGGATTGTGGGGAATAGACGCGAAAGCTGCTCCACCATATATAATGGCAATGATAAAAGATCAAAATCGATATCCGAACTTTCCCGGTCATAAGCGACTTTATGCGAAACCTTCATGACGGAAGGCGGATTCAAATCAAAACGAATCGCCTTTTTTAACCCCTTCTCCCAGATAAAACGATGTAATGATTTCAAAGTCCCGCTTTTCCCGGCTTTTACTTCAATAGGAACATTTTCAGCGCCTAATTGAACAACAAAATCTATTTCAGCATTTGAGGTCCGTCCCTCTCTCAGCCAATAAAACACTTCCGGCTTTTCATTAGCGCGCTCCATACGAAGAAGATGCTGCTGGATAAACTGCTCCGCCATTTTGCCGGCATTGATGAATTCTTCTTTTTCCAGTTGCTCAAAAGGAATATTCCGTACTTTACAGATACGGTTCATTAAACCGATATCGAGAAAATAAACCTTGAAAACCTTATCGTCCTTCCCGGCTTTTAATGGCAAACCGGAAGTACCGGAATGATAAACGTAAGAAATAACATTGGCTTTTTCAAGCAAATCCATGGACTTACGCAGGTCCCTGGCCTTTTCATTGGGATCGATATTATTATATTTGGCTTTTTCACCAACCGACGCCGGGACATAATCAAATATGCGATGTAAACGAAGCAGGTCAGCCCCCCTGGCATATTTGGCAAAATCATCCCGGTATGTTTCAATTATGGATGAATGAACATTCATAACTTCATCAAAATCATCCGTCTCAACGTAGGCTTGAATCGCCTCAGGCATTCCACCTACCAATAAATATTCTCGCTGGAATTTCAAAAGCTTTTGGTGGGCGCTGTCCGGGAATTTATAACTAAAATCATAACTTCGAACTAATTCCAATAGGGACTGTTCATTTTTCGCGGCCAGGAACTCCTCGAAAGTCATGGGCCCCATGTACAGGTACTCAATGCGCCCCACGGGCATGGAATAGGAATGGTCCGAAAGTGAAAACTCAAGTAAAGAACCGGCGGCTATTACCGGCAGCAAAGGGTAATCTTCGAAAAAATAGCGCAGTGCTTTAATGGCCGAAGGTACGGCCTGGATTTCATCGATAAACAAGATATTGTCATTGGCATCGGTATTAATTTTTCCTTTCCCACTGATATATTCAAATTCTTTCAATACCTCCCGGATATCGAGAGAGTTGAAACTTTTTGCCAGCCCGGGGTGTCGTTCAAGATTGATTTCGTGCAGGGTTAGATTGCGATTCGAGGCAAAGTTCCTGATGATGGTTGATTTCCCCACCTGTCTTGCGCCGCGAACCACCAAAGGTTTACGATGTTTACGTTTAAACCATGCCTCGATATCGTTTTCCGTGAATCGTTTCAATACCATAAAACACCTCCGTGAAAGTATGATATGGTATTATAACACAAAACACCCCCCGAAAAAATCCATGTTGTGGACATTTTAGGGGGGTATTTTGTCCATGGTTTGGACATTTTAGGGGGGTGTTATATGAAAATGGCAAAAATTTCATTATGATAGATTACCTATACTTCCTCGATAAGCTCTATCAATTCCTTTGAACCGGTGTATAACCAGACGCTGGGTTTGGAGCCGTAAGCGATACTGGGCGCGACTTCCCCCAGGATTAAAGCGCCTTTTTCCTTGAAATCAGCGATGGCCCGGCGGATATCTTCTACCAGGTAACTGAGATGATGAAGCCCGCCACCCGTTTTTTGCAGGAATTTATAAACCGGGGACTGTTCGTTCATGGGCTGCAATAGTTCCAGGGTGAGGATTTCGCCGTGACCGATGTTCATCTTTAATACCCAGACTTTTTGGATATTATCCTCCACCGGTTCCCCAATGGACTGAAACCCGAAGGTATCTTTATAATATTTCTTTGCCTCTTCCAGGTCTTTTACAACCTTCCCGATATGATACAATTTCATTTAAAAAATCTCCGTGGAATCTCCCATGGTAAAATACCAGTTGGAATTGTCCCGGGCCTGCTGCCCATACTTATGTTCCATGTTGGTACGCAAAATCAACGGCCGGTCTATTTCTTTTTTAGAGAAACCTTTTTGGGCAAAAAGAGTGTCAATTAACGGGTTTCCCCAAATCCATACCATGACATCGGTGACTTCCTTCTCAAGGAAAAAATTTAAGCTGTGGTCGATTAAATGGGAAAGTGTATTTTCATCATCCCGCCGGGCAAAAATATCCACGATATGTCCGCGGTATATTTCCTCTTCACGGTACAATTTCAACACCACATACCCTAGCAAGACGTCGTTTTCATAAAAGGCAAAAGGGAAATATTCCCAATCCGGACGCTGGAGGTAGCGCCAGTTTAAATAGGTTTGATTCCTCACCACGGCGATGGGGTAAGCGGGGGAACAGGTTTGCCATAACCGGTCGAATTGACCGTCGAATTCCGTTAGTTTACGAATATTGGGGCAAGGGGGAGTTTGTTTAATCGTATTTTTAGCGATGCCCCACTGGTCGAAATGAATCAAGTCTTTATAGCCCAGGGCTTCATTCTCGAATTTATGCGCCCGCAGGTTGGGGAACCCCCAGGTATAGGGGATATTATTTTTGGCCAGGTCTTCCATTAGTTTATCGCCGACGAATTTAAGCAATCCGCGGTTCTGGAATTTTTTATCCACCAGTGCACCAATGGTATGAGAGGCGGTCAATTCTTCATCCAACACTTTCAACCGGTAAGGAACAGCCGCGAAATGACCCACCAGGCGGCTGTCATGTTCCGCGACCCAGATCAGGGCGTGGCCGGCCGGGTTTCGGTCCGTAAATTTCCAGTACCAGTTATCGATTGTCCGGCGGTTCCACCGTGAAGGCAGTTCCCGCGCATCCAGTTCCAGGATTTCCTTTTCATCACCCTTTATATACGATCTTATTTTCATATTTACCTCGCTATTAACAAATAAGTCCGTGTTTGTCCGTGTTCGTCCGTGGCCCTACTCCACCATTTCCCAGGAAATGACATCTTCCTTTTCAATGTCTTTTGCCGCTTTTCGTCCCAACAAGCGGTCCTTGAATTTCGGGTGAATCCCTGTGCCCGGACGGGTCACTTTAACGTTTTCGCGGGTTAATACCTCGCCATTCTTAATGTCTGTCCTGGCCACGAAACTCCTGCGGGTCACGGTGCGCGCCGCTAATTCCGATTGGGACAACACCCGTTTAGAGGTTCCCAGGGCTTTCTCCGTATCCCTGACGCTTTTGACCAGGTCCATCATGGCGTCCGGGTCCAGGGCAAACGGATGGTCCGGACCTTTCAAGCTGCGGTCCAGGGTTACATGTTTCTCGATAATACATGCGCCCAGGGCCACGGCGGCTACATCCATGTAATTGTCCGGGTGATGATCGGAGAAACCCACGGGCAAATCAAACGCCTTTTGCAGCATGGGGATATTATTTAGATTGACATCCTGGGGCCGCGGCGGATAATTGGACACGCAGTGAAGCAGGGCCAATTGATCGTTCCCGTTTTTTAAGATGGTATCCACGGCTTCTTCGATTTCCCCCAGGTAATGCATGCCGGTGGACAGGATAATGGGTTTCTTGAAACCGGCCAGGTCCGCCAGGAAATCGAGGTACGTGACATCCAGGGAAGCGACTTTAAATACGGGCGGATCGAACTGCATGACAAACTCGGCGTCCCGGGCCGAATGCACCGTGGAAAAGACCTGTAAGTTTTTCCCCCGCGCATAGGCGAACATTTCGGCGAACCATTCCCGCGGCATCAGGATATAATCCAGCGCTGCTTCCACCCAGGGTTTATGGCCATACAGCGGGTCCATTTTCAACTCCGTGGTGGTGATTTTGCCGCTGAAAACCTCCAGGGGTTCATACGTCTGGAACTTCACCGCATCGAACCCGGCGCTGGCGGCGATGTCGATCAACTTCTTAACCACTGCTTTATCACCGCAGTGGTTGGAACCGATCTCCGCGATCAAATACACGGGGTGACCCGGCCCTACCTTTCTTCCATTAATATTTAATTCTTTCATGTTAAAACCAATTAATCCTTGTTTTTTTTCTTCTTTCTTCTTCTCCAACAGTTAAATAAATTATACACATCTAGTTTGTCTTCGATACGCTTGATGACCTGGTCCGCTTCACTGCATGGTATGACATTATGTCCGGCTGCCGCGGCCCGGCGACGTGATTGAAAACCCGTTAATTTTGCGAAACGCTCCGCCACAACATTCATTAAATGCTCTTCATTCCAAAAACCGGCGTTTTCGATAAAGCCTGTTTTTTCCCAGCCTGAGACGTTATTCCGCTGGTTATCGGCCACGGCGATTACCACTGCCGGCACGCCCACGCGGGCCAGTTCATAAATCGTTTGCCCGCCGGATGCAATGGCAATATCGGATTCCAGCATAACCTTTTTCATTCCTTCGTCATCCGGGGAAAATACCAGGTGGGTATTATTGTCTGCCGCTGCTTCGATTTCCGCTCGGTTTTTAAAGGCGCCGGCGATCACGATATGTTTCCGCAGCGTAGGGTAATCGCGGGTTAAGAACCCCTGTACTTTGGGTGTTAAATTCTTCGAATCATCGCCGCCAAAGGTTACCAGCACATCGGTTACGGTTTCTTTTATTTCTTTGGCCGGGACTTCCCTGAAGGCGTTTCTTAATGATACATACGCTGGGCCCAGCAGGTAATTTATACTATCTTTCTCAGGGTACTCCAGGTCCCGCGCGGAAATACTCCAGTTCAACACAAGCCCCGGCGGGTAATCCAACCGGCGGGTATCATCCAGGAAAACAGCTACCTTTACCGAGGCTGAAATCGTTTCATAAACCTTCTCATTTGCCAGGTACGAATCCACCAATGCAACATCAACGTCATCGATTGCCTGCATTAAGCGTTCTTCTTCTTTTCTCCAGTCGAAAATTTCGAAATTGATATTTTTAAGAATCCCGGCCACTGAGGCGTCCCCGGCCACGATAAACCGTGTATGATGACGCCGTGCGGCAAACGCCTGGCACAGCGAGAGGCACCGGGTCACGTGCCCGAAACCGATTTCTGCGCCGCCTTCCGTTAATATGGTAATTTTCATTTTAAATGAGCCACGGACTTACACGGACGGACACTGACTGAAAAACAAAAAACACGCCCACGAATTACACGAATTTCCACGAATGTTTTTTGTCCACGCATGGGCGATTACACCGATTAACACATATTGTTTTATTCATCCCTGTCCGTGAGTGTCGCGACACTTGTGTTCGTCGCGTAACTGTGGCTAAGCTTTTTTATTGATTCTTGTTTTTTCGTTCAATAGTTTTATTAAATTTTGATCTGTTTTATATACCAGCGTTTTATGTGCGTTCAGCATGGGAATAGATGGGTTCGCATCCAGTATTTTAATTACATTCAACAGCGAACTGTCCAGGTCCTGTTCCGCCAGTTTCTTGAACAATTCGTTGAACATATCCAGGTCTTCCTGGTAATCCAGGGTTAAGCGGTAATCCCTGACCAGTTCTTCCGGCAGGTCCACGTAATTCACTTTG
Organism: Candidatus Aminicenantota bacterium; assembly: GCA_026393835.1. GTDB lineage: Bacteria > Acidobacteriota > Aminicenantia > UBA2199 > UBA2199 > JAKAGC01. The sequence goes on along the minus strand of JAPKZK010000121.1, from coordinate 69,764 downwards.
AATCTATCCGGGTTATTGGTCATATAGAGGGTCATATGCTCCGAATATTCCGCGCGGCCTACCAGTTGGATGACCCGTTTCAGGGCTTCCACGTTATAGACCTGGGAATTGGAACCCACGGCAAAGCGCCGGGATTCGGTGAAATCGGCGCCGGCGGCAAAATGGCTTTTCAATAAAAACGCGGCAATTTCCGGCGATATCACCGGGCAATCGCCGGTGACGCGGACGATCACATCGACGCCGTATTTATCGCAAGCGCCCAGGTAACGGGAGATGACGTCTTCCGGGTCCCCTTGCCAGAATTTCGCCCGGCCTTTTAACGTGTATTCGCCCAATACCGCGTCTTCTTCCAGCGTGGAAGTGGCCAGGATGACTTCGTCGGTAAAAGGGAATTTCAAACAGTTGTCCAGGCACCGTTCAATGGAAGACATCCCCTGGATAGGCAAGATGGCTTTCTGTTTCAAACGGGAAGATTTCATGCGCGCGGCCACGATGGCCGCGATCCTGGGTTTCTTATAATCGCCCGCCGTTAATGTGTCCGGTTGATTTTTAGGTTTATTCAAGATAAAGAAACCATTTTGCAGGTCTTTCAGTTCTTTGTAATTGAGCCCCGGCTTGTCCGTGCGACGGAACATCACATCCGCCGCCGCAACCAACTGCCCGGCATTCAATGGGGTCTTAAGCACGGGTTTCTGGATACTCTTTTCAAAGTATTTCCTTTCATTTTCGGAAATAAACCCGGCGGTAAAGCACCGGCTTACCAGGCGAATTTCCGCGGCCACTTCTTTCATCTCGTCCAATTCCAGGGCGGAGTTAAAATCATATTTCGTTTCTTTGCGAATATTGCAGATATGTTTTTCCAGGTAAGCGCACCCTTTTAAATAAGCGTACACGGGGAACCGTTTTGAAAACGGCGTTTCCGCATCGATATGATCGGCATAACCGATCTCCATTCCCGGGAAAGCGGCTTTTATAACATCGATCTTCTTTAACGAGGTGTCTTCCACCTGGGTTGGGAAATTTTGAAACCCCAATTGCAGGATCACTTTTTTAAAATTAAATTCCTTAAACCCTTCGAGGTAGCGTTGGATATCCGAGAGTTCCAGGCCCGAAACATTGATGATCAGTTCTTTATTTTGCAGCGTCAATTTTTTTAATTCAGCAAGGATTTCCAGGTTATCCAGGATAGAGGGTTGTAATTTAACGCCGTGGATGTTAGTGAGGTTTTTGGCCAGGGTTTCCACGCCGTAGACGCAGAACAGGTCCAGCCAGACCTTGAAGTTCTTTGCCGCGGCCAGGTCGATGATTTCCCTCCAGTGGTCCGCGTCGATATAAAAATTCTTCACGATGGGGTACCAGGAGAAATCAGGCAGGGCCACGTTATCGTGGTGAAAGGCATGGAATTTAATGCCCAGGTTGTTATAATCCAGGGTTGCGAAGCGATTAATCGCGTCCTTCAGTTGGCCCGTATCTCCGCCGTGGAAATTGGCCGTCTCTAAAATGATATGGGGTAATTGTTCGTTCATGTTTTTTCCCAATTCCGCTTTTTCATTAATAATTAACAATTGACAATTGACAATTATCCTTTTAACTCCATTATCGCATGGATGACTTGATCAACATCAGCGTCCGTCATTTTGGGGTACAGTGGAATGCTGAGACATTGCCGATAATACTGTTCCGCCCTGGGGAAATCTCCTTCCTTGAACCCGAAATGTTCCCTATAATAAGGCTGCAAATGAACCGGGATATAATGCACCTGCGTTCCGACGCCTTTGGCTTTCAATTCTTCCATCACCTGGGCGCGGGTTTTGCCGATTTTTTCGAAATCGATTTTAAGCACATAAAGATGGAAAGCGGAAAACACCCCTTCGCGCTCGTATGGAATTGTCAGCCAGGGAATATTTTTGAAAACCTCATTGTAGCGGGCGACGATTTCCCGGCGGCGTTGGATAAACGCGTCGATTCTTTTCAATTGGCTGGTTCCCAGCGCGGCCTGGATATCCGTCAACCGGTAATTGAAACCCAGGTCCAGCATTTCATAGTACCAGGGGTTGGGGGGATTTGAAAGATCGATTTTGAATTTTGAAGGGTCTTTCGTAATACCGTGGTTTCGCAGCAAGATTAACTTATCGTAGAGGCTTTTAAGATTCGTGGTAATGGCGCCGCCTTCGCCGGTGGCAATGGTTTTCACCGGGTGGAAGGAAAAAACGCACATCTCCGCATAGCAGCAGGCGCCCACCATGCGGTCGTTTTCGTATTTGCTGCCGATGGCGTGGGAAGCGTCTTCGATGACGTGGAGATTTCTTTTAAAGGCAATATCTTTAATTCGTTCCATGTCGGCCGGTTGGCCGGCGAAATGAACCGGGATAATCACTTTTGTGCGGCGGGTAATACGTCTTTCCAGTTCAGCCGGGTCCATGCAGTAGGACTTTTCATCGATATCCACGAAAGCAGGTTCCAGGCCGTTATAAACAAGGCAGTTGGCGCTGGCGGCGAACGTATTCGGGCAGGTAATCCCTTGTTGGCCTTTTTCCAGTTCCAGGGCTTTGACTGCCAGGTGGAGTGCGGCGGTGCCGTTGGCCACGACGACGGCAAAGCGGGTTTCCAGGAAGTCGGCCAGGTTTTTTTCAAAATTGAGCACTTCCGGGCCCTGGGTGAGGAAATCCGATTCCAGGACTTTGGTTACAGCGGCGATATCGTCTTGATCGATCCAGTGTTTGCCGTAGTTCAGCATTTTTTTATCTCCTATAAGAACAAGCTCCCGCCTTTGCACTCAAAAGTGGGTTTACAGAGCGTACTCACAGCATCGTTTTTTACGTTCAAAATAGTGAACTTATTAAGGCAGGATATCATAAAAGGCGGATTTTTTCAAGGTAGACCAAAGCCGGGAATTTTTTGCCCACGAATCTTCACGAATTACCACGAATAAAAAAACATTTGTCCACAAATGGGCGATTACACAGATTATCACAGATTATTTTTCTCACCTTCTGCTTTTTCTCGAGAAAAAATTCGACTGTCCCCTTATTTGTCTGTAGAAATATTGACCCGCGAAACACGCGAAAAACACGAAAAAAAAGGCCACGGACGAACACGGACAAGCACGGACGACTCAAGTTGAATGGGTAACGCTTTTTTTTGCAAGTGCATCGGCGCCTCGAACCCCTATACCACCCCCCCGGGATATTAATTGGATCCTTTAAACGCCGGGACCACTCCTTTTTTCTATTATATCACTCCTCGAAGGTATGATACCAATCCTCCGGGGGTTCTTATTTTACATCTAAAAGGATCGATCTCAATCCTAACAGGACTCATTTGATTTCCAAAGGCCCGGCATCGATCCTTAAGGGACTGATACCACCCCCAAAAATTTTTTTTGTAAATTTTTGAAGAGGTGATGCAGGCGCCCGAAGGTATGAGGTAATAGTAAAAAGGGGTGGTACAATAGCAAAAAGAGTTGATACAGGTCCTTTAAAGAGTTGAGACCGGAGCCCCGAAAGGGGGAATAGCAGTAAAAAAAAGTGATTTCGCCCCCCAAAGGATCAATATAGGCTCAATTGGGTATAAAATGTAGAGAGGCGGGCTTAATGTATATGCCGGAAGGTGCGGCATAAGGATTCGATGGGTTCAAACCGGGCTATGCAAAAATGGTCTTACCCACTTGATGTGAGAAAGAAACGAATTTATTCTTTCTCTGTCCGTGCCCATCCGTGTTCGTCCGTGGCTAATTTCTGCTTCGGATTTATTATTTCTCTGTCCGCCGGGGGCGCGCATACGAGGAAAAAGCAAGGACCTGTTGAAAAATTTCCTGTTCTATGTTACAAATAGCCTGATGATTACAAAACAAGAATTTCGTATAAAAACAGTTAGCCCTAAAAAGGCCAATCCTGGCCAAAGGAGTACCGCATGCCTTCAATAGCGATGTTTTACGGGATAATAATCTACATGTTCTTCTTTGATGATAAAAAGCACCATCGTCCACATGTTCACACAAACTATGGCGAATATGACGCGGTGATAGCAATCGAAGATGGTAAAATTATTTCTGGTAAATTGCCCAAAAATAAAATGAAATTAGTCCAGGCCTGGATGGAAATTCATCAGGAGGAGTTAATGGCGGATTGGAAACTGGCAGTACAAGGACAGCTTCCATTTAAAATAGACCCATTAAAATGAGGATGCGATCATGGTTAAGGTAAATCACGTTGAAACAAAAGAAGATTATGTATTGTTAGTCCAGCTTTCAAATGGGAAAAAGGGATTCTTTAATGTCAAGCCATACCTCGACAAAGGGATTTTCACAGAGTTGAAGGATAAGAGTTTTTTTAATTCGGTAAGATTGGCATTTGGTGGAGTTGTATGGCCGCATGAACAGGATTTTAGCGCGGATACTATCGAATATGAAATGCAGCAGATTTAAAGGGCGATTTCCCGCTTTTTCAAATCCCTAACCCCTGCTCCCTGATTTACCGTTTTTTGGTCATTTGAATTTGTTTCAAATTTTGAGGTTCGTGCTTCGGATTTATTATTGGTAGGGCCAACGGCCCTGGCCAACAAACGGACGAACACTTTTCCGTGGTAGATATTTTGGCCGCACTCATTCAACAACCAGACTATCAAACCGCCCGAAAGTATTGGAATAAATTAAAAGAGCGACTTAAAAAAGAAGGCAAATAGTCGGTGACAAATTGTCACTAACTGAAATTCGGAGCCGCTGATGGGAAGAAATACGTGACTGATGCAGCCTACCGTGAGACTTTATTGCTTCTTATCCAATCTGTACCCAGTCCAAAGGCCGAACCGCGAAACCCGGTCAGCAAATCCGGATCAAAGCCGCCGCTGTGACAGGTGTCAAGGAATAAGAAGCTGCGCGACGACAGGTGGGAAAAGAAAGGGGCAGGCAAAAAAAATCAAAAAATTCCCTACCCCTTGACACACCCCGGGTGGGATGGTAAAATTAGATTAGATATATATTTTGGAGGGTAAATGAATATGAATGTAAACGATGGTAAAGAGCTAATGGAGTGTCCATATTGCAAAGAAGATGTGATCAAGGGAGCGATTAAATGTAAGCACTGTGGCAGCGACTTGACTAAACCGGTTCAATCCGACAATGATTCAACCCAAAGGTTAAGAGTTGCCAGTATTATTTCAATGATCGGCGGTGCTCTTCTTGTGATTGGACTGGTAATGCCTTGGATGACAGCCGGTGTTTTTTCTGTCAGTGCATTTCAGAAGGTGGGGGATTCCTATATTTTCCTTATTTTCGGTATTGTGATTGCCCTTCTGGCGGCTATCGGTATGATTCTTAAAAGAAACTTCGGTCTTATCATTGTTTTATGTAGCCTATTATGCCTTGTATACATGGCATACCTTTATTATCAACTGCTGGAAAATGTCGGCACTTTCAGCGGGGGATTCTCGTCACAGATTGGAGGTGGATTCTATATTTCAGCCATAGGCGCTTTTATTGCTTTGCTAGGTGGGGCTATGATGGCGCAAAAACCAAAATGCAAAAAATAACCACGAGTTAAGATGCAGGAGTATTTATGAAAAAAGAAATTATTTTGGGCATAACGATTCTCTTACTTTGTGTATTTGTAAATGGACAAGATCAAAAGACGTTTGAATTAATCGATACCGACATTCTTTTCATGGACTCAAAAATAACATCAAAAAACCTTACTGTTCGCGGAATCAGCGTTGATATGCCAATATTAGATGTTTTGACCAAATTTGGAAAAAATATCAGCGATATCGACTTTAGCATAAAATATTCCAGCCATATGTTAACAATTGAACCCGGGCTTGAAATAATCACCGATAAAGATACAGTCAAATCCATTATTGTAACGCAAGATTTCAAATATCTCAAAGGAAAAACCAAAGACTTGTTTGATTTGAAAACCGGGGTAAAGGCCCTTTATTTCTTATTTATGAATTTGGGGGAGCCAATTGGATTAAAATCCAAGGAACCTGTTCTAGGTGGAGATAACTATGAAATTATATACTCAAATGGGCTATCTTTTACCTTTTTGCACGAGAAATTCGATAAACAACCTGCGATTACAATAAAGATACTTTCAATATTGCCTGAATTGCCAGATAATAAAAATGTGGAGAGATGGGGCACCCAGAATTCAAATACAAAAACAAGCTCTTTTTATAATGGCGCACAGAATTCAAACATGAAAACAAGCCATTCTTATAAAAGCAATGCGGTTGCTGTCCAGTGCCATGGTTACACAAAGAAAGGTAAAAGGTGTAAAAATAAAACAACAGATCCTAGTGGGTACTGCTACGAGCATCGTTAAACCTTACTTACTAATTTCCAAACCATGGTAAATCGCCTGAATGAAAGAAATGGACAGGAAAAAATCCTCTTCATACATATCTGAGCGAAATCGCGCTTTTTTGAGGGGCCACTATAAAAATCACTTTCGCATTGACTTTTTTTTGAAGCTGCCTATAATTTCCGAATGAGTAAAAAGAGATTTTCCTATCAGTAGACGGGCATCAGCTGAATAAAAAACGCGCTCAAAGAGTCGGGTAATCCTGAGCCTATTTTTGAATTTGACTCGTTTTTCACCACGATATTCCAGCGAAATAGAATTTTTCTCGGCTGGCCCTATAGCGCTCAGACAAATTGACCCACGTATGCTCAGTTAAACTGATCCACTTTTTGTATTGTTCATGCATGTGTGGAATCAGTTGATTTATTCCCTGCTTGCTTGCTGCCCAAAATTGGAGGAAAAAAATTCGACTGTCCCCTTATTTTTCCATCCAGGGAGGTTAAAGAACTTGTAAGAACAGTTTTTCAATTGCCAGATGATCTTCTTATTGAAGATTATTTAAATATTGAAGCTTACTTATTGAAAGCTGATGGAAGTAAGTACTTAGTTGAAATATAAACGGAACTGAATTTAAACGGTGGCGGCAGGGATTCAAAATATTGGCCCCTGCCCCTTGATTTTCCCCGAGGAATCTTTGGCCTCAGCCCCAGAACCGCCACCACGGGCGTTTGGTAGTTAAAGGTGCAGAAACTGCCTCTTCTTCGTTTTCGTCCGGATTATTCTTTGACTCGATAACTTGAATTCCGCCACACAACGGGCAGAACGCGGTGAACTTGATCATGATCATCCCGGCTGGCTGTTTGGGGAAAACTACCCGAATGAGGTCCGATGGAGCGTCGAATAATTCGGAAAAACCGCACTTGTTGCAAGGGTGAATTACCCACGCCCCACATTCCCTTAGATATTTCTCTGTAACCATGACGGGAAACTCGGCTCCATCAGCGACTACAAACTGGATTTTGTCGCCATAGCGAACATTTTTGAGGTTAGATGGCTGGTTCAACATGCGCCCCTGGAATACCTCCCCTTTCATACCCCTAACTGAAACCCATACTACTTCAGCCGGATTGCTGCTGATCCTCGGGCCCCCGTCATGTACTAACACCTGGAGATCGTCCGGGTAATCCGGTAGGAACCTACCTTTGAGTTTTGGATGTTCTCGCCAAATACCCCACATACTATTAGCAGCCGGTTGTGGGCCATAGAATTCCGCAACCCAAGAGGGTGGGACTTCCAAACCATATGCCTGGATTTCATCGCTTTCCAACCGACGCCAGGAAAATCCCTTGCCTGAGAATCGAATGATTATCCGTGATGATTGATCGAGATAAGCCTCCTCGACCTTCCATCCTTGAGCGGTAAATCCAGCTGTATCATCAATGTAGGTAAAGCACACAACGTCATTGTCAGGCAACGCCAGGCGGATCCACACTCCAACGGGCAGCAGATTTGCAACCGTCTCAGACTCGGACGGAGGCGTCATAACTATCGATTCACTGTTCGGCATCCAACACCTCCCGCCAATTGCGATCGAAAACCATATTTGACTTCATAATTCTCGAGAAAGACTCTAACTGATGGTTGAATGTTCACCATAGTTTCCACCATTTTTTTCGCTTCTTTTGATTCGTAGTTACCTTCGTTACGATTGCTTTCTGTCGGTCGTACCACGAATCAGTGATTGAAATGGCCTGCCTGACAAAATCGCCGATATCCTTTGGAAGTCCCAAAGATTCCTTTCCGTAAAGAAATTGCATGCCGGTTTCTTTACCATCGATGGTCACGAAAATTATGGTTAGCTCACATAGTTCTCCGACTTTCTCAAGAATATCGTAGACACCGGCATTATGAAACCACTCATTGTTGATCAGTTCTCTCAATTGCATGAATAAGGTATCCTTCGTGATTCCGATAAAGAGATCAGGATGGTTAGGCCCGGATCTATTGATAGAACCGTCAGCCGCTAACAGGATAAACAATTGCTGACTTCCACTTATCGAATTGGAAATCAAAATGGCGTTAATATTATCTTTCATCTTTGTCTCCCTCCGAGAGAATATACATACCACACCCCGGCAAAGAAAGTCAACACCCTTTTCAGCAAAATGAATCCATCGGAACCCTCATTCGGTTTTGGTCAGGTGGCGGATATATTCAAGTTTTTCCAGCACATACCTTGGCCTGCCCTGCCCCACCTGGGTGATGTGCAACGTAATATGGCTGGGTTTGTGAAGATAATCGCGATTTAAAATATCAGCATCCTCGATATCCGGCCCAATTTTTCCGCTCAAGATACCTTCTATACACTTGAATTCAAAAGTACGGCTTTTGGGTAAAACGCCCTGCAACTCACCCGGAAAACTTTTGTCCGATTCGTGAATATTTCCTTCGCTTAATCGTTCAATGACTGCCCCCACTTGTTCCTTCCCGTCAAAGCGGAAATATTGTTGTTGGAAGGAAAACGCACACCAGGCTTTTCTTTCTCGTAATACCTGGAGAAATTCAACCGCTTTACGTACAGCCCGGGGATGAATTTCCTCGACCAGTTCCGTGAGTCTATCGTCATTGCCTTCTGCTGTCAAGCGGAAAAGTAATTGCATTTTCTGCAAAGCTGCCTCAGCGTTTGATTTTTCCGGGAACAGTTTGTCTACCCCGATTTTAGGAACCTCAAATTCAAAACCAAAGGATCCGATAGCCGTACCCGTAATTAACAACCGGTTTTGCTCCCGGTGGGGAATCGGCCCCATATTACGCAGATTTTCGGCCAGTCCGGCCGCCACGGCAGCTACGGCGTCGGTAAAGGCTCCCGCGGCTTTGGCACCAAAATCCGCGGCAATGCCATGAGTGCCGATGACAGGCTCGCCGCGAAAGGTAATGACAGCCTTGTGGCGAATGCTTTCAGGTTGCATATTCGCAATTTGCCTTTTAGCCTCAGCCAGTCGGTGTTCAAATCCAATGCGCTCAATTACTTCTTCTTCCGGTAGTTCCACAAGTATTTCTTCCAACAACCGGATTTCAGAAGCGAAGGCTTTATATTTATCAATACTCATTCTTCATCCCCTATATTTTTTAGGGCCGTCAAAAAATCTCGGCAGGCGCGGTCTTCGCCGGGAGACAAATCTACCTCTACAAATCCCTTCCATACACCCGCACGTGTATGCGACCACAGGCTGTACCAATACGATACCCTTTTGACAAAAGATTTCTGACTGGGTGTGCCCAACCGAAGCAAGTAAGCATCGACTAAAAAACGCTGCTTTGCTTTTTCCGGCTCAAATAGATGTGGATGTTCCTGTATAAGATTATTCTGATCAACCTGTTCGGGCAAGTAGAAAAAAGTCACCACATCCACATCCCGGGGAGAGCGAATTTCGATGACTTCAACCGCTTCCATGAAACTACCATCCAACCATTGAAATCCATTGTTTAATCCGACTTCATGCAGGGCGGCCCTGTAATCCAGGAGGCCCGTTAAAATTCGTTTTCTCTCGGGGGAACTGGAAAAATTCTCCACGACATCGATCAATGCTGTCCGATAAGGGGATCGATTCATGCTGTGACCCGATTCGCCCGGGCTGATGGGTGGTAAAATACCGTTGATGTCCCATTCCGGTATTGCCATTAACAATCTCCTGATTCTTCTTTAATACCGCCGAGCAAATCCTGCCAAAGGCAGGCGTTTTCATTTTTTATACGATTAATCATCCGATATTCGCGTTCTTTTTTCATCATTCAATTATTACATAAATCATAGAAATTTTCAATTTGTTAAAAGTCGTTATAAAGCAAAAGGAGAAATATTTCAAGCGAAGATAGACACAGTTTTTTTTCACCACTCACCATTTACCGTTCCAGGATTTACTATAAAAAATTCCATTGGTTTTTCCTTTCCTTAAATACCCCTGCAGCAAAAATAGCCACAAAGGCATAAAGGGACGAAGGGACACAAAGTCCTGGCGCCCTGGGGGCAAGATTTTCATAGATTTCACACAATCCTTTTTTTACCATTAACATGGAACCGCCTTTTCATTTACTGTACCCGTAATGATAATACAATATATTATAACAAAACAATTTGTTTTTCAATCATTAATCATTTTTTATTCCCCTGTAGCCTGTTCCTCCGCGCTGAGTCCATGGGCGGTGGGTATAAAAAAATTTATAGCGGCGTTGGAAAAGGTTTCCGCGACGTCCGGAAACTTTTCCGAGGCGTCAGGAAAGTTCTCCGCGGTGTCTGGAAATCTTTCGGCCACATCAGGAACCTTTTCGGGGATTGCCGTAACCTGTCGGCGTGGTCCGGAAATCTGTCGGGGGGTTCCCGTAACCTGTCGGGGGGTCCCAGAAATCTGTCGGGGGGTTGCCGCAACCTGTCGGGGGGTCGCGGCAATCTTTCGGGGGGTTCCGGCAACCTGTCGGGGGGTTCCGGCAATCGTTCGGGGGGTCGCGGCAACCTGTCGGGGGGTTGCGGCAGCTTGATATGATAATAGCCACAAAGGCACGAAGGCACAAAGGTTCACCAAGGGGTTTAGTAGTAAAAAAACCTTGGTGTCTTGGTGGCAAAAGTTTTCTTGGTTTTCGGGTGTAAGTGTCACGGTATGCCCTCTTGATGAACGGAAATTGAAATAATAAGAAGCAGGTGGTATAATTAATGCTCAAATCATCCCGATTTACCATGAGGAGGTACTGATGCTGCTAATATGGGGCGTAATAGCGTTTCTGCAAATGACCGTCATACCGGGCTCCCTCGCCCTCGCCTATCTGCGAATTAAACCGGAAAGCCGAATCCAGGGATGGGTATATACCTTTGCATTAAGCTTAATAATCAATTATTTGCTGGTTTTTTCTTTGACGCTGATGGGCGTCTATAAACCGGCGGTTATCTATACTTTGTTGCTAATCGAGACCGCTTTAATGGCCTACCACCGGAAAAAAAACAAAATCCCCACGCCCCCTTTTCGCCTGGATTTCAAGAACATGGCAGCCAGGATCAGGCAATTCGCGGCCTCCAATTCATTATTATATAACTGCCTTTTTCTCATCTCTTTGTTTTTTATCGGCGTTTTTTTCTATTACCTTTTCTCACGCTGGGGCGAAGTCTTTCGGATGATTGATGAAGCCCTGAGCTGGAATCGCTACGCTGTGGAGTGGTTTAACAACCGACTGCCGGAGAAAAGTTGGTACTACCCGCAGTTGGTTTCTACCAATTGGTCCATGGCCTATGTCATCATGCAAAACGCCGATATTCAATTCGTTCCCCGCGGCATTATGCCGCTTTTTTCCATCGGCATCCTGATGCTGTTCCTGGACCTGGGTATGCAAAAGAAAAAGTCTTTCTATCTCCTGGGCCTGATTTTTTACGGCCTTATCGGTATTACCCTGCATGGCCCTACCTTTATCGCCAGCGGATTCATGGATATCGCGGTGACGTTTTTTTCTTTCCTGGCTTTTTACGTGCTCCATCTCCACTATACAGGGGATATCCAACGCGCCTTTCAAACCAAACACGCTTTATTATCGGTTTTATTCGCCGCCGCAGCGGCGGCCACAAAACAAGCCGGACTCTATATATTGGTGATTGTCCTGGCCTGGAATATTATCTTGATTTACAAGAACCGCGCCGCCCTGGGAAAGAAAACTATCTTAAAAATTACCTGCATCCTGGCCTTAATAATTATTTTCATCGGCCTGTCATGGTACATCTACCGGACCATTACTATTATAAAAGGCAGCGATAAACCCGGGATCGTCGAAGTAACCCAGCAGGTTCACCATAAAAGGACCTACACGGAACGTTTCGCTTATGGGTTCAATAAAATCATGCACCCCAACCGGGTAACCAGGAATAGCGATATAACCCTGTACGTTTACCTGGCGTTCATGCTCCTGATTTTTAGCCTTTTCCACCGGCGGTCAAGAGTGGTGACATGCGTTATCGTTATCCCCTTCACCGTGCTTTGGGGATTATTCTATAGTTATAGTTACCGGAATTTATCGCTGGCATTCCCGTTTATTGCTTTTTCCATGGCTGTGGGCGCGTATTGGTTTTTTCAAAAAGTGCTGCCAAAAAAGTGGACGCCCGACGCGCCCGACGCGCCCGACGAATCTGCCATCCCTTCCTCCACTGCCGCAGCTCCCGCCGCCCCCGGTCGCGGACTCCGGGTTTCCTTTTGGCATTTAGCGGTTGGATTTGCAGTCATCGCGGCGGTTCTCAATTTCACAGTACTCAACGACGAGGCCATCAAAAAAGACCAATTGGAAAAACAGAAACTGATAGGGAATCAGCAATTAAATCAAAAGTTGTACCAATATTACAAGAAAAACGGGTTTGAAGGGAAAATATTCAGCAAATATAAACAATTCCGGGTTCTCCCGGTGTTGAAAGACTATCTGGCGTTAGATCGCGAGGATGAGGATGTTTATTATCTCCTGGATAATTTCAACACCAGGAGCAGACAAAGGATAGACGAGGTCAGGAGGAAGGTGAAAAGCGGGGAATATACGCTCCTGTTTAGATTCGGTAAATACTGGTTCATCCAGGTAAAGCGCCGGGCAAAGGAAACAGAGGAAAAGCCGCGATGAATATCCCGGTGTTGATCCCCGCTTATAACCCGGATGAAACCTTGCTGAAAGTGGTAGAAGGATTGATCCGGGTTCATTTCCATCATATTATCATCGTCAATGACGGCAGCAGCCCCGCGTGCGCCCCGATATTCGCGCAACTGGAAAAAAGGCAACAATGCCATGTGCTGACGCATGTGAAGAATTGCGGGAAAGGCCGGGCGTTGAAAACCGGGTTGAGTTATTATTATGACAATTTCCCGGTCAGCGACGGGATTGTCACCGCCGACGCCGACGGTCAACACCAACCTTCCGATATTCTGAAAGCGGCAAAAGCATTGACGGAAAACCCCGGGCAATTGATCCTGGGCGCTCGACAAATGGGGCGTAAAGTTCCCTTTAAGAGTTTATTCGGGAATGTCTTGACCCGCTTTGTTTTTCGCTTTGTGACGGGCGCGAAAATATCCGATACCCAGTCCGGTTTGCGGGGTCTGCCGCGGTCGCTGGCGCCCCGGCTCCTGGCGATTCCCGGGGAACGGTATGAGTATGAAATCAACATGCTGACCTGGGCCGCCATGAAGTCGGTCCATATCGCGGAAATTCCCATCGATACCATCTACATCGAAGGCAATATACGTTCTCATTTCAACCCCTTTTCCGACTCCCTTAAAATCTACTTCCAATTGCTGCGTTACGTCTTTTTCTCAATCCTGGCCGGGCTTTTCGATTTTATCGTTTTTCTTATCGTCCTGGGGGGAACCGGCAGTATTATTTTAAGTTTACCGGCGGGGCGATTGACGGCGGGGGCGCTGTCCGATTATATCTTCCACCGCCGACTGGTTTTTCATAGAGAAACCGGCGGGGTTCCACGGCTGTTGAAATACTATTTCGCCTTACTGGTCATGAGTTTAATATCTTACCTGTTGATCGTTGGCGTGCAGGGGTGGTTAGCGGTAAGTGCGCCGGCAGCCAAAATCATCGTGGAAATCTTGTTGTTCGGGTTTAGTTATTTCATCCAGCGGGAATTCGTTTTTGGATATAAGGAAGAGTAAGCGTCTGCCCAAAAGCGGGCAAAGAAACTCTAATCATCATAAGAAAATATTGGAAATAAGCAGCCGCTTCCCCGGCGGCCATGCTGCGCTAAATGCATTCCTTAAGCAGCGAAATTACATCGGCCGGTTTAGTAACGCTGCGCAATTTGGCGATGAATTCTTCATCCATCAACTTCCGGGAAAGACGGGCCAGGATTTTCAAATGTTCCTTGTCCCGGTCGGAAGCCCGCATCGCCAACAAAAAAACCATGTCCACCGGCCGGTTATCAAGAGATTCCCAGTCGATGGGTTTCCTCAACTTTAAAAAAGCGATGGAATTATTCTTGATTGCCGGGGAGTGGCAGTGGGGCGTCGCCACACCGAACCCGATGCCCGTGGAATAGGCGTCTTCTCGCTGCCATACCAGTTCCTCTACCTCATCGCTGTTCTCTATCCGGCCCGCCGCATCCAACAGGTTTACGGCTTCCCTGACGGCCTCATCCCTGGTCAAACTGCCGGAATCAAGGTCTACCAATTCCCCGGTAATCAAATCGACCCCCGTCGGCGACCGGGAAAATTCCCTAAGCCGTTCCTCTACCTGGAGCGCCGTGGCCTTTCTTAAGAGCTGCGCTGCCAGGTGTTTGCATTCGCCGGATTTCAAAGTTCTCAACGCGGACTTAACGGCCGGGATACCGGCTGAAGCAAGACTGATCTCATCGAAATCAAACCCGACCCATAAGGGTAAATAATGGATATTGCCGGCCATCTCGCCGCAGAGCCCGACCCATTTGCCCCCCGCATGGACTCCGGCGACAATTTTTTTTAGCAGGCGCAGAAACGGGGGGTAAAGGGGATTATGTAAATAACGGACCGTTGGATTGTCGCGGTCGGCGGCAAAAAAATATTGGGAAAGATCATTACTGCCGACGCTGAAAAAATCGACTTCCGGGCATATTTCATCCAGGGCAAAAACCACCGAAGGGATTTCTATCATAATACCGATCTCAATGCCGGGATTGAAGGGAATGCCCTCTTTTTCCAGCCCCAGCATGGCATTTTTAAGGCGCGTTTTTAATGAAAGAACTTCTTCCATACAACTCACCATGGGGAACATTATTTTAAGGTTCCCGGATACGGAAGCCCGGAGAATCGCCCGCAGTTGCGCATCGATCAATTCATTAAAATCATTATAAATGCGTATGCCCCGGTAACCTAAAAAGGGATTTGCTTCCCTGTGTAAAGCGAGGTAGGGAATGGGCTTATCGCCGCCGATATCCAGGGTGCGAATAATAACCGGCCGTTTCCCGGCAATGGCTGCCGCCCGGGAATAGATTCCGAATTGTTCTTCTTCGGTCGGGGAAGCGTCCCTATTCATGAATACCCATTCGGTGCGAAATAAACCGACGCCTTCGGCCCCATTTAAAAAAGCCGATTCCAATTCTTCCACGCTGCCGATATTGGCCGCTGTTTCCATTTTTTCCCCATCGGCAGTGGAACCCGGTTCTGAAATAAAAGGCGCGTTTTTTTCGTTTATTTGCCGCTGCTTTACTATTTCCAGGTCATAAAAACGGGAAAGGGTCGCATTGGGGGCGGGAATAACCAGGCCGCGGCCGGCATCCACAATCAATACTTCCCCCGGGTTCACTTTTTTATGAATGTTCTCGACGCCGGCGACGGTAGGAATATTATAAGCCCGGGCCAGGATCACGCTGTGAGACGTCGTACCGGCCTCGGATAGAACCAGCCCTTTTAAGAGCTTTTTATCCAGCGAAATAAACTGGGAAGGCAAAATGCTTTCCGCGATCAAGATGACCGGCCCGGCGAGGCGGATGCCGTAGGCGGCGCTCTCAGCCGGGGAAGGCCCGCATCCGCAAGTTAAGGATAAGATGACCCGCGCTGAAATGTCTTTGATATCGGCCAAACGCTGGCGGATGTAACGACTTTTCCTACTTTGCAAAATCGCGGCGAAATATTGGGCGGCCGCGAATACGGCTTTGGCCGCCGAATAATCCCGGCTAACAATATAATCGGCGATCTTTTCCAGGTAAGCTTTATCCCGGACAATGGCCAGGTGGGCATTGAGTATGTCTTTTTCAACCGGGTTCCGCGACCGGTCCATGGCTTCGGTCAATTCCCGCGCCAGGTTGTTAAGGGCTTCTTGAACCGCGCGGATTTCGTTTTCAGCGATCCTGGTTTCGTCCCCATCCACCGGCGGTTCCAGGTGGAACGAATCGAAAACAAAAGCAGGGGCCTGCGCAATTCCCCAACCGGCCCCGGTCCCGACAAAATAAAGGGAATTTTCTTTATTAATAACCCGGGGAATCTTTTGTTCCTGGGCCCCGGGAATCTGAGAACCCGGCGGGACTTCATCAAACCCGGGGAATTCATTTTCCAGGCATTTTTTTAACGCCTCTTCGGCTTCCAGTTCATCGGCGCCGTCGATCACGATCCGGCAAGGATCGTCTTTCCAGGTATCGGAGGCGATTAACGACAGGACGCTTTTACCGTCGGCCCGGTTATTGGAACGGTTATTCTCCCAGGATATCGAAGCGCTGAACCGCCGGGCGATCTCTTGTAATAGACTGGCCGGCCGGGCATGAAGCCCATGGGTCAAAGGAAAATTAAAAACGATTTGCCTGGCCAAGGTTAACCCGCGAGTTTTTTTAAAATTCCTTCCGGGTCCTTAATGGCTTCCCTGACCGAAACTTCTACGATCTTTAAGCCGTCGAACCTTTCTCTTTTCTGCAAAGCGATATCGGCGGCAAAAATAACAATGTCGGCGCGGGCAATATCCCCCTGGTCCAGTTCATTTTCAATACCCATGGCGCCCTGGGTTTCCACTTTAATATCCAGGCCCATTTTTTTAGCTGTTCTTTCCAGCCTTTCGGCCGCCATGTACGTGTGGGCAATCCCGGTGGGGCACGCCGTTACGGCAACGATTTTCATTTGTACACTCCTCCTTTTAATACTTTTAATAATTAGGTCCCGCGAAACACGCGAAACACGCGAAAAAATTTAAGAGATTTCATGGGCCTGTTTCGTTTCATTTTTTTTCCTGACCGGCCATTTCTTTAGACCGTTGATTAAAAAGGCCACGGTCAGGGTCCCGGTAAGAATAGCCAAAATATAAACGATGCGGTTATCGATGACCGGCAGGACAATAGGGCCCCCGTGGGGGGCGTGATCGCCGACCCCGCCCAGCATGGCAATGGTGGAGCCCACCGAGGAGCCGATCATAATGGTGGGAATCACCCGCAGCGGATCGGCGGCGGCAAATGGGATAGCGCCCTCGGTGATGCCGATCATACCCATGGCCAGGGCGGCCAGTCCCGCTTCCTTTTCCTGTTGGCCCCACAGTTTCCGGCCCAGGAGCGTGGCCAGGCCGAGGCCCAACGGTGGGATGCAGATGGCCGCGGCGCACGCCCCCATGATACTGAAATTCCCTTCTTTAATCATGGCCGCCCCGAAAAAAAAAGCCACTTTGTTGACCGGGCCGCCCATGTCAAAGGCGATCATGGAACCCAGGATAAAAGCCAGCAATATTTGATTGCCGGCGCCCATGGACTTCAGCCAGGCGGACATGACGTTCATGAGTTCTTTTACGGGCAATCCGATCACGTTGAACATGATGAATCCCACAATCAAGGATGAGATGACGGGAATGACCAGTATCGGCATTATCGGTTTTAAGTAGACGGGTAATTTGATCTTCTTTATCCAGTAGACGATGAAACCGGCGATAAGCCCGGCGACAATGCCGCCCAGGAATCCGGCGCCCACTTGATTGGCAATATAACCGCCCACGAAACCGGGAACCAGGCCCGGCCTGTCGGCGATTCCGAATGAAATGTACCCGGCCAGCACCGGCACTAATAAAGAAAAAGCAGTGACGCCGATATCCAGGATCAGTTTGAGGAAAGGCGACCCGGAAAAATCAGGACCTTTGTCGGTCATGGGGGCAAAGGCAATGGCAAAAGCGATCAGTATCCCGCCGCAGGCCACGAAAGGAATAGCATAAGAAACTCCGGACAATAAATATTGTTTCAATTTTTTAACCATAGAAAAATTCTAATAGATATACCCAGAGATGTCAATAGTTATTAACACAAGAAAACCACAAGTAAAATTCCAAATTACAAATCACAAACCACAAACAAATTTCAAAAAGACAATGGACAAAAAAGGCGGGAGACGGGTGCACAAGGGGGAAGGGCAGACACGGGGGTCTGCCCCTACGTGGGGTATAAAAAATCAGTGTAAATCCGTGTAATCTGTGGACTGAAAAGTTTTTGTTTTGTATTTTGGACCTTTGAATTTTGAATTTGTTTATACACGCGATTTCGCGCTTCGGAGTTCGTGCTTCTTTTCTCCAGTTTATATAAAGTGTTTATTCAGTATAAACTCCCATTTTGCGGTATTTTGCATATCTTTTTTTAAGCAAGGTTTCCAGGGGCAAGTCCAGCAGTTCAGCCAGGGCGGAAAGTACGGTTTCTTTTATCCTTTTAGCGGTTGTTTCGTGGTCTTCGTGGGCGCCACCGCCCGGCTCATCGATAATGCCGTCGATAATCCTGAAATCATAAAGACTTTCCGCGGTCAATTTTAACGCTTCCGCGGCTTCGTCGGCCCTCCCGGCGTCCCTCCAGAGAATCGAGGCGCATCCTTCCGGTGAAATAACTGAATAAATGCTATTGGACAGCATATAAACCCGGTCGGCCACGCCCAGTCCCAGTGCGCCGCCCGAACCGCCCTCGCCGGTGACAACGGCAATGGTGGGCGTTTTGAGGCCGGCCATTTTATAGAGATTGAAGGCAATTGCCTCTGCCTGGCCCCTTTCCTCGGCGCCGATGCCGGGGTAAGCGCCCGGGGTATCGATCAAATTAATCACGGGCCGGCCAAAGCGTTCCGCTTCTTCCATTAACCGTAAGGCTTTCCGGTACCCTTCGGGGTGGGCCATGCCGAAATTCCGGCGCACATTTTCTTTCACATCCCGGCCTTTTTGATGACCGATGATGGTGACCGGGATATCATCCAGGAAACCGACGCCGCCGACTATGGCCAGGTCGTCGCTGAACCTGCGGTCGCCGTGGAGTTCCAGGAAATCCGTGATTATGTATTTTATATAATCCAATGTGGTAGGCCGTTTCATATGACGGGCCAGCTTGACGATATCAATGGCCCGGGCGGATTGGTTAATAACCGGTTTATGCATTTTAACTCCTTTTAGCTTCCTTTATAGGGTCTCTGGGAATATATATGCAGCAGCGTGCCCAGGACATTTCGCAGTTGCTTTCGCGGGACGATCATGTCCAGCATGCCGTGCGTCATGAGAAAATCCGATCGTTGAAATCCCTGGGGCAGGGTTTGGCCGATGGTTTGCTCGATGACCCGCGGTCCGGCAAACCCGATCAAGGCGTCGATTTCGGCAAGGATGACATTTCCCAACATGGCGTAAGAAGCGGTGACCCCACCGGTGGTGGGATCGGCCAGGACGGTAAATAAGGGAAGCCCCCGGTCATTTAACCGTCGAACGGCCGCCGATGTTTTGGCCATTTGCATCAAGGAAAAAATCCCCTCCTGCATTCGTGCGCCCCCGGAAGAAATAATGATAATCGCGGGTAGCCCGTTTTCCGCCGCATACTCCAGTTGGCGAGTAATTTTCTCTCCTACCGCGGAACCCATGGAAGCCATAATAAAATTGGGTTCCATTACCCCGATGGCGGCGGGGTGGCCTTTGATTTCGCAGACGCCGGTAATCACGGCTTCATTGGATTTTGTTTCCTGCATGGATTTTTCAAGTTTGTCCCGGTATTTGGGAAAATCCAGCACATCGACGCTTTTGATATCTTTGTCCAGGGGGTCGAAGGTTCGTTTATCGCAGATCATTTTGAGCCGGGTGGGGGCATCGAGCCTTAAATGATACCCGCATTTCGAACAAACATAATGCGCGTGCTTCAAAAAGGTGATGAAATGGCTGGTATTACAGCGGCTGCATATTGGAAATAATCGTGACATATTTTTTCCCTCCTTAGCTCATATATTTACTTATAAAGTCAGTGGTGTATTGACCGCTGAGAAATTCTTTGTGCTTCATGACTTCTTTGTGGAAAGGGATCGTGGTTTTAATCCCCTCGATAAAAAATTCATCCAGGCCCCGTTTCATTCGATCGATGGCTTCCTTGCGGTTGGTTCCCCAGGCGATCAGTTTCGCCACCATGGAGTCGTAATAGGGGGGAATGGTATAGCCGGAATAAACCCCTGAATCGATACGAATTCCCGGGCCGCCGGGCGTCCGCAATTGGGTTATTTTACCCGGGTTTGGGTGAAAATCTTTTTCCGGGTTTTCCGCGTTGATCCGGCATTCGATGGCATGACCCCTCTGTTCGATATGTTTCTGCTTGAGATCCAGTTCTTCTCCATTGGCAATGCGTATCTGGTATTTAATCAGGTCGATGCCGGTGATCATTTCGGAAACCGGGTGTTCTACCTGGATACGGGTATTCATTTCCATGAAAAAGAATTCCCTGGTATCGATGTCATAAAGAAATTCGACGGTGCCGGCGGAATCGTATTCCACGGATTGGGCGGCTTTCACCGCGATTTCGCCCAGTTTTTTCCGGGTATCTTTATCGATGGAGGGGGAGGGGGCTTCTTCCACCAGTTTCTGGTGCCTTCGCTGGATGGAGCAGTCCCTCTCGAAAAGGTGGACGACGTTGCCGTGCTTATCGCCCAGGATTTGCACTTCGATATGTTTGGGGCTGCCGATATATTTTTCAATATATACCCGCGAATCGCCAAAGGCCTGTTGGGCCTCGGTGGAGGCGTAATTGAAAGCCCTTTCCAGTTCTTTTTTTTCATCGACGATGCGCATGCCTTTTCCGCCGCCGCCGGCGGAGGCTTTGATAATAATGGGGAACCCGGTTTTTTCCACTATTTCGCAGGCGATATTAAAGGAATCCACGATGCCGTCCGAGCCGGGGATCACGGGAACGCCGGAATTTCTCATTAGTTCCTTGGCCATGGCTTTGTCGCCCATGCGCCGGATCGCGTTGCTTTTGGGGCCGATGAATTGAATTTTCATTGCCCGGCAGGCGTCGGAGAAATGGGAGTTTTCGGCCAAAAAGCCGTAACCCGGATGGATGGCGTCTGCTTTTGAAGACAGTGCGGCAGAGAGGATATTCTGGTAAAAAAGATAGCTTTCCGCGGCGGGCGCGGGGCCGATGCATATGGCTTGATCGGCCAGTTTTACGGCCAGGGATTCTTTATCCGCTTTGGAATATACCACGGCGGTTTTTATTCCCAGTTCCTTGGCCGCCCTGATGATGCGTACGGCGATTTCACCCCTGTTGGCGATAAGTATTTTGGATATCATGGGACTTAACCATTTTTTTCGATTTTGAAGAGCACCTGGTCGAATTCCACCAGCTCGGCGTTGTTGGCGCAGATTTCCTTGACCACGCCGCTTACATCCGATTGTATTTCGTTCATGCTTTTCATTGCTTCGACAATGCACAGGACATCGCCTGTTTTGACCTGGTCGCCCACTTCGACAAACGGGGCGGCGTCCGGGGCCGACGCCCGGTAGAATGTACCTACCAGCGGGGCGATGACGGCATAGTAATTGTCAGCCGGGATTCCAGGTTTTGAAGTCGCTTCGGCCTCTTTTTCTTCAGCCCCAGGGGCGGCGGTTTGGGTTCCCGCGGGTGGGACTTCTTTTGCGGGCATACCGGCGCTTGCGAAAACGGGTTCCCCGGTTCTTTTTATTGCTATTTCTGTTTTCCCGTCTTTGAAAGACAGTTCCGATACATCGTGTTCCTGCATCAGTTGAAAAAGTTTTTTAAGATCGAAATCTTTGAATATCACTATTTACCTCCAATAGGACGAATCCTTTTTTACTAGCGAGGGCGTTCTCGTGTAATTGTTTTTTTTTGCACGGGCATAATCTTATAGGAAATGGGGAAAAAAAGCAATAGTAAGAAATATTTTTTGAAACTTTTTCCCAGGCCGAAAAACCCGTCACATCTTGAAGAATACTGCTTTTTAGCTTGAATAGGGGGGAAGGGCATCTCTTGCGAAATCGATGAACAAGCATCCGTATTTTTCTCTTTCTTCCGTATTTATAGTATAATGGTATGGGAAAAAATAAACCAAAGAATTGAGAGCACATCATGAAAAAAGTGAAAACAGCGGCGTCGGTTTCGATTATAATCATCCTCCTCTGGGGGGGGCTGGGTTTCGGCCAGAAACGTTTTGTGTTGAACGAAAATGAAGCCGAAAAATTTAAAATGGCCACCCGCCTCTTTTACAAAGGCGAGCAACTGTTCTCAAAAGGGACTTACAAAAAAGCAAGAGAAGCATTTAACGACTGCCTTGACAAATTTCCTCAATTTGCCAATGCCGATTATTACCTGGGCCGGATATGTTATGATGAAGGCGACTATTTAAAAGCACTGGAACATATCGAAAACGCAAAGAGGAATTATAAAGTCCTGGCTGACCTGGAAGTATCGACACAACTGGAATACATGGATAGGCTGAGAGAGGAAAAATTGGCCGCCGAAGAGGTCGTGAGAAACCTTAAACAACAACTGTCCCTGGTGAACGCCAGGAAAGGAACCGGGCAAACCAGCGAGATCGAGAATCAAATTAACCAGGTGCAAAAGTCCATCGATGATATAAACCAGAGAATGAAGGAACCACTGCCCCAGATTTCGGAACCGCCGGCTGATTTCTTTTATATCCACGGCAATATTCTCTTTAAAATTAAAAAATACAAAGATTCCTTAGTCCAGTACCTGGAGGCTGTAAGAATAAACCCCCAACATGGAAACGCCTATATCAACCTTGCCAACCTGAATTTCATGGCAAAAAGATACGAGAAAGCCTTATTCTACCTGGAAAAAGCAGGAAACTGCGGCGCCAAAGTGAACCCGGAATTCAAGAAAGCAATATATAAAGCCATGGGGCAATAGGCAATAAACAATAAAGAAGGAACCGTTAAAACGAAAATGACAAACCAAAATAAAAACAAACCGATTCACTATTTTTCGGCAGTATTGTTGTTAATAGGACTAATGACGGTATTCATAACCCTGCCCCTGGGGGCGCAAACGCCGGGGGTCAAGTTTATATCGCCCGAAGCCGACCGCATATGGGTCGGCGGCGTCCGCATTGCCGTGGAAATCAAGGACATCGATCCCGCCGCCCTGAAGTCCGTGGATATTTACCTGGACGGGAACCTGGTAAAAGAATTTAAGGAACCCCCTTACTCTTTTAAATATGACTTCGGTCCGGAACCGAAAAACCGGACCCTGGAAGTACTGGTCCGCGCCCTGGATAACCGGAAGATACGAAATACCCTGCATTCCTACTTTTCCGATGATACCCAGACGGTCAATGTGATGCAGGTGGTGGTACCGGTGGCCATTACCGATAAAAAGGGAAACTACAT
The DNA here is from genome assembly GCA_026393835.1 of Candidatus Aminicenantota bacterium. Lineage (GTDB taxonomy): Bacteria > Acidobacteriota > Aminicenantia > UBA2199 > UBA2199 > JAKAGC01. The sequence continues at coordinate 46,368 of JAPKZK010000121.1, read as the reverse complement.
CCCCGGGCTAAAAAAAGAGGATTTTATTATACTGGAAGACGATGTTCCCCAGGAAGTTTCTTATTTCTCCACCAGCGGACAGAGTACTTTTCACCTGGTGCTGCTGATCGATATCAGCTCATCGATGAGGGATAAGATCGCCGATGTCAAGGAAATCGCTAAAATGTTTTTAGGGCAACTGCTGCGAAAAGATGACCAGGCCATCATTGTATTTTTCAACCATGAGGTGTTCGAGGACAGTGATTTTACCGGCAATGTCGATGAGTTGGGCAATTCGCTGTCCATCGCCTTCCCCTTTGGCGCCACGGCGCTTTACGACGCCATCGCCTACAGCGTTAAACTGGTTAAAAGCATTATCGGCCAGAATATTATCGTCATTCTTTCCGACGGTGAAGACAATAGTTCCGCCATCGATCCTTATACCTTGATGAAAATCGTCGAGCGCTCCAATTCGGTTATCTATGCTATCGGCAAGCAAATGAATGATTATAACCAGTACCAGGACCTCTTACAGAAGATAGCAACCTCTTCCGGCGGTATGCCGTTCTTTTTTGAGAATGTGTCCGACATCCGGAAGCTGTACCAGAAAATCCGCAGCGATATCCAGGCCAGGTATGTGCTGCAATTCGCCCCCAAAAATAATAAGCAGCAAAACCGTTTTCGTAAAATTACCGTCAAGATAACCCCTGCCGCCGAAAACGCGATAGCATCTAAATACGCCATCAGGACCATGAAAGGGTATTATTATTAAAAAAAATTCAATCCCGGGGTATTAATTTTTTCCTTATCAGGGCAGCGTTAAATTTATATAGGGCAGGAATATGCCGCGGAGTTCCGCCAGGGCGTCCTCGATACCGGTGGTGAGATTCTGGGCGTGTATATCTAATTGAACGATGGCATTCAAAAGGGAATCGGTTTTAGCCGCCGCCCGCAAGCGTTCGGCAATATAGCGATTTACCAGGTGAACCCTTTGGTAAATCTCTTTTAGACCTTCTAATTCAAAATCGACTTCCTTGCCTTCTTTTTTTAAAAGATATTGTCCCAATAAATACGTCGTGACGGCGCGGTATATGGTTTCCTGGCTGCTGGCCAGGGGCAGGTGAAACCGGGCCATGGGTCTCAGGTAAACGGTATGCGGGCAATTGCTGCCGGCAATGACCAGCCCCAATAGCGAACCGACGGCTTCCTGGACGGTGGTTACCTGGGAAACCATCCGGTCTTTGGTGGTTACGATCAAGTGGGTGTGATTGTAAGAGAAAAGGGTATCGAAGCGATCGAGGATATTCACCAGGTTGGCGGCCAGGGGGCAGTGGGGGTGAGAGCGGATGTCTAGCGGGCAGTGTGGGCATCGATGATAATCAAGGTTGGCCCAGACCGGTAATATATCGGGGAGATCGACGATCAATTCGAGCGTTTTCGCGTCCAATTTCATATCGAAGGTCTCTGTTACGTCCTGGCCGAGCTTAAAAGAATAACGTACTTTTATTTTGTCCATTGAAAGTTCCTGAATATTTAATGAACCTTAACAGGATGAATTTATCTTACTTGAGTCCAAAAGTCAAGAGCAAAACTTTAATTTCCTCATTGAAAAATGGAATAATCAAAAGTTTTGCGAGCGCCGGGATGACTTTTAAGGGATAAAGCCGAAACTTTCGAAACGTTGTTACACCTTTAATGGGTGCTCAAACTCTAAACACCCCGGCTATTGCCGGGCATTACCGATTTTAGGCCAAACAGCCGACTTTATAAGGAAGAGCGGGCCAGGAATAGCAAACGCCATCCTCGTCGCTCTCGGAACCTTCGTTTAACAATGTAAACTCTTCATTTCTTAATTCTTCCATGTTTTCCTCCTGGTAGACCATTTCTTCATAAAATTTTTATTCCCGGATTTGTATTAGGCATAAACCGCCAGCCCGGTCTCCATGAAATGGCGTTTGGATGCACATACCGTTTCCACCAGTTTATCCAACTTGCCATGTTTTTGAAAGCTTACCCGGGGGCAAGGTCCGCCGCACAAATGCCTTGCCCAAAACGCTGCGCATGCCGGGACCGTTTGATGTCCATCCCGGCGCCTTTCAATTTCCGAGTATTTTCCCTGGTCTTCACGGAGCATAACGGGGTTCCAATACCGCCGCCATAGTAATGCGCTGCATATCCCGTGAATGGCCAGGGATAGGGCCGCAATAATGCAGTTGACCCCAAGCCATGCGGGAGTTTCGATCGAAATCGTCTTTTTCGTTTTAATAACGGCGACCACTTTCCCCGTTATTTCTCTCAGGGGGACCACGGTTCCCACCCGGATATGATCTCCTTTTTCAAGCACCGCCGGTTCCCCTTCCCGTTTAAATTTTGCAATGATCCTGTGGCACACCGGGGGATGAGCGAAGCAAATAATGTCGCCAAAACGGGTTTGACCGGGGTTAACCGGGACCACCGTGACTTTATCGCCGTTTTTAAGCAGCGGCCACATGCTGCGACCATGTATGGTAAACAGGCGAGGCTGCGAAGATTGAACCGGCTTATTTACATATGTATTCCTGTGGGGGACGACGGCATCGGTCCAGCCGGCAATATAGAGAATGGTATTTTTAGCGGTTAAATCGAAATCCCCATATTCCGCCAATACCTGCTCCACCAACGACAGGTAGCCGGCGCATGCGTTATCGACTTGCGCCACATTTTTTAAATTGCTGCCCCCGCCGCAGATGTACCGCGCCCAGCAATCGGAACATGCGGAACGTTCTCCCACCCGCCGGATCCCGAGCCCCTGGATTTTATCGGCATCTATTCCTGCACCGACGGCGCCAATGACATAGCGCGGAACTCCGAGAACCCCATGGCAGGGATATATCCCGCCATCGGGGGAAACCGCCGCGGTAACAATACCGTCGATCTTCCACTTTTTGCCGGGTTTATTGCCGGCGGCAAGACCCTTCCAGAGGCCGTAGCCCTCCAGTACCTGTTCCAGGAGCGTTCTTTCCCCGGCGGGGGCCGGGACCCAATTCAAGCGAATGTTTCGTTCTTTAAGAAGCGACATGATCCCGGGGGATGCCGGGAACGATGATGTCCTGAGTATCCACGTTACCTGCCGGCGAATGTCCCGGCGCTTCTTCCACACGTAATCCATGGCACGCTCGATCATGGGCAACGCCTGGCCCGGGGCATCGGTACATAAAATAATGCCGGGCGGTAATGTAAAATCGCGGGCAGCGATAAAACAATCGATGCTTTTAAACAGCAGGTCGTCTGTCATGGGCCGCGGGTATAGGGGGTGATCCAGGTATATGGCCATACTGTGATGCGCCGAAGTAATCGCCGGCGCGGGCGGCGCCGGTGTATCCCGTGGAACCAGCAGCCGCCTGGCCTTTAGTATATGAAGCGCTTTTTCGATTTCTTCGTGTTTGTAGTAAGGCGTTAACTGTTCCAGTTCCGGGTAACAGTCGATAACTCCATGGATCACGGGGTTCATTCTAAAAAGTAACAGGTCCTCTACTGCCAGTCCCACGATGGTTTTGTTGCCGGCAATGGTATGAATCTCTTTCAGTCGGAATTCGCTGTTCATGGGTTTGCCGGCATTCCAGGCCGGAAAAATGCATCCCAGAGTCCCGGGTTTTTCATTTTCACCGCCGCATAAACCTGCAAAGAAAGTTTGGCGGTATGAAGGCTGAGTTCGCAGTCTTGTTCGTCATTTACATCGATGGCATTCTTTTTGCACAGCGAAAGATACGCGCATCCGCCGCCGCATAGATACCTGCCCAGCAATCCCGGCAGCCGGGACGCCGCTCTACTTGATTATCAACGAACTGCCGCTGCATTTCCTTATCGATAGGTTCGCCGTGGACATTGCCCAGGCGATATTGGGGTATCCCGGAAAACTTATAACAGGGGAAAATATAGAAATTGCGGAGGATAAAGAATCTTCCGTTTAATAGCTGGTCGGTATAGAACCCGGCCAGTTTTGTGAATTCATTTTTAATTATATCCAGGTCTTCCCTGGACATAATCCATGGTTCCATAGTGCCATTGGCGCTGATATGGAAGAAAAGTTTCTTTTTCCACTGCGCCGCCTTTTTTTGGGCATACATGGCGGCGTGTTCGATTAAATCCCAGTTTAGAAACGGTTCTCCGCCGTCAAACCCCAGGTCTCCGATTACAGAGGGGTCCAGGTTGCTTACAAAGAAATCCACGGCTTTTTCAACAGTGGCGATATCCATTTTTGCGGCTTTCCCGGCGGAAATATTGGGATATAGCGATCCCCAGGTTGGAAAGTTTTCTTATTTTTATCATTGTCCCATTTTCTCCTTCGCCATTCTCGCCAGTATTTTGTTTAATTTTACCGGTTCGGTTTTTTCTACGGTAATGCCCCGGCAGCGGTTAAATTCGGCAAAAGCGTTTAATTTACTATATAATGCAGGCATAACCTCATCGTAATCTTTAAAATCCGGCTCGAAAACAAGATTCCGCACAAGCAGCGTTTTATTTCCCCGGTCGGCTTTCGTGTCCATGCGGGCAATAAACCTATCGCCCCATAGGATGGGCAGAGAAAAATATCCGTATTTTCTTTTGGCGGGTGGGACGTAGCATTCCAGCGTATAATCGAAGCCGAATAGTTCTTTTATCCTATCCCTTAAGATAACCATGTTGTCGAAAGGAGATAGGATATGAAGGTTGGCCCCGGGTTTATCCTGCGTATTAAAATTATCAAGATCGGTTGACAGGGCAAAATACTCTTTCTTATCAAGGGTTTCAACTGCGATGGCGGTTACTTCCCCGGATTTAAGCATTTTTTTAAGGGCCGAATGAATGGCCTTTTTATCCACCGTGTGAATATGATTTTGAATATCCTTTTGACTGGCGATTCCATAGGCGGCTAATGCCCTCGACACGAAAAATCTACCGGATTCTTCGTCGTCGGGAAAAGTAGTATCGACTTCCGTGGGCAGGACCCGGGCGGGTAAATCGTAAATTTTCCGGAACCCTTTTCGTTCTTTCACCATGAGTTCGCCCCGCCAAAAAAGCATTTCCAGGGCAATTTTGGCGGGGCGCCATTCCCACCATGAGCCTTTTTTAGCGTCCCCGGGGGCCTCGAAATCGTTTGCCCCCAGCGCCCCTTCTTTATGGATACGGTCAAGAACAGGGGCCATCAAGTGGCCGCATTTAGCCGACATCTCTTTCAGCCATTTTCCCTGGGGGTCTTGAAAGGAGCGCATGCGCTGCAAATAATAGCGGTAATCGCTCAAAGGAAGATATGACGCCGCATGCCCCCAGTATTCGAAGATTTTTTTGTCTTTGGCCTGGAGTCTATCGAGGAATTCGGGTTTGTAATCGGGGCAGCGGGTCCGGAGGGTGTGATGGTGGGCCCGTTCGATTACAGAGATGGTATCGATCTGGATGTACCCTAATTTCTCGATTACCTGGTATACGCCTTCTTTCCCTTTGGCCAGATTGTTTTTATTACCGAGGAGTTGGGAGTTTATTGCGGCATGTCGCGCTTGTTCCAATGATATTTGCATTTTTTCTCTTGATTCGATTGAAAATCATTTTATGGGAAATTCGTAAGAAAGTCAAGCCCCTCAACCAGTTGACACAAGGGTGCGTCATTTTTTCATTCTTTTTCTGCTCTTAGATTATGATTTTTTTTCTTATCTTTCATGGGCATCATTTTTTTCCGTACCTCCGTACCTCCGTATTTCCGTATTTCCGTATTTCCGTAGTGATAGTTGCAGGGTGATATTGAAATCGTTGTGCCTGGGCGATATATCTTGTTTTCCATTGGCACTGTTGCTCCATAGTCAATATTCAACACCGCAACGCTATACTTCTTTAATAACCGATTTAATCAAGTCCCCACATAATTATACTTTTTTTTCTACTACAAAAAGTAAAGGTTCTATTGGCATCAGGGATATATCGAAATCCCATCATCCTTGCAATTGCAATAGCTGAATTTCTGATGGTTGCCATCACACGAGGGCCATTGTCAGTACGAATACGACAACGATCTTCATCATAAGTGACGTCTCTGACCCAATGAATCCTATTCTCAATTTCCCAATGCCCTCGATTCAACTCCAGTAACCGTTTCGCTGAGGCGTTTTCTTGATTTAGGCTGGTTACTCCATAGGCAATTTCTATTGATGATGTCTCATCCCCTCGGTGGTAACGTTTTATTTCTCGCTCCACCATAAAAAACTGCCTGGCGCAAGGGAAATCGCAACAATCGTACTCTTCCGGCTCATTACTTACCCAGATACGACGGATTTCTATACGCCCATGTCCTTTATCGGTGGTTTGGTAATCCGGCCTGGATTTGGAGTTTTTTTTAAATCAAGGTATTTGATGTCTCCCAATAGAGTCGGTTGATTCTCTTTGACAGTAAAAAGGAAGTCTGCCTTTTTTTCCTCTACAAGGTATTTGGCTGTTTCTGTTTGAGTGTGTAACGCATCCGCCGTCACTATTGCTCCTTCTATATCTATGTTTTTAAATAAAGGCTTCACATGCTTGATTTCATTGGTCTTTTCATCCACTTCTTCTTGAGCAAACACAATGCCTTCTTTGTGTATTACAGCACTTAAAAGGTGGATGCCTTTGGGCGAACGGGAACCATTATGACTGCCCCGCAGAGTCTTGCCGTCTATGGCAATGCCACAACCCTTGAGACCATTCGGCATCTCAAGCAACTTTTGTTCTAATAACCACTGACCCATATGTCGGTCGAATTTATCGGCATCTATCCGCTTTATCAACCGGCGAATGGTGGGCTCACTGGGTGGCGTTCCCCGATTGCTGCCAAAACGAATCAATTCTTCGCTGGAAAGACTATTACTCCAATCGCCAATGGCACGATAACACCTACAACCAGAAAGCACCGCACACACTGCTATCGACAGCACGGTCGCCAATGGATGCCGTCGGCCCTGTTTGCTCCTGGGGTCGGTAAATTCTTCAACCCGTTTTAATAAGCTATCTATTGGAAACTTAATCATTGTCTCCAACCTCCTTCTATCCTTTAATAATGAAACATCGTAGGGGATTAAATCCCCTGACAATATCTCATTGGCTCTCTTACAAAGATTGTAAATGTATACCGCTTTCACCTGTCCATGATGATAATAGCGCTGGCTACTCCGGGAATATCCTTCGCTGTATCCCACATGTTTCCAATTGGCGGCTTTATAGCAGGTCCCTTTAAATCGCGATTCATCCACAAAGGTCTCGGCTAAATAGATCGGATGACCATAAACCAGCTCAAAATCTGAGCATATTCTTTTCAAGTTAAGAGATAGAATTTTACTGGCCAGATTCTTCTGCGATACCCACGGCAATATTAAAAATCTCGAATTATTGGCAATAAAACGTAAGCGACGGTATTTCTTCTCCCCGCTCCAGCCAATATAACGTTCCCTGGCTCCACAATTCTTTGCTGCCGAACTCCAACCTATCAGGGCGACCCACTCCCCTTCTAATTGAGCAATGTAACGAAGGGATTTACCTCCAAGCCATTTTAATCCAAGGTAATGGTGTTGCTGCATGAAAGCATTCCATCGGCTTAACTCTTCATGCCGTACGGGTCTTACCACTAAACGGTCAAGTACATTTTCATGGTTCATCAACAAAAGTATATCAGAAACGTGAGAAAAAAGCCATAGGGGGCACCAAAATTATCAAGCATTCAAATAGAAAAAAAAGAATGACGTAGCCCTGCCAGTTGACAGCAATTCTAATTTTGATGATGAAAAGAAATTTTAATTTGGGCAGACACATAGGTCTGCCCCTACAGAATGAAAAATTCCTGGGCCATTCGAGCAATTCGATCAATTTATGTAGGGGCGAACCTATGTGTTCGCCCAAATTTTTTTCAAAATTAGAATTGCTGACCAGTTGACTTTGGGAGGTCAGGCCAGTGATTAAATTGAAATTTTATTTGTTTTTTCGCAATTTCGATACTATCCTTTTCTTCCATACCATATATATATTAGGAGTTAAAAATGAATAGTCACATTAAAGAGTACTTAAAACGCTGCAAAGACAACAAACCGCTGATAGTGAGCATTCTGCTCGTGATCCCGGTTCTTGTTTTCTTTGCCCTGGGGACTCAAAATAAGGAGGAAAAGAAAACGATGAAATTAAATACACTAACGCCGGAAGAGGAACGGGTCATTGTCCATAAAGGAACGGAAAAACCTTTCTCCGGCGCCTATTATAATTTGAAAACGGAAGGTTTCTATACCTGCAAACAGTGCGATGCACCCCTTTATCGGTCCACGGACAAATTCGATTCCGGCTGCGGCTGGCCCAGCTTCGACGATGAAATTCCCGGGGCGGTAAAAAGAATCCCCGACGCCGACGGTATGCGTACGGAAATCCGCTGCGCCACCTGTGACGCCCACCTGGGACATGTTTTCAGCGGCGAAAAGTTTACCGCTAAAAACACCCGCCACTGCGTCAACTCTATTTCGCTGAATTTCATCCCCATTGAGAAAACCGAACGGGCCATTTTGGCCTCCGGCTGCTTCTGGGGTACGGAATTTTATTTCCAGGAGAAAAGGGGCGTGCTTCAAACCAGGGTGGGTTATACCGGCGGCCATACGAAAAACCCTTCCTATAAGGACGTTTGCTCCGGCGCCACCGGCCACGCGGAAGCCGCGGAAGTTATCTTCGACCCATCCAAAGTGAGCTATGAAGACCTGGTGAAACTTTTCTTCGAAACCCATGACCCTACCCAGATGAACCGCCAGGGACCCGACGTCGGCGAACAATACCGGTCTGAGATTTTTTACCTGGACGAAAAACAAAAAGAAACGGCGCAAAAATTGATGGATATCCTGAAAACCGGCGGTTATAATGTGGCCACCCGGTTGACAAAAGCTTCCACCTTCTGGAAAGCGGAAGATTACCACCAGGATTATTATCTGAAAAAGAACGGGACTCCCTATTGCCACATTTATACTAAACGGTTTTAAATGTCAGGGGAGCTGTTTTTTAATGCGCTCGTAAACCGCCTCAGGCGTGAAACCGAAATACTCGGCCACCTTTTTTCCCGGCGCCGACTTGCCAAAGGAATGGATATCGATCATAACCACATGCCGGTGGCAAAAGAAATGAATCCCCCGGTGAGAGGCGGCCTCGATAAATACTACCGGTTTCCGAAAATCGTTAAATAACTGCTCCCGATAAGAGCTGTCTGTTTCATTCAGTAGTTCCAGGCAAGGGATACTCACCACCCGTACCTTTATATTATGTCGCGCTTCGATCAAATCCGCCGCGCCCCGCGCCAGGGAAACCTCGGAACCGGACCCACACAGGATAATCTCCGGCTCCCCAGCGCCGCCGGTTTCATAAAAAATGTAAGCGCCTTTTTCAAATAGTTGGTAAAACCCTTCCCTGCTGAGACCGCCGGGAACCACGCCCATCATTCTTTCTTCAATTTTCTGCCGCGTGGCGATAAGGGCCACCGGGCCGCTCATGTGCTTAAAAAAATAGAGATATGAAAAGGCCGTTTCGATATCGTTGGCCGGACGGAACGTGTACAGGTCGGGCAGCAATCGCAGCGAATTCAAGTGTTCGATAGGTTGATGCGTGGGCCCGTCCTCGCCTACATAAATGGAATCATGGGAAAAAATAAAAAGTTGGTTCAATTTCATCAAGGCGGCCAACCGGACCGCCGGTTTCATGTAATCGAAGAAAGTAAAAAAGGTAGAGGAAAAAGGAATCATGGTTTTGTTTAACGCCAAACCGTTGCCAATGGAGGCCATGGCATGCTCCCTGACGCCGAAAGCGATCCTGCGGCCGGAAAAATCCCCACGTTTAATATATGGGGAACCTTTAACCAGCGCCTTGGTGGAGTCGGCCAGGTCCGCCGAACCGCCCACCATCTGGGGAATTTCCCCCGCGCAAAGATTTAACACCTCCCCGGAAATCCCCCGGGTGGCATTGGCTTTTGGGTGAGCGTAATGCAGCAATTTATCATGCAGCGCAGCGGGTAATGCAAATTTAAGATAGCGGGAAAGTTCATCATACTTCCCCGGGAAAGATTCTTTATAATCCGTTAATCGTTTTTCCCATTCATCGCAAATGGCCCTGGAACCGCCGCGCATCTCCCGCATAAATTCATCCGACCCGGCAAAGGAAAGCAGCGGTTCTGTTTTTTGGTTCTTTATGCGCTCGGCCAGTATTTCCTCCAGGGCTTTTTTATCAGCCACAGGCTCCCGGCCATATTTCTGTTCAAAAAGTTCCCTGAGGGCCGGTGAATTTTGAATGAAAAAAGCTATCTCAGGAAGCCCCGCCGGCGAACCGTGAATGTCATTGGTATCTTTTTTTTGATCGAGACCGTCGCCGATAATGGTATTCAAAATCAACAATTTAGGCTTTCCTTTGGCTTCTTTTAATTCCTGCAATTTGCAGGATACCGTTTCCATATCGGAACTGTCGCCGAAATCCACCTGCCACCCCAATGCCTCGTACCGCTTCGCCACATCTTCGGTAAAAGTAACGTCCGTTCTACCATCGATGCTGATATGATTGGAATCATAAATGGCGATAAGGTTGTCCAGCCCCAGGCACCCGGCCAGGGAACCGGCTTCGTAACTGAGGCCCTCCATGTTGCAGCCATCCCCCATTAAGGTATATACGGTGTAATCGAAAAGATTAAAACCCGCTTCATTAAACCGCTGGGCCATCATCTTACCTTCGACGGCTATACCCACGGCATTGGCAAACCCCTGCCCCAACGGACCGGTAGTGGTTTCGATGCCCAATTCCCGCTCATATTCCGGGTGCCCCGGGGTCTTACTTCCCAATTGCCGGAAATTGGCCATATCCGCCAAAGATATGTTGTACCCGACCGAGTAGAGTAAGGGATAAAGCAGCATGGAACCATGTCCGGCGGAAAGAATAAAACGGTCGCGATTGGGCCACAAGGGAACTTCGGGATTGAATCTTAAAATATAGCGGTACAAAAGAACCCCCAGGTCGGCGCAGCCCAGCGGCAGTCCGGGGTGACCGGATTGAGCCCGCTCGATACTTTCCAGAGCCAGGTAACGAACGTAATCCGCACTCTGTTTTATTCGCTCTATATCAATCGCGTTACGTGTACCCATTGTATTCTTCCTCCTGGAGCAAGAGACGTTTTGGAATGATATATTATTATCTTATTTATTTGAGTGATTGTCAACCCAACACTCTTGATTATCACAAAAAAAATGATTATAATAAGGAATGCACTTTATTGATCAGAAATTTATAAAACATCTTAAAAGGAGCCCATATGGAGAAAAAAACGTTTGAAATTATCATCCTGAACGGCAGACCCGCCGCCGGCAAATCCGAAGTAATCGATTATCTTAAGAAAATCCCTACCCCGGAACGAATCCGCCGCTTCCACATCGGCGATTTCGTGGAAATCGACGATTTCCCATTCCTATGGGAAGACTTCGAAGACGACGACTTGCTGGAACAAATGAACCTCCCCCGCCTTATCTCTAACAAAACCTTCCAATACAAAGGCAAAACCTACAACGGCTACGTCTTTAAGGAAAAATGGTACTGGAACTTCTTGATTAAGAAGATCAATCACCAATATAAGAAACTGCTCCGGGACAAACCGGACTTTTACAAAAACAATAACACCGCCATCCTGGAATTCTCCCGCGGCTCGGAACACGGCGGTTTCAAAACCGCTTACAGTTATCTCTCCGAGGAAATCCTGCAAAAAGCCGCGACCCTCTACATCAAAGTGGATTTCGAGGAATCCACGCGCAAGAACCGCCGGCGATATAACCCGGACAAACCGGATTCCATCCTGGAACACGCACTGGAAGACATCAAAATGGAAATGCTCTATAAAGATTCCGACTGGGAAGAATTCGCTTCCGACCCGGGATATCTCCAGGTAAACCGGTTTAAAGTGCCTTACGGCGTCTTCGATAATATGCCGGAAAAAACAGACAAACCCGATATCCTGGGCGCACACCTGGAAGAAGTACTAAACCCCTTGTGGCAACTACATACCCGGAGGTAATCCAATGATCGATGAATATATTAAACATACACAAGCTTTCCGTTTTCGTCGCATATTAAATTGGTTCCCCATGGGAATCACCTATGCGCTGCTCTACATGGGACGCTATAACCTGACCGTGGCCAAGAATGCCCTGGGCAACCTCATGACCAAAGAGGATTTCGGTCTGATATTCGGGGTAGGGGCCGTGGTCTATGCCCTTTCATTTTTAATCAATGGCCCCCTGGTGGACCGCATCGGCGGCAAAAAAGGAATCCTCATCGCCGCCTTCGGCGCCGGGGCCATGAACCTGTGCATGGCCCTCTATCTGCAATACGCATTAAGCCTGTCCAACCCGGCCAATGCCCCGTTAAGCCTCGTATTTACCCTGCTGTACGCCGCCAACATGTATTTCCAGAGCTACGGCGCCGTCTCCATCGTCAAAGTCAACGCCCATTGGTTCCATGTACGCGAACGGGGCGTGTTTTCGGGAATTTTCGGTATTATGATCGCCTCCGGTATCTTCCTGGCTTTCGATGTCACCGGCCGCATCCTGGCATCGCCCCTGGTGAAAGGAAAAGGATTCGACGGCGGGGACGCCCTGTGGTGGGCTTTCCTCTCTCCGGCCGTACTACTTTTCGTTTTCTTCCTGGTTGAAATTTTCCTGCTGAAAGATACCCCTACCAAAGCCGGACACGCGGATTTCGATACCGGCGATGAATCCAGCGGCGAAAACCTGGAGGAAAAAGTACCGGCCCTGCAATTGTTTAAACGCATCTTGACCCACCCGGTCATTTTAACCGTGGCCCTTATCGAGTTCTGCACCGGGGTGCTGCGCAACGGTGTGATGCACTGGTTCCCTATCTATGCCAAAGAACAATTATCCTCCGGGCTCAGCGTCGGCGCCGGTTGGAAATATACGCTGGATAACTGGGGACTGCTGCTGTGGATCGCCGGGATCATTGGCGGCATGGCCGCGGGAATCATCAGCGATAAACTATTCCAGTCCCGCCGCGGACCTTCCGCCGGCTTGTTCTACGGGTTACTGACCTTTTGCATCGTGGGCATGTTTTTCTCTCTCACTAACGGCTGGGTATTGGCTGCCCTTATTTTCGTCATGTCTATTTGTGTAATCGGGACCCACGGTATGCTGTCCGGAACCGCCACCATGGATTTCGGCGGCCGTAAAGGCGCAGGCACGGCGGTCGGTGTGATCGACGGTTTCGTTTACCTCGGCACCGGCGTTCAATCCTTTGCCCTAGGCATCCTCACCACTAAGAATTGGGACTACTGGCCTATGTTCTTACTGCCTTTCAGTATTATCGGGTTCCTCTTACTCCTGCGCATCTGGCACGCAATGCCTGGGAAAAAAGGCGCTCATTAATATTGCCTTCGGCGACCAGAAACCCTTTTGAAAAAGGGTTTCTGGACTTCCTAAAACTTTTGTTTATTGTTTTTGCAGCATGAAATGAACCATTTTGGGCTTTGAAACTTTTTCATCACTTATGAGAATCGCTTTCTTTAATCTCTCTTTAGCCCCTTCGATGCACCCTGGATTATTGGTGTAAATCGTAAGAATCGCTTCGCCTTTCTTTATTTTATCGCCGACTTTCTTATGAAACACAAACCCGGCGCCGTAATCGATAGCATCTTCTTTTTTCCTGCGCCCGGCGCCGATATCGATGGCGGCCATCCCCACCTCATACGCATCGATTTTTTCGATGTATCCCGTGCTTTTGGCTTTCAAGGGTTCCTGGAATTTGCACTGGGGAAACAAGGAATAATCATCGCAAACAGCCGCGTTTCCTTCTTGAGCGGCGATAAATTCCCGGAAGATACGCAGCGGCTCACCCGATTTCAATGCTTTTTCCAGGCGAACCATGGCCTGGTTGAAATCCGTTTCAACCCCGGCGGCCATTAGCATGGCCGCGCCCAGGTGGAACGTCACCTCCATCAGGTCGGCGGGGCCATTGCCTTTCAGGGCTTCGATCGATTCCATGATTTCCAGGGAATTGCCCACGTTATTACCCAGGGGTTGGTCCATGTCGGTAATCAGTCCGATAGTCGTCCGGCCCGCTTTTTCGCCCGTGGCCACCATGGTTTTGCAGAGTTCCATCGAGTCTTCCATTTTGCGCATAAACGCGCCGCTGCCGGTTTTGACATCCAGCACCATACCGTCCGTCCCCAGGGCCAGTTTCTTGCTCATGATACTGGCGCATATCAAAGGGATGCTGTTGACCGTGGCCGTCGTATCCCGGAGGGCGTAGAGTTTCCGGTCCGCCGGGACGATATTGGCTGTTTGGCCGCAAATCACCATGCCCACATCCTTGAGTACACGTTTGAATGCGTCCGTATCCAGGGAAATATTCATCCCCGGGATGGATTCCAGTTTATCCAGTGTGCCGCCGGTGTGGCCCAGGGAGCGGCCCGAGAGCATGGGAACTTTCACGCCGCTGGCTGCTACCAGGGGCGAAACGATAAAGCTCACTTTATCGCCGACGCCGCCGGTGCTGTGCTTGTCGATTTTTTTTCCTTCGATATCGTCCAGGGATATATGGTCGCCGGAGAGCATCATGATTTGGGTCAGGTCGGCCAGTTCGCGCCCGTTTAGGCCGCGGATATAAATCGCCATCAGCAGGGCGGCGGCCTGGTAATCTTTGATTTCGTCTTTGACATAGCCGTCGATGAAATACTGGATTTCGTCTGTAGACAGTTCCAGGCCGTCTCTTTTCCTGGTGATGATTTCGGAAATATTGAAATTATTATTCAGGTTATTCATTTTTTATTTATCCAGGGCAAAAGAAAAAGGGATGATTTCGGCGACGGAGGTTTTTTTGAATTGGCCGTTTCGGTTGCACATATATATAATGGTATCTTTTGATGCGAATTCAGCGATTACCTGTCGGCAGGCGCCGCAGGGGGGGAGGAATTGGTCCGTATCGCCGATGACCAGGATTTCGCCGATCTCATGTTGGCCGTCGTTGATCATCTGGAAAATAGCGTTTCGTTCGGCGCAGATGGTGAGGCCGTAGGAAGTATTTTCGACGTTGCAGCCCGTGTACATTTTCCCCGAGGGGGTTAATAGGGCGGCGCCGACGTGGAAATTCGAATAAGGGGCATAGGCTTTTTCCTTAATTTGTTGGGCAGCTTTTAGAAGCTTTTCAAAATTCATGGCATTACCTCGCTTTAAACAGGGACTATTCTAATAGAATGAGAATGATAAGTCAAGGTTATCTTTATATAGAATGATGAATGATGAATGATGAATGATGAAGAAAAAACAGGAAGAGCGGAAAAAGAAAGAAGGTAAGAAGGTAAGAGAGAAATCTGTGTTAATCGCTGTAACGTGTAATCGCCCATACGTGGACAGGTGACGTATGTTTTTTCAGATATGTTGACCGGGGGTTATGTTTCAATCGAAGAAAATGTTATACTTATAGACTCAGAAACTGGAGGATGACATGAAGACTAATGTTGTCGAGATAGATAAAACCCTTTATAAGGCAATGCTTGAGTCCTTTGGCAAAGAAATTCTTAAAGAGAAAATCAACTCATTTCTTCTTTCCGCAATGGAGGCTCAGTTGGAAAAGTACCGCCGGGAGATATTGAAGTTTGAAAAAAAATATGGACGTACGTTTAATGAATTTGAGAGAACCTGGGATGAAGGGGAGATTGAAGAGAAGCACAGTAATGAGGTCGAGGGTGATTTTATGGATTGGGAGATGATGGAGATGGAGAAAAAGGAGTTCTTAACTATTCTAGCCAGGGTGCATCATCTAAGAGGAGAAAAAATTTGACTGTCCCCAAGACCCTACAAAAGGATCCCTTCTTGTTTGGCGGCATGAATTACCACAGAGCCCCCATCCTCCCATTCCAGGTCGGAATAGAACATGAGATCAAAAGGTTTTTTAAAGGTTTTTACAAGCTTTCTGCCGATGCCTGTGGTTAATTCGATACGTTCAAAAACACTCTTTCCCCTGAAGGTTTTTGATACGATAATCAGGTCTATATCGCTGTCCTTGTTTTCAGTTCCCCGTGCAAAAGAGCCAAAGACCACAATTTTGTCTGTATTAATCCCCTTCTCTTTAAGCATATGCCTCAGTTCCTTATTAAGCTGTGTGTTTATCCTGCTATTTCTTTGAGCCATTGAAGTAATTCCCCTGTTTGATTATATATTCTCTGGGTAACATCTTTTTTGAATTCCGTTACAAGTGTGCGCCCGTTTATAGATAATTTTGACTGTCCCCGTCCCCTTTTCGTGGGCAGGTTAAGGAATTATGCAAAATTGGCAACTTCGACGGGGCGTCGGGCGGCAAAGCTGTGA
Organism: Candidatus Aminicenantota bacterium; assembly: GCA_026393835.1. Classification (GTDB taxonomy): domain Bacteria; phylum Acidobacteriota; class Aminicenantia; order UBA2199; family UBA2199; genus JAKAGC01. The sequence continues at coordinate 30,046 of JAPKZK010000121.1, read as the reverse complement.
CGGTGCAGCTTGATACGTTCAATTTCATGAAGAGTATCTGCTGAAAAATAACTCTCCCCGCAATTCGGACAACTCACCATCGGGATATTTTCGATCACCAGTAAATCTTTTCCTTTGCCACAGGTTTCGGTAACTTTTCGGATCCGTACGCCCTCATGACCGCATATATCGCAAATCATATTAATATCCTCCTATTCATACAAAAGGTATACTGTAATAATGACCAGTTTACCCGTGGGACTTAGTTTTACAACAACTTCAATGTTATCGTTATTAAAGATTTTTCCTCTCATACGGTATTTCCATTCGGCAGTCTCAGCGTCTTTCTACCGTTCCAATATTCGACCGGTCAGGATACCATGTTCGACGTCGTATATGGATAACGCATCATCAATCATTTCTTTCCTGGCATGCTGCGTCATTACGTACTGTCGATAGTGTATCTTCTCACAGATGCGCTTTAAAATTCGTTCATACATGGTTATCCTGAAACTTTCATAGAAGTATTGAATATCACAAAATGAAAATAAACTCAAGCGCTTATTGAAAAAAAGGTGCGGACGGAGGAAGTGGGCAGTCAGAAATTAATTCTTATTAGATGGGCCAGAGGCCCGGGCAATAAACGGGCAGACACGGAGGTCTGCCCCTACCTAATTGTCCGTGTTGGTCCGTGGCTAAGATTGTAATTTTTTCCTTTTTATGGTAAATTGGAGGATACAAAAGTGGGAAGGACAGGGTGACGGACCATGAAGGTATTTATTTCTTCGACGTATGTGGATTTGATTGAGTACAGGCAAAAGGCCATCGAGGTGGTGAACCGGTATGAAGATCAAGCGGTGGCCATGGAGTATTTCGGCGCGCGGGCATTTGCGAAAACGTATTGCCATTTGCCGAGAGATTGAGGATGAATCCAGTGAAGCAATCGGGCGCCGGGAATTCCGGCGTGTCCTTGTTTATCAGGGCAACGCGGATGCCAAAGAGGAATTAAATAAGGCATATGAAATAAATAATAAAAGAAATAATTGGCAAGTATTCGCCCTTTCCCCCGTGTTCGCCCTTCTTAAATTAATCAAAGCCCAACCATGATAATCTTCTTATCATTGTATACCGTTTCCCGGTAATAAAGCTTTTTCTCCCATGCCCCTTTCCCGGGATCAAATATCACCAGGTATCCCTCCGCTAAACCCAATAGGTCCAGGTAATTACTCAACTGCTGTTTGGCTTTTTTTATGGATTGCTCGCCGCGCTTGATTTTCAATTCCACGGCGGTACGTCGGCCATTGAATTTCACCAGCAAATCGACGCGCCCGTTCCCTACGGCCATTTCCCTGGTAATCTCGCCGCCGGAATTTACGATTCGCTGCAAAAAAGCCATCATCAAAAGATGATGGGCGGATTCCTTGAATTCGAACCGGTCTATCCAGGATTCCGCATTTTCCCTGTAAAACTCCTGGAAAGCCAGCATGACTTTTTTCATGTCGAGGTCATTGTTTGCGTTAAGAAAGAACGGCGCTGCAATTTCCCTGGGTAAAGATGCTTGAAAAGAATACGCCATCACACGGGGGATAATCTCGGCATATATCGGGTTGGCAAACTCCAACGGGTCCGTCTGACTCACTATACCCAAATCTCTAACATACGTAATCCGGTCATTCAATGAATCGAAAACTATATTGTCGCCGTTAATAATGGCTTGAACGATGGATTTTACATTTTCTTCCTTCAATTTGTCGATGAGACTATCCAGGTGGGTGTCCCTGCGCAGGATCAATTGGTTTTTCGCTTCCATTACCATGCCCGGGGTGATTTCCCCGGAATAATCATTTTCAAGTATTTCGGAAACGATTTGATTGGCCAGGGCATTGGTTAGCCACGGCTGACCATTGGCTAGTAAAAAGATTTCTTCTTTCGCCTTTTCGGAAAAAAGTTGCCCGGTTTCCCGGGTATGCTGCTCCAGTAATCCGTATACTTCTTGCTTCGAAAAATTTTTTAATAAAAGTGAATCGGCTTTTATATTGAAGGGCGACGCTGTACCCATGGATTTTTGGTCGTCGCGAACTTTGGCCCTATAATCCCGGACATCGCGCAAACCGACAAGAACCACGGAAGAGGGAAAATGTTTCGGTCTGGCCTGGTAGCCGTCTCTCAATTGCCTGAGAATTGAAATGAAAACATCATCCATTAAGGCATCGATTTCATCGATAAAAAGAACGATGGCTTTTTCCTGGGAAGAAGCCCAATCTTCCAGGTAATTTTTGACACTCAGGGCGTCCTGGTTTTTTTGGGGGGCTTCGTGGGGTTGCAATTGCCGGCTGGCCGCGCGATAAATGCAATCGATAAGGATTTCATTGGCTTTTTCAACCGTGATACTATTGTATCCTGCTTGTTCGAATGAAACCACCAATGCGATGTACTTTCCCTCTTCATTGAGTTTTTTTGCCAGTGCGTATAAATATGTGGTTTTTCCCGATTGCCGCGGCGCGTGTATCGTAAAATTGAGTTCATTCCTGATTAATTGCTCCACTTTCAGTAAACGTTTCAGGGGGTTCACCATATAATGATTCTCCGGTTTACATAACCCGGCGGTATTAAAGAATTTACTCATGCGTCGCTCCTTCAAAGAAAACAAATCCGCTTACATACTTACGGAACTATTTTAAATGAATTCATGCATTAATGCAACCCGGGTAATGGGATTACTGGGAGAAAAACTTTGCCTGTCCCTATAAAGCCTCACTGAAAAGCAGGAAGCGAGGAAGAGCGGAAGAGCGGAAGAGCGGAAAAAAAGAAAAAACCTCCCTCAATAATCAATTATCCCGCGAGAATAAAATTTTATTCAATATGGAAATCTAATTATTGAGTAAGGATATAGTCAATATCCAGTAAGGAAACTCATAATATCCAGTCTGAAATCGGTCAACTTTCAGCCTGAAATCTCACAACTTTCAGGCTGAAACCCAACAACTTTCAGCCTGAAACCCGACATGTTTCAGCCTGAAACTCAACAACTTTCAGTCTGAAATCCGAGAACTTTCAGTCTGAAACCCGACAGGTTTCAGCCTGGAAACTATCTCATTCCTGTAAGATAACCGGGAAATCCTTGTTGATAAAATTAATATTTGTTGAAGAAAAAAAAATTTTTTTTTACGAAAAACGCTTGACAATCGATCCTGAGAATGCCATAATCCCGCTTTACTTTTGATCCCGGCCCGGGAAGATCGTCTGGCAAGAAACGATGTGGTCGTGATCACCGCGGCGAGCTGTAAAAAAAGAAAGAAAAAGGAAAAAAAGAAGACGCTCAAATTTAACGATAAAGGAGCAAAAAAAAATGGCGAGTATAATTCGTGCAATCGCAGAGTTTGCACCCAAGATTAAAAATGTAAAAACATCGACGATGTCTGAATTGGTAAAGACCATCGCCGGTAGGACCGGGTTGAATAAAGGTGATATCCTCCAGGTAGTCAACCAGTTCAAGGAAGTCATCATCCTGACCACTCAGGCCGGACGAGGCGTCAAAATCGAGGGCCTGGCTACCTTTAAACCTAAAATCAACCTGAAAGGGCAAATCTCCCTCTCTATTCGCATCGACCCATCATTTATCGCTGAACTCAATGCACCCAAAACCTTTGAAGGCTTCATCGAGAACCGCGAAATGATCGGAAAAACCACCCAGGATATCATCACTAAATGGAATGAAAAATACCCTGACGACCCGGTGGTATAAAATTTAGGTATAATCGTTTCAAAACAGGAGGGGCAGACATGCACGCTCGCATGCACGCACGTCAGTCTGCCCCTCCTCCTTTTTCTCGTGTGTTTCGCCTGTTGCGCGCGCCCTTTCATTCATATTTCATGCATTGCAATATCAAACATAACATGCTACAATTGTAAATCGAAATGAGTTAGAGGAGTGTGACACATGAGTATTATCGTTAGATGCACTGCCTGTGGCGCCAAAAACAGGATCAAAGAAGATAGTAAAAAGCCCCCGGTGTGCGGGAAATGTAAAACCCCCATCATCATCCAACAAAACGTCAGCCCTATTCACCTTTCCGACGCTGATTTCGATAATTTTATCCGCAATTCCCATAAACCCGTGCTGGTGGATTTCTGGGCCCAATGGTGCGCCCCCTGCCGCCTGATGAGCCCGGTTCTCGATTCCTTTGCCAAATCCCAGGGTTCCATTGTGGTGGCCAAACTGGATACCGACCACAACCCCCTGACGTCTTCAAGATTCCAGATTTTCTCCATTCCCACTCTCATCCTGTTCGATGAAGGCAAAGAAGCGAAACGTATGTCCGGCGCCATGAACCTTCAACAACTGGAATCCCTCCTGAAACCCTGGATAACCATCAATTAATAAAAAAAATCCGAAATTCGAAATTCGAAATCCGAAACAAATTCAAATGTCCAAAATACAAATGTCCAAAACTCTAATTGGTGAATGGTGAATGGTGAATGATGAATGATGAAAAAAACATTCGTGAAAATTCGAGTAATTCGTGGGCTTGTTTTTGTTTTGAATTTTGAACCTTTACGTTTCGCAATTTTGGATTTGTTTCGAATTTCGTGCTTCGGATTTCGTGCTTATTTTCTTTAATTAATAATAGATAGTTACATCAAACGAGCCTGAATTATCGATGAAGTCGAAATCATTAATGCCCAGGAACAGGTTTCCCTTTTGAGCCATTTGAAACGGCGCTTTATCGGCCCCGACATAGAAAGGTTCGGCCCGCGTTCCCACCCTGGCGATGATGGCCCCCGTGGGCTGGTTGGGGAGCGGCTTCCCGGCGTTTATGTTAAGGGGCATCTGGCCGTCCTGGAAGACCTGGGTTTGCTTATCGATATATATGGAACCTTCGGCGGAAAAAAGGATTTCCTGGCCGATCCGTATATTAATCCCCGTATCGACCCACCGGGTCGCGGCATTTATCGTGATTTTATGAACCCTCTTGCCGCGCCTTAATTTCTTATATATGGCTTCCATTTCAAAAGAGGACTCCAGGCCCTTTTCCCGGGGTTCATTAAACTCGATCTTCCAGACCTGGTCCGCGGGGAATCGCTCGGTCCGGTACATCTTCCCGAATTTATAGACATTAAAATAGATGGTTCCGAACTTGTAGGCCTCCATCTTACCTTCATATTCCGCCCGGTTTATGGTGGTAAGCCTGTCGGCCATCATTGCCGATTGTGATAAAAAAAGAACCAGGAAAATGTATAGTGAAATTTTCTTTTTCATTTTAATTTTGATCAACCCATGTATAAACCTATATACACTATTTTTGAGTAATTATCAATACCGATGCTGTCATTTCCGTAAATTTTTATTTTCCCGGCCGGGGTGGCGATGGTTAAATCCTCACCGGCCATGATGTATCCGAGTTTTCGCAGGACGGCAAAAACCGCCGCACTGCCGGTGGAAGAGGACACTGTCCGGCCTACCCCCCTTTCATAATAAAAGACGCGGCAGTCTTCATGTCCACGGAAAAAGACCAGTTCCACGTTGGTCCTGTTGGGGAAAATTCCCGCGCCTTCCAACTCTTTCCCCATCCGCTCCAGGCAATCATCCGGCAGTTCTTTTTCCAGCAGTACGACGGCATGGGGGTTGCCCACGGAAACGGGGTGAAAATGTATATTCCCGTGGGTATAGACGGATTTACCCGGCTCCAGGAAAGGGAAAAAAACGGTATTATGAAAATCCGGGACGCCGATCTCGATTTTCAGTTTGAAATTGGCGCCGTCCCGCGCCAACAAGTCGTGGGTCTTACGCCCGGTGCGGGTATTTAAAACCAACCGGTCTTTGAACTTGCCCAGGTGGAACATCACCGCAGAGAGCCCGGCCATGCCGTTGCCGGATAATTCGGCCTCGCTGCCGTCGCGGTTGAAGATTTCAAATTGCACTTCTTGTTCACCTACGGAGTAAAAGGTGACCCCATCCGCGCCGGCGCCGGTCTGGCGTTGGCACAAACATTGGGCCAGGCGCCCCCTGGACGTTTTAGAAATATCCGTCACACCGAGCGCCCGGCCGCTGTTGGTTTGCACAAATTCCGCCAGGTCCTCCACGTCGATGTGAAGGAAATCATTACCGGCGGAAACTGTTTTATAAAAAATCATTCGGGCAGTACGAATCTCACGAAACCTTCATCGCCGTCCCTATTGACGTACAGCATTAACATGGACCCGGGTTTCTTACCGGCAATGATATTCCTGAAATCGGCGACATTTCTCAATTCGCGGCGGTTGACTTCCAGGATGACATCCTGGGGCCGGATGCCGTTCTGTTGGGCCAGGCTGCCCCGTTCCACCTGTTTGACCACGATGCCCTGGGAGGTTTTCAGGCCGTATTCGCGGGCCACCGACGGGCTGTTATCGATCAGGATCATTCCCAGGTCCACTGTTTTATCTTCCTCGCCGCGGGTTTTAAATACCTCGGATTCCGGGGCTTCCCCGGCAATCACCGTGATGGTCATTTTGGCGGTTTTCCGGTAAATGTCCAGGACGACTTTATCCCCCGGGTTCAATTCCGCGATGCGGGTGGATAATTCATCGGCTTTCTTCACCGGCTCGCCATTGACGCCGACAATCATGTCCCATTTTTGCAGCCCGGCCTTTTCCGACGCGGAACCTTTTTCTATTTTCGACACCAGGACGCCGCCGGTGGGGAAATCGAGGTCTTCGGCTTCTTTCTGGCTGATGGCATTGATACTGATGCCCAGGTACCCGCGCACCACCCGGCCTTTATTTTTCAGGTCATCGATTACTTTGCGGGCCAGGCTGGAAGGAATGGCAAAACCGATGCCCACGTTGCCGCCGGCCGGCGCCAGGATAGCGGAGTTAATGCCCACTACTTTTCCATCCATGTTGATCAGCGGTCCGCCGGAATTTCCCATGTTGATGGCGGCATCGGTCTGTAAGAAATCTTCGTAGTCCGCCAATCCCAACTGCCGTCCCTTGGCGGAAATGATGCCGGCCGTGACGGTCAGGTCCTGGCCCAATGGGTTACCGATGGCCAGCACCCATTCCCCTACTTCTATTTTATTGGAATCTCCCAGCTCGATATAGGGCAAATTATCCGCTTTTATTTTCAACAATGCCAGGTCGGTCTTGGGGTCTGTACCGATTATTTTGGCTTTGTATTCTTTATCATCGAGGGTGGTGATACTTACCTTAATAGCGTTGGCCACCACGTGATTATTGGTGATAATGTAACCGTCGCTGGAAATGAGAAAACCGGACCCGATGCCGGGCACCCGTTCTTTCCTCTGGGGAATATTGAAGAATTGGTCGAAAAAACCATCGCCGAAACGGTTCTCGCGCATGGATTCGGACGTGACCTTAACCACCGCGGGTTTGACTTTTTTGACCACCGGGGCGAAATTTATGGTCTCCAGCCCCGTTACCGGCGCCGCCTCGGCCTGCACCACCGGCGTGTCCAGTATTGGTTTTTGTCCAGTGGATTTTTGCAGAAACCCGAAGGATAGTGCAAAAAATATCGCGCCGGCCAGGAAACTGACCCCGGCGATTAACCCGATTTTTTTCATTTTATACCTCCTTTATTTACTTTCAACTTTTTCTTTTCTTAGCATTTTAAATTCATAATTATTAATTGTCAATTGTGAATTGTTAATTATTAATTTTTGATTAATAACTGGAAACGCTAAGACGCCTCCTTCTTTCAAAAAGTTTCATTTTTCCCCCAGGGTTTTAATATACTCCAGGATACCGGAATACAAGCCCTCCGCAATCGCCCCGCGGTAAGCCGGCAAGCGCAAGCATTTTGCTTCCTCGGTATTGCTCAGGAAAGAGACTTCCGCCAGGGAGGCCGGCATCCCGGCGCCGGCCAGGACAAAAAAAGGCGCTTGTTTTACCCCCAGGTCCTGGATATTTTTATATTTTCGCTGCAGCCGGTTTACCAGGTTTGCCTGGATATACTGGGTAAATATTTTTGATTCGGAAATCTGCGCATGTTTCACAATTTGTTCGACGATATCCGACATTTCGCCGATGGATTTCCCGTTCACTTTGTTTTCCAGGGCCGCCACTTCCATGGCCCAGGGGTCGCCGGTAATATTCAAATAATAGGTTTCAATGCCCTGGGCCGATTTCCGCGGCGCCGAATTTACGTGGATGGATATGAATAAATCCGCTTTATTGGAGTTGGCAATGGCGGTTCTTTCTTCCAGGGTCATGGTCTGGTCTTGTTCACGGGTCAGTATGACGGTCAATTCCGGCGTCTTTTGAAACAGGTCTTTTAATTTCCCGGCAATATCCAGGGTAATTTCTTTTTCGGAAAGGTGCAGCGATTTGTTTTCCGCGCCCGGGTCCTTGCCGCCGTGGCCCGGGTCGATGACGATGGTGCGAACCCCTAACCCTAACTGGCGAACGATGGAATAGCTGCTGTCCACCGGCTGAAGGGCGCCGGCGCTGTCCGGCCCGGGCGCCGCTTTGCCCTCTTCCCGGAATATATCGAAAACAACCCGGAACGGCGAGGACAGGTAAAACAATGTGTATTTACCGATCTTATTGAAATCGAAGACCACCCGGACGCTGTTGTTTTTATTCCTGGCCAGGCGAATCTGCTGTAGGTAGCCGGTCTTAATGGGTATTTCTTTTTTTTTCTCCCCCGGGAATTCCCGTGCGAAATCGCATGGTTCCAGGTCGAAATAAAGACGGTCGATTTCTTCACCCGGCAGCACTTTTTCCTTGACTTGCAGCGGCGCGGATAAGTCCAGCACCACGCGGGTGTAATCCGCGCCCGAAAAGTAACGGATATTGTTCAGTTGAACGATGTTTTTGCCGCTGCCTATCAGCAGCGAATATATGGTTAATAAAAACGATAGCCAACCTATCTTTTTCATTCTTCGGCTGTCTCGACGTTGTCCTCTTCTTCCCGGTCTTCTTGCCGTCCCTTTATTTTAGCGACTAAGTTTTGCCAGAAGATAACCCCCCTTGATTTCATGCGCAGGGTAAATTTATTTTTTTTAATGGTGATATAGAAATCCTCTCTATTTTCCAGCAGTCTTAACAGTTCTTTTCCCAATAATTTCTTTCGCCAGCCTTCTTTTAAGGCGGTGGGCATATATTGCCGATCCGTCCGCATCAACTGCAATTCTTTCCCGGTGATAACCAATTTGGGTGAAACCCCCCGCTTCAGTCCTTTGTATTTGATCAACTGGTGCAGCATATCGATCAGCATGCCGGCGCGGGAGGTGGTATTGGAAGCTTCCGGGGCCTGGTCCAGCAGTTCTTTTTCATGGTTGGAAATTTTATCTTCATAGAGGCGTCGAAAGGTATCCAGGTTTTCGCGGATGAAGCGGACCGGGAGGGTGCGGTCTTTTAATAGGGCGGATTCGCCGGCGTCGATTTTTTGGACGATGGTGTTGAGCACCCCGGTTTTCATCACCTGGGTCAGGGGCCGGTTTTCTTTTTCCGCTTCCAGGTGCCGCCACATATGCATGCGCATTAAGAAAACTTTTTGTTTCCGGGAGAATTGGTTCACCTGGGCGTTATTCAAGAAATCCAGGGGATTGTTGCGGTAGAAATCCGGGTTTTCCAGGCGTTGGTTTTCTTCCATGGCCCACTCCAGTTTCCCGCTCCTTTTCAGCCGCCGTTTCAGGGCCGTCATCAGGGGGTGGAGATAGACCACGTCTTGCACAGCATATTGGCATTGTTCGGGGCTCAGGGGGCGTTTTTCCCAGTCCGAGCGCAGGGCGCCTTTATCTAACTTAATTCTCAGCGCCTTCTGGAGCAATGGCTGCAAACCCAACGGGTAATCGTACTGTAAAAATCCATTGGACAACTGGGTGTCGAAAACATTGCGGGGTTTGGCGTTGTGGTCGTTCACCAGGAGCTGGAAATCGTTTTCCCCGGCGTGGGTAATTTTGATGACTGCCGGGTCCTCGATGAGTTTTATAAATGGCGTAATGCGTTTCAACTTCAGGGTGTCGATGATATAGTTGCCCCGGGGCGTTGTGGCGGAAATGACGCACAATTTATATTTATAGTACTTTTCCGGGATAAACTCGGTGTCGAACGCCAACCAATTGGCGTGGGTGTTTTCGGTGTAGAACCGATTCAATTCACCTTCGGTTGTTACCAGTGTAAACGGGAAATCCTTTTCATATTTTTTCATTTGGTTTATTATATTACCACATTTTGGGGATAAATGTAAAGCCTGAGTTCGCCTTTACTGTTTGAATCCCAGGCCGGGTTTCGAACTGGGATATAGGATGCCGTTTTTGAGGGCGACGGTTCCGGCTGAGGGGTCATCGATTAAATCCAGGTGTCCATCCAGGTCGGCGTACACGATATTGGGCCGCGCCAGGGCAAAATGCAAGCCGGCGGCAATGCCCAACGCCGCTTCATCCATGCAACCCACCATGGCTTCGACGTTGGCCGACCGGGCCACGGCATTGATATGTATCGCCTCGGATATTCCCCCACATTTCATTAATTTGATATTCACCATGTCCACCAACCCCCGCCGCGCCAACTTAAACGCATCCCGCAAATTCATTAAACTCTCATCCGCCATCACCGGGATGTGAACATGATGGGTCACCCGGCCCAATAAACCGAGTTTTCCCCTGGGCGTGGGCTGCTCGATCAACTCCAATTTTGCCTGGCGGGTGGCCTCGACAAATTTCACGGAATCTTCCTCATCGTACCCCTGGTTGGCGTCGAAACGTATTTCGATATGATCGCCCACCGCCTCCCGCACTTTCATGATCCGTTCGATATCCGCGTCCACATCGCAGCCGCCTTTTATTTTCAGGCATTTAAAACCCTGCCGGGTAAATTCTTTCGCCCGCTGCACGGTCTCTTTCACCGGCATGATGCCCACGGTCACACTGGTTTTCATCCTGGTGCGGAACCCGCCCAGGATTTTATATACCGGCAAATCCGCGGTTTTACCCAGGATATCGTAAAGGGCCATATCCACCATGGCCAGGGCCGACGGCCCGGGTGGAACTTTTCTGGCTTTCCTTATTCGCTCCAGCAGAAAAGCCATTCGCAGGGGGTTGGCGTTTTTTAAAGCGGGGATAATCGTATCCCGGCAGGACTGGAGAACCGTTTCCGAGGTTTCGCCGGTAACCTCCAGGTCCGGGGCGGCGCAGCCGTAACCGATGATCCCCTTGTCGGTTTCAATCCGAAGAAAAACATTTTCCGCGGACGAAATAGTGTCATATGCGATGGTATACGGCTCCCGGAGCCGCATCTTCACTTCCCACGCCTCGGCGTGTGTGATTTTCATCCGCGCCCTCGATCCATCATTCCCGTTTCACCCTTCATCATTCATCATTCATCATTCATCGTTCATCATTCATCATTCATCATTCATCGTTCATTATTCAAGGTCAATTCCATTAAAACGTTCCCCGGTAAATCTTTGGGAATATCACGTTTAATAAGTTCCGGCGGTACGGTCCAGCGCGCTGCCGGCCGGGGCGTCCCGGGCGAATCGGACGGGGCCACTTCAAAGGCATAGGGCCGGTGAAGGGAAATATCGGTCAGGGGGTCTATCGTCTTCCAGTGGTGGTCCATGCGCTGCAAGGCGCCGTCGGCATATTCGAGATAAATTCCGTAAAGCAACGTCCGGAGATCCAACGGGATGCCGTGAATAGGCGAACGTTCGGGATCGAAACGGAGTTTCAGCACTTCCGGCTGTCCATGGGCAAACTTTTTGACTGACGAAGGAATGGTCACCAGTTTCTTGCCGGCCAGCATAAAGGTCAACTGCCGGACGCAGGCGGATTCCTGGTTGAGCTGTGTGGAGGTGAAATTCTCCAGGGATTTCTGTACTTGTTTTTCCGAATACCCGCAGCGGACGGGGTCGGCGTCCAGGGCCTTGAGCATACCCACGATGCGGCGACACTTTTCGCACTGGCCGCAGGGGTGGATGCGGTGGTCTTCTTTGTGGGCCGCGTGACAGGATACCTGTTGCTGCTGCAAATGGGGGTACCGCTTTACCAGGAGTTTTTGAATCAGCAAATCGGAAAGGGGACGCAAGATAGAGAACTGGCTGATGTTCCATCCTTTGCGCAAGTAATAGCGGGACAGGGCGTTATCGAAATAAGAGCTCTGGTCATAAAGACCGTCGTAATGGGTAATGCCATTATGATTCGCCCGCCGGGTGGTGTCGAATTCATCGCCGATGAGGAGTCGCCCGATGCCGCGTTTGCGCATCAGGGGCAGCGCGCCAAAGGAAAATACGGCCACGGTCCAGAGTCGGACGGCGTATTCATCGGAACGGATATTGGCGTAATCGGGGCGTATAAACGGCAAATGCCGCAGCATCCAGTTAAAGACCCGGTCGGAATTGGTCCAGACCCGGGCGGTATTGGGGACGTTTTCCTTAAAATAATTATAGGCGTTCAAGGCGGTAAACCAGTGCCTGCCGGATTCGTTGATATAAATAGGGTGGGTTTCGCAGCCGATTTCATCCAGCAGCCCGTAGCTTACCAGGCTGTCTTTGCCGCCGCTGGAGAGAATGGCATGGCGCCGGCTCTCGGTGGGCCAGAAATCCCAGCGGGCGCGGTCCTTCTCCCGAACCGCCGCGGGGAATTCCAACTCCGCTTCAAGGTAGCGGGGCTTTTTTTCCATGGGTAGATGGGCCGCTTCCCCGATGAGGTAGTGGTTGGGTTCAAGAAATTTTTTAACGTAAATTTCCCTTGAGGTGTTTTCCATCATGTCCCGGATAAAGCGGATGTCCGCGTTATCGAAGGCATCCCGGAAAACGATTTTCTTACAAAATAGGCCGTAATTAAACGCCACCTGCGCCCCGACCATGGCGGCCAGGTTATGGCCGGCCGGGTCCGCCGGATCGAAGACGGCTTCTTCGTACGTATAAATCAAATCGATGCGGTCTTCGGTTCCATTGTAGAAAAGGCGGTAAGGGGTGGATAAACGTTTTCGTTCCACTTTTACCGGTCCGATTTCCAGGCGGTCGAAGGCCAGCAGGGGATTCGAACGCTTCATTTTAAGTAAGGGGTCCTCCGTCATTTTTTTATCTCCTTATCCATTTATTATCCATTTATCAAGGTAAGGCTGCAGCGCCTTTACCAGTTCTTTGCCGCCGCTGTAAAGCGGGTCCAACGCAGGCAGGCCGCAGACCTGCCGGATGGCGTCGCACAGCGGCGCTATTTGTTCGGGCAGCATGCCTTCATGGTTGAGGGTAATGGCTGCCACGGGTTTCCCGCAGATGAATTCCACGCCCTGGATTTGCCGGGCCAGGGGGTGGATGGGGTAGCCGGGGAAACCGTCATAATCTTTCCGGGCCGGGGCATGTTGAAGTATCACCAGGTCCGGTCGCCCGGCGGCCAGGATTTCATACCCGCCCGGGTAAGCGGGGTTCATCATGCTGCCCTGGCCTTCGATGACGATCACATCGGGATGATTTTCATCCCAGGCCGACCAGACGGCGTGTTCAATCTCGCCGGCGAGAAAATCATTTACTGTAGTATCTAAAATAATGCTGTATTTCGCCCCCTGCATCCAGGCGGTCTGGCCGGTGCCCACCATTTCGGCTTTGTAACCGGCGTCGATTAAGCCGTGAACCAGCAGCCAGGCGGTCGTACGTTTGCCCACGGCCGAATCCGTACCCAGCATAGCGATTTTTAGCGCTTTGACTTGTTCGATCTTGCCGCTGAAAAAATGGAGTTTTTCCCTTGGCGGTTGTTTGCGGATATCCCGCAGTCGGACATTGTATCGGGCGGCGGTTTCTATCATTTCCGGGTCTTCGCCGAGGTAGTGGTGAAGCCCGGAGTCGATGTTCAACCCGAGGCGGATGGCGGCCAGGACGTTTTGCCGGGACAGGGGGGTGAGAATCCCGCCGTCCGGGGCAATACCCATCACAAAGTGCGTGGCGGGGTTACCGGCTGCTTTGGCCGCCGTTACCGCTTCCTCGATAGAAGCAGCGATGGGGATATTGTTGGGTTTTCCATCCAGCACCTCGCCCGCATCCCGGCCGGCGTAACGGGAATCCACCACGGAAAGCACATGATAGCGCTGGGTAAAGCGCACCAGGCCGTGGGCGGTTTTCCCATAGGTGGTATTAAAGAAACCTTCGCAATAAACCACGGCGTTGCCATCAAGTGTTTGCGACGTCCTCATGTCCATGATTTCCTCCCGGTTAGCAGAACCACGTAGCGGTCGTTGGGCAGGGGGTCTTTTTTATGCCGTTCAATCAAGGCAATCAACCCGGCGGTAGAGGCGGGGACCACGTTCAGGCCTTCCCGTTCGCGGATCAGTTTGGCAAAGGAAGTCATTTTTTTATCCGAGGCATTACCGGCCCAGCCGTCGGTCTGGCGCATGCCTTCCAGCACATAGTTGCCGTCGATGGAGTGCCAGTTGATGAGGGGTTCGTTTATTTTGGTCTCGCGCATTTTTTCGTATTCCAGGTCGGTGCAGGTGGGCAATTGATTCAAAAAGGCATGAACGATGGGATTTTTGCGGAAAGTGGAACCTGCCACGATATGGGGCATACGGGAAGTTTTACCCCTGCGGTAGAGGCTGAGAAACCCTTTGTAAATCCCGGCCAGGGTGGTGCCGTTGGACACGGGGGCGGCCACGGCCATGGGGGCGTCCCGCAGTTCGTCGTATATTTCATAGGCGATTTGACCATAGCTTTTTAATTGTAGGGGTGTGTTGGCGCCGCCGGGGTTGGCGTCGTAGATATCTTCTTTATCCGCCAATTCCCCGGAAATCACCACGGCTTTCTCATAATCGCCGTGGACTTTACGGATATCCGCGCCCAGTTCGACCATTTCTTTGACGCGGCCGTTATGGTAGCTTTCCGGGATATAGATCATGCATTTCAACCCCGCCAGGGAAGCGGCCAGGGAAAGGGCGACGCCGTAATTGCCGCAGGTAGCGACGGTTATGGCGTCGTATCCGCGGCGCAGGGCGTCCATGGCTTGTTCGAAAGCGATGCGGTCTTTCTGGGTTCCGCTGGGGTTGCCGCCTTCGAATTTTAGAAATATCTGGCGCAGTCCGACTTCGCGTTCGATATTACGGGCGCGGATGAGCGATGTATCGCCTACTTGCGAGTCGATAATGTCGCCGTAGGCTTCAAGCCGTTCCTCCAGGGAGAGGGTTTTATCGCGCATGATTTTCCGCATGGGCTGCAGCTCCCTGCTGACTTTCGACACTTCTCCGTCGGCCCCATCGATGAGGTCCAGGACGTCATCGGGATTAGCAATCATTGTATGGCTCATTTTTTGCTCTACTTCTATCATTTTCCTTACTTTTCAATAATATGGAGTTATGATTCCACATTATTACATTCCTCCGTTTAGCTCGACGCTGAACACTGCACACTGCACGCTGTTCGCTGTTCGCTGTTCGCCGTATGCTGTTTGCCGTATCGTCCCACCTGCTGCCGCAAGGCAGCATACGGGATACCCCTGGGAACCAGGGGGAAGTGGACCGGTTTAAAAACGTCCGGACGTATGCCGAGCGTTCCGATTTTTGGGTGTTAAGCCCCCCCAGGGCAAGCGATTCATCCACCCCCGTTACTGGTGCTTTCCAACACGGGGGCGGAAAAGGGTCAGGGTCGATTTTCTCTGTTTTCATTAATTTCTTCAATCACCTTTCGGTTCATTTCCTACCTTCCATATTATTAATGAGAGGGTCACTATATACCAATTTTTTTTTCGTGTCAATAGCATTTGGGAAAAAAATAAAAATTGTAAAACACGCTGCCTGCGGGGGTTAAAAACGAAATTACGAAGTTAAGAATACCGGGACTACTTTTATACCGGATTGTTTACCCTTATACTCTTTTTCGAGTTTTTCGCGGTTTGCGGCGTCGATATAATCCACGAAGAGTACCAGGTATATAACCGCGAGTCCTAATTGTTTCCCATAATCGGCGGCCCTTTCCAGGGAAATCTTATACTCCCGTTCATTGGTAAAGGATTTTAATTCCAGGCCATACCGGTTTTTGCCATAGGTGACCACCAGGTCGATCTTACCGTTCTCGGTGGGAAATTCCGGGTATACCCTCCCGCCCGGGTTTCTTAAAAACGCATCCAAATAAGAATACAAATTAAAATGATAAACCGCCTCATAGATCCGCATATCGTTATGCCTGGATACGGAGGTGAACAACCAGTTCTTGTTTTTTCCCAGGTAGGTTTGATAGAGTTTCAGCAGGTTAGGGATATTTAAATCCGTGTCGGTGATAATATCGTCCATGTTGATAAAAGAATCCACCAGGGGACCCATTTGCCTGAAAAAACTGCGGGAAAAATAATTAAATAACCGCTTTTGGACCAGGGGAGAGGCAAACCTGAGATAATAACGTCCATCCGGGTCCAGTTCCTTATCCAACAGGCCGTTCATATAGAGTTCATTAATGGTTGGGTCGTCAAAGGTAAATTCTATTTTTTCCCCGGTTTTAAACATTTCCAGGAGAAAAGCTTTATTCTCCTCCTTTTTGGCTTTACTGATGAGATTCAGGATGTTGTTATTGGGAAGGGCCACGGTGGCCGCGGTGTATACGAAGTTAAAATCCTTCATTTCCAGGGAACGGGTTTTGTCATTGGTATAACCTTCGAATCCTTCGGTAAGTAATTCAGCGAGCCAGCAGGTTAAACCGGGCTGCCCCCGGGTTTCCTCATAAAGTTTCCTTATCGCTTCCGGTTCGATGGTTTGCCCACTTTCTTTTTCATACCATTGAAGCATGCCCTTAACTTCTTCGTAGGTCAGGTTGGGGATATGAACGCTGCGCTGGACATTGAAAGGGGAACCTTTGGGATTTTCGATGCCCAGGACGCTGCGCACCCCGATTAAGGCCACGGCATGAAGAAGGTAGGTTTTTTGGTCCGTGGGTTTGTCTAACTCATCCAGGCGGTTGATATAGATGTTTCTAAAGGCGCTTACTACGGTATTTATAACATTCTCTTCCAGGGCGTCGAATTCATCCAGGATAAGAATAATAGGTTTATCCAATACCTCTTTTCTAAATATGCCCTGGAACTTCTCCCTGGTATCGATGGCAGTAAAATTTTTTCCCAGTCCTTCACCGATGGCTTTAGCAATAGAATCCATGACCATGGCCGTATCTTTAACTTCTTTCAGGATTTCCAGGTTGATTTTGAGGACATCGAAGCGGGGGTCATTTCTCAAGCGAAAGAGTATTTGCTGCATGGCCCAGGTTTTGCCGCACTGGCGGGGCGCCCAAACCGTGATATAATGGCCGCCTTCGTCAGGGTTCTCCCCCATTAGCTGCGTATAGGCCCTGTCGATTAATTCTATCCTGGGGGCGTAATAATGCAATTTGTTATTAATCGGCCCATATGATGAAAATCGTCTCATGGTAAACTCCTTTTTTATTCTTCTAACTTATTTTTACCGGAGATTATGGGGAAATGCAAACCAGGTAGGGCAGATGTGGCATTGCCGTGAAATAAATTTAGCCGCAAAGGACACAGGGGAAGTTACTACGAGTTTACCTATTGAAATAAGGGCGTATTTAATCTAAAATAGTGTACCTCGGACTGTTAAAATAAAGAAAAGGAGCTTGGCAATGGAAAAAACTACGCCCATATTGGAACCGGCAAACCTTACTTTTATTGTCACGGACGCCTGCAATTACGACTGCAGCTACTGCCCCCAAAAAAAGGAAAACCTCTATATGGGCACGGCCCTTATCGAAAAATCCCTTGATTTCTTTTATCCCTTTTTAAACAAAGACAAATGCTTCATCACTTTCTACGGCGGCGAACCCTTGCTGGCTTTCGATCAAATCAAACATACGGTGCTTTACACTGAGAATAAAAATAAAAACCGCGAAAAAGACATCCGCTTCTCCATGACCACCAACGGCAGCCTCCTGGATGATGAACGCATCGAGTTCCTGGACCGGCATAAATTCAGTCTTATGATCAGTTTCGACGGCCTGGCCCACGAGATCGGCAGACAAAAGCAAAGCTTTGATGCCATGCTGGATGTTATTAAGGATATGCCCCGCTACCCGGGCATCGAACTGGCCACCAACAGCGTGTTTACCCCGGAAACGGTGGAATACCTCTCTCAATCGATGCAATTGGTTGTCAAACTTGGCATCAAAGAACCCAAACTAACTCTTTCTACGGTGAAAGAATGGACTGACGCCGACTTGTTTAATCTAAAGGAGCAATTGTCCGATTTAAAGGATTTTCTTGTTTCTCATTACCGGGAAACGGGGGCTGTCCCGTTGAGCGACTTTAAGGAAAAAGATAAAAAATCCATGTTCGGCTGCGCCGGGGCGAAAGACCGTCTGGCAATAACGCCTGGGGGCAATCTCTGGGGCTGTTATCTTTTCTCGGATTTCTTTAAGGATAAAACCGATACCCAGGAATATCAGAAATTTTCCCTGGGCCATGTTGACGATTTTATTGAAAATTACGAAACCATCCTGGAAAAACAACTGCCCAATTACCAGGGCCTCTACCAGGGAAGTTTTTATACGGATGAAACTTTCTGCTTTGCCTGCGAAGAGGTGGAGGAATGCAAGGTTTGCCCGGTGAATGCGGCCCTGTCGGGTTCTATCCTGGTGGGAAAGATCCCCCTATGGACATGCAAGATAAATAAGTTGATAAAGGCGGTTAGAGGAGAATTTCTTAAGCAGACACACTTCACTTCCGTAGGCAGCGCTTGAAAAATTCTCTTTATTATGGTAGAAAGGGAGGAGATTCCGCTGGGTATAGGAATGCTATATTCAGCGGAATCTATATGAAAATACCCGGATTCCGCTGGTTATAAATATCTTGTAAACAACGGAAATGGAGGATATAAAATGAAATACGAAATTATCGGGCGTAAAGAAGAGATAAAAAAACTTGATGAAATTTTCGCCTCACGGGAAGCGGAATTTGTTGCAATTTATGGACGCCGCCGGGTTGGGAAAACCTACCTGGTTCACCAGTACTTTAATGCAAAGCCCTGTGCCTTCTTTGAGATTACCGGTTTAAAAAACGGCGCGTTGAACACGCAGCTCGAATTATTTACACGGGCTATCGAAGAATCATTCTATCAAGGAAAAATAAGTTTGGCAAAACCCAAACGTTGGCTCGATGCCTTAAAATTGTTGACAGACCATCTAAAAGACCTCCCGAAAAACAAAGCCATCGTTCTTTTTTTCGACGAACTCCCCTGGTTAGCCACGCGCAAGTCCGGCATACTGGAAGCCATCGATTATTACTGGAATACCCAATGGTCCAGGAACCCTATGATAAAACTCATCGTTTGCGGTTCAGCCGCCTCCTGGATGCTGGAAAAAGTGATTTACGCCAAAGGCGGCCTGTATAACCGGATGACCGCCAGGCTCCATTTGCTGCCCTTCACCTTAAAAGAGGCCCAGGATTATTTGAAGTATCGCGGGATTCAACTCAATGAGGAGCAAGTGTTGGAACTGTATATGGTAATGGGGGGTATTCCCCATTATTTAAAGGCGGTATCCAGGGGCCTATCCGCCGCGCAAAACATCAACAAGATTTGTTTTGAGCCGGAAGGATTGCTCCTGGATGAATTCGACCAACTTTTCGCTTCACTTTTCGATCGCTTCGATGCGCACCTGGAAATTATCCAGGCCCTGGCGCAGACCCGGTACGGGCTCTCCCGCGATGAATTGTTGACGAAAATCCAGCAAAGCTCTTCCGGCGGGACATTCAAGGAAAGATTGCTGGAATTAGAAGCGGCCGGGTTTATTACCGGCTTTACCCCCTATGGGTATGCCAGTAAAGGGACCTATTATCGGATCATCGATGAGTATACATTATTTTATCTAAATTGGGTGCGGAAAGTTCGCGGGAAACTGCTCCGGGGCGGCGCCAATTATTGGGAAAGCAAAGCGCAGTCACAGGCCTGGAAAAGTTGGGCAGGTTATGCTTATGAGGCGGTATGTTTTAAACATATCCGGCAGGTGAGCCGCGCCCTGGGTATCGAAGCGATTTCCAAAGAGATCGGCAGTTGGCGTTATTTCCCGTCTTCCGAAGAATCGAAAGCCGGCGCCCAGGTGGATTTGTTATTGGACCGGGTGGATGGGATCATTAATATTTGTGAGATTAAGCATTACAATAAAAAATTTATTATTGATAAATCCTATGCCAATCAATTGAAATATAAAATGGAGACTTTTTCCGAGCAGGCAAAGACCAGGAAACAACTCTTCTTAACAATGATCACAGTCCACGGACTGGTTCAAAACGATTATGCGAAGGAATTGGCGGCAGGCGAGATTACATTGAAGGATCTGTTCAAGTAAGAAGAAAGATCATTTTTTATTGACAACCCGGCAAAATTATTGTAAAAAGATGATTGATGATAAATAGATTTTCCTGCGAAGAGGTAAGGAGTTAACATGATCGACCGTTACGAAGTAGATGAGATTTCAAAAATATGGAGCGAACAAAACAAATTTAAAAAATGGCTGGACGTGGAACTGGCTATCACCGAAGTCTGGTACGAATGGGGCGATGTACCCGAAAAAAGCCTTAAAAACATAAAAGCCAAAGCCAATTTCAACGTTGACCGTATCAACGAAATCGAGGTCAAAGTAAAACACGATGTGATCGCTTTCCTGACCTCCGTGGAAGAATTCGTGGGCAAGGATTCGGCCTATATCCATAAAGGCATCACTTCTTACGATATCGTCGATACCGCCCTATCGCTGCTGCTCCGTGAATCGCTGGACATTATTCTTAAAAAAACCGAAACCCTGAAAGACATTCTCATCAAAAAAGCATTCCTTTATAAAGACTTAATGGCCATCGGGAGAACCCACGGCATCCATGCCGAACCTATTACCTTCGGGGTTAAATACTTAATATGGTACGAGGAAATAAAACGAAACCTCTCCCGCCTGCTGCGGGCCAGGGAAATTATCTCGGTGGGGAAAATTTCGGGCTCGGTGGGCACTTACATTCACTTCCCCCCGGAAGGCGAACAACGGGCGCTGGCAAAACTGAATCTAACCCCATGCAAAGTTTCCTCCCAGATCATCCAGCGGGACCGCCATATGGAAGCGATGTACGCCCTGGCCAGCCTGGGTTCCGCCATCGAAAAAATCGCCGTGGAAATCCGCCACCTGCAGCGCACCGAGGTACTGGAAGCGGAAGAACCTTTTACCAGCGGCCAGAAAGGGTCGTCGTCCATGCCCCACAAACGAAACCCGGTCAGGTGCGAACGCATCTCCGGCCTGGCGCGCCTTCTGCGTGGATATTTATCCGTGGCCTTTGAAAACAATGTTCTGTGGCACGAACGGGATATTTCCCATTCTTCCGCCGAACGGGTTTTCTTCCCGGATGCCTTTCATGCGACAGCGTTTATGCTCAAGGACATTATCAACGTCATCGAGAACCTCAATGTCTACCCGGAAAACATTAAACGAAACCTGGGTATCACCAACGAAGTTTATTTCTCACAGAAAGTGCTGACCCTGCTCCTGGACAAAGGCATGCCCCGGCAAAAAGTTTACGAACTGGTGCAAAAAAATGCCCTGGAATCCTGGACCCGTAAAGAAAGTTTCCGGCACTTGATATTCGCCGACAAAGAAATCGGCGTCCTTTGCAGCAAAGAGGAACTGGAAAAAGCATTTTCAGAAAAAGAGTTATTAGCGGGCATCGATAAGATATTTGAAAGATTTAAGGATGAACTAAAATAAAAAAAGCCACAGAGGAGAAACGAAAATGGTAATATTAGAGAAGGAATTCGATAAAAAGAAATTCATGTTAGTAAGAAATTCCATCATCGAGGAGAAAGTAGAAGCCATCGTAAATCCCGCCAATGAGCACCTGGCGCACGGCGGGGGCGTAGCGGGGTTGATTTCGCGGGCCGGGGGGGCCGAGATACAAAAGGAAAGCGATGAAAAAGCCCCGGTGCCCACCGGCCAATCCGCCTATACCACCGCCGGACGACTCCCGTTTAAGTATATCCTGCATACCGTGGGTCCCATCTGGAGGGGCGGGAACGCCGGTGAACCCGCGCTTTTGAAATCCGCCGTGACCACCGCATTGCAGTTGGCGGAACGGTTGCAATTAAAATCCGTTTCCCTGCCCTCCATCTCCACCGGGATTTTCGGCTACCCGCTGGAACCGGCCGTCAAAATAATCGTCGGCGCTATTTACGAATTTTTAGCAAGCCAATCCACGGTCTATGTTCAAGAGGTTCACTTATGCGATTATTCAGAGGAGAAATCCGTAGTATTAAAGGAGATTATCGAGAAAAACTTCTAAATCCGGGAAGCAGCTTTTGCTCCTCCCGGTAATCAATCTTCCAGCTCGGAGTCGGCTTCGCGGCGATCTTTGGCTTCCAGCACTTTAAGCGCAAAGTAATTGACCACCCCAAGCGTCACCATTAAAACCAGGAAAAGCGGGTAAGCAATACTCCAGTTTTCGGGCCCGGTCATCATACTCCATTCCGACATCCCCCCGATCCCGGCCAACAAAGTCAACGGCATGAAAATGGTATTTATCAATGTCAAGCGGCGCACTACCTGGTTGGTGCGGTTGGCCACCTGGGTCATACGATTGTTGAGCATGGACAGGTACATCTCCATCAAACTGGTAATCATTTCCCGGTATATTTCGATGGCCTCGAAAAACTTGGCCAAATGATCGTAAATATCTCGGTAATGGTAAATGGACTTTTCCGTTATAAAGGGGGAATCGCGCCGGCAAATGCGTACCATGACCTCCCGTTCGTGGAACAAACTTTTGCGTAACGTCAGCAAGCTTTTGCGCAGACGCAGCACGGATTCGGGCTTGAAAGAAGTAGGCGTTTTGAGGATAATCTCTTCCGCATTGTCGAGCTCTTCCTGCAGGGCTTCGATGGCCTTGAATTTCCGGTCCACCACGTAATCGAGGATCACATGCAGCAGGAAATCAGGCCCTTTCCGCACATTCTCTATATCGCGGGCCACTGACTCGTCTAATTTTCCGAAAAAGTCTTTTATCCCGGTATGGCAATGGTGAACCGATACCAGGAAATTCTTGCCCAGGAAAAAATCGATCTCATCGATCACCAAAATGTTATCGATGTAATCGTAACTGTTGAAGAGGATAAATGTATTGGTGGGGAAATCGTCGATTTTGGGGACCTGCTCTTCATCGATGCAGTCTTCGATGGCCAGGGGATGGAGCGATAGGGGCTCTATCAAAGGCTCCAGGTCCTCCCGGAGGGGATCCAGGAAATCGAACCAGACATAACCGGCCCCATTTAATACCGAAATCGCCTCAGCGATGGATTCCAGGGGTTTTAACTTCCCGGTATGGGTCACATGAAAAAACCTTGGGTGAAATTTTCTTTCTTGATTCATGGCTCTATTTTAATGGAATCCTCTTTATATTACAAGCAGATTTTTGTCAAAGCCGGACTTTTTTTTGGAAAAATCATTGACATCAACCGTGTTTTTTCTATAATAGGTTTTTAAGAGAAGTTTCTTTAGGATACCAGGAGGAAAATACATGGCAAGAATCGAACCTTTTAAAGGATTGAGACCGACAAAAGACATTGTGAGTAAACTTGCGTCACCCCCATACGATGTGTTAAGTTCCGCGGAAGCGAAAAAATTAACGGCCGCGAACCCCTATTCTTTTTTACGCGTCAGTAAAGCGGAAGTAGACCTCCCCGACGGCGTGGACCTCTATTCCGACGAGGTTTATAATAAAGCCAGGGAGAATTTTTCAAAATTTATTGCCGATAAGCACATGGTGCGGGACCGGGAAAAGCTTTTTTACCTGTATAAACAGGTCTGGGAAGACCATGTGCAGGTGGGACTGGCGGCCGGCGCTTCATGCCGGGACTACCAGGACGATATTATTAAAAAACATGAATATACCCGCGAAGATAAAGAAAATGACCGCATGCGTCACATTGAAACCCTCGCCGCCCATACCGGGCCGGTGTTCCTGACTTTCAAACACAACGACCGCATCGATGCGCTTTTTCAAAGGGGCATGCAAAAAGAACCGGAATACGATTTTACCAAAGCCAACGGCGTTCGTCATATTTTTTACGTGCTGGACGACCAGGGGTTGATCGACGACCTGAAAGCTGCATTTGCCGGGGTCGATGTCCTTTACGTAGCAGACGGTCATCACCGCTCCGCCGCCGCAACCAA
This sequence comes from Candidatus Aminicenantota bacterium, assembly GCA_026393835.1. Taxonomy (GTDB): domain Bacteria; phylum Acidobacteriota; class Aminicenantia; order UBA2199; family UBA2199; genus JAKAGC01. The sequence goes on along the minus strand of JAPKZK010000121.1, from coordinate 5,943 downwards.
TGTAAAAATCAAACGGCAGCAGGCCAACCCGGATCATACGGGAAATGAAGAATATAATTTTTTCCTGGCCGTGATTTTCCCGGACAACCAGATGAAAATCCTGCCCTACAACCGTGTGGTAAAAGACCTGAACGGTTTAAGCAAGGCGGAATTCTTCGCTAAAATCGCGGAGAAATTCACTTGTGAAGATACGGATGTAAAAGCGCCACGAAAGAGCGGTGAATTCTGTATGTATATCGAGGGCCAATGGCGCCGGCTGACCGCCAAAGACGGGAGCTATGATAAGAATGATGCGGTGGCGTGCCTGGATGTTTCCATGATGCAAAACAACCTGCTGGACCCGGTACTGGGTATTAAAAATCCCCGTAAAGATAAACGCATCGATTTTGTGGGCGGTATCCGGGGCACTGGAGAACTGGAACGGTTGGTGGACAGCGGAGAATTTAAAGCGGCTTTCTCTTTCTTCCCCACCACGATTCAACAGTTGTTCAAAGTAGCGGATTCGGGCAATGTCATGCCCCCCAAATCCACCTGGTTTGAACCTAAACTGGAAGACGGCCTGGTGATTCATATGTTGGATGATTAACATTTAAAAGGATAGAGGTGCGCAAGACGATGGGAAAAATATTTTTTTATGTATTTATATTGACGCTGTTGGCGTCGGTATGCGCGGAAAGTTTGCCGGCGCAAACGCAAAAGCCCCGGTTGTACGTTAAATTCAGCGGCAATGCCGTGTTCTCTGCCGCCGGCGACTTTGGCGATTTCGTGGACAAAAACGAAAATATTGGTGGAGACGTTGCGGGCAACGTCTCTACCCGTTCTTTTTTCCGGGGCTACGGCGGCGAAATCGGGCTGGAGATGAAAAAGCATTCGGTGGGCATTAGCGCTGGGTATATCGAGCGTTACCTGGATACCGGTTCCCTTACCCGGCATACTTTCTCCGCGGTCCCGATTTTTTTGTTCATCCGCTATAAACTGGTGAACGGGTCTTTTTTCAAAGCCTCGCTGACCCTTGGCGAAGGCGTCTACCTGGCCGCTTATAAAGAAAAAACCGCCGATACGGTTTTGTTGAAAAGTATGAAAAATAGCCTGGGCTTTCACGGGGGAGTATCCGTGGACCTTAATATCTTTAAATTCCTGGCCATTTTTGTGGACGCCGGGTACCGGTTGGTTTCCTTCAAAGAAATGAAGGGCAAGGATTATCGAACAGCGGGTGCACCCCTGGAAGGGGATTTTTACTACCAGGCAAACCAGGACCTCGGGCAATACGTTTTTTTTATAAAGCAGCCCAACAAAGCTGTCCCCGGATCGCGGCCGGCAGTATTGAACCTCAACGGTTTTGCCCTCAGCGCGGGGCTGAAAATTATTCTTTAATGGACAAACAAATTCTAATCACCGGCGCATCGGGGTTACTGGGAAAAGCCCTGGTGCACCAGTTCGCAGCCAACGGCTATCACGTGTTTGCCCAATACCGGCAAGAAGAGCCGCGCTATCTAAAAAATTGCGATTGGATACAGGCGGATTTCTCCACCCTTACGGGAATCCGGGATTTCCTGGTAGAAAACAGCCTGAGATTTAAGCGCTGCGGTTTCCTTGTTAACAATTACGGGCCCATTACTTATAAAGACATCGCGGACTTAACGGCCGAAGATTTTTATTTCGATTTTCACCATAATGTCATTACTGCCTTTGAAATCACTGACTTTTTCATCAAGTATACCCGGGTGCAGGCGGTGGTCAATATCGGTTTCGAGGAAGTGGGCATTATCAAGCCTTATAAGAAAATTCTCACCTATGCGGCAGCCAAAAATGCGTTGCAGTTGATGACGGAATCCTTTGCCGCCAGGTACGGGAACATTGGTTTTCACCTGGTCTCCCCCGCCTCGATGGAAGGGGCTATAGTAAAATCCAAAGAAGGTAAACAAGTATCCCCCCAATCCGTGGCATTGGAAGTATATGAGAGGATAATACAACAAAAATAAATCAGATTTTTTTAATTCTTGCCGTGGGTAATATTTTCCCCGGCGGCGTCGCTGTACCAGCTCAGGAGGTCTTTTACTTCCACCAGCACATTATAGTTTCCCTTTTTTAGCGGGGGGATATCGGTCTGGAACACGCTTTCACTTTCCTTGCATTTATAAAATTTCCTGGTTTCCCAGATGACTTTCGAATCGCTGTCCACGATCATCACTTTTGCTTCGATTCTTCCGATCCTTGATTCATCGCGGTTGCCCAGCGGGACTGTTTTAATCCGGGCGACTTTCACAAAAAGGGTATCGTTGATCAGGGTAATGGTCCCAATTTTGACCTGGGGGTTATACTCTTTTATTTTATCCAGTATTTTTTTGAACAGTTGGGGTTTTTTCTTGTTATCGTAGACCAGCCTGAAGTTTTTGTCGGAATTAATCGTCAGCCGCAGGGTTGAATCTTTGTCTTCGTCGTTTTCCGGCGCATAGGTCAACATATAATAGATATCTTCTTGTGCAGAGATTGCAGCGACGAACTCAGCGGCGCTTTTGTCATGCACCAGGCTTCCCCCGGTTAGGTGCGCGATTTCCCGCAGGATGCTTTCCGAATCGGTAGATATGGGCTGGTAATCGTAGTGATCCAAAAAGTTTGTATTTATAGGTTTTTTTAAGAGGGTGTGAATCGTGGCGCCGGAATCGACGAATAAGCGACTGATGTTGTCAACCATCCATTTATCCACGTCCTCAAGTTTAGGCAATAATTCCATGATCAATGCTTTCATGCGGATATCCGGGGGTTGGGCCTCGCGGGTACTTTCGGTATAGAGATCCAATGCGGACTGGATTTGGCCGTGCATTTTGAAGCGCGGGAATAGGCCCACCTGGAAGAAATTTAAAACCCACTTTTCAGCGCCCTGGCTTTTCAAATATTCGGCGATTTTTATATACTGTTCTTTGGCCATATCGAAATATCCCTTCTTGAACTGCTCAAAGGTAAGGATATAATTGGTAAAAAATTCCCGGAAAACCTCATAGGGAAAATCCGGCTGCCGTTGTTCAACGGGGTCGGACAGCCGGGAAATAAAATTATTGGCCTGTACTTTTAATTCGGATTCTACTTCCAGGATGTTCATCCGGAGTTTATCGGCTTCTTTGCGCAGGGTCTCCAGTAGTATTCTTTTTTCCAGTTCCGGGTCTTTGAGGGTTGTTTCGGGTAAAAAATAGTTGTTGGATATGACCATGAACCGGTCATCGGGCCGCAATATATCCCGGAAAATGGCATCGATGTCCTTTCCCAGGTTAAGGTTGTAGTCGCTGATATTGAATATAATGACAAATAACCGCGGGGGCGCATTTTCAGACGGGCCCGGCCCTGCGGCATGATCCGGGGGGGAATTTAATTTTTTCCTGGTCTCATAAAAACCGTTAATGGGGGTTTCTTTGTCATCTACGAATAGGGTGAAATCTTTTTTGCTTAGTCCTCCAACGGACCGGCCATCAAGGAAAACCCGGACGGGGAATTGGATATTGGTGACGGTTCTATTCTCGATAATAGGTTCTTGAAGTTTTTGTTCCCTGCTATCCTGTTGGAGTTGGCCCGCCATAACCAGGGAAAAACAGGTAACCGCCATCAGTATGAGAGTTATTTTTAGCAATTTCATTGCCTGCCTCGGTCTGATTTGTAAATTATATTAATACCATATAATAGGCAAAAATTCAAATTCCAAATTTCCCGGTAATCCCCCATTTATTAGATTATGAATAGCCCCGGTTTTCCATCCTTTTGGGACCAGGGGGTTCGTTTATATTCACGAAGGGTAAGGTTATTTTGGGGATCGAGAAGGTATTTTCCATCTATTTTCTCTTGTAAAACTACTTGAAGCCGCTGCTAACGCCAATGAAACGAATGAACACGAACTGAAAAGCAGCCCTGTTACAAGACGAACAAAAACAGACCGGATTCTTCCCGGCGTCCACCGGATTAATGATTAAGATAGCAGCGGACAAAGTAAAACCGAGAAAATACTGAAGAAGAAAATAGAAAACAAAAAATCGAAACGGATATAATATAGCCGATCGGATAAAAAAATATTTCAATCAGCTTTTTAAAATATTCGATCAGCTCTAAAATATAGTCAATCAACTATTAAATTTTTTCAATCGGCTCAAAAAAATAGTGATTCAAATAAAAATAAATTTCGCTCAGATATATAAAATAGTCGATCGGCCTAAAAATATTATCGATCGGATAAACAAAATAGTCGAACGGCGATACAATAAAGCCGATCGGCCTCTTTAAATAGCCGATAAACTATTTTATAAATTCGATCGGCCCAAATAAAATTAGAAAAATCAGATTTTCATCGTTTCAACCCCTTCCTTTTATTGAAAACATGTGTTAAAATCACTCATCCTACTAATTTAGGAGGTTGAAACAATGCATCGAAAAACAATATTACAGGACATTGCGTTGAGGTTGAAGAAAACCCGCGATGCGCTGGGATTTTCCTCCGGTGATATGGCCGGGCGCATCGGTACTTATCCGGCGACCTATTACAAGTACGAGAACGCCAGGTCTTTTCCCCATTTTACAATTCTATCCAAACTGGGGAATAACCTGGGAATTTCCCTGGACTGGTTGATCCTTGACAAAGGGCCGATGTTTTATGAAGAGAAAGAAAACAAAACCGCGGCAGCGGTTTTGCCGGCTGAAATCCAGGAATTGGTGGAGCAAATGGAACAAATTCCCGTGCTGAAATATGAAATCCTGCTCAATTTCCACAAATTCAAAGAGAGCCGGAAGGTAACCGCGACCGCGCCGGCTGTTACTGTGACGACCGCGGCTATCGCTGAGGCCGCGGCGGCGGGAGCGGCCATAAAAAAAGACATGGAAAATGAGGCAAGCCATGATGTATAAAACAAGTAGCCTGGCGGATTTCATGTATAACTCGAAAAACGCCCTGGGGAATGCCAGGAATGAAGAAAAGATTTACCCCCTTCTGGCGGGATACAATATGACCGCTGAAAAAATCGACAAAGGGCTCTCGATGCTTGATGCACTTATGAAATCGGATAGGAAGAAAACAGAGTTACACGGGCTTCAATTAATGGCGCGGGCTGAGTTTAAGAAATTATTCGCGGAAGTAAACAAGGAGTACCTGGAGCATGCCAATTTCACGAAATTGCAATGCCGGAAAGACCCGGAGAAACTGGAAAAATTATTATTGCAGGAGCCCAGGACGCGGGTAATAAATGGATGGCTGCGGCAGGCGGACACATTTTACAGTAATCTTCTAATTGATCCCGAGTTAATTGGCCGGTTAGCAGAGACAGCGATAACCGTTGACAAGTTGCAGGAGGGGTATGCGAATGTTCAGCGGGTAGTGCAGGCCAGGAGTAAGTATACCGAGGTCATAGGTATGGCGCAGGATGCGACGGAGCAGCGGAATATATTGTTGGAGGAATTCAATTTTTGGCTGAAGGAATTCATTTACATCTGTAAGGTGGCATTGAAAGATCATCCGCAGCTTCTCGAGTCGCTGGGAATCCAGGTGCTTTCTGCGGGGTATACCAGGCAGAAGGCCTATTTTAAGAGTTCTTAAAAACGTTTGTCGCCAGGGCGCCAGGCGGAAGAATTCTGGCTGTCCCTTAATTTCCGAAAAAAATGGGGCCACTGGTCAGCGACAAACACTGACAAAACGCGGACGAGGGGAAGAGAGGAAGAAAAGATAGAATGATGAATGCTGAATGATGAATGATGAAGAAAAAACAGGAAGAGCGGAAGCGAGGAAGAGAGGAAAAGCGGAAAAAACAATCAGTGAAAATCTGGGGAATCGCCGGAGCATGATAAAAGGCTATCAAACATTGTTGGCCCTTACAGAAATGCTCAGTGAAAATTAGGGTAGGGCCTGGGAACAGGCCGATTGCGCGTCTATATCCTATCTGCCAAGATATTGCATCGGACGCCAATTGGTAG